>JAHDBA010000025.1:510-39569 GCA_020630615.1 Myxococcota bacterium | reverse complement strand
TTAAATCGAATGGTAGCTTAATGAAGAGGAACTACACCTTTTTGGGGTAATTCCAACCACGCTAGGGTAACGTCAACTTACGGGGAAATGGCCTCATGTCAGCCAATAAAAGTAAGCTCATATCAATCGTTTGCAATATTGATGCCAGTAAGCTAGAAATCTCAGACAAAAAATGGCAGACCTTCCAAAAATATATCAAAGTAAATAAATTCTTTAGTACTCATGGTACCAAAGGACTTGATGCATTTCTACAGCATGTATTAAAGAATGGAAAGCTACTTGATGAAACACTGACTATACAAGGAGAAACTGCTTACTACTTTTATGCACTACTCAAGATCTTCCAGCGCAAAGGGCAATGGTGTCAGGACTACAAAAATTGGCAGCCGGTTTCTCGAAACACCGCAAAACAATTTAGTCACCTTTTGAACCATCTATTCGGTCCCGGTCAACCACCCAGACTTTTAGAAAACGTTTGGTTTCGGAGCGATCGAGGCTCGTATCGATATCGAGACTGGTATGTGAACCTCTGTCAAGGGCAGAAATTGTATGAGCAGAAGAGTCGAGTGCCGATTGACACTAAGATGGTATGTCACTTTTACAAGATACCAAGCAGTCGTTCGGTCGAGGATGCTTTAGTTGAGAGTTTAATTTTAAGCTTGGGTGGGGAGCGAGACTTAGTAAAGCTTTTTTTAGAATCAACACCTTACAAGTTACATGAACACTATCAATTTTGGAGATCATTTCTACTTTATTGCATTAAACATCCAACCATCATAACGGATAAATTGTCTGACATTGTTGATTATCTTAACTTTCAAAAATTTGAATCCCGTACGGTAGTTCGGGGCGGTAAGACTATTGTTGAACTACCGCCTGATCCAGATTTTCAGCTTGAGATGCTTGACCCTAGAGTTTTGTCTAAATTGACGCGTGAGTGGAGGAAGATTTCAGCAGAAATTGATCACAGGAGATTAATTAAATTTCCAACTTCTGATATCCGCGAATACATTAGAGAGAGCAAGGCTGCGACGACAACAATTCGACAGTTAAAATCAAATTGGGAACTTGCAGCTGAAGATGATTCTTTTTTGGGTGCTTGCAATATCAAATACACCGAAGAATGTTTAGATGGGGAGCTTAGTGTTTGGTCATTTTCTCGTCTCGATAACTTTGTGACTTCAAAAGTGTTAACTCTCTATATCGATACAGAGCGTCGACTTCTCTACGATATTCGAGGTAAATCGCAGCGGTTCCCTCGTAAAGATGAAATGCTTCACATTCGTTGCTGGATGGAGAAAGAAGGCTTAACACTATGTGAGAGCACTGAACTTTTTATAGAACTATCTTGGTGTTGAATCTCAAGCGTTGGCGCATTAAATGCGTAGATTATTCTTGGTTGATATTTGAGGTGTCCCAAAACTTGATCTCGGAGGGCCAAAACTGGCTTTTAAGATCTTTTTGCCAGTAGTTTCTTAAAGTCAAACGTTTCTAGGGTTTAGAAATACAAGTGGAGATTCGTGTTGTTTTAAGTGTCCCGAGTTCAACCAACCAGTGCAATTTAGAATCTGACTTATGAAGTTGATACCTTCTCAAGTACTTCCCCAACAAAGGAGTACTGATATGAGAAGGTATCGAAGATTGAGTTATCAAGACCGAGTCGATATTCACAGGCTTTTAAAGCTCAATTGGACGTTTAAATCTATAGCGCACCGATTGGGTTTTCATCCAAGTACAATAAGCCGTGAACTTAAGCGTAATCGAGGTTTGAAAGGTTATCGTTTTAAGCAAGCGCACGAGAAGAGTGAAGAACGTTTCTATCAGCGGAACTGGTTCAAGAAGCTGACCAAGAATAAAATTCATGTGATAGTTTCCTACTTAGAATATGGCTGGACACCTCAGCAAATATCAGAGCGTTTTAAACTCGAAGACTTTGAATCAGTGAGCCATGAAACGATTTACAAGTTCATTTACAAGGACGCTCAAAGAGGCGGCAGGCTCTTTAAGCTGCTTCCGAGACACCACAAAGTTCGAAGAAGGCGTGGACGTAAGATTCATGATAAACCCGGCTCTATTGCGCATATGCGTACTCTGAAAGAGCGTCCGAACTCCGCCATCTCCAGAAAACACAAAGGTCATTGGGAGCGTGACTCTATGCTTGGTAAAAACAGAAGTCGTAATATTCAGGCTCTAAAGTGCGAGAACCATAAGGCCGACACAGTTCATCATGCCACAGTGAAGATGTTGAAGAATCAAAAGGTCAAAAGCATTACAAATGACCAAGGCCGTGAATATGCGAGGCATCAAAGTACTGAAGAGGCATTCGATACAAAAATATACTTTTGTGATGCCGGTAAGCCCTATCAACGTGGATTGAATGAAGGAAAGATTGCAATCTTGAGACGTTACATCCCCAAGGGAACTTGCTTGAAAAGTTTGACTCAGAAGCAGTTGAGTCAAATCACAGATAAGAACAACAAAACACCAATGAAGTGTTTGGGATGGTTAACGCCTTATGAAGTCATGTTCGAAACCCGAACTGCACCGGTGAATTGAATTTGGGACTTATTTTTTACGTTCACTGTATACTATTGGCCCTAACCTTTACTGTGAAAATGCGTATTTTGAGTGAGTGAAAGATGTCGATTTTAAACATTTTTGCGTTTGGATCTAAATTTGCCTTTAATCTTAGGTGCTGTTTTCGGCCTCATTAAAGTGATGCTTTCTAGAGTCGTTTGTTTATTATTGCCGTAATTAAAGTTGACAACTAAATCATCTTTATCATACCGATCAAAACCGTAATTTCTTCCGAGCAATACACTATTGAATGGCTTGCGATGAAAGGTTGATAATCCGAAAGTTTGAATTAACATAGGTCTGCTGTAACCCGTATTAAGGTTTCTAAAAGGAAAGTTCCCTTGTTTGTCTGGATATAAAAAAACAGTTTGAATTTTCTTTGATTTATTTAAAATCATTTCAAATGAATTATCCTTTGGATGAACATAGAATTTCTCTTTAAAACCCTCTTCTAAATCCAGTTCAGATTGATTGCGAGAAATTTTACAACCCTCAAACTCTCGAAATTTGTGAATTTTTTTTCCAATTACTTTTTCAAAGTCAATCATTTCAACCTCATTAAACACACATCGTTTATATGAACAATTACATGTATACGGTCCTTCAGGAAGCATATTCGCGATCGATGATATAAACAATATTTGCGTGTGCAAATAAATGACGCTTCGGACGCATCGTTTATATGCGGCATAACGAACACAATCAGATCGAGATCTGTAAGACAACAACAGTTTACAGAATCGTTGTACCCATCAAGGTGGTGGATCGCATGATTCGAAGAGGTTAAATCTACAGACCATAAAAACCTGTGTTGATTTAATAACCCTATATATTCTTTGAGCACCAGAGCTAAACCTTTCGAATCATGCGCGAAAGATATTGAACACGATATGCTTGAAATTCACAAGGCTGGGCGACCACGACTCACATTAAATCAAACGATTAATGCACTTAAGTCCTACTGCGAATACGTCGAAGGTTTGGGGAAGGTGCTTTATGTTTTTGAAAGTGACCCTTCTCAAAAAAGTGGACGTCCTATTGACCTATTTTTTCGATCGAGGGTCATGGGCCTATGGCATAGAAACAATACACAGACAGCGTGAAAGCGAGTATTGTCGCACAGTTTAAACGCTCGGATGTGAGCAAATCCTGGTTTGCAAAGCAGCACGAGATCAGCCTCGCGACCCTCAACAAATGGCTCAAGATGGATCTTCCCGAGTCCATTGTCGACAAAGCAGTTCTTGCCAGACTTAGTAGTACGCCACTGGCCCTCAACAAAAGTTAATGGCTGACGTTTGGAGATTAAAACCTAATCTAAGTGTGCTTGAAAACTCAGAAGTTCTAGCATGATTAAATCATGGTTCAAGAAACGAAACACGCCATCGAATTTGCAGGCTATTTGAACTTGTCCGAATTTCACGTCGGGTAGGGATATGGCGGACGTGTCATATTTCGTGTTCTCGATAGAAAAGGTACTTCCCAATGATCACTTTAACCTCGAAAAATAGAGTTGCAGAGGGACGACTTTACGTGTTAGTTGCGGGATACGGGCGGAAGACTTAGAAAGTTTCGGGCGAGATGTTTTACCCGAGCCTCGTAAAGATTAAGAGCGATCGCCAACCCGATCTTACTGATGAAATGCGTCAGGTCATTGTCTTAAGGATGTGATTGCGAGTTTAAACTGCCGATCGCATCGTCTCAAGGTGCGAAGATGATGTCTGGCAATTTTCAGATCAGCTACACTCGCTGTGAATGATTGGCTAAATTTAGGTGGGGGGCGAAACTGATTGTAAAATCGAAGTTTCTAACAGGTTCTTATGACAAGAAACACACGGGGCCAAAGCACTGACGCGACATGGCATGTTCACACGCAACAAACTAAATGTGAGTCACTACGTGAGCTTATCCGAGCAGCACATGCGAGCGCTAGGGTATCAAAGTTTTATCCAGTCGTAGCTCACCGAACACTGAGACTGCGCCGCACGATTCATAAGTCAGGTACCATGTTTCCATTCTCTATCTGCAAGCAAGATGAACACTATCTTGTAAATGATCATGCTCGTAACCACGAGACGCTCAACATGGGCGTGTATCATACTGCAACTGATGCGATCTCCGCGGTGGAGGAACTGATCCCGAACGAGGAAATCGGGGCGAGGTGCTGTATTCTTGCTGGAAGAAATCTTGATGTTGAACCAGATTTTCGTGGCAATATTTTCAATGGGCATCATCGATTTACGTCAGAAGAGGTCGATTCACTGTTGTCTCGAAATCTTTACGCCTTGATTTCAAGACATCAACACTCAAAATCACAACATTTTGTGAGCTGGTCGCTCTCTTCTACCGAGCGCTCTATCCATATGATGCTCCCGCCCTCTGGGCGACTCTACGTATTTTGCAAGCCAATTCACTGCAAAAATGCTAGTCGAGGACCCAGCTCATCTTCACCAAGTAATAACCCTATGGCTTTGCGATGCCGTCGAATCAGAAGTATTTGTTAGTCAACTCACAGGGGTCTTTAAACAGAAAGCAAAATCGTTACAAACGGTTGCCTCCCGATGGATGAGTTATGCGTATTCGACTTTACACGACTCGCTGCGCGAATATGTTTTGCTTGCACGCAAAGATCCTGTGTTGGGTAGGCTTTCTCCGACGTCAAGCTTGTCGAGCCTCAGCTTAAGCAACTGCGTTTTATTTCCTTTTAAAGGAAACTTTCCAACACTTGCACGTCGAAACAACGGATTGTTCAAAGTTTTAGTACCTTCTGCGCACTCTGGTGAGCTTGAAACTTACGAAGTAAAGACACCAGCAGATGCTTTAGTCATTGTGAAAAGCCATATTCCTGCGGAGACCGACGCCGCGGTCTGCTGTGCATATCACGGTTGCCTTGGCGACGTGGCGTCGATCTGAATCCGTCAACGCCCCTGGAGCTTTATGGTGGCCGGTGCCCGCCTTATTTCGGTCCGCTTGCTAAGTCAGTCGTTACCATTCGAGTGTAGTAAATTCTTATTGCGTTCAATAGGTCAACCCTGAACATCAATATCTTCATTATAGGCTCTCTTGATTGTAAAACCTCATGAGTCTCTTGTGATTCAAGCCAGTTTCTTAGACAAAAAGCATTGAAATCAGAGCCGTTTTCGGAGCGTATAACTACCTTCTGGCCTCGTGTGGTAAGAGCACCTGAATATTGTCTGGATGCCTCCAAGGCT
Source organism: Myxococcota bacterium (assembly GCA_020630615.1). GTDB lineage: Bacteria > Myxococcota > UBA727 > UBA727 > JAHDBA01 > JAHDBA01. Next base: position 33,783 of record JAHDBA010000025.1, on the reverse strand, counting down.
TGCGCGGTGGCAGTCATGTCCAGCTCGCGGCCAGGAGATGAACTCGGGCGCCAGTTCAATGCACTCAGCATTTTTTTACACCAATACGCACCGCTTCTCCGAAGATCTCATGGTTAAAGTCAAGTAGGCTAATGCTTTTCCAAGGCTCGTGACACACTCTTTTAAAACTCTCACGTCTCTCTCCGAATAGACTTTCTCACCGTGCTTCAAAACTCCATTTGCTAGCTCGGTCATCGCGTGCTTCGATTTGCACAGCAGGGTCGGCTTAAGGCCATGACGCGTCGCCAACAATCCATACAAAAATGGTCAAGGCTAGCTTTAGTGTGTCGCGAGCAACGGTTGCTCGTCGGATGCAAAAGCTTGGTCTAAGTGCTTCGAGCCCCCCTTCATACCTGGCCACAACGGATTCCGACCATGAGTTGGGGATTGCGCCAAACAACGTTGAGCGAGCGTTTGATGCTTAAGAATTGGATGGGTTTTGGTTTATGAATATTATGTATATTCATACCAACGATGACTTTCTGTATTTGACCGCAATCCTAAATGTGTACTCGCGTAGGATTGTTCTCTATGTGGATCGATGAGCACGTGGGACATCGCTTTGTGAGGAGGCGTTACCAATGGCTCTTTCAAGTAGCTGTCCAGGACCGTCGCTTCTTCATCATTCGGACCGAGGCATGCAGTATGCTTGAAAGGAATATCGCAAGCAGCTTAAATCCGACGATATTCAAATAAAAATATCTCATCGGGCAAATTGCAGGGAGAACGCAATGATGGAAAGCTTCTTGGGGACGTTAACAATCGAACATCTATACCGAGAGCCGGTTCGCGGGAAGACCGAGACGAAACTCGCGCTGACGCTTTGAATTGAGACTTCTCACAACTGTTTCGGACGACATTCGAGCTCGTGTATGGGAAGCACGATGGTGTCTGAGCGGACGATGTGGTAGGAGAAAGACAAGCAGCGTTTTTGGGCGCGAAACAAACAATTAGACTTCCACTTTCGCGAGCAAGGTTAAGGACAACCAATGGGATATCGTTTAAAAGCATTTATCGGAACGAAAGAGAGTTTGGTTCCCATTATAAGTAAGTACGCTTACGCAATATTAGTCGATTTAAATGACGAGATCTCAATGATTTCGGTTACGGATGAACTTTTCGATGAGATTAATCAAATGGTAAAAAGTACTAAAATTGCTCCATTTTCGTTTTTGAGTCACAATTTAGAGAGTAAAGTTCTTAAGTTAATTGGCAACGCCACATTGGCCTATGTCGAATCAGATTTTTTTGGAGGTCACGGTGGTCATGCTGGATTGATATGGAAAAATGGAATTCGAGAATTTGTGAGAGGCATCGAGCATGGCACATTGAATGAGATTCTCGGCAAATTAGGTGTGATAAGAAGTGAAAGCCAAGATGAGTTCAAAACCGTAGGACTTGATCGACATAGAGACACTGAAGATTGGATAGAGTAGAAGAATAAAGTAGTGGATAAGCTCAAAGATGTATTCATGTCGTTGAATCGGGCGTGTAGATGGTGTGTTTTCTTTTTTTATCCAGCTTTAAAAAAAGCGACGCTCCGACGTCCTTCGAGTAACCCTATAGGTTTTACCCGCCTCAACACAGCGTGGAAGTGTAGCCATCAATCCTCCTTGCAAACACCATCAATAACGATGCGAAGGCCAAAGGAGGAGTTTGACTCAAGACTCGCAGATTTTTAAAAAGGTAAGGGGCCTTCGGGAGGAGAGAAAGAGAGAAAGAGAGAAAAGTTAACCGTCAAGATCTAATTCTGATCTCACAATCTTAAAAGTCACCCACTTCCCTATGACACCTTCATCCGAAGTAATGTTGGACAAGGGTAATAGTATCCCACAGTCGACAACTAAATCATCTGCGTCAAGACTCAGAACTTGACCCACAATGGAATAATCCCATCCATTGATCTGTGTAATTCTTTTTTCGTATTTTTCCACGTCATCAAACAAGTCATTTACTGATTCATATTCTAAATCCAAATATGAGAATTCATAACGTTCTATTGGTTCATTCAGTTTGGGCTTCAACCCTTCATGGAAACAGAAAAGGTCAGTTTCAACTTTCTCTACCTGGACATTTAATGTCCCTTGTTGTGAGATCTTATCGTACCAAGTTATATCTGTAACGGTTAACGCCATTTACCCTGGTTCACCAAACTTGCCCCACTTACAACATTGGCTTTCTTTCCCGAGTTTAACAAACTCACAGGGTAAAAATCAACAACCCAACACAAAATGCACAATAACCCATTGGGAATGTATAGAGCCAACTCAGAAATGGAAGACGCGAAGAGCCGAAAACTTTCTGGAGTCTAAAGGTCTGTAACGCAAACACTTTTCACTGCAAAGGCACAAGAACGCCGATTAACAATACGACTGTTTTGTTTATAAACGCCCAATTCCCTCTCAACCGATATCCCCGAATTCCAACAGCCATTGCAATTTAGAATTTGAATAATCAAAAGTGATACCTTTTCAAGTACTTCCCCGAACAAAGGTAACGCAAAGCACCTTGCGCAAAATTACCGAAACGGTACACAAAAACAACAGTGAAGTGTTTGGGATGGTTAACACCTTACGAAGTCATGTTTGAAACCCGAACTGGACTGGTGAACTGAACATGGGGAACATATGAGCAGAAAGCGGAAGCAAAAAAAGAATAAAGAGAAGAGAGAAAGCTTTAGGTTTTCGCTTGGACAGACTGTCAAAACGGTGAAGAATAAATCAGTTAAGACTGAACGAAAAGGTGAGATTTGTTTTAGATTTTATCACTCCAAAGATGGGTGCAACTATTACAGAATAAGCATCAATGGCAAGGAATACTCCAAGCGGTACTCTGAGGAATCCTTACAAGCCATCTGAGTTAAAGGTGTTAATGCAGTAACGGATCTTCCATAGTTTCATAATGGTAAACTCGACCATCGCGTATTCTTCTAATGCAGGTAAACCCTATCAACGTGGGTTGAGCGAAGGAAAGATTGCAATCTTGAGACGTTAGCTCCCAAATGGCACTTGTTTGAAGGGGGTAATATAAAGCGACTTGAGCAAAATCACTGAAACGGTAAACAAAACACTAATGAAGTGTTTGGCATGGTTAACCTCTTCTAAGGTGATGTTCAAAACACAAATTGCACTGGTGACTTGAATTTGGGTTTCGTTTACTTTGTTGACTATTCGATTTAGCCGGTGCTCCCTAAAACTACAATCTTCCGTGCATGAAGCCTAGATTGGTGTGGCATAGCAACTCAAAATCAACATATGTTTTGATGTTCCCGGGAACGTTGCACACGCCTTTTGGACACGTTTTCTAAACCGCATCAAGCAGCCGCATCTCATGCGTCATGTGCTCAATCAAATCAATTTTTGTGAGAACGCCGGCGACAGAATCGCTGTCCAGAATCACGGCTGTTTTACCTTCTGCAAAGTGGTTTGTGAGTACCGAGATCGAAGTGTCCTTTCTTACAATCGCAATGTTGTCCATTGACGCAATAGTCTTAGCAGGTGTCTTCATGTTCACGTCACCCTTAACGAGGGCGTCAAGAATCTGAACTTCGGAAACAAGACCTTTCAACTCGTTGGATGCATCGAGTACAGGAAGCTGTGAAATGCCGTGCTCTTTCATGTTCTCAATGACAACACCCAATGGATCGTCAGAGTTTGCAGAGTGAATCGCGCGTGCTTGTTGTTGCGACAGAATGTCGGAGACGCTTCCCTGTACCGGTTCTTTCGCTAGAAGCCCTGCATCTTTGAGCCACTCGTCGTTCAAAAACTTGGAAAGGTAGGGGCGAGAGCCGTCCGGTAGAAGAACAAGAATGTTCAGAGGGCGTTCACCATCTTTGACACGTCGTGCATATTTAATCGCTCCCATGAGAGCTGCGCCGCAAGAGCCACCACAGAGTATTCCTTCATCACGAATTAGGCGCCGAGCCATTACGAAGCTTTCACGATCGTTCACCTGGATAATGTCATCCATCGTTGTCAGGTCCATTGTATCTGGCATGAAGTCTTCGCCAATGCCTTCGACGTAATAACTATGTGCTCGTGGCATCTTCCCTGTGTGGAAGAGGTCGTAATAGATTGAGCCGACCGGGTCGACGCCAACGATTTGAATGTTGGGGTTCTTTTCCTTGAGATACTTCGAGATACCGGAGACCGTTCCACCGGTGCCGATTGAACAAACAAAGACATCAAGTTCTTCGCCACATTGCTCCCAAATTTCCGGCCCTGTCGTTTTGTAATGGGTCTCCGGGTTGTGTGGGTTCCAATATTGACGGGTATAAAGCGAGTTGGGCGTGTCTTTGGCGAGGCGTTCAGCGACCGAGTAGTAGCTCCGCGGGTCCTCGGGTTCCACTGCGGTCGGGCAAATCACCACTTCGGCACCGACAGCTCTGAGGGCAGCGCGCTTTTCCTCAGATTGTTTGTCGGCCATCACAAAGATACACTTGTACCCTCGCGATGCACCCACAAGCGCAAGTCCCATCCCAGTGTTTCCGCTTGTGGCCTCGATAATTGTACCACCAGGTTGAATCGTGCCCGCCTTTTCGGCCTCATCGATCATGTTCACCGCGATTCGATCTTTAATTGAACCACCCGGATTCATGAACTCAAGCTTTGCATAGATGTTTGCGGGAAGGCCCTGAACCGTCTTATTCAGCTTCACGATCGGTGTCTCGCCAATCGTTTCAAGAATATTGTTTTTTGCATTTTGAGTTAAGGACATATCGCCTCCCGAGTGTACTCTTCGAGACTACGCGCTTTTCCACAAAAGAGAATGGGTTCTTGGTCGCATCAACGCAAAATCGCAACCCTCCACTCGCAATAGGTGTATGAAAGACGAGAAGAGTTTCAATAAATCGTTGGTTGCTCGAGCACACCCGTGTTCCATTCAGAATGCAGCACAAAACCCGCCCAATGAAGTACTTCAGTCATCGAATACAGATTTAGAAAGTGTAGCCCTTAAGCTTGCACGGGACTCAAAGGCATGGTGCGGATTACTGAACAGAGTTCGGGGAGGCATATCAAATATCTGGGCAATCGGTAACCTTGAGCTCTTTGCAAATATGAAGACTATCGGGGTTGTAGGTGCTCGAGCAATTTCCGCTTATGCAATTGAGTGCATTTCACGGGATATTCCTCGACTTGTACATTCTGGATTTACCGTGATCTCAGGCGGCGCAAAAGGGGTAGACTTTTACGCGCATCAATCCGCCCTGCATGCAGGCGGACGTACGATTGTTGTTCTCCCGGATCCTGCGCCAAAAAAAGACTGGGCGAAGCATCGTATCTACAAGTTGTTATCCCACTATACACCCGAACAATGGCTCGTACTTTTTCCGCATTCGCCCTGGACCAAGCCCAATCGAAGGCTTTATGTATCGCGAAATCGATATATCGTCGACCTTTCTCAGAGACTCCTTGTCGTAGAAGGACGTCATCAGTCGGGCACAGCACATAGCGCAAGGATTGCGAGCCAGCGAGGGTATAACCAATACACGTATCCGCGTCGTCAAGAGTCCCCAATGGGGGAAGTGCCCAATCAATTGATTTCAGAAGGTCTTGCGCAGATCGGTATTGCAAGGCTCCTTGATTTTGAGAGCCGGAACATCAAGGAATCATTGGTGCCCGAAGGGCCGATATTCCTGTCAGACAACGCACTCTGCAAGCTCTTGAAAAGCATGGGTGGAAGAGCATCGCTGAACGACCTGTTAAGACATTATAAATCAGCAACAGAGTTTTATGCAGACTATGGGGGTGCTATATCCGAAGGTACGATCAAGCGTCAGGGAGCACTCCTATGTCTCAAGAACTTTTGAAGTCGACAACGTCCGTATCGAATGAGAGAGCTTTGGACGGATATCGTATTCGTGTCATCGGTGCGGGCCTTGCTGGCTGTGAAGTTGCCTCTCAGCTCCTCAATATGGGTGCATGCGTTGATTTAATAGAGATGAAACCCCGACGCCGAACCGCTGCACAGGTGAGCGATCATTTTGCAGAGCTGGTGTGCTCAAACTCCTTTCGATCCAATCAGGTTGCCAATGCAGTAGGCCTGTTGAAACATGAGATGCGAATGTGCGCTTCACGAATCATGAGTGCCGCTGAAGAGGCTCGCGTACCCGCAGGGGACGCTCTTGCCGTTGATCGCGAACGCTTTTCAAAAGCAATCGAGAGCGATTTTCACGCGAATCCTAAACTGCGCGTTATTGAAGAATGTGTTGAAGAGCTTCCCGTGGACGGGATTCCCACCGTACTTGCGACCGGGCCCTTGACAACAGACGGGCTGGCGAATTCTTTGGCTCAAAAGTGTGGTGATGAACATCTTGCCTTTTACGATGCGATTGCACCCATCATCGATGCTGAAAGTATCAACTGGGATCGTGCGTATTACGCTTCACGTTGGGGGAAGGGGGAGCCCACAGACTATGTGAACTGCCCAATGCGAGAAGAGGAGTACGATCGGTTTTACGAGGCTTTAGTCGAATCCGATGTTTATGCAGCAAAGGCGTTTGAAAACCTGCACTACTTCGAAGGGTGTCTTCCTCTTGAAGAAATGGCATCAAGAGGGCGTGATACACTTCGTTTTGGTCCGATGAAGCCGGTAGGCCTTGAACACCCCGAGAGTGGGGAACGCTTTCACGCGGTATTGCAGCTTCGCAAAGAGAATCTTGAAGGTAGCGCATACAATATTGTGGGTGGGCAAACGCGGCTTAAACAAGGAGCTCAAAAAGAAGTACTCCGCATGATTCCCGGTTTAGAAAAGGCTTCCTTTTTGCGTTTTGGGTCGATACACCGCAACACTTATATCAACGCACCCTCGGTACTCGATAAACATCTAAGGTTAAAGAATAGCGGCGAAACTCCAATTTTTCTTGCGGGACAAATTACGGGTGTCGAAGGCTATGTCGAATCCGCGGCATGTGGAATCGTATGTGCGCATAACGTTCGGGCCTATCTCTGTGATGCGAAAGCATGGATACCACCAGCCGAGACTGCAATGGGAGGGCTCTACCGACATATTCTCGGCCTTGGTCGAGCGGACCCAAGCACGTATACGCCATCAAATATCAATTGGTCCATGATGCCGAAGTGGCCCGAGAAAGTTCGGCCTAAATCAAAGAAGCGCGCGCTTCTTGCAGAAAAGGCAATGACATCACTAAAAAATTGGCTTGCAGGGATGTCTTGATGTTGCGTTGGTTTCGAAAACGGTTTTTTGACCCGGGCGAAAAAGAGAAGTTAAGTGAAGAGAGTGACCTTCTTGATGAGGCGGCAAAAACAATTCAACATGAAGAATATTTGAAAGGTGCTTATGCTGAGCTCGGGCTCCCTGACGCGAGTTCTTTTGATTCACGTGCGGAAGCTCAAGACACCCATCACGGAATAAAGAGGAGCGGCTCAGTATCGCTCTCTCCTGAGCTTGAAGCTCGCCTCAATCACATCAAAACACGATGGCAAAAGACCCGCGTATGGGACAATGCGGATACGCGCCAACTTGAATCCTTGTTGCGCACGCTCGAAGAACAAGGCCTTTTGCGAATCGGCGATGAACTTTTGCGCCAAATGTTGATCCTTCGGCATGACGATGATTTGCTTCTTCAGTACGCGACCCGCGAACTTGAACGCGGACACTTTAACCTTGCAGAGCCTGCACTCGAGCACCTGCTTGTGGGTGCTGAAGCTCCACAAGAAATCGAAGAACTCTTGACGAAGGTCTATCTTCGTCAGGGCAAAATGTTAAAACTACGTTTACTCGTTGAAAAAATACTTGCTCATGACTTTGCGTCACAACACGCACAACAAATCTGGCGTGAGCATTTTGAGGGTTCCGATCACAAAGTGCGAAGTGCTGCACATTCTGCGCTGCATGGGTAGAACAACGTCACTCAGGACTTCACTTTCAACACTACCAAAGTGGGCTAGAGGGGCTGTTCTTGAAAGTTTATCGCATGCGGTTGTAATGCGACATCCCCCTTACGATGACGAAGCTCAAAGTCGACACGATCACAAGGGCTTTCCTGTTCAACACGCGAACGTTCTTTTTGCAAAAGTGAGAAAAACGTATCCCTTGACGGTAATTTTCGGTCGGGCCGCAGCTCGCTTCGTGCCGCAATAAAAGTTGTGTACAGCTTTTGATCGTCGGAAAGGATCCCGGAAGTCCAGCTTTTGTCTTGAAAGTTTTGTGCTTCGTAGTTTTTGCAGGCGGCCTTTGACTTTGTGTCTTCATCCACGCTTCGCTTTACTTTTGTATTGGGTGGAAGTGTGGGCTCACTAATTTCAGTGGGTGAATCAACATAGTTGCTGACGTAGGATGCGTGCTCATTCGTATGCTCAGATTGATTTGTATGTGGGTGTTCGCCACTTTGGGAAGACCAAATATTCGGTAAACTTGCATTGTTGTCCGCTAGAGTTGCGGCCGCTTCATTGTACGCTCTTGCAACGTCTCGCAGTCTTCCGAAGCGTTCCAAGGGAAGTCGTTTATCGTAATCTCTCAAACTCAAGGACCGAAGTGCATCGCTAAGTTCTCGAATACTTTTCGAGGGAATAAGCGTCGAGATATAGAGTGGAAGCAGAACAAAGATCATTGTTCCAATTTCAAAAATCATTAACCACTGCGCCAGTCTCTGCTGCGTTGGAAAAAGCATGTAAAGTGGGAGCACAGCCCCAAAGAGCATTACGATAAAAGTCCACAAAAATATTTTCATTTACAAATCCATTTTCAAAATGCCAGCGATCGAAATCGAACTTGGGTTAACGAGCATGTTCAGATTCAAACGCATTTTAAAGAGTTTAATTGCAAAAGCGTTCATCAATATTCGAAACGCGATTCAGCTGGTCTTGTACGAGCGCAGAACGATCTCGCGCCGCGATGTCCTTGAAGAGTGTTTGGTCCTTTTCATGTGCACACCGAGTACTAAGTACTTCAACCGCAAGTGCCCTCACACGAGGGTCGCGATGACGAAGCATCGGCTTGATTGAAGCAGTGTCTTGCCAGTTACTTTTCATTGCAACGCGGTTCCGAGCGTCACTCGCTTGGGTGAGTGAGAAAAGGGTTAACGCGCCAATGCCAAAGGCTAAGCCAATTTGACGGGAGTTGAGCTCAGCCCCATCCCGCACATTCATCCACAGTTTCAAAACAACCGAGCCTAAGAGCAGGCCAAGGTTCAGCGGAAGATAATATGCAAAGAAGGCACTAATGTGACCTCTTTCAATTCCATTCGTTATTTTTCCCTGTAGGAATAAAAATGTAAAAACGCACAAAACCGCAAGCAGCACCGTCAGCTTTGTGAGTTCTTGTGCTTTGTGCCAACCCGGGGCTTCGATGCTGGCATCTTTCAGATCTCTACTTTCGTGTGTCATAACCAAGAGTTAGCGTCTTCGAGTGTCTTCTCAACACCCTCGGTTGAAATCCAACCCAAATGCGCTAAAAAGTGTAAAGTAAATCGGAATAGTAAAGGTGATTTTAATGAAGGTGTTAAGAACAAATCGTGTCTCTCAGTTGATAACTCTTCTAATGATGTTGGCTCCCTATTTTGTAGCCTGTTCCGCAGACCCGGGGGTGCCATCAAATCAAGAAGAAACGAACTCGAATGACGTTACGGATTCGGTAGGAGACATGGATACGGTGGAGAACACCGACCCAACAAATACGATAGATAACACCGACCCGAGTGATATGACCGACCCGAGTGATATGACCGACCCGAGTGATATGACCGACCCGAGTGATGCGACGGACCCGAATGATACGACGGACCCGAGTGATGCGACCGACCCGAGTGATGTGACCGACCCGAGTGATATGACCGACCCGAGTGATGCGACCGACCCGAGTGATGCGACCGACCCGAGTGATGTGACCGACCCGAGTGATGCGACCGACCCGAGTGATGTGACCGACCCGAGTGATGTGACCGACCCGAGTGATGTCAGTGGACCCGAAGATCAGGTCGGCAGTGCTGAGAATCCGACACCTTTACCTGGACAAAGCGAAGTCCTTGGTCCTTTTAATATCACCCCGGGCGATACGGACTGTTACGCGATGACCCTAGACTCTCGTCAAGAGGTAGGTGTTATGACGACAAGCGAGAATATCGATGATTGCCCAGGTGATACGCGCCTGACGATTTTGAATGCTGGTGGAGGAGCGAACGTGGTTGCGCAAGACGATGATGATGGGCCAGGCGCATGTTCTATGATTATGCAGGTTCTCGAGCCTGGGGACTATCTTGTTTGCGCATTCGGGTTTAGCGACACCACAACAGTCAACGACTACTTTATACGCTTTACTTTCAATGAAATCGTCTGTGGAAACGGCATTGTTGAAACTGGGGAGGAATGTGATTCAACCACGAATTGCAGTACCGAATGTGTCATCGAAGACGGTCTAACTCGAGAGGTTGAAAGCACTGGTAACTCGAGTCTTTTTTCGCCTGGTGTAGTTTCTGTTTTCCCCGACCAAGTTGTTCGAGGCAGCACAACATCGAACGATACGGATTGGTGGTGGCTACAGTTACCGGGTGGTCTTGCTCCGAATGGGGCAATCGTATTGAACTTTAACCATGCTTTTGGCGGCAGCTGCAATGACGCAGATGTGAGCGCTAGCCTCTATTCCCCAGAGAACACAAATAATAGCGTCGCATTTGCATCTTCAAATATTGAAGTGCCGGCGGATGCATGTTCGCAACTGATCTATCTAGGAGATGGTGGCGGTCTTTTTGGCGATGAGACCTTTGGTTTAAAGATTAGCTCATGGAGCAGTGCTCCACAGCCCTATCGTTTCTCCTTTGAGTATCAGGTAGGCGAGTGTGGTAATGGTATTATTGAGATTGGTGAAGAATGCGACGGTAGTGCGGAAGGCCTTCCATGTACTGACGAGTGTAGAGTCCTTCCACCTGAAAATGATACTTGTGACATGGCAACTGAGCTCGTTGTGAGTAGTAATGGAACACCGACAACCTTGGTGCCATCAACTCAACTTGCAACGGATGCGCATACGTGTGGTTCAGGAGTCGACGTTTTCTACTCTTTCGTTGCTGAAGCCGACGGCCGTGTCGAAGCACAATATACCAATGACCGTGGTCTCGATACAAAGATGGCGGTACTTGAAGGTGGCTGCGAGGGAGATGCTCTTTTTTGTGTTGATGATCCTGACACTGCACCGAATGAATTTGATGTTGTCGCAGGAACAACATACATCATTGTTGTTGATAACTTTAGTTCGACTTCGGGTGGACTTGTTGATTTGAGTGTCCGCTACCTATTGGAGTAATGCAAGTTTCAGTTAAAAGTGTGGGGCGGGGCGCGTGCGACAAGTACACGCTAGGTTTACTTGTCTACTTGGAGTGTTGTCCTGCAAACTTGATGCGACGAAATATTACTTCCCTAGGCAAAAGCGAGTGAAGACTTGATTAAGAACGTCTTCGCTCAGAGAATCGCCGGTGAGTCGATCGAATCGATAGCCGGCGTTCCTAATTTCTGCTGAAAGAATTTCAAGCGGCATCGCTGAATCGAGCGCCTGCAGTGCCTGTTCAAGAGCGACCTGAGTGTGTTTGAGTTCCTGTTCTTGATGTGCAGATGTCAATGCCGAACTGGAGTTGCTTTCAAGTTCAAGTATAGCGCTCATCTTTGACCTAAGTTCTGCGAGCGAGTTCTTGTCTGTTGCAGAGAGTTTAAAGTCGTAGAGCGTGTCGAGTTGACGCGTGGGCTCTGTGACGAGGTCTGCTTTGCTCTGTATTTTTAAGATGCGTCGGCCTTGCGGATTTGGCCAGTCGTAAATCGGGTGCTTGGCGCCCATTGGTTTGTCGCTTGGGTCTAGTGCAAGGATGAGATCTGCGCGCTCAAGTGCTGCGAGCGCTTTCTCAACGCCGACTGCCTCAATGTCGTGCACATCATCCCCAAATCGAACTCCTGCAACATCCACCAGAGTAATGGAAAAACCTTGGAGCTCGAATTTCGCTTCAAGCATGTCACGCGTGGTGCCCGCACTCGAATGAACGATTGCGCGTTCTTCACCGAGAAGGGCATTCATCAAAGTCGACTTGCCTGCATTGGGTGGGCCAAAGAGAACCACGCGGATACCGGACATCAGTCGACCGCCCCAGGCAGCACTGGCAATGAGCTCCTCAATAACCTCTTGCGCTTTGCCAAGGTCTTCTCTGAGTTGTTGAGTCAAGGTATCGCCAAGCTCTTCATCAGGATAGTCAAGACGTGCTTCAATCTCTGCAAGAACAGAAATCACTGCTTTGCGTGCACGTGCAATCGAGTTCGTGGGTTGGCCGTGTAGATTGCTTGCAGCAACTTTAAGGGCGCGTTCGCTTTCTGCCTCAATCAGATCATAGACCGCCTGTGCTTTTAGAAGGTCACGTTTACCTGTAAGCACCGAACGCATCGTGAACTCCCCAGGTTCAGCACTACGACAGCCAAGCGATTGAAGATCGCGAACGAGAATACGTACGAGGTTCGGGTTCCCGTGCAACGAAAACTCAACGAGAGCTTCACCGGTATAACTTCGCCCCTCGGGAAAGCTCGTCACTAAACATTCATCGATGTGCTCGCCTGAATCCGGCGTGCTCAGGAGCCCAAGTGTCGCAACGTAGTCTTTCACAACCCCACGGTGTGCAGTAAAGAGTTTATCTCGATACGTGTACGCGTTCGCCCCGCTCACACGGACAATCGCAAGTGCTGAACGCCCGGGTGGAGTTGCAAGAGCACAAATCGTATCGCTGCGATTGAGATCGTAACTCATCTGCGAGTGTCTTCATTGACTTGGTTCGTATGCTCTTGCTTACGCGCAATGTGGACACTTAATAAACCGATAGCAGCAGGGGTCACACCAGAAATTCTTGATGCTTGGCCGAGAGTCTTTGGCCGTAGAGTTGAAAGCTTATCGAACACTTCGTTGCTCATCCCGGCGAGTTGAGATTCAAAAAGATTTTCAGGGATGACCGCATCTTCCAGGACCTTCTCTCTGGCGATTGCATCGCTTGCGCGTTCGATATAGCCGGCATACTTCACTTCAATCGTTGTACGCTTCAAGATTTTGCTCTCGAGGTGTTCGGAGGAATCCCCAGCACTCAAGAAAGGAGCGCTTGGCCATTCAACACCCAGGCGTGAAGCTTCAACTTTTGGGCGACGAAGAACCTTTTCAAGCGTTGCGCCTTGGCGCATCGGTTGCTCACCCAGTTCTTCCAAATATGCGTTGAGAGAATCCGATGGCGAAAGCGTGGTGCTTCGTGCGTGAGCCAAATTTCGTTGAACAGCTTCTTCAAAGCGTTCAAAAGAACGGAGACGATCTTCACTGACGATACCAATCTTTTTTGCTGCGTCGTAGAGGCGGGTATGAACATTGTCTTCACGAAGGATTAGACGATGTTCTGCGCGTGATGTGAACATACGATAGGGTTCTTTTGTGCCCTGCGTCACGAGATCGTCAACCAAGACACCGCCGTAGGCCTCTTGTCGAGTTAGAATGAACGGGTCTTTCTCTTGCAATGCGCGCGCTGCATTCACTCCTGCCAGAAAACCTTGAACCGCGGCTTCTTCGTAACCTGTTGTGCCATTGATTTGCCCAGCCGTATAAAGACCTGAAAGCGATTTCACTTTGAGTGTTGAATCAAGTTGAGTTGGGTTTAGAAAATCGTACTCGACGGCGTAGCCCCAACGGGTGACTTGCGTCTCTTCAAGACCCGGAATTGTTCGCAGAAACTTAATTTGATCGCTGGGGGCAAGCGAGGTCGACAATCCATTGGGGTAAACTTCGGGTGTGTGCAGACCTTGAGGCTCCAAAAAGATGAGGTGCGAATTTTTCGCTCGAAAACGAACGACTTTGTCCTCAATGCTTGGGCAGTAACGTGGGCCCGTACCATCGATTTGTCCATTGTAGACTGGGGCATCACCCGAGTGGATCGCATCGTATATCACATCATGGGTTTGGGATGTTGTCTTCGTCATGAAACACGAAATTTGTTTCAAAGGCGGTGGGGTGCTCTCAAATGTAAATCGAGGTGCAGGAGTCTCCGGAAGCTGCTCTTCGAGTACTGCCCAGTTGATGGTGCGCCCATCGAGTCTCGGGCACGTCCCAGTTTTGAGACGACCCAGCTCCAAGCCAAGACCTGTTAACGCCTTCGACAAGCCGCTCGCTGGCGCTTCACCCGCGCGACCACCGGGTCTCTTGTCTTGCCCGAGGTGGAGTTTGCCTCCGAGAAATGTTCCCGTCGTAATGATCGTCTGTCGAGCATGGATGTTGCCACCAAAGCGTGTTTGAACACCCTGAACATTTGCGCCTGCGTTGACCAAGCCAATCACATCGTCTTGATGTACCGAGAGGTTCTCTTGCGATACGATTCGTGCCGCCATCGTCGCTTGGTACGCCCGCATATCGCTCTGGCAACGTGTCGCCTGAACGGCAGGCCCGCGAGAGGCATTCAATGTGCGAAACTGAATCCCTGTTGCGTCAGCAACAATACCCATATCGCCACCCAGAATATCGAGCTCTTTAACGATATGACCTTTACCGACACCACCGACCGCCGGGTTGCAACTCATGGCTGCAATACGATCGATTGAACCGGTCACCAAAAGTGTCTTAAAGCCCAGCCGAGACGCTGCAAGTGACGCCTCACAGCCAGCGTGACCGCCGCCTACAACAAGAACATCCCAGGGCTTCGTTTGTGTTCCTAAACTCATTGAGAGAGTATAGGATTTCTTGCATTGCTCGCAATGGGGCGTTTGTCCCTTGTGTTCCCAATGAAATCATTAAAATGTTGGAGCATATGCAGGTTGGAGTGTCTCATATTGGCGAAATGAGATTGATTTTAGCGTTCTGGACGGGCTTGGGGCAGACTCAAGATATGGATACAATGTTTGCAAGAAATGAACAGTGGCGGTTGAATGCGTATGGTGCTTGCTTACGATCTTGGTTAATAATCGTTGCCCTAGGCTTCACGCTCTTTGGCGTGAATCTTAACGCACAATATAAGAATCACATGATTCAACTCCCGAGTGTTGGGTATATGGGATTCAACTCAATGGATCGTCTGATTCACAAGCATTATTTGGATGCACCGGTTCAAAATGTTGGTGGGACTCTAACACCAGGGACCCAATGGTCGGTCAGCGACCAAGTTACAATAGGCACAGGCTATGGATATGCTTTGGGCTACAACTTGTGGTTGGATGTACAAATCGCAATGGGGATCGGTGGTGCCACATATTCAAGAGCAAACTTTCAACCGATCATTTCACTGAACACGTCGACGGGTCTTCGCTATAATTTTACCGACACACGTGTGCGGCCTTTTATCGCGGGGCATTTTCATTACTTGCACATGTTCAACGGTGCGGAATTTGGGTTACGTCGAGTGACCGAAGACTCGAATCAATCCCTTTGGTTTGGTTTGCGTGCAGGCGGGGGTGTTGAGTGGTTTTTCCTTCAGAGTCTTCGAGATTGGGGCGCAGACATCGATCTTTATTTTGATGAAATGTCATTTTCATGGGAGGTCGACGCCGCAGTTTTTGCCGATCTGAATGCGCTCCCCTTGACGTCGGTGATTGGCCGCTTTGCGTACAACATCTATTTTTAAACTCGTTGGGTGTGCCGAAGTTCACCAAGCTTGGCCAGATGCGAGGAGGGGAGACGATGCATGGTAACATTAACCGTGAGCTTTGGATGGCCCATCGCGACCAAGAAGCAAAGAAATCTCTAAACAACTGGCCTAGTGAAAGCAAAGCACTCAAGCGAGTGAATGACGGAGAAAACACAACCTATCGCGTCGATACGGAAGATGACACATACTTATTACGGGTGCATCGAGAAAAGTACCGCGAGTTGGGTGGTATCTCCGATGAAATCAAATGGCTTCAATATCTTCGTCATCACGCATCGCTACAAGTACCCAAGCCAATCGCCACGATGAGCGGAGATTGGGTTGTTGAATATGATGATGCAATCTTAATGTGTCCGGTACATTATACACTTTTGACCTGGGTGCATGGGGGCCACCCACAAAGGCTGGGCGAGGAAGAACTGGCGGCACTTGCACGGGTGATGGCAGAGCTTCATCAACACAGCATCAAGCTTGACGCACGTCCAACATGGGATGTTAAAGCCTTATTGCCAGAACGGGATAGGGTTGCTGAGTGTCATTCGAGCGACCGAATCAATGGAGGGAATGCGGGACTTCTTAACAGATTTCGAGACACGCTACGTTTACAACTCAAACACATGTGTCGGCACAGAACATGGGACCTTCTACTTCACAGTGACTTACACCAAGGGAATATCATTGTAGATCACAGCGGAAAGCTTTGTGCGATAGACTTTGATGATTGTGGTTACGGGCAGCCAGAGTATGAGTTGGCGGTACCTCTCGCAAACTTGGTTATTCACCACAGGGAAAGCGAAAAGTTTGAGAAACTGAAATGGGTTTTGGTGCAGAGTTATCAAAGTTATGCCCAAGAAAAGCTCAACATAAACCTTTTAATGGTTTTTATTGGCGCGAGACTTTTCTTTCTGGAACGGTGGTATCGAGGTCGGCTTCACATACCAGGGTTTCAAGAGAAGCGTATGATTCTCATCGACTCACTACATTTTTACCATCAAACGTTTGATGGTCTTCTTTAATTGTTTATTGAGCCGTGTTCAATTTACTGACGCAGTTGGGAATCTCACTATGCGAGGAGCTTCTTCTTGGGGCTGATTGTTTTTATAATCGCGATTGCGGTACCGAAAACTACTTCTGTGAAAAGGGTCTGAAGATTGTTATGCTGAATGCGCGGATCGAGAAGAAGCACTCGAATGTGTATAGGATTGTAATGCCCGAGTTCAGAGGTGTGACCTTCGTTAGAGGTGCTGGCAGAGCTGCAACAGAGTTTAACCCAACAATTGAAAAGCAAGTGTCGCAGCGACGAAAGCAAGCACGCCCATGTAAAACGTCATAACAATTGGCCAACGCCAACTTTGAGTTTCTTTTCGTGCCACGCCCAAAGTCGATACACATTGTAGTGCAAAGGCGAAGAAGAGAAGTACCGCAAGTCTTCGTCCCAAAGTCCAAAAGGGTCCTCCTTGCATATCACGTTCAGATCGCATCTTTTCACGAAGCGTGGCGTTGTCATCGCCTTCAAGGCTATAAGTTAAAGCCAAGGACGAGACAAAAACTTCTCGTGCTGCAAAAGATGCAATGGTCGCAATATTAATACGCCAGTCGAAGCCCATGATTTGTGTAAGCGGTTCAACACTTCGACCCACGCGTCCTGCATAGCTTTCTTCAACCGGCGGCGATACCCACGTCGCCGTCGGGGTTATGTTTGCTTCGTTAGCAACTTGAACACGTGGGAAAGTCGACACAAACCACAATACGATTGTTGCAACCGTAATGGTCGTGCCTGCACCTTTCACAAAGCTCAATGTTGAGTCCCATACGCGGATTAGCAGTGAGCGCAGCGAGGGCATACGGTAGTTCGGGAGTTCGATGACGAAGCGCTCGCGTGCCTCTTTGAGGAGGCTTCTATTGAAAAGGGCCAAGAGCGCAAAGGCCACTGCTGTAGGGATGACGTAAAGGCTCAACAGAATTAGTGTACTTTCTCCCGCAGACGAAGTGGGGTTGGTAGAGCCGACGTGAAGTGAGCTTGCAAGAAGCGTGTAGATGGGCAGACGTGCTGAACATGCGATCAATGGAAGCACAAGGATAAGAGAAAGCCGCGCTTTCGAATTCTTGATGGTTCTTGCAGACAGTATCGCAGGAATCGCACATGCATAACCCGACAAAATGGGCATCATCGCTGCACCCGATGTGCCCAGCTTTGAAAAAAGGCGATCCAGGAGCAATACAACTCTCGCCAGATAACCCGAAGATTCTAAAAGTGACACCATTGCAAACAACAGAGCAATTTGCGGTACAAAGACAAGGACATTTCCGACGCCGGTAATAACACCATCAATCACAAGTGAACGTAGGAGTGGGGCAAGGCCTGCCGGCCATAAGCTTTCGGTTGTCGATGCAAGCCACTCGATCAAGGCGGAGCTTTGATCCATAAAGGGACCTGCGCCCGCAAAAAGAACCCAAAAGAAAGTGGCCATGATGAAGCCGCCGAGCAATGGCCCGAGCAAAGGGTGCAGCGCGATAGAGTCAATCCGCTGTGAATATCGACTGACTTCAACAAAAGTTTCATCGCGATGTTGAATCGATGTTGCATGCGTGGTGTCAACACTTGCGGGGCCCTCAGGCCGACTCTGGTTGAGCCAGCTTTTGAGTTCTGCTTTCGGCACGATTTTAAGTTTTCGTTGGTTGAGCTCAGCAAGGAGATGCACGCTCGGTGCTTTGATATCTTGCATGGTGAGAACAACCCAAAGTTCAGAAGCACTGGACTCAAGTTGCGCTAATACCTCATCGACAAAGCGTAGGCTGCGAAGAGGTCGTGAGGAATCCAGCACTGCAACAATGCCTGCATTCTCGTCTTTGCCTTCATAAAAGCTCTGGATGGCGACGCGCTGGTCTTCGCGTGTTGCTGAAAAGGAGTAAAACCCCGGCAAGTCGACCAGCAGGCCACGTTTTGTAATTGCAGAGCGTCGTGAAACGGTGGTGCCCGCAAAGTTTCCTGTTTTTGCACGTGCCCCTACAAGTGCGTTGAAGAGTGTTGTCTTTCCCACATTGGGTTGACCAATGAGTAGAAGACTTGAGGGTGCATTTGTCGTTGCTGGGCTCATGAGTTCACCTCATCGTCACACCGAGCAAGTTCGATTTCTACATTTTGGAAGTCACCCAATCGAAAAGCAAACGCCGCTTCGTTCATATGCAAAACCATTGATGCATGCACGCGGCGAATGCAGGTTAAGAGATCGCGAGTCGACACACCGATACTACCCAAAAAATCGACTTGCGACGCATCAAGGCTGCTCTCAACCAAGTAGCACTTTTGGCCGGGTTGTAGTGATGTTAGGAGCTTTCTCTTCGTCGAGTTCATGGTGGGGTGTCTTGAGCGCAAAGGGTTGTCGAGTTCAGTTTACAATTCGTTTGGATTTAAAAAAACAACATGCAGTTCAACAGGCAGGCATGAAATTGCAAGGCATCAAGGCATATCTCGACAAATATTATTCGCGTCGTTGCAGAGTAGGGTCTTACTTTTCGTATCGCGATTTTAGGTAGATATGCTAGCCTGCACACATGATCAGGCGATATCTGAAGTCGGGACTCTTTTTATGTTTTTCGTTGGTGTTTTCAGCATGTATGGAGGCACCAAGTGTTGACGTTGCAGCGAATCCACAAAGCGGGAATTCCTTTGCCCGTGTGATGGGAGGGTCGACCAACTACGAGTTTAAGATCAAAGAGGCGATTTTTGATGCTCTACTCAACGGGAAAGCGCAGGACCCACAAATCAAGCAAGATATCTTAAGGCAAATTCAGGCTTCAGGCGCACCCTCGGATGAAACGACGTACGATCAGCTTGTTGCACGCTTCGCTCAAGGGAGTGAGCGTCTAATGAGGGGTGAACTCATACCCGTTGGTGAAGACCGGGACATGGCGAAAGCTCAATTCTTTGTTCAGGAACGGCGTTATATCGAAGCTGCGAAACTCTTTTCAAGCGTATTGGATATGAACCCATCTCGGAAACATGCGCGCACTGGCCTCGCAACATGTTTATATTATTTGGGAAATGTCGATCGCTCACTTCAGGAGATTCAGATACGAATTGATGAGTTGAAGAACGACTTCGCGGGGCTTGTCGATGGTCTTAAGATAGACTTGTTTAATGCGTTGGTTCTTTCGGGGCAGGCGGCCCTCGGGTATCCGGAAGTTTCGAGTGTGCAGCTTGAAAAGTCTTTGGAAAACCTTAAACTGTATATCGAGCTGAACCCGGATTCTCCCATGAAGGCGAAAGTTGAAGAGACACGAGATGCTCTTCTTGCGCGTAAAGATTCGGGCTCAATGGATCAAAACTCAAGCATAATGGCACGGGATGCAAAAGGTGTTGCCGGTGGTGGAGTCATGGGTGGGGCGCGCGCAGGAAACCTCCCGATGAGTGGTGCGTCATCTGGTGCAACAATGGTTTCCAAACTCGCAAAGGACGCTACACCCACAGAGCGCCAAATTGCGGAACTTGCGGATGCGTTGAGCGCTCGGGATCTGGCTCGCGCGAAAGAAATCCGTTCACGTATGAATATAGCGGAAGCATCGAAGGTGAAGCTTGGGGTTCTCGATGGCCGTATCGCGGTTCAAGAGGGGCGAGCTGCGGAAGGGCTTCGTATTTTCGGAGAAGTCTTGAAAAGTAATCCTCAAGAAGGGAGCGCTTGGCTTTACCTCGGGATGGCACACATGATGACCGGCGACCCGGCTCAAGCGGCGCAGAGTTGGGCGAAAGTAAGGGAGTTTGACCCACAACTCTTTGCAGAAAAAAGACTTGGCATGCGTATGCGTGCGGCCCAGCAGATGGCAGGTGGACGATGAAAAGAATAAGCGATGGTTTGACCGCGACTCAAGCAAGCTCGAAAGGTTATTACGTTCTGCTTTTGCTGATGGTAGTCGGCGGTTGCAATATCTATGATGGCTCGCTGGAGTCCGAGCGCAATGGTTCTTATGTTGGGAATGTTGACTCTGGGAGTACGAGTACAACGAGCAATTCAGGCATGCAGATTGTTTTAACCAACCATGCACGTTGCAGAATGGCATGTCGTGAGATCGACTTGAGCGAGATTGAAGAAGTTCTAAGTTCTGTGTCGGGTACTTATAGTGGCCCAGGTAATGGGAGTGGCTGCCCAGTGTATGAATACTTGCATCGAACCTCGAGGGACAACCAGTTGGTGGAAGTGATTAGTGCAGAATGTCGGGATGTCAGCAACGAGAAAGTTATTGTGACGGTGATCGATAAAGAACGTGATGATGATCCGAACTGTATTTGCAATTAAGAAAGGCGAACTTATGTTCGCCCTAGTCATCTTCAAGCTGCAGCTTGGAGATGATTGCTAAGCCTTCATGAATTCTAAAACATCATCCAAAGTTCTTTGTGTTGGATCTTTAAGCTGGGAAACACCAGATTGAATGGCTGCGTTCGCGACCGCAAGAGCCACTTGAGGGTGTACTAGACGATCCATCGGCTGTGCAACAAGTTCGTGTTCAGGGGTATGATCACAAATCGCCATTGCAGCAGCAATACGCATGTTGTCGTTAACAATGGAGGCTCGACTCAAGAGTGACCCAACCAAAAGACCCGGCAACACAACAGCACGCGTTACGGCTTTACCATCGGCAGCAAACGCAGCCCCGGCTGCTCGAGCATCCGAGGGATGTATTTCAGGTTCAGGTTCTGAAAGAGCCAGAATCGCCTGTCCTTCACGCACCATCTCTGGCTTGATGAGCCCACCATTGCCTGTGTTGGCGAACACAACATCGCAGGTCGCCATGATTTCCTTGAGAGAGGATTGAATGCCTCCGTTAAGAACATGGCGTCGGACTGCATCGGGGTGAACATCGTCACCGAAGACACTGGTACCTTCGCAAGCCATAATGAGACGCGCGATAGAGCCACCTGCCGTCCCTAGACCAATTTGGCCAACCTTCAAAGTTCTCGCCTCTTTGCCCAGTTGGCGTCGGACACGTAAGAAAGACGCTAGACCGCTAATCCCTGCTCCATCATAGGACCCATCAACAACAGGAACATTGGGAATGCGTTCACGTAGTTGCTGCGCGAGACGTAAATTTCGAGGCGCAGCCTGACCGGTGAGTAAAAAGGCCGAAAAGTTTGGAGCGATCGCTTGTAGCGCATCAATGAATTGTTCATCATGCTCGATATCCAGTGCCAAAGGCATGGCATTCAGGTGCGCCATCTCACTTAAAAAAGCTGAGCGTGATTCGAGAATAGGCAACATAGCTCGAGATTCGATCTTTCCAATATTGATAATGTCCGTGCCATCGGAGACGACCGCGACATTGCGCCCAACCGCGCTCAATTCATAGGCCTCGCTCGGGTCACCATCGATTGTTTCGACGACTTCATTGATGCCAGGGCCCAAGGCTGCCTGAATATTGTGCAAAGAGTCAAGCTCAACCCGTGAACCCGTCTTCCATTTGCCGCCAGAGTGCACATCATGAACTTTCGAGACCACTTCGACAACTTCAGAATCGGGCAGGGCATTGATGGCGGTAATCACTCGGTTCAAATGCACCGAGTCATCGACGACGAGGTGATAGTCACGAAGGGTTGCATCGTAACCAAGTCGCAGCGTCGTAATCTCACCGGGAGAAGCGCCTGCTTCACCAAGTGCTGAGGCGAGATGCCCCATGTTGCCCAATCCACGTTTCGTCTTAATTCGAAGTGTTCTTAGTAAACCGTAGCGTCTCATAGTTTGCCTTTGTGTTCAGGAGTGGAAGTGGTTGTCATGTAGACCGAGCTCGAAAGATTGAGGTTCAACCTGGGATCGTTCTTCGGCAAGCCGATCAAGAGTGTCGCTTTTGCAATTGTTTTGGGGAGGATCGTTTCGTTGTCTACATTGATTGCCCGCAGTGTCGGCCAGTCCGCGATGGGCTCAAAACGCAAAACTGGCGGCGGCATTTCTGAGTTGTTTTCATTGCGGACATAGAGCGTCAGCTCAACCAAGCGACACCCGTCATTAAAACATGGGGCAGGCACGCGATGATGTTGAAGGTTGCGCGTCTTCATAATCTCTTCAATTCGGGCTGCGCTAACATTGCCGAAGTCTCTGAGGTCATTGTCAATGGCCGTAGCATTAAACCCCTTAACTTTGATATGAATGGGAAGATTCTGCGAACATGCGCCCGAAACCATGAGCATCGTGAACAAGAGACAAAGCAATCGCTGAAAGTTCAACCCACTGCTTAAAAGAATCCGAAGTCTGACTACACTTTTCATTGCATTCGGGTCTATAACGAGGGCTGTATGCATGCAAATGTCACTTTCCAGAACTTTGGGCGTTCACTCGTGCTGCGAGCGTCACCCCATGCGCTACTTGAGGCTTCAGCCTTCAAAGAAGGTCCAGCGCGTCAAGGACAGCCGTACTGGCGACCTTGGTTTCAAGGGCTAATGCGATCTGGGGTGAGCGCTTGGTGCATTCCTGTATTGGATAGCGGAATCCATCGAGTGGGTGACGCGAAGCATAATGAACAAGCGACCAAGCCCTTCCCACACGATGTATGGGGGATCTCGCAGGAATGGCTTCAGAGCATGATGCAAGCTCCAATCAAAAATGTTGAAGGGAGTTATGAGAGTACGATGGGCCCGTCAACCCAAGGTGTGGCGAACACTATTTTCTCAACCATTGAGATGCTTAGAGGTCGCGGAACGAATGCAGAGCAGATTGAAGAGCTGAATCGAAGCTATGTTGAAATCCTGGAGGGAATGAATGAACTTCCGAGAAAGTTGATCGCAAAACACCATGAGCAACCCCAAAATGCGGGTTTAGCTTGGGCCTTTGCCGATGTACAACATCGGCTTTGGTGGGGTATTGCCGAAGACTTTCACTTGCAGCTCATTCTTGATACGAGTTCTCATCACGGCAAATGCACTTTGAACCCAGACTGGTTCGGGCGTTATATTCATGGTGCAATAGTGATGGATGTGCTTGATGATGTAAGCCAAGAGGAGCACTGTCTTTGGAAGGGAGCGTTTCAACGCTTTTCTCTTACTCCACACATACATCACGAAAGCACGTTGAAAAAAATGCTGGCCAAAGTTGAGGATGAACCACTTCGTCATCTTATGGTTGAATGCTCGCACGCGATGAGCGAAAACGACTCGGAGGTCGAGGCAACTCGAGATTGGCTCGCAGCACTCCTTGATTCCGATGCAGAAATCATTGTCCTGGACGTTGCACTTTTAAAGCACCATTTGAACCGAAGCCAAGACCCTTGGGAAGAGCTCGGAGAGCTGATCCGTGCCTCTGGAAGAGATCGTCTTTTTAGTGACCATCAAGGCGCAAGATAACCCCTTGTTGGCCTTTATTTGGGGGGCGCTTTTACGCTTATTTTACTGGGAAAATCGTGCAAAATCGTTAAGCTGATTCTCTAATCTAGCGGGTGATTTCGATGAGTGAAAATCAGCAAGTCTCGACGACGACTATCAAGAGTGATGCAGTGACCCATACCCCTGAGATCGTAAGCTCTCAGGCCTATGATGCATCCTCGATTAAAGTTCTTGAGGGCCTCGAAGCGGTTCGAAAAAGACCCGGTATGTATATTGGTGATACCGATGATGGTTCGGGTTTGCACCACATGGTCTATGAAGTTGTTGATAACTCGATCGATGAAGCGCTTGCAGGTCACTGTGACAGTGTTGAGGTTGTGATCCATCGCGACGGCTCTGTGTCGGTATCAGACAACGGTCGCGGTATTCCTACTGATCAACATGAAAGTGGACGCCCTGCTTGTGAAGTGATTCTTTGTGTACTTCATGCTGGCGGTAAGTTTGATCAAAACTCGTACAAAGTGTCAGGCGGCTTGCACGGGGTTGGCGTTTCAGTTGTGAATGCTTTGAGCGAGTCGCTAACACTTGAGATTGCTCGAAATGGTAAGCTTCATGAACAAAAGTTTTCAAAGGGTGACCCGGCAAGTGAGTTAAAGATTCTTGGTGACGCGGATGCGACTGGGACCACAATTCGATTCAAGCCGGATGCAAGCATCTTCTCAAATACGGAGTTTAAGTATGAAACTCTTGCTTCCCGCTTGCGAGAACAGGCTTTTCTGAATCGTGGGATCAAAGTTTCGATTCGTGATGAGCGCAGCGAAGACGCTCAGGTCTTTCATTTTGAAGAAGGGATCAAAGAGTTTGTTCTTCATCTCAACAAAAAGAAAAACTCTCTTCATGAAAACCCCGTGAGCCTCTCAGGCGAGCGTGACATGGGTAATGGCAAGGGTGTTTGCAGTGTTGAAATCTCAATGCAATGGAACGAAGGTTACCAAGAGCAAGTCTTCTGCTTTACCAACAATATTAAAAATGGTGATGGCGGTACACACCTTGCGGGTTTTCGCGCTGGGCTCACACGTACGGTGAATCAATTTATCAATAAGAACCTTCAAAAGGCATTGGGTAAAACCAGTCTTGCGGGCGATGATGCACGGGAGGGTTTGACGGCTGTCGTTTCGGTGAAGTTACCGGACCCAAAATTCTCATCTCAAACGAAAGATAAACTTGTCTCGTCCGATGTGAAGTCTGTCGTCGAGAGCTTGGTCTCGGACAGACTGGGAGCGTGGCTCTCGGAAAACCCCAATGAAGCCAAGTCGATCTGCAGTAAAGTTTTAGAGGCTGCTCGTGCGCGAGAGGCAGCACGTAAAGCGCGTGAGCTCACTCGACGTAAGGGTGTTCTCGAAGGATCGGGTTTGCCCGGTAAGCTGGCAGACTGTCAGGAAAAGGATCCAGCGCTTTCAGAAGTCTACATTGTCGAGGGTGACTCTGCGGGTGGTTCTGCGAAAAGTGGGCGTGATCGACGTACGCAAGCTATTCTTCCGCTGCGGGGTAAGATCTTAAATGTTGAGCGAGCCCGTTTTGACAAGATGCTTTCGAGCCAAGAGATCGTGACCTTGATTACTGCCTTGGGAACCGGAATTGGTCGCGACGAGTTCGATCCTCAGAAGGCGCGTTATCATAAGATTATTATTATGACCGATGCCGACGTCGATGGCTCACATATTCGCACACTGCTGTTGACCTTCTTCTTTCGTCAGATGCGCGAGCTGATTGAGCGTGGCTATCTCTATATTGCCCAGCCACCACTTTATAAAGTGAAGAAAAAGTCTAGAGAAACCTACTTGAAAGACGAAGCAGCGCTTGAGCGATTCTTGATTGATGAAGCGATTAAAAGCGCGAAAGTCACGACGAAGGCCGGAGCAATCGACAGCAACCGTCTTCGAAATGCCTCGGCTGCTTGCTATGCGTACCGCCGAATCGTATCTCGAGTCGGTCGACGTCTTGATGCACGAGTTGTGGACGGCTTAATACGAGGCGCGAAACTTGGTGATACGGGCTATGAGCTTGGGTCGCTTGAAAAAGTTCGCAATGCGTTTGAGAGCTATCTTGAAGACAATGCGCCGGAGTGTTTTCCTGTCAAAGTTGAGGAAGTCGGCGCAGAGGGGAACCTCCATATCACGATTACGCACAACGGTGCGCCTTTACCGGTTCTTCTAGAGCAAAAGTGGTTTCGCAGCTCTGAATACCGCGAACTGGTTCGCTTGGGTACGAAGATGAGTGAGCTTGGTGCTGCACCCTTCAATCTTTCGGTGCGCAACAAAGACGAGAGCTACGATCGATTGGACGACTTGGTCGATTCGATTGACCGAGAGGGCCGTAAAGGAATCTCAATCCAGCGTTATAAGGGTTTGGGTGAAATGAATCCGGATCAACTCTGGGAGACCACGATGAACCCAGACAATCGAGTGCTTTTACAGGTGCGTATTGAAGATGCTGTCGAGGCCGATCGGGTCTTTAGTGATCTGATGGGTGATGAGGTTGAGCCACGTAAAGTGTTTATTGACGAGGTGGCCCTCGAAGTTGACGCGCTTGATCTCTAGAACGGTGACGGTTTAAAAATGCAATCGCCGAATGCAATGCAGATTGAAATGATTGGGCACGTGCGTTGTGAGGTGAAAGAACGTCGCCACGCGCCATGTCAGCCATCCAGTCAGCCAGGGGTGTTAAAGCGCGGCTTTTCTGGGGAAGTTATCATTGATGCGCGTTTTGAAGATGCTTTACTTGACCTCGAATCCTTCTCAAGGATTTGGCTTGTCTACAACTTTCATCTGAACTCGGGCTACCCCCTGAAAGTTCGACCGCCGCGAGGTGGGCCAAAGCGAGGTCTCTTCGCAACGCGTTCGCCTGACCGACCTTCATCGATCGGACTAACTTCGGTCCGACTCTTGAAACGGGATGGCCGTGTTTTACATTGTGATGAAATGGATCTTCTCGACGGCACGCCGATACTTGATATTAAGCCCTATATTGCTTCGGTCGATGCATACCCCGACGCGAACGAAGGGTGGCTTGAGTCGCAAGCCTGGGAGCCTGGTCGAGAAATGAAGTAAGTGACTCTTGAACTCGACAGGTTCAACTCACTTCTATTGGAAACGAAGGCTATCAACGACACGCTCGTAAAGGGTATTGAGAACATTGGATGTTTCGGACTCAAGGCTTAGAATCACCAGACGCTTCCCCTCGCCATTGGCCTTGAGGTAGGCACGCCAGACAAGTCGATTGGGTGTCGTATCAAAGTTGGCATCGTTCACCCATGCATCGATACCTCGCATCCCTCGGGAGCTTATCTCCGCCCGTCGAGAAGTCACTTTCAGATCGGAGGCCATGAGTTGAAGCTGAAGGGCAAGAGCTTTACGCAAAGGTTCATCAACAACATCGATGATGGAACTCTCTAGGTCCTCGCTTTCAAAAAGAACCAAGGCTTTAACTTTAGTGCTCTGCGCTGGCTTCTCGCCTCTTTTTATACTCCCATCGCGTTGAAGTGGTGACAAAATTTCAAGGGTGTGATTGGCGTCGACACGATGTGTGATTGCATAGCCTGCGGGCAAGAAGAGTCCCAAGCGACCCGAGCGTAGAGATAATCCGCTGGAAGGCGTTTCATTGATCTTCTTATCGATTAAGGGTTTCGCTTGTGTTTTCGCGTTGTCCCTTTTCAGCTGGGCATCGTTTACTGGCATCGGTTGGGGCGGCAATTTTTGATGCGCAGATGAGGTCTTAGGGCTTGGGTTGTTATGCGTTTCTTTGATCTGTGCCTTTTTTTTCTCGTGTGTGGCTATTAAATCGTGAGAGGATTCTTTTGTGTGCGAGCCTCCCGAAGCACATGCTGTGAGCCCACAGCATACCATGAGTGCGATTTGAAGCTCCACTGCTGTTGGAGTTCTCCGATAAGAACTCGAGTGTTGAATCTTCTGTGAAGTGAATAGGCTCATCATGAAGTGATTCAACCGAAGCGAATCTTAAGCAAGACCCGCATCTTTACGTTGGTGCTGCCTCACGCGCCAAAACATTATTGCGGCAGCACAGAGCATGATGATGGTAAATATCTGGCTCGTCGAAAGACCGCCAGCAATACCGCGCGCTTCATCCCCACGGAAAAACTCAATCGTGAATCGATATGCGCCATAAAGCATAATATAGGTGATAATCACTTGCCCATGAAAGTACTTACGTGAACGCACGAAAAGTAAGATCAAACATATGCAAGCAACGGAGAACGACTCTATAATTTGCGCAGGGAAGAGGGGCAAGGTTTCGTGGGTGCTTCGCATAATTTCAGCTACAGTCCCGTCGGCATGGCGTAACAGAGACCCATACGCAAGAGCACCTTCTGGGAACTTCGCTGCAATCGGGAAATTCTGAACCACATTGTTTGCGGCATCAATGGTGTAGCGGCCTGCGCCCCAACAACACCCGGCAGCAATACAACCAAAGCGGCCAAAAGCATGCGCGAGCGGTAAACCCACAACAATTGAGTCGGCCATTAGCATTGAGGTATGAAAATCATATTTCTTGCTGCGCGCGTATGCCCAAAAAGCAAGCATGCCGCCGGCTGCAGCACCGTAAAAGACTAAGCCGCCCTCCCAGACTTTCAAAAACTTAATTGGGTCTGCCATGTATTCATCGAATTTGGTGAGCATGAAGAGAACTCGTGCACCCACTAAACCGCCCAGAAGAGCCCAAAAAGCAAAGTCAAGAACGTCTTCACCCAGCTCAGGATCGTGACGCCGCGCTTCGTGAGAAGCGATGTACATCGCACACAAGAAACCGGTTACAATCATCACACCGTAGGTGTGAATCGGCTGGTTAATAAAGGGAATCGTAAATAATACTGGGTGCATACGAACCTCGTTTTTTTTGTTAACATAGCTACGAAAAGCCGCAAACGGCCCAGAGCCTGATATTTGTGCGTCCACGTGAAGGAAGGCTGAATGGAGAACGGAACACCGATAGCGATTACGTGCGGATGTCCAGTAGGAATCGGCACAGAGATCGTTCTGAAGGCTTTAATCCAGCTCAATCCTAGGCCAGGGTCTTATCTTTTGATTGGCCCCAATCGTCTGTGGGAGGCCGCGGCAAACCTTCTTACTCGAAATGGAACTCCAGCCGAAGATTTACATGAACTTTTTTCAAGCCAGTATGTATTGTGGCGAGATCCGAGCGAAGAGGGCAAAGCGGAGGGCGCAGTTGACTTTCGCAGTCTTCGTGCGAGGCAAGGTTTAGAGGCTAGGGGTCTTTTTGAGCACTTGAACGTGTCTGAGCAAGAACACTGTCTAGAGACACAAAAGCAAGCATTAATTTTGGCGTGCGATGAAGCGCTGCAGGGTAGAATTTCGGGCATTGTAACGGCACCGATCCGAAAACGTGCACTGCAAAATATCGATGGCGAAAACTACCCAGGCCACACCGAGCTCTTTGATGCACTTTTGAACTCAAGCAACCGACCCGCACAAATGTGTTTTACGGGTGCTGGGTTTATCTTGACGCTTGCGAGTGTTCACATGCCGCTCACGGAGGTCCCAGGTTCGTTAACGCGAGAGCGAGTAGGGCAGACCCTACTGAATTCGATTGAAGCTGCTGCTACATTCCGGGCTCGTTCAACTGGTTGTGAAACCCATCTTGAAATGCAGACCTCCGAGAAAATCAGAGTGGATGTATTGGGCCTTAATCCGCATGCTGGTGAGAATGGCTTGATGGGGTTTGAAGAGGCCGAAGTTATCACGCCGGTGATTGAGACCTTAAACGAAGAGCTCGCAGAGAGCCTCGATGTCGATATTCGAGGGCCCTTCCCTGCGGACACCTATTTTGCGCGTGTCGCAAAGAGCAGTAAGGCCCAAGAGGGGGATCGCCCAGACGTTGTCGTTGCGATGTATCATGATCAAGGCCTCTCTGCTTATAAAGTTCTGAGTGCCGGGCAAGGTGTGAATTGGACACATGGTTTATCGATACCTCGAACAAGCCCAGACCATGGCACGGCCGATTCGATTGCGTGGCGCGGTATTGCAGATGAGGCTTCGATGGTTGCCGCGCTGAAACTCGCGCAAGAGCTTGCAGGTTAATGTCTTTTTTCGCTCGGCTCTACCATATGGGCTTCTCATCTTGATGATATTGCGAAGGTAAAATTGTTGAAACTTTCCTATATTTGAAAACACTCAACCAATGATTGCAAAACGAGGAAATATGATTATGATAATGCGAACTTTTATGAGTGCACGGCTGCAAATTTTGTTTGCCGTTTTCAGTGTTGGTGCGTGCACCACTACGCACCGAGTACCTTTGGAGTCAAGTGAGGAAGTTCCAACGACTCAGGTCGAGCCGACACAGGCGTCACTCAATAAACACAAAAACTACTACAATAGTTGTAAGCAGACGTATTGGACAAGCCTTGAATGGTTAAACGCAGTGAATAACGACTCCGATGTATCGGAGTGCATTCAAGATATGGAGTTGGCGCGTTACGTCGCGGCTCGTATCCCACACGCAACCAAGTATTCCAGAGCAATTCGTTCAAACGTTGATTTCGCCCAGGACTTCATTCGTGGTGGCGGGTGCCAAGCGTACATTGCACAGTTTCAAGAAGGCAGGGATGAGGACTATGATTCGATGCTGACAGTGCTTCCAGAATGCCCACGGCTTTGGACTTTATTCGCAAGGGCACGTCGCGATAAAGAGATTGTGCTCAAAGGCGTGAAATACGATGGTGATGATTTAGAGTTTGCGGTAGACGAGCTTAGGAGAGATCCAGATGTTGCTCTTGCGGCTTTAGGTAAGACGGGAAGGGCAAGGAAGTATGTGCCTGAAAGCTTGATGTCATCGAAAGAGTTTATTTTTTCTCTTTTGAGTATGAACCCGGAGAGGAGTGACCTCTACGAGTACCTGTCACCAGAGCTGCAAGCGGATACCGATATTGCGAGACGCGTTGTTTCGGATAAACACTTTTTCATTCAAAACTTAAGACCCGCTTCAATGTTGAAAGACCATCGGGTGGCGACCGAAGCATTGAATGCTGCTGGTTATCGCATGGCATACTTAACGCCTGCTCAACAAGATGATGAGGCTTTGGCGCGCGTGGCTGTCTTTTCTGATAATGAAGGTTTGAGTCACGTTTCGCAACGACTCAAAGATAACTCGGCTCTCGTACTTCAGGCGGTCACAGCACATGGAGAAGCGCTTCAACATGCGAGCGTAAGACTGCGTAATTCTCCCCAGCATGTACAGGCTGCACTGATATCAAATTGGAAGTCATTTCAATATACTGAAGAGGGCGTGCGTACCAATCCAAAGGTTATCAAAGCTGCGATTCGCGCATCGGCACGCAACGCAGTCTACTTACCCTGTCGCATGCTGAACGAAACAGCGGTTGCGAATTATCTAATCGCCGCGGTAGAGGCTCAGGGCAAAGTGAATTGGTCTGATATCAACCTTAAATACAAGTGTGACTCGTTGACGAATCCAGCGCTTATGAGTGCTATAGCAAGGGAATCTCTAGACTCGCTTAGCATTTTTAGTTCTAAGCACATGCCCCGCTCACTATTAAAGAGTCTACTTGTTCGGGGGAGTACCTTTGATTTTAGAATCGAAGGCCTTGAGATTGATGACCCTAATTTAGTTCTTGAAGCGATAGCTGAAAATCCGAGTGCAATTTTTGGTGCGTCATTAAAATTACTCGGCAGCTCAACTTTTAGACGAAAAGCGCTCAAAGTAAACCCAGCAAGCTGTGTCGGCTTTAAAGAATATTTACTTTCGAAGAAAGCCCACTTTCTTCAATGTGGAAAATATACCGATGTTTCTGATATTCTATATAAATACGTGTTGGAGCACAGGGACATTGATGGCAGCCTGGTGCCTCCGCTCAAACTAAGAGACGCATTATCGATACTAGAGCACAGCCCTAATGTGTTTCAGTATGTACCTGAGGGTGAACTCTTCCGCGAAGAAAATGAGAACGTTTTGATTGAAACTGTTCCTCGCTCAGTCGGATTGGTTAAGACCTTGGGAATATTTCAATTGAGGGGAGAGGCACTCAAACAACCGAGCAAAGAGTTGACATTGGCATGGTTCCGAGCGGCCGCTAAACATAAGATTAGTCACTTTGATGTGAGTAGAGTATTCGCCTCATTAAGCAATCAATTAACATATGACCAAGATGTTATTATTGCGGCAGCAGTAGCTTCTAAAGGTCGCATTGCCCAGGAGATCCATGTGACACATTATGATGACGAGGATTTTTTGCGCAATCTCTTAGCGCAGGCGCCTAATTCCTTGAACTACATTGAACACGACCATGCATTGTCGGTTGAGTTGGCTCGCATCGCGATGGGATCAGATCAGTTTGAGCCCAATCGGAATTTTCATAGAGCACTCTGCAAAAATGATGAGTTGGTATTGGGTGCGCGTAATCCGCACCTCTTTCTCCATTGTGCTTCTACGGCGGTCTTGAATAATATCGTGTTCGCCAAACGGGTTACCAAGAATAATATTTGTTTTGCGAAATATTTGTCGCTTGAAGCATTAAAAACTCTGCGTGTCTCCCGCGAGTTGAAAAAAAAAGAGCGTTCTTGTTTGGAGTATTGGCCCCAAAACGCATTTGAAGAATAGTGTTCGGTCCTATCTTTTTGACTCTAAACCCCTGAAAATTTCGCTGTCTTGAAACCTTTTCTGAAAACATATACAACTAATAGCATGAATTTGAGGTGCGATATGAAAGAGTTTTCAGGTGTATTAAGGGTGTTCGTGTTAAGTACTGTGTTTGGCTGCACAGGCGAACCCTTTGAATGTGGTGAGGGTACTTTCGACGTTGATGGTGTTTGTCAGGTCAGGAATCAAAGTTCGGGCGCGAGTTCGAATGGAGATGGGGGTAGCGCTATCGGGCCCTCAAGCTCTGAGGTTCGAGAGAGTAATTGTCGGACCCAGTGGGAATGCGTAAATGGTGATTGCGAGTGCGAAAGCGGCCCGAATAGTGGCGCTTCTTGTATTCACCCAGATGATACCTATAGCGGTGATGAATCTAATTGTGACAATCTTTGCGAAATCTGCGATGGGCAAAGTGGGGGAAGTATATCAGGAAATTCAAGCTCGGTATCCTCTGGAGCGAATACGAGTGGAGCAGGTACAAGTTCATCGCAGCTCTCAGGAGACACGCGCTGCTGGTCTGAATGCTATTCGGGTCATGAGACCTGTGCAGACCGTTGCGGCGGTGGGGATATTTGCTGGGATGAGTGTTATTCGGGTCATGAGACCTGTGCAGACCGTTGCGGCGGTGGGGATATTTGCTGGG
>JAHDBA010000025.1:0-410 GCA_020630615.1 Myxococcota bacterium | reverse complement strand
ATGAGTGTTATTCGGGTCATGAGACCTGTGCGGAGCGCTGCTCTTAAAGAATTGCCAAAAGAGCTGAAACTTTTCCTTTTTGAAAACACTCAATGAATGAATGAAGATTAGGGGTGTTTTAATGCGAAATGTTATAAAAGCATCGCTATTAATTCTGATTGCTGTTTTCGGTGTTGGTGCGTGTGTGCATAAGCCAGGGACGCGCATACCGAAAGTTAGCGTGCGCGGGGAGATTGACGATACTCTTGCGGGGCTCGATAAGCCTCGTAAATATTACAATACATGTTTGTGGAGCGGCCCCGTCAAACCCGACAGTTTTTTAGTTTGAATTTTCCCTCAAAAACATCCTCGGTGACAACATGTTGAGACCCTTGTGCGGTGCCACCTCATTGTAATCTTCGAAGTAAGCA
>JAHDBA010000024.1 GCA_020630615.1 Myxococcota bacterium | reverse complement strand
ATTGCACCTTCAGCATTTAAGCTTGGAGGCCCTAACGTCAGAGCGCTCAGAACCAAAAAAAACACACTCAAGACTTTGCTCATTCCATACCTCACAAACCAATTGTCCATAAACTCACGCTAATGTATTTTACGCACAATTCACAACCCCAGAATTTGCTCAATGCTTACAAGACCACCACTGCCCGTTGCCATCGACTCAATCACCATGGTCTCTGTATCTAAAAGCATATTTAAAGGGGCTACACTGCTCTCATAAAATGCGCTCATTCGATTCTCACTGTCCGCAAGTTTGATGGCATGCGTCATTTCCTGATTGGTCCCAGTCTTCCAGTCGGCAACATAACTTTCAGATGCTGGAGAATAAAACGTGTCTTGAAAGATTGCAACCAACACTGTTACGTCCGCGCGCAACTCTGCAATCGCCTCGAGGCGATCTTGCTCCTCACGACATACCGAGCACCAGCCTGCAGCCGTTGAAAGAATAATCTTCGAGCCACCAAGGGCGCGGGCATCCGCCAAAGAGAACTCTTCGCCATCCCCAGTTGTGAACGTGACATTTCCAAAAACAGCATTGACCGTTGAACCATAGGGCCCTTCGGGATACTCAACACGCCCCTCATTGCTTGACGTACTCGAGCTCTCAGACGCCACGTTACCCTCTCGCATTGCCTGACGCTCACTTGCGAAACCACCGCATCCACCAAGAACGAGAACACCACACGATAGTGCAAGTGCCACCCAGTACCCAAAACCTAAAAGCTTCGACAGGCGTGCTCCATTGCAATACTTTTCACTTTCTCTCGACAATCGACACCTCAAGTTCCACCGAATCACACAACCACAAGCAAGTACTCTAACTCATACGGAGCACTATTAGTTCATGTTACATCACATCGATAGCATAACAAAATCCGCCACTCTTCGTACATCAGACTTGCAAGTTGTGCGATGCACGCTAACACATTAGAAAGAATGAACTAAACAACACGGATATTGCCGAGGGGTTCCATATGAAAAAATTGATATTGTCCTGCCAGAGTCTGGCTCTTTGCTTTGGTGTATGTATTGTGAGCGTTGAATTTCTCGGCTGCAACGACGACGGCGATACAAGCGTCACTGAACCGACTGCCGGGTCATGTTTGAGCGAGCCAGGCTTTGAAAGCGCCTCTGTCTCCGAATTGTGTGATGCGAGTGCACCGAGCTCGAGTCTGGCGATTGCGGATGACGTTATCAACCCCGGCGATGATGTTCGCCCAGACACGTGTGGCTCAGACAAACATTTCAATGTTCTCTTGAGCGGTCGAATTGTTCGTGATGGCGCTCCGGTTCCGGGTGGTGTGATTCAAGTGTGCTCAGTACGTAGCGAAGAAGACATTCTTTGTTTGATACCAAAACTTGCAGACGCGTCCGGTGAATTCTCTTTGACACTCGCACTTGATGGAAATGGAGGTCGATGCAACGACAGACTAAAGCTTCGAGCCTATGATGTGAACACCCCCGGTGCATCTACCTTCTACTCAATGTTAGAGAGCGATGATATTGAAGTTGCGTTGGGAGACTTACCATTGAATGAAGGTGAGGCGCCAAGCCTGCACCCAAAACTTTGCGATGAAGGTGACAGCCGCAGCGTTGATTTTGACTCAGGCCTGGGGCTTGATATTATACCAGCTAATGTCGAGTTTCTTACAGGTGCTCTCGACAAGTGTCTTGGCTATAGCGGACTCAGCGCGCGAGAAGTTTCTCCGGCGATGCAAAACGGGCTCTTCTACTATGACGACATCTCACCCGACACGCTATGGGCGTTCTCGCCTGAGATTGATGTACTTAGCGACTCAATACCGATTCACTTTCCAAATACAATCAATGCGGGTGGGAGCGATGTGGTCGAGGTTTATGTTTACGGTGGCGTGAAGACGACACTTTCAGACAACACTTTGATGGATCAAGGCAAGTGGGCGATGGTTGGTGAAGCGAGTCTGAATGAAGATGGATTAATCGACCTACCCGAAGGCCTTCCTTCGTTATCGTGGGTGGCGCTGAAGATTCGTGAATAGATATCCGAAAGCTCTTTGCTCTTGAGCTGTAAACGTTATTCGGAGAACTCGCTTTGCGGGTTCTTTTTTTGGGGATTTGTTTCAACTTTCAACGCTCCCGAAGGCTTTCAACGTTTCATCTTTCAACTCTTTCAACCCTCCCGAAGGCCCCCCCCCGAGGGCCCCGTACCTTTTGAAGAATCTGGGAGTCTTGAGTCAATCTCCTCCTTTGACCTTCGCATGGGTATTGAAGGTGTTTACAAGGAGGATTAATGGCTACACTTCCACGCTGTGTTGAGGCGGGTAAAACCTATATGGTGAGTCGAAGGACGTCGGAACGTCGCTTTTTTTTAAAGCCGAGCGATAATGTCAATCACACATCATCCAATACACACTCGCATGGGCTGCTGAGAAGGGGGGAGTGGCTTTTGAGACTGCGTTACGCTCATCTTAAACAATCAGAGATCTCTCGGATGGGTGCATCCAAGTAAGGGCTGTCTGGGGGAGTGAGGGGGACGCACCGACGGAGAGTAATTGAGCTCCAGACGACAGGGAGTCTAATAAGGTCAGATAATCAAACCGAGGCTTGAGACTCCCCCGATGAGTCAGCTCGTGTTTGCTTGGTCATCGAAAGCCTCTATTACTAACACACACCATCCTTGTTTGATTCCGATGAGGCTTTAGGCCTTTTCTTCTTGCGGTTCTCAATACTTTTGATCTTGCTCTGCTACCTAAGCTTTCGCTTGCTACTCGTTGTTTGCTTTGTTTTCTTAGGCGACTCTTGTTTGCCTCCAACTAAACCATCCGAGTTCGTAGCTTTCGCTTTCTTGATTCGGTTTTGGCATGCCTCCAGGCTCTTCTGAAAAATCGGCTCTGAACACGACGCATCTCTCAACTCAACGGAGAGTATGCGTTTGTCTTTGTCAGCTTCAAAGTCTGCTTTCAAGAAGGCATCGAGTTCTTCAAGCACATCTGCCCTGTCCTCGCCTTCAAGGAGCTCAAGCATGGTGGGCGCAAAGAGAAAGGCACGGGCATTTCCAAGAAGCCAATGCGTACGTAGTTGCTCGTCTAAGGTCAATGCTTGCTTCAGTTTCGTCTCAAACACTTTACGTTTAAATTCGCCGGCCAGGCCTGAGCTGAAATCATCAAGAACAAATATAATTGTGCGCGAACCGCTTGATGAACGCGTGCTGATCGTATCCGGAAACTCCTCAAAGGCATCACGCGGACTCGCAATAAAGTGTTCTGACATGCGTTCAAAAGTTTCGGGTTTAACGTCGTCGCCATAGTAATTAGTCACTTCAAAGATATTTGCCTGGCCGAAGGCGTTCACAATATAGGTGAGACCATCTGTCGGCAGTTCTTCATCGAAAGTTTCGTCTTCGCCATCATCACGCTCAACCCGTGCTTGAAAGACTTCTACATCGCTGGGTACAACAAGGTCAAGCCGTGCTTGAAAGACTTCTATATCGCTGGGTACAACAAGCTCGGACCTCCCAGGATCAGGTTCAAAGCGCACGGTCTCACGTTCGGTTACCACGGTTATAGGAAGCGCACCGTCGTATACAAGATGTACTGTGATGTCGCCTCGGTACGAACCCCCAACAAACAAGGCACCGAGAATCGACACCGTCACGCTTGCGCGCGCAAAGGACCATCCTGCACCGTCAGCAAAACGAAAGCGGTCCCACCAAGCAAGCTTGCGTAATTTGGGCCTTTCGTCTTCCCGACGAAACAAGGGCACACTTGGATATGAGGTAGAGGCAGCTTGATGTTCTGGGCGGACTGAAGCAGTGCCCGCATCAATTGCTTCTTCGAGCTCAAGCAACATGTCTAGAGCCGCGGCACGAATCACATCGTAGAAGTCCCGCACATTCGGGTGTACCTCATTTAGAATCAGGTCAATATGTGCGCCAACGTCTTCTTTCGAACATGACCCAAAGTCCAGCATCACAAAGAGGTCTTCTTCGTTAGGGTCCTTAAGCCATTCTCGTCGAAGCAATGCCTCTAATTCCGGATCAAGCACAACATCTCGCGCCCAGGTGGTTGTCTCAAGAGCAGACCCGTGTATCGAATTCACCAGGCGTACGAGCTTTTTAAGTTCTGATCTTGAGATATCATCATCGGCAGTTGTCCACTGCCACAGATTGCCAAGCGTATTGATATCATCGCTAAGTCGAGCACTCAAGGTTTCGAAGGTCGCAGCCGTATGCAATAAATTCTGAACTCGCACTGCAAGCGCATCGCTCTGTGCTTTGGCTTTCCGGTAGCTTGCGCCATGAATAGCTTTGAGCTTGGCTAATAGAATCTGCTGAAGCGAGTCCCGTTCTGCCTCCAGGGCGATGAGTGCATCCGGAACATCTTTTTTTGAGTCGATACCGTTGTCTTTCAACCTAAGTGCATCGCTGAAGTCAGCACCACCGTACATCACACGATCAAGGTCTAAGATGTCCGTATGTATTTGTCGCAACTTCTGAACATCTGCAGCGAGCTCGTCATCGTAGTCGGCAGCTGGGGTCGTTGTCTGTGCATCGGTGAACGAGGCGAGCTCTTGATCAAATCTAAGTAAGAAGAAATCGTAGACCTCACGATATCGTCTATGTACATGCTTCGCATATTTGCCCTCAGACAAACGCTTTTCATATTCAGCGGCGCTGAGTATCTTATAGGCGACACCTGGCTCAATTATACTGGATTTATTTTCAAACGAATGTCTAATTGCTTCCACTTGTATATCTAACCCCGCCGCATGGTCAAGATAGAAGGCACGCGTCATGTGCTCTTGAAGTTCCACACGGGCTTCTAGAAGGTTGTGGGCGGGCACGTTTGAAAGCTCAGAGCGAACGTAAGGGTTCTTCGCACGCTCTTCGCGAGCATAGTTCTCGGGGTGCGTTGCCCACATTTTGGGTGTTTGTGCAAGTCCGGGCGTGAACACACGATGAGCTGCTGCTTCATCGTCATCAACCGGCACATCGGGAATATTGAGTGCGTCCTGATCGACTCCATAGTGGCTGTCGTGAGCTTGACGAATCGCACGGCTGAGAGAATATAAATTACCTACCAATTCTTTGTCCTGACTCCATACCATTGCCTCTTGAATCGCAAGGCCCATCGCACTATCTGCGTCATAGGATCGTTTGAGTCCGTGCGTGATGGAATCACTGCCTACAATCGATACCGCAACACGATCGGCATGAAACTCCATCTCTTGACTTAAGCGACGATTTGCACGTACGACAAGTCGAAAAAGTGTGTCCGTCACAGAGCGAGCTGACCAGACGATTATCCGAAGAATCCAACCAATACACGCAACCCTTAGGTCTACACGAGAGATGAATCCAAGCGCGGAGTCGGCCAAGGTTCTGGCTTGTACCACTTGGGCAACAGATTGACTGGCCAAATAGACCCAGCGTCCTAATCTCATTTCTTTTTGAGTAAAGTGACCAAATTCGTGTGCAAGCACGGCTTTAAGTTCATCTTCCGTCACGTATTCGAGCAAACCCATCCCGAGAATCAAGCTTTTAGACTTTGGAAAGATCACCTCTCTGAAGCCAATATCGTAGGTCACCGCTGCATTCACGTCAGGTGTTAAAAAGACGCGTTTCGGTCTTTTTGCGCCTACACTATCGGCAACCTCGTGGATCAAAGCCACCAAACGAGGTTGTTCATCGGCAGTGAGTTCCCAAGCATGCTCAGGTGGTTTCGCACGCTTAACTCGCATTAACCCCCGGACAAGCACATATAGAATGAGGGTGTTCGCGACCAGGACAAACAGACCTAGCACGACTTTATTACCGCCGGAACGCACCACACGAAATGCTCGATAAGCGTTATATCCACAAAATACTGTGAAGGCGACGTAAGCGAGGTAGAAGAGCACAATCCAACATGCTGAGCGCCTTGCACGGCGTTTAAAGTCTTTATGGGTTTGAGTGGAAGCCGGCTGTTGTGACATTGTGGACTCCTCAACGCAACTATAGCATAAAGTTAGAGTAAGATTGAGTTTCGTAGCAATATCAAACTCACTTCAAAACAAAATGACACCCACGGGTCGCGCGCCTCTGTGCCGGAAAATCCCCCCGAGGCCCCTCACCTTTTTATAGAATCTACAAGTCTTGGGTCAAGATACTCCTTTGGCCTTCGCATTGGTATTGAAGATGCTTGCAAGGAGGATTGATGTCTGCACTTCCACGTTGTATTGAGGCTGGGAAAAAGAGAGAACGGGGAAGACCACGAAACCGCTATTTACTCCGCCAACGAATCCCCGCGCCCATTAGAATATT
The DNA here is from genome assembly GCA_020630615.1 of Myxococcota bacterium. Lineage (GTDB taxonomy): Bacteria > Myxococcota > UBA727 > UBA727 > JAHDBA01 > JAHDBA01. The sequence continues at coordinate 33,935 of JAHDBA010000024.1, read as the reverse complement.
AAACGTAGGATGAACTCGGGAGGTTAAGAAAATATCAACATCAAAGTTCTTAATCAGCGAGTAGGTTAAGGCCGCTGAAATCGACGTCCCCCGCGAAAGACCATCTTCTTTCAAAGCATAATACGTCATCCATGGTCGACCAATCTGCAAAAAGTCTAAAGAGCGACGAGGAAGAGTTGTCCCCAATAGTTCGGCATGTGCAAGACCAAAAGTCACAGCAATATGCTCGTCAAAACTCTTCGTTGCTGAGGCATCAAGCCCGAGGGCCCTAAGGTTATCTCCGGCCAAACGGCTCAAACGCTGACGGTAGTGGGCTCCGCTATGGATTGCCCAATCGTCTCGAAGCATCTTCGTATACGTGAGCCCTCCTTCAAAATCAAAGCGGAGTGCTGCAGTAGATTCTCCCGTGTCCAAGAGTGTTAGACCGGGGTCGAAGAGTTCAACGCCTCCCTCAAGAACGAAAGCGCCGACTCCACGTACTGAACCCAAACGAAAACGTGAAATCAAACTTGAAGGCAAGGGGTTAAACGCAGTGCGTAGTTCCCACCAATCAAATATTGAAAAGCGAAGTTCAGTAGAAAGACGCAATGGGCCATCACCAATCAGACCCATGTGAGCATCAACCTCAAAAGTAAACTGTGTGTTCGTGGGCTCTCGTGCGGAGAGCGCAATAGGAGCATCAAATGCAAAGAGTGTGCTTAGCTCTTCGGATCCGTCTTCATTCTCATCTTCGCCAGATCTTGCGCCCACATCAATGTTATCTTGCGACGCATACTCGCCTTGGTCAGGCGCCTCTTCACTCGTACTTTGACCTTGATCCTGCGCGTATGCTTCCGCTGCTGCTTCGGCGGACTCAACCCCCTTTTCATCCTGAACAACGGGTAGTTTTGCGTTTGCTTCCGCAGCGGCCTCCGCAGATTCAAACTCTTTTTCATCCGCAATTGCAGGCTGTTTTGCGTACGCTTCCGCTGCTGATTCAGCTGAGATAACTCCTTGAGCACCAACATTCACGTCGCCAGCATGAGCACTCGTGTCTGCATTACCTCCTACCTCTTGGACTCCCCTAGCAGGAAAGGCAAATGCGTTTACGGAAAGGGCCATTAGAAAAAGTACCGAAACGTAAACCCTGCTCAGCCAATTGAAACCAGGTTTAACCACTACAGACAATCGCGGCATTAAATCGAAGACAAGACGCATACTTCGCTATACCATAGGAAGGGGTAGCGTCACGCGAAAAGTCGTACCATGACCCTGCTCGCTCTCAACGTCAATACTTCCCCCATGTCGCTCCACAATACCTTTGACGATGCTCAGCCCGAGCCCGCTCCCGCCAAAACGTCGCGTGATGCTGTCATCCGCCTGCACGAAAGGCTCAAAGATCGTCTGAAGCTTTTCATCGGGAATACCGATTCCTGTATCGACCACTGATATCTGGGCGTAGGGCGAAGTCGGTGGAAGAAATAGTAACTCACCCAAGTCTTTCATCTTAAACTCGTCGGAGTATTTTAAAAGACGCGGCTTCAGGACCTTGCAGGTTTGAACAGACACTCTTCCGTTGTCCTCTGAAAATTTTACGGCATTTCCAACAAGGTTTGTGAGCATTCGACACATTTGTTGTTGGTGCCCAGACAAAAGAGGAAGTTCATGTTCAAGCTTCGTTTCAATCTGGACATTCTTTGAATCGGCCTGCGGCACGACACTCGACAGTGCTTCATGCACGCACGCGTTCAGATCGATCGCATCGGAACGCACAATCCCTTCGGAGTGATCGAGTGCTGAGAGGTCAAGTATTTGTGAAATCATGCTCAGTAGCTCACGCCCTTTGCTCGCAATAATGTGCGTATAATCCAAAACGCCATCCGAGACGGGGCCCGCAATGCCTTGGCGTATTAAGTCGGCATACCCAATGACACTCGTTAAGGGTGTGCGCAGCTCGTGTGTCACCGTCGCAAGAAACGCGCTTTTGAGTCGATCAACCTCACGAAGCCCTTCGTTCGCTTGCCGCAGACGTGCATTGGCCTGACCTAATTCCTGATACATCTGTGTCAATGAGTTTTCATTCAGAGTACGTTCTGTATCGGCATGGATTCCTGCATTGATTATCTCGCCAAGCAAGTCGACGCTGTCCTGCAATAGACCATGCGAGTCATCCGACTCCAATATGCGGTCACTGGAATTAGCATTAGAACGTTTTTTTCTGTGGGATTCCAAAGGCGGCTGGTCACTTCGACAGAAGAGGAAAATAAAACTATCGCCCCCGGAGCTTGTTCTCGATAACCAAAGCCATTTACCATCGTCATCACCACTTAACGACTTGAGCCTAGTGTTCTGCCAGGACTTTCCATTCTTACACACCCTGGAAGCCAAGTCGTCAAAGATCGCCTTGCTCTTTAATTCATTACCTGGAAGGGAACGACTGGCCCAGAGCTTGCCTCCTTTCTCAAAGATGTAGGTCTCATACCCGAGTCTCGTTGAGATATAGTCCAGCTGCTTTTCAACGAGTTGAACCATCATGGCAGGCACCCCATATCCTGCGGGGAACGGTGAAGCGCTTCATTCTCTATCAAGTTTTCAATAGAGGAAGCCCCTCCCCCCATAAGCATGCGATCGACATTACGATCAAAAAGTGTGACCGAGCAATCCAGATCACGATCGATCTTACGTCGTCGACACAACTCTCGAAAAACATTCGACAGAACCCGACAGCAGCTCTCGACAAGTTCCGGAACAGGCAAAGTTGCCGCCAGAAAATTGATATCGATGCATGGTATTTTCTGAAGCCCAACACAATCTTCGGACAAGCGCTCATCACGTCCTTCGCGTGTCAGATATAAAATATGCGTTGGAAGGCGCTCATCGGTGCGCTCATCTTCATCGATCAGGGTGAAAATCTGTGTCCAAGTTGAAACGTTTTGCTCTGCCGCGGAATTGGCCGCATCGGCAACAAAAATCAAAGCGTCAGCATTGGAGAGCAAGAGTTGAAGCGACGCCCTGTGTTCTGCTCCGCTACGAGTGGTAATAAATGAGAAACCGAAGGTTTGACCTTCTGCTAAGCGCATTTCGAGCCGCGTTCGAGGCATCATCGGCAGGCCAATCTCTTTCTCAAAAGACACTTCTAATGCACCGGTATCGACTCGCTCTTGCACACGTTTCGCACGTAGGGCTTCGCTACGGCTGAATGCTTGAGAGAGCACCGTCGCTTCCAATCGCCTCAGAACTCGGACGTTTTCTTCACTGTCAGGTCCCACGATCGCTATTTTTATTTCGACGCGCTTCCCATGTTGATCGAGATGCATAATGGCAAGATACCTGAGACCCGGGCCGAGACTCCAGCCTATCAAAGTACTATTTGTAGAATTTTCCTTCGAACACAATGCCGCATTCAAAACTTATAAAGGACAACTCGCTTTTGACACTTTTTTCATCGATCTCGGCGCCAATTCCGTGTAAACAGTGAGCTCAGCAGTATGCGTGAGGGGGCTCAATGTCTATTTTTGGTCGTATCTCAAATTTGTTTAAATCCAATGTTAATGCTTTAATTGATAAAGCGGAAGACCCCGAAAAAATGCTCGAGCAACTCATACTCGACATGCAAAAGCAACTTCGCGAGGCCAAGCAGCAAGTTGCATCTGCAATTGCAGACGAAAAAAGACTTCGACGTGACCTCGAAAAAGAAAAGTCCCTTTCGAAGGAGTGGGAGCGAAAAGCCATGCTTGCTGTAAAAGCCGGCAAAGATGATTTGGCAAAACAGGCGCTCCATCGGAAAGGACAACACGAAAAAACTGCGATTGGCTACGAAAAACAGTGGTCTGCTCAAAAGCAAGCTGTGGATAAACTAAAAGGTGCACTCACGGACCTTGATCTCAAGATTGAGGATGCAAAGCGTAGAAAGAACCTTCTTGTCGCACGGGCGAAGCGCGCGGAAGCTCAACAGTCGATCGCTGAGACTCTTGACGGACTCTCCACCAATAGTGCGAGTGAGACGATGGCACGGATGGAAGAGAAGGTTGAGGAACGAGAAGCTGAGGCAGAGGCTTTGTCTGAAATGCAGTATTCCGGGATGTCAGAACTCGACAATCAGTTCGCAGCACTCGAAGACGTGAACACTGAAGACGCCTTGGCGGAACTCAAGGCCAAGATGGGCGTGAGCTCAAGCTTGGACAATGATCCTATCGAAGATATGGACGCGCGCGAGCTTGAAAAACTTGAGCAAGAGCTCCAAGTGGAAGTGGCGGCCGAGGTAAATGCTTAATGGGTCATGATTTAAAATTGTCAGAGCCTTCTGCCTGGCACAGCTGGTTTGCACAAAACAGAATCATCACATTACTGGTGCTCCTTGCGATTAGTGTGGGTGCAGACCAGGCGACAAAAATTTGGGCACAGGAGCGCCTGGCTCGTCCCCGTCCGAACAGTATTCATTATATCCACGATGACACTGTCGTGGTTATTCCGAATGCATTTTCATTGATCTATCGTGAAAACCCAGCAGCGGCCTTTAGCCTTACCCGTGGTATCCCTGAAAATATTCGCAAACCAATGCTGGTTGGGGTAAGCGCGATTGCAATGATAGTATTTTTGGTATGGTACCTACGTGCCGCAACTCGAGACGGCCTCCATTATCTTTCGTTGGCATTGGTCTTAGGAGGAGCGCTTGGGAACTTTATCGACCGAGTACGTCTCTCCTACGTGATTGATTTCATTAATTGGGAGGCGGGATTTATCAATCCTGCATGGCCTCCTTGGCCAACTTTCAATATTGCAGACTCATGCATCGTAGTCGGCGCGGCTCTATTGATCTTTCGCTCTTTTAAGCCCTTTCCTGAAGACCTTTAAAGAGAAAAAACTCTCACGAAGACTCGACCCGTACACATACGACTGTAACATTGTCTTTTCCGCCATTATCGTTGGCGGCCTGAACCAAGTGCCGACACATTGCTTTGAGATCGCTCTCAGAGCTGCCCTCGCTTGACACCTGAATATCACGTACGATGGCTTCGATTGCTTTGTCACTAATCATCCCGCACAGGCCATCGGAACAGATAATGTAGATGTCGCCTTCTTCGAGTTGAACCGGTGAAAGCTCGACCTCGACAGAGGCACTCATACCCAGAGCCCGCAGAATTATATTCTTCATTGGGAAGTTCTCGAGCTCTTCATCACTAAGCTGCTTTTCTCTTTTGTAATGATTCACCAAGGAATGATCTTCCGTAAGAAGCTCCAAAGCTCCACCACGGAATCGATACGCCCTACTATCACCAACATGGCCAACCACGGCAGAATCTTGCGTAAAGTGCATACCGACTACGGTTGTTCCCATATCCTTTTTTGAGGGCTCGTTCTGTCCTTTTTCATAGATCCTAAAGTTGGCAAGCTTCATTCCAGACATTAAACGATTCGACTCGTATGAACCGTCACTTTTGGGCTTAAAGATCCAAGTCTTATCAAGGTCAGCCGCGGTCTCCTCATAAAAGCCACCCAAGACCTCGACAGCCATACTTGAGGCCACTTCGCCGCATGCATGGCCACCCATTCCATCTGCCACTACAAACAAACTCTCTTCAGGCAGCATCAAAAAGGCATCCTCGTTATGAGCTCGCTTCTTTCCGACATCCGTTAATCCAGCGGCACTAAGTTTCATATTACTTTTAAGACCTTTCCTAAAGCTAACATCTCTATCTTCACAAAAGTGAAGAGCCTGTGTCAACAAACAAAAGATCTTAGTTATACGCCACCCAGTTGAAGAGCGACATGAAAAGCTTACGAAGCGTGAAGTCGTCTTCGCAACTTACGACCAGAGCTCGCCAAGATGAGGAATAATACGAAGAACAAGCCTTCTGTACCGGCACTCTGACAGCCAAGGCAAGAACCACTAGGCACATAACGGTCCTGAAAGCCTGAAGCATCAGCTGGGGCTTCAAGAACAGGGCTTGGTTCCGGCTCAATCGTTGAACATAACCCACTATTGCAAAATAACGGTATACTCGGGTCACATCTTGATGCATCATAAGCGTAACCGTGATCACATGCCATGTCCTCAGAAAGAAGACAGTCATACCCCCAGTCCTGGTTTAACAGTCCGCATACGCCATCAAGTTCGAAACAATCAATACGGTGCACTTCATCGAGGACTTCATCATAAAATACCAGTTCGTTTCCATCGCAACTCGTACTTTCCCCTTCCTCCCCCGCTTCGTCTTGCGCGAACGACACACTTGCGACCAAAAGGAATGGGAATAGGATGGTAAATATTAAATCTCGTTTCATTTCACTGCCTTGAGTACAAACTAGAACATCGGGCACGGCATGTAACAAGAGCAACTTGCCGAGTTCACCCCCCTCTTCACCTTAACAAGAATGGTGCAAAAAAAAAGCGCCACCAGTAGGCAGCGCTTTTAGTTCCAGTTCGATGTTTCACTCTACGGACGGCGGCGTGCGAACCACAATAGCGCCAATGCGCCAGCAAACGCTGAAGGGTTCGTGCTGGTACAGCCACCATCATCTTCTTCCGTTGCAGTAGTGTCATTATCACCAGGTTCTTCAGTAGCGGTAGTGTCATTATCAGCAGGAGACTCAGTACCTGTGTCGTCACCGTTTCCTGTATTGCCAGTGTCGCTACCGTTTCCTGTGTTGCCAGTGTTTCCGACGTTCCCTGCGTCGCCACCGTTGTCATTGTTCAAGAAAGACTCACACGTAAAAGTATCTGGATTACAGGTATGGCCTGGTAAACAACCGAAAAGGAAACTGAGGTCGCTCGGGTCACCCTCGGGGATACAGAATCCGTCTTGCTCCGCCTCGCAATATGTCAAGCATTGACCACCTGTTGCACCACAGTCGATGCCATATGTACGCCCATCAGCGTCGCAATTATATGCAAAGATATTGCTCTCTGGAACACATCCAACTTGGAAAGTATCTGGGTTACAACTGGCCGCTGCTGCTGGTTCAGGAACGCAAACGCCTGCTTGAATGTAAAAAGGACTTGCTTCTGGGTTCGCAGCAAGCTCTTCACGGAAGATGATGTCGCTTACATAAAAACGCGAGAAGTCGCAAGTAAACCCTGCACCACATTTCGTCATGAAGCCATCACACATTCCACCTTCACTCACCTCACAAAAGCCACCATCTGCACCCGTCACAGCGGATGCGGTCACCGTAAAGTCGACGCCTTCTTCAAGAGACTCGGTGTAGTTGATCGATCCACAATCAAGACCGATGCGCTGATCAATTACAAAGTCAACATCGTCTTGACGAACGTCATCATCAGCCCAAGGATTTTCATCGGTGTCTGGGTCAGTATATTCGTCGGAGTCGCGACCGTAGACGCACGCACTGGCAATCGTTCCAGAAATACCAACTGCTGCTGATACTTCAGTACAAGGTGCCGTCGGCGCCTGACACTCTGAAGCAAAACCTTCATCGGTACGCGATGCGATGCACGCTTGACCACCACCGCAAAGATAGTTCGGGTAATCGTCTGCTCCTTCAGGTGAACCAATGAAGAGGGACTCCGCAGAAGTACAGAAGCCATCTGTGTCACCAACACAGGTTACGCCAGAGTCTTGCGTACAAAAATCAGCGGTGTCCGTATACCCTGCTGCCACAATATCTGCATTCGCTGGAATGTCGATACATGTATAGGTACCACACGTCATTGCTACACCTTCTGGGTTGTCCTCGCCTTGCAGACGGCAATCAACACCTTCACTAGTGAAAGCGCTTGCATAAGCACCGTTAGTCTCACCCTCAGCAATGTTACAATAAATCAGTAAATGTTCATTGGTGTCATCACAGAGCGTCACTGCACTGTCTTCAGTACATGCGTCCCCAATCGTCGCAGCGTTCACTGTCAAACCAGACATTGTTATTAAGCCTACAAAAAAGATGCGTTTCATGTGATCTCCTTAATGAAATTTGCATATCCTACATCAGAACAAGGTGTGCCACACCGGCTGCTCAACGCAAGGCTAAAAATCTCGTATGGCTCCGTATTCAGTCAATATTTCCGCGTAACGCTGCGTTCTCGTCGCACAACTGAGAAGTCAAGTTCGCACCTTTCGATATTGAAATTGGAGAAGCACAAGGATCTCAACTCTTTAGCTTGGCACGTTTCGTGCTCTCTTTTGATTGATGCTATACTACCAAGAGAAGGGTCGTAATGAGGAAGAAAGCAATACAGAGAAAGCGTAAAATGAAAGAGGCCCCTTCGGTGAAGGTCACTCTCACTCAACGACGAAGTCTTGCCCATCTTTTGTGTATGATAGTATTTTTTTCTTTGAATGCTTGCTCGGCCCAAGTTCTGCTCTCAGACGATTACGCAAATACCACAAGAAATAGCTCTTCGGAAGCGGATCGCACCATCGACCTTGGCCAAAGCCCTGATACGGATTTTGATGGCAACATATCGGGGAATGCAACGACACAAGACAGCGAGTCAAACACAAATGCGCCTGAATGGATTGCGGATGACTCGAATGACGTCGGCGAAGCGAACGACTCCTATGAAGTGCTCCTGGGTGATGCTGAGAGCTCTGAAAATGAAATTCCTGAAATGTCCGTACCCAATGTACACTTGGATTGTGTGGACAGCCCTACTTGTGGCCTGAGCACACCAGGGTGTGAATGGGATGATGCCTCATCTTGTGTTGTCTGTAACCAAGTGAATGGTGGATTTCAGAGTTTTTGTGATGAGGTCGAAAGCTTGTGTTTCGAATCTGTCCGTGAAGACGGTAGCTCATGCTCGACATGTGAAACAGAAAACGGCAACACACTTTTTGACAACTGTCTTCTCAATACAACACCGCAGGATTCTATTCCCCTGATCGTGGTTGATTCCGGTCTTGGATTGGATGGCGGCACATGTAGTTTTGGAGTTGCAGATGAAGGTGAATCCTCCGTGTCGAGCTGCATTTTTCCACCACCACAAAGTCAAAGTGCAAACATACTGACGAGCACCAACTCCGAGTGCGTACTTGAGAGGGTTAATGGTCGAGATTGGGTCTCGTGTTTGCCGAGCTTGGAGGTCCCGCTTGAGTGCTCACTCTTTGAGGGCGTTAATCAAGGAGAGCGCTGCAGAGCCTGCTTTTACGATGAAGGCAGACGTGATGTTCAAATCGCATGCGAAGCGGGTGTCTTTGAAGAGGCCGATGCCCATCTCTTAACCCACTCCATCAATGCTGATTTTGAGAGTTTATGGAGGCCTTTGGAATCCGGGTTCGACAAGACGCTTCCATTGATCGCAGGCGGAAACCAACGCTATCGATTCTCTTGTCAGGACAATGTAAACAGAGCAGGAGTACTGTGTAGAACATGCGTCGACAGCTTTGGAATGCTTCTTGGTCAAAAATGTGAAAGGGAATTAACCGCTATGCCAAGCTGTGAAAGCGGAATGCTCGAGGGGCAAATGTGTACGTTATGCAGTTCGGGAATCGGTGAATCACCGAGTCTCGAATGTGACACTGTCGAAACAATTGTATCGGCCCCAACATGTTCCCTTGAAGTCGCAGACGACACATGCCTTATCTGCGATTCAGACGTACTCTGCCTCTAGAGATTCGGGCCTTCAGCCCCCCTTAATTTGCAGGCTTCGTTTCTCGTCGTCGAATACGAGTTCGTACGTTCATTGCAAAGAAACCGATTAGTAATCCAAAAAGATCCAGACGGGACTGCTCACAAGCGCACCCTGAAACATTCGCTTCGGCATCACCTTCAACCCAAGGGGAAACCTCACCCAAACATTCGGACACATTTTCAATAACGCGTACGTCATCCACACCCACTACTGCGCCCTCAGCGGACGCAAATTCAAAACGAATTTGCACTGTACCTGGCTGCGTCTCGATCACATCGACAAGATCCACTCGACCAATACGCCACCCGTTCACATCGAGTTCTTGCTCGAGAGACCAGTCAACCGGCTCAAAGTCCCCACCATCCACACTCAATGCGACCAGAAGGCTCCCCTCGCTACCGCGGAACCAGTAACCAAACTCGAAGCGTGGGCGTTCGGTATCTCCAAGTTGGATCGGTGGTGACGTCAATTGTGTAGTCCCAAAAAGTAAGCCTCCGTCTTCACTCACAAAGGCTCCCTTCCCCTGGTACGATGCATCCCGAAAGGGCGCATCAACATCGGACTCTGCGCTCAAAAGAACCTCAGGCATATACGTTAACTGTCCTGAGCCTTCACCTTCCACGATGTATTCACCCGTAGATTCTGCAAAGGTTTCCTCATAAACAACTTGCCCACCCACAAAGAGGGGTAACTCTTCTCGGTAGCGGGCAAGGCCATCTCCTTGAGCTTCAATCGCAATCCGAAGGGTTTCATTACAAACCTCTTCGAGAGGAACCGAAAACTCGAGCGGCAAGTCGATCGCGCTTCCCGGACCAATATTGCTCGGAAGTTCGGCATTAACATTCACACTGGCACTTGGATGCTCGGACACGATTTCAGCATCAACTTCGAGTTGCGCCACTGCGCCTCCATCTAACGTCAAAGGCAACATGGTTCGCCCATTGTTCTCTTGATCAATATTCGTTTCAAAGCTGGCCGCGGAGTCGACTTGAAGGTCTGAAAGCGAGCAGAGAGTATTGCTCGCTGTACAAATTCGCATCCGTCCTTGCGTTTCTATTCGAAACCATTCCTCCCAATTGAGCCGCACTTCGTTGAGCCTCTCGATTTCCGTATCAACCAAGGAAGCGGAGTCCGTCGGCGCAGTCACTAGCACAAAGAGTTGACGAAAGCCCTTCGGGCTCGTCGACAATGTTGGCAAACGGCTGCCTTCAGCATTAACAATGTCTCTCGCGCCAATTTTAAGCTCTGAACCTCGAACACGGATGTAATCTCCAAACTGGCTCTGTACAAAAGTTGGGTCAAAGAAACAGACAGGGCTTTGCGAACGCAAGGGGCGGCCCGGCTGAAAGTTTTCGAGGATCCCATTTTCCAAAAGACTCAAGCGACCCAACTCAACAGGAGCAATCGCCCCCATCCCATACAAGTCGAGTGCAGAGTAACCGGTCATCGATTCGGTTGCGGCCCATGAACCATCCGCGTTGGACTCCCAGTTGCAACCGTCCTGAACCGAGCCATCGGCATCGAGCAATGCCGACCAATGGCTCAAGTCTCGACCCAAAAGCCCCAGCGATGGAGCACTACCCGGACTTCTCGGATCAACATAGCGAATACCGGCCAGCCATCGGTGTGTGATCTCTTGCCCCATCGTTGGGTAAACGGAGTGACGAAAGTCCGAAAGGTCTCGCGTCACACCGGAATAGTTGCGGTTCCACATTTGCCAAAAGTTTAGGCTGTTCATGAGGACGAATCCTTGCAGCCGCACTCCACTTGGGAAAAAGCCTGGATCACATCCAATGAGTTCTCCATTGGATCGATTGCAGCCACCGATGCCCTGCACATCGTTTTGCAACGGGATATAGAAAGCCGCGAAACCAGCGTCAGCATCACCGGCATCAAAGGTCGTGAACACAGAAATAAAGTCGTAGACGTCCCCGTAACTTCGCCACACATCATCGATAACGGTCTGAATACCGCGGTCTAAATTAAAGCTGTAATCGCCACCATCATTGACAACCGTTTGATTGTCTCCCTGAATCACGAAAATATCACCAACAGCAACACCCTCCTTCTGAAGATGACCAGGACTTAAGCCTCGCGACGGCATTGTTTTTTGTCGAAGCCGAACCTGGCGGGCAAGTTCTGAACTCGGGATTTTCGGTCGCGAAAACTCGGCGATCGACTCCAAAGTTAATGGACGCTCCAAAGTTGTCTCGAGCGTTCGGTACGGACCCGCCTGATTTGCATTCAAGGAGCCTGAAAACCAAGCGCCAAGAATCATAAAGCACAGGAGTCGAACCCAACTCTTCGTTCCGCACGTTCGAAGTTGAAAGCCAGGTACTTTAGGAAGCGTCAATTTCATGGTTGTCCTTTGGGTTCGTGTCCAAGTTCAAAAACTAGATGCAGTTGACGTATCAAGGGTTCAAAAGCCTGTATTTCAACATCAATGTCGATACTCTGCTTCCCTTCTCTTACGCTATAAACCTGATGCGAAAGCTCAGAGCAAACCTCGAAGACCTTCGATACCGTTTTTGGGCTTTCACGTCGAATCATGACCGACACTCTCGCAAGCGGCGGCTTCCTTTGCCAACCCTCATCCTTAAGCTCATCGCTGGACAACGTGAAATTCCCTGCGTTTACTTCAAAAGAAAGAAATGCGCCGTCCGCTTGTGTTTGGTACTTTGCATTGAATGCGCCCGCCGCGCTCACCTGCTCGAAACATGCATTGTCCATACCAGCGCTGCCCAACTTCTTGAACCATTGTTCCAAGTGTTCAATGCCAGTCACAGCAAAAACCGGGTTCTCTTGGTGAACTCTATCCAGACGCACTTGAGTTCCTGGGTGTGCTCCCCCACTTCGACGCGCAAAGAGTGCAACCTTTCGCTCTTTTGCAAATGAAACACAGCGATGATGCAAAACTTTTGCACCTTTCTCGGCCAGTGCAGCCATTTCGTCATAGCTCAGATGAGAGATAATGCTTGTGTCGTCGACGACCCTCGGGTCCGCGCTTAACACCCCGTCAACGTCTGAATAGATCTCGCAATCACACCCCAAGGCTGCAGCAAGCGCAACAGCAGTTGTATCGGAGCCCCCTCTACCCAGTGTCGTGACTTCCTTACGGTAAGAGACCCCTTGAAAACCTGCAACGATCACAACTTTACCTTCCCGAAGGCCATCCAAGACACGATAGGGTCTCACTTCAAGCACTTGCGCGTTGCTATGTTGATGTGTCGTGATGATACCCGCCTGACTACCGGTCAACGACATGCTCGAGACCCCAAGTTGATCAAGCGCCATCGCTAACAAAGCCATTGAGATACGCTCGCCCGACGATAAGAGCATATCGAGCTCGCGTCTTGGAGGCGCTGGGTGAATTCGCCTTGCTTGCGCGAGAAGCTCATCGGTGGTGTCGCCCATCGCGGACACCACAACACAAACATTTTGACCAGAAGCAACACGCGAAGCGACAAGACGAGCCACTTCCCTCAGCTTCTCATCATTACGAACAGAGGAGCCACCGTATTTTTGCACGACCGCACCTGGCACCTCAAAGCCTTTGAGCATCGCTTCATCTGTCATAATTGCTCTATAGCAAAGGGTTATCCAGGCGAAAGCGAAAAGCGCTTTTCATGTACGAATCCTCAACTGGGCCTTCGAAAATGTGTTCCAAAACTCGCTTCGATTGGTGCCTTCGAATCATGAGCCCTCTCTCGCCAGAGCTTGATAGTCATCTTGAGGTCCCTTGAAGAGCGGCCATCGACGATGCTTGCATTGACCCCACCTCGAAGCGCATGCTCACAGGCTAAAAGCTTGCTACGCATACCACCGGACCCATCCCCGGAGGATTCAAAGATCCATTCAAAACACTCTTCGGGTATACGCCCTTCGGCCCCCCGGAACACATCATTGTTTCGGTCCATGAGACCGGGGGCGCACGTCGCCAATATCAGTGATTCTGCCTTCAACCATACGCTAAGCTTCGATGCCAGCATGTCATTATCGCCCATGGTGAGCTCTTCGGTTGATACCGAATCGTTCTCATTCACAATCGCTACCACCGAACGACTCAGCAAGTGCTCAAACAAGTTCATAGCATTCGTGCGACGTTGCTCCGACTCAAAATCCTCGTGCGTCAATAATACTTGTGCAACTTCAATACCGCACGCATCAAATGCACGTGACCAATGTTTCATCAAATGACGTTGTCCAATCGCAGCAGCAGCCTGCTTTCCTACTACATCCGTCGGCCGCTGACGCTCGTCAAGCGCTCGCCATCCCAAGGCAATTGCTCCTGAGGAAACAACCACAATTTGTTCACCAGCGCGTATCGAATCCGCAATAACCAGGCCAAGCCTAAGCATGCGCTCTTGACTGCATTCAGCCAACACACTCGAACCCAATTTTACAACATGACAGGTCACAACTCCCCCAAGTTCGGCGAAGGTGCACCCACACATACCCTATGTTTGGATCCCCTTCCCATCAAAAAACGTGAAGCTCCAGCTTAGTCCTTGGGCTGCTTTTTTTCAGTATTCTCTTGCGGTCGAGGCGCCGCAAAACCATGTTTAACGAGGTCATCGTGGACCTTAACCGGCCACTTCTTCCTTGAAACTTCTGAGATGGATTCTTCAGGTGAAGCAATCGCCTCTGCATATCCTGGTTTGACTTCGTACTCAAGCTCAGCATCCAAAATGGCATGAGGCTCGCCATCATGTACTTCTGCGCTAAGTGTGAGTTCACCATTACCGAGGAGTGTGCCTTTTTGAAGCAAATCAAACTCACCGGACAACTTTGTCACTTGCATGAGATCCCCCCAACCAAGAATCTGGCTGAGAGTTTCAGCATCTTCTTTTTGATGGTATCCGGGCTTACCGGTGCCTGGTTCTGGTTGCATTTCAGAAGTCAACTTCATTTCCGGTGAAGGAACCTTCGATGGCCGCTCCAGGTCCAAAGACTTCCGGGGCCCTCCCTCTCCATGCAACGCCATTTTCAGGGTCCCGCCTTGAGTGGACAGTGTGTATTGACCTTTTGCCAAATCCAATACGCTACGTAGACATTGCCCCGAATCGTCAAAGAGTGCATGCCGACCACCGGCCGGGTCACGACTTTGACGCCATCGACCATTTCGATTCTTGAGATAGAGTTTTCCATTTTGATAAATTAGTTCTTTGACTTTGCGCTCTTTTCGGTCCCGAACCTCCAAGAATGCGTCTCCGGATCGACTCATTTTTAGAACTATTTTCTCTTCACTCGTGTTCTTAATGCTTCCCCGAGTTAGCTTCGTACGCAACGAACACTGGAGTTCAAAGCCGCCCAGTCGGTGCGCGAGTTCGGACATCGACATCTCAATCACGCGAGCAAATGACTCGGGTGACGTGGATGCCCCGGTTAAGGGTTCACTCCACTGACTTGGGTTCTTATTTTCCGGCAAGACTTGAAAGAGCCTTTCTTTCATCTGTGCATCGATCTCCGCTGAGCCACTCCTGGAGCAACTTCCCCATAATGCGACGATGAACATCGCGATAGCGATCCGTAGTGTACCAAGAGAATTCATGGTTCGTGATCTGCCTCGCCAAGTTCGATAAGCAGCCGATGCTCCCTTGTTCTCAAGTTGACCGTATGTTTTTACTCGCTGCGCCAGGCTCATAAGATACTCCACACTCAAGACTAGCGTGAAGGTGGTGACAGTAAAGAACCAAGATGGCAACACACAGTCAGAGGTGCCTTGAGTATGATTCAGGACGGATTGAATAAAAAAAAGAATACGTGTCAGGCTATCAATGTCGGGTACGTGCACTTGTTCCTTGCAGTTGTTATGATGTTTATCGGCTTCGCTTCCGCTTGCATTAGCCAAGATCCGAATGAAAGTGCAACACCCATCGGTGATTACCCAACATGGGGACAGAACTTTACACAAGCCAACTCTCAAACGGATTTAAAACTTCCAGGACAGCAGATCCTCGCTGAAGCACGCACTCAGATAAAACCGAATCAAGCGGAGTCAAAAAATCCGGCCCGCCCGGATAACACGGAGAGTGATTCCAAGAAACAACCTTCTCTCGCGTCGGATGACAGCCAAAAGGCGAAGTCGATGCACGATTCGAAAAGTCGTGGAGAGCTCAACGCCGAGTTTGAAAAGGGCAAATCTCTCTACACAAATCTCTGTATGGCGTGTCACACCGCCAGCGGGCAAGGAAACCAAGCCTTAGGGCCCATGCCTAATTTTCAAGACTCTCGTTTCTGGAAAGGTCGTCTTAACCCTGAAGTGAAGGCAAGCATTCAGAAAGGTAAAGGCAATATGCCTGCATTTGGTGAACGACTCTCGTCTGCTGAATATGATGCTGTGTTGACATATATACGATCATTTTCAGACCCGTCGTAAAAATTCTGGTCAATGGACCCATACAGGCGAGTATCATCGTTAACGAGGTTTAGGCTGTGACCTATTGTCCCCATCTCGCTTCTCATGAGCACTATCGCACTGCGAAGACAGTTGAAGCCAAACTCCCGGCCCACGTTCAGAAGCTTTTTACAAAAATCCACGACACGGGCGGCAAGGCCTATGTCGTCGGAGGCTTTGTTCGTGATGCACTGCTCGGAATTGATGCAAGTGATCTTGATGTCGAAGTTTTTGGACTTAAAGCAGAAGAACTTGTCGAATGTCTCGAAGCTTTGGGTCAGGTGCACTCTGTCGGTGAGAGCTTTGGGATTCATATTCTCAACGTTCCTGAAGTTGAGCGCTTTTCAACCATCGATGTTGCGATGCCACGTCGAGAGCGAACGACCGGTCATGGACATCGCGCCTTTGACGTTTCAGTTGACCCAATACTACCTTTCAAAATTGCCGCTGAACGTCGCGACTTTACCATCAATGCACTTTCATTGGACCCTCTGAGTGGTGTTGTTTATGACGCTGTCGGTGGTCTTGAGGACTTGCAGCAAAAGTCCCTTCGACACGTCTCAAGTGCTTTTGTCGAAGATCCCTTGAGGGTGTTGCGTGCAGCACAGTTCGCGGGTCGTTTGGGTTTTCAAGTTGCCGATGAAACGCTTGACTTGTGCCGCTCGATTCGCCCCGAACTTAATCACTTGGCCCGGGAGCGGATTTGGCAGGAATGGACTAAGATCTTAATCAAGGCGAGGCATCCGAGTGTCGCACTTGAAGTCTTGCGCCTGAGCGATGCACTTTCACTCTTCCCCGAACTTGAGTCCCTTGTTGGTGTGCCTCAAGAGCGCGAATGGCACCCAGAGGGCGATGTTTGGGTCCATACCTTGATGGTTCTCGATGTGGCTGCCGACATCATACATCGCGAGAAATTGAACGAGGAGGACGCCCTCGTTTTAGCATTGGGTGCACTCTGCCATGATCTCGGGAAACCCGGCACAACATCCTTTAACCGAGGTCGTATTCGCTCGATTCACCATGAGGTGGGTGGTGTCGAGCCCACGGAACAATTCTTAACTCGCATTGGCGCACCCAAGGCGTTGATTCCTCGGGTGACACCTTTGGTCCGAGAACATTTGAAACCCTTTCAGCTTTATGCAGAGCGCGATAAGATAGGAGACGCAGCAATTCGAAGACTTGCAACTCGCGCATCAATTCCTGAGCTGGTTCGAGTCGCTGTTTGTGACTTTCGTGGGCGCACCACGCACGACGCACTGCTTGGCAAAGACTTCGTCAGCCCGTGGCTTCTGGGTCAAAGTAAACGACTCGCGGTCACAGACTCCGCACCCAAGCCCCTTGTTCAAGGCCGTGATCTCCTCTCGCTTGGTCTAAAGCCTGGGCCGCATCTTGGTGTGCACCTTAAAAGCTTATACGAAGCGCAACTGGATGGAGTTTTCAACTCGCGTGAGAGCGGCATTGATTATTTTCGTGAAACGCTTCTTGATTCCGGTCGCGATTTCTGAAGTCTTGCAAGTGCGAATTGGGGATATTGTCGGCTCGGTAGTGGAGTGAAGTGTTGAAAACCATAAAAGGCAACAATACACCACACCTTTTGTGTAACACTAAAACTTCCTCATGGTCACATAAGCACCATGGGCCCAACCTCTTCTTCACTTCTCTTTCGTGAGCTGCCTTGCAAGAACTTGATAAAAAACGTCTTGCGCCTCGCGTGCGTTTGCGACTTTACCTGCTGCCACAAAAGATGCTCGTAGCGCGTCATCGATCATGCCCGGTGAAAGCGGGTTCACAATGTCACTCCATTGTTGTCCCTTTCGCTGCAGTGCAGTTGAAATCATTGTCGCCAACACACTTTGCATTAACGATCCGGAAGACGTCGTTTGGGTGGGATCTCCCAAAGAGTGTAACTCTTCACGTAATAACCCTGCACTAAAATTGACAGACGAAGCAGGACTGGTGCCTACCATGGCTCGTGCGACGTCATGTAGGATCAAATCACTGGGAACCACCTCCGCGACCAATGTACTTGCAAGAACACCAAAGAGTCTATCACTAACGTCAACGGAGATGCCCTCAAATGCGGCAGAAACAACTCTTGCAAAATGTCGATCGAAGGATGCATTCCAATCAAAGAGCAGCGAAGCTGCCGCAGCGGTACGTACGCTCACCCCTGCCGTCACGCTCAATGCAGCCGGCATCGACATTCCCGCAGTCGCAAAAGTACTGATCGTTACGGCCGTCCCAACGGCCATCTCAATTGCCATCTCTGCAACAATGTCTTGAGTGTGAAGAACTGCGTCAATCGAACGATTATAAACCTTAATACGATTCCGTGCCTCTTGCCACGCTTCTTGACATGATGCGCTATCAGGCCTTTGCTGAGCAAGATGACGCGCCTCATCGAGTGCTTGAAAAGCGTCGAGTCGGCACTGGATCAAACGCCCATGTGGGTCGTCCCAAGAAATGTTTTCAGCCACGTGTTGATGCCATGTTTTTGAAAGAAAGTTTTCGTCCTGAAAACGGTGCTCGGCACGGGCAAAGAGCGACTCGATTCCAGAAGAGCTCGAAAGGTCGGGAACCCCCTTAAGGCCGAGGTCGACGATATTCATTTCATCGCGACCCGATAAAGCTCGTGTTAAATCTGCTTGCAAATCGCGCAGCTCTCCAAAAAGCGTGTGTGTGGCGTAGGCATAGTCCTGAATTAAAGATTGGATCTCATTCGCGCTTTTTGTGGATACAATACCCCTTATCTCTTCGACATGGGTTAGGCGGAAGAAACTATCCTTCGTGCGATCCAGTTCAAACGCAAGATACTCACTGTCGCTCATCCCCCCCTGCTGGACAAGGTGCCGTACCATGCTAATTTCGCTCCGACTTCGTAAGTTCGAGGCAAATGTCTCATCGAGCGTCTTTGTAATTTGGTTTCCAAACACTTGCATCCATACCTGAGACTCCTCTGGCGATAAACGCTCGAGAGCAGCACGGAGCTTCGGAAAATTGATCGGAGCGTAGGCCTGGATTTCAGCATCGAAAGTGCGGAAAGCATTCACAACCTGTGGTGGTACATCTAGCTTATTGAGCTCAGCATCAGACCAAAGCACATCGCTTGACCGGAGCAAGTTCGCATCTGTGGGTTCTGCCAAAACAAGTTGCAAGCGGGCAATCGCATCGTTATCGATCGAATGATGATGCGGGGAAATAGAGTTGGCCTGGGCCTCACGAAGATACTCCACCATACTTTGACCGGTCTCTGCATGAAAAAGCTCACAAACCATTAAACGTACCACCCCCGATTCGCCTTCGAGCTGGTGGGCAAGAGCGTTAACATAATACAGTGGACGCTCTCGTGTTCCATCTTCGTTCGGGCCAATCGCTTGTCGAACATCCGAGAGAATATCTCTCGCATAATGTTCGAGGGCCTTCCCGGGGTTCCGAAAGATGTTTGCCAAGAGTCGACGCTTCCGAATATTCGTAAATGTGAATTCTTGAGTTAAGAGGGGTTCGAGATCTTTACCATACAAATCACGGTAGGCTTGCTCAAGAGCTGGAAGAGTATGGCCGTCTTGCATCGAAAGTACTCTAAGCACATCTTGGGCATTCACCCCCCAACCCCAACCACCTTCCGTCGCAGCGTGTATTGTTTGGGCATTATGATAAGCCTCTTCGCTCCGTGTCGTGTGTCCCAGTCCCGAAGCATGATGTGATGCTCCTGTAAAATGCTTATCATTTCGAGTTGACGAATAGGGCTCAGCACTGCGCAGTATTTCTTCCGAGAGCTCGTATTGAAATACCGAGATAAACTCCTCGAGATTTCCCTCTGCGTGAAGCTCACGCACGATCGCATCGATATCGCTACTGTCAGGCCGAAATTCACGAAGCTCCGCTTCAAGACTTAGTTTTGCCGCACCCAAGTGAGGCCGCTCGTGTAAACGTGAATCGGCGAAAAAGACGGTTCGAGCGTAGTCAATACCAAAAGCCTGTTGCACACGCGTTAACACATTCCTAATATTTCGCGCATCACCCTGCGCTTGTGCCGCATGATAGACTGGCTCAAGGACATCAAATATCCCCCGCCCGATAACGCTCTCAAGAGCCTGGTCAAGCTTAACATTCTCATCGACACTTGAACTCTCCAGTTCTCGTAGCCGATCTTCACTTAGGCCGCCGCTTTGTAAATCTTGAGCAAATCGATTTACTTTGATCCTAAAGTTTTCATTGCGAAGCAGTTCGTCACGTCGTCCGGGAAACTGAATCAGCGTCAGTGCAAGCTCCAGGGCATGCTCGTCAACGTAAATATTCCCAATCCCTTGGCCCTCAGCGCGAATATCTTGAAGCAAGTCTCGACCGTATGCGTCCGCGTAACGAAACAACAGATTTTGCATGGTCTGTGGACTTTGCGCACCTAAGACCTCGAGGACACCATTTTTATCACGCCAATTCGCGCCAACACCATGCCCGCCATGCAACGCTTCATGCAAGATGTAAGCATCACGAGCACCGGTATCTGCACTGGCATCCCCAATTGAACTGGTGGGTAAAACTTTCGCCATTCCCTCATCATAGAGGAGCTAGTGATGAAATAGTAAGCCCGAACCAAGCGTTTCATTATGAGTCATCTCGAACCTTGTTGACCGCGTTTTATCTCTACACTCTCGAAAATTAGTCTGATTCTTTGCGCGCATAAACTCCATAGACGATTCAGGGCTTACACCGATGTTACTTTACTTCCCATACATCGCCGCGATGCAAAAGATTATGAAGCGTGGGCTCCTTACCTGCACTTTTGGCATCCTTTGTGTCTTGAACGAAAAGCCCATCATATGTGGCCCTTTGTTCCTGGTATAGAACGCCCATCGGGACAGCATCCGCAACAGGATACCGAAGCTGTGCAAGCGCATACGCTGCTGCTGCATTCGATGGCTCGTGAACATAGGTTGCATCCTCGTGTGCAACGGCTTTAAAACGCCCCTTGCGAAAATCAAGAGCACGCTCGCCCTTCGCAAAACCCAAGGGCTGACCCGGCTGACAAAAGACGGCACGTTCATCACGAGTTGTCCTCGAGGCATAGTCATCGAAAGCCGCGTTATTAAATACAACGCAATTCTGTAAAATCTCAACAAGCGCGGTCCCTTCATGTTCATGCGCAGCTTTTAAAACCTCAAGCATATGCTTCGCGTGGGTGTCGATTGTACGCGCATAAAAGCTCGCGCCCGCCCCCAAAGCAAAGGCCGCGGGGTTGACCGGGTGGTCGATACTGCCACGGGGTGTCGACTTGGTGACTTTACCTTGCTCTGAAGAAGGTGAATATTGCCCTTTGGTTAAACCGTAAATTTGATTGTTGAAGAGCAGAATTACGACATTTAAATTGCGACGAAGGATATGAAGAAGATGATTTCCACCAATTGATAATGAATCACCATCGCCAGAAATAATCCAAACATCCAGCTCGGGTTTTGCGACCTTTAAGCCGGTCGCTATTGAAGGCGCCCGACCATGGATGGTGTGAAAGCCGTAAGTGTTCATATAGTAAGGAAAGCGCGCTGCGCAACCAATCCCCGAAACAAAGACAAAGTCTTCTTTTTTCTTCCCTGTCGTTGCCAGATATTTCTGCACGGTCGCTAAGATTGCATAATCACCGCAACCAGGGCACCACCGAACATCGTTGTCCGTTTGAAAATCTTTCTTTTTGAGCGTCACCAATGGTTGAGTCTCAGGCATTGGAGCTCCCTTGTAATTTCTGTATCTCGGCAAGCACCTCACGAATACGGAAGGGCTGCCCTTCAACTTTCGTGAAACTCTTAACATCTTTCAAGAATGTTGCCCGCAAAAGAAATGCCAGCTGGCCGCTGTTGAGTTCACATACCAACACGTTTCGATACCTTTTTAAGATTGCATCAAGCTGTGGTGCGAAGGGGTGGATCCACCGAAGATGGCAATGCGCAACGCCCAAACCCTCTTCGTTTGCATCATCACACGCTTGTCGCAAGGCTCCAAAGGTGCCTCCCCAACCCACAATTAAAGTATCGCCATCAAGATCGCCGTAGAGCTCAGGTGCATCAATCTCCGCTTGCACTCCGCGAACTTTCTCTGCACGGACGCGACACATCTCGGCATGGTTCTCTGGAACGTAACTCACTTCACCCGACAGGCTATCTTTCTCAAGGCCACCCACGCGATGCTCCATGCCGGGAGTCCCGGGGATCACCCAATCGCGTGCGAGTGTCGTTTCATCACGCTGGTAGACTTCGTAGCCTTCGGGTTCGACTCGCACATTAACTTCGATCGCTTTAAGCTTTTGAAGATCCGGCAATCGCCATGGTTCAGAGCCATTCGCAACATAGCCATCACTCATCAGAATTACCGGTGTCATGTATTTGGTGGCAATACGAACGGCTTCATAGGCTGCGTCAAAGCAATCTGCGGGACTCTTCGCTGCAAGTACTGGAAGCGGAGCATCCCCATTGCGACCAAAAAGCGCTTGAAGCAAATCGGACTGCTCTGTTTTCGTAGGCAACCCAGTCGACGGGCCACCTCGCTGAACGTTAACCACCACAAGAGGCAGCTCAACAATATGTGCAAGGCCCAAGGCCTCGCCCTTCAATGCCAATCCAGGGCCTGAAGTTGAGCAAACACCTATCGCCCCACCGTAGGATGCCCCTATCGCAACGCCAATCGCAGCAATTTCGTCCTCAGCTTGAACGGTTGAGCATCCGTAGTGACGAAAACGTGACATCGCATGCAAGATGTCTGAGGCGGGAGTAATGGGGTACGACCCCAAAACCATCTCAAGACCTGATTTTTGTGCGGCAGCGACAAGACCCGTTACCAAGGCCTGATTGCCCATGATATTTCGGTAGTGACCTGGGTCGGTCGTCGCAGCTTCAACCCTATAGCTTTCACCGAAGAGCTCTGCGGTCTCCCCGAATGCATGACCAGCCAAAAAGACCTTTTTGTTCGATTCTGCAAATTTCTTTTTGTTTGCGAACTTTTCGTCGATCCATTTCAGTTGCTTGTCTGCATTGCGGCCATAAAGCCAATACAAAAGTCCAAGTGCCCAAAAGTTTTTCGAACGACCAATTTCTTTTGTCGACAACCCTTCATTTTCAAGAGCTCTTTCCACTTGAGCGTTCATTTCAATCGGTACAATTCGAAAGCGTTCGTTCAGCACAGGGTCTTCAAGTGGGCTTTCGTCATACCCAACCTTGCGCAAATTGTTTTTGATGAACGCCGACTGGTTCACAATCGCAAGCCCACCGGGTTTTAAGTCTCCAATATTCTTTTTAAACGCAGCAGGGTTCATTGCAACCAAAACATCCGGCTCGTCACCGGGGGTAAAGATGTCCTGCGATGCAAAGTGAAGCTGAAAGCCCGAGACGCCTGCCAAAGTCCCCGCCGGTGCACGAATCTCTGCAGGATAATCTGGAAAGGTTGCCACATCGTTTCCCGCAAGAGCAGAAGCACGGGTTAGCTCATTGCCCGTAAGTTGCATCCCATCACCAGAATCTCCGGCGAGGCGAACAACAACACGTTCGACTGATTTTACATTCGCGTTTGTACCCATGACGACTCCCACTTTGTGCTAACGATCTGTGCCGCAAGACGCAAGTCACAAAGAGAATCCCGTGCAGATATACTCGAAATTGAAGATCGACACTCCTTGCGCTGAGATGCATTTAAGTCAAGATTCATCCCATGAGCGACAACCCTATCGATAACGATGACAGAACCTCTTCCGGCAAAACGATGGAAGTCCAAATCGGTTGGGCAACTTTATTTTTGATTACGACCAACGCTCTCATTTATTTGAAAATGTCGAGCGTAGATTCCGGAGGCCCCTTTGCCCATTTTTCAATGCCCTTCCTTTACGATGCAGGCGCAGTGTCGGCGATGCCAATCTATGCCGGGCAAAATTTTCGGCTTGTCAGCGCAATGTTTATGCACGCAAGTTTTTGGCATATCATGTTTAATATGTGGGCTCTCTTTCAACTCGGCTTTGTCGTTGAGTCCCTTCTTGGCCCTGCCCTTCTTTTTCTCGTTTATCTACTGAGTGGCATCCTAGGCTTTGCCTGGAGCGTACACTTTCAAAGCCCGCTATCGGTCGGTGCCTCAGGCGCAATTCTTGGGATGGCCGGTGCAATCCTGAGTGCTGCCTTGCTCGCAAAAGCAAACTCTCCGTTACGCACGATCGCACTGCAACTTCGATTCCCCTTGCTTCTTATCTTTGGTCTTGGCTTCGGCCTGGAGCTTCTTGCCAAGTTTATACCTGGCGTCGGCAGTATTCGATTGGACAACGCGGCTCATATGGGTGGGCTATTGAGCGGTGCCTTCGTGTTCCCTTTCGCATTAACGCTTCGCAAATACTGGGATCTGCGTCAGCCTCGAATCGATAGTTTAATGCGTAGCATCGCCAGTGACATCAAGCGCGCCTCGACTCTCCGCTCAAGCGCGTTCATGAAAGGTATTGGGTGGCTTTCACTTGGAACCCTTTGGACCTTCTTCAGCCTTTTCTTTGGTCTTAGCTTTGGACAGAACATCCGCACCGATGCACAAATTCTTGAACATATCGAAGAAACGAAAGACCCCCAACGACAAGCAAATCTCGCGAAAGAGCTCGAGGGGGAGTGCCGGCCGGTTGTTATCACCCGTACCCGTATCGCAAATCACAGCGGATCCGATGCCAAGTTCGGAGACACCAAGAATATGAACGCGCTTCAATCTTTCCTTCTCAGCGAAAGCTCCAACAACCTAAGCCTTCCTGTCGAGAACCTTGTGAGCTCATGCAGGGTTCGCCCAATGCGTCTTAGCGAGTACGCACATCAGCACGAATATGCCGCAACCTGTAAAGCTTTCTTGGGCCTAAGAAGGGTATGGCAAAGGCCCGATGCAATCTCACCTCTTAGTGAAGCGAATACCCTCAATCAACTTAACAACTGTCTTTACAACCTTTTAACAATCGATGAGACGCAATCGTTTCAAGAGTCACAGAATGCTCAACTCTTGACTCAACTGGCAAAGAGTCTTCGCGAACACGAAGACGTGAATACTCTCATAGCGCGTTTCACCGCTTCGCTCATGAAAAACAATGCGGCGCAGGTCCTGCATAGTCTTGCGGCCTACGATACCTACACCGGTGACTACGAGCAGGCCATCGATATTATGAATGCAGTGTTCAAACACGATTTGGGTTGGAGTGAGTTCTTCAATCAAGAGCTCATGCGAATGAAACGCCTACAATTAATGAATGAAGGCCAACACGGTCTGTCCCCGAGCGAGTCCTGAGTTGGTATGCAGTATTAACACGTTTTTCCTGCGTATTTTGAGACGTTGATCCCCCCAAGAGTATCCCCCTTGGGCAAAAGCTTTTGCTGCTCGCTTCCATTTGGGCGCTCGATTGCGTTAGCGTACTTTAAGTGCCTCAGAAAACGTGTCTTGACGGCCATACACATTGAGCCAAGACGATTTAGGGAAGGAGACAAAGTGCAATGGAGGTGAAAGGTGCAGAAGCATCCGAGCAAGCAATCCGAGATCTTGAGCATGACATCAAGGGTCTCGAGCGTGATTATGAGCTCTATTTTCAGGGAGCGTTAGTTCGCGCGCCTCTGGCAGAGCAGAGCGCCTTCGGTAAAACGATACTACGCTTAAAATCGCAGGCTGGCGAATGGCCAACACGTGTTCGCTTTAAACTCAACACACTCCATCAGAAGTTTAAAACACTCTCTCGGAAATGGGACCGCACCATGGAAGAAATAGAGCGAGGAACTTACAAAAGACATCGTGCACGTCTCAAACGTAAGCAAGCTGGCGAACCAAGACGAACACCAGCAAGAGGCAGGGGGAAAGCTCAAGGGCTCTCCGATGAACGGATTGAGCAACTCTTTCGAACTTATTTGAAGGCCAAAGCGCGGGTTGGAGAATCAACGAGCATGACCCAAGAGACAATGGCGAAGCAACTTCGTCAAAAGCTACCCCGATTGCGTGAAAAATTTCAGTGCAAACAAGTCGACTTTAAAATTGTACTTAAGAACGGAAAGACTATGATCAAACCGGTCCCCAAGAAATGAGGTTTCAATGTTTGGATTATTCAAAGACAAACCAACTCCAAAAAAGGTAGAGAAACAAACTCGGGTTGCAAAAGAACGTTATTCAAAACCCGAATTTCGAAGGGAAGCAATGCAGCGTCTTCTTAACTGGGGAACACCCGAGTCACTTCGAGGGGTGCTCAAGCGCTTTAATGTCGTGGTGCAAAGTCCCAATTGGGACGAAGAAGAGAAGCGTTGGTTAAAGGCGCAGTTGATCGACATGGGTGAAGGTGTCCTACCCTACCTTGAAGAGTTTTTAATGAACGAGAACAATATTGTTCATGTCGCTTCGTGCCTTCGGGAAATTCTCAGTCCAGACGATTATGCCCAACTGATGCAAAAAGCGTTGAGCTCACGTGCTCCGGACGACCACCGTAGCGTACTTGCAAAACAAGAGCTTGTTGCGCTAGTCGGTCAGCTGCACGATCAACAAGCTCGCCAAGAAGTCGTCCCCTACGTTCGTGATCACGCAGATGATGTTCAAACGACAGCAATCGATGTGATTCAAGCTCAAGCAATTGAGTCAGGCTACGACGCGCTGCAAACAATGATCACCGAGGACATTCATGCCCCGCGCGTTCTTCGACGTGCCGCACAAGCGATCTCAGAACTGGGTCTTCCGGTGAAAAGCGATGCTCCAATCGCGCCCGCGGTGCTGGAAGATTTTAAAGTCGAGCACTCAAAGCTCGTCCGTATCGGTTAAGAGGGATAAACCCACCAAAGCAAGAGAACGAATCCGACCAAGAGAATACTCGAAAGGACCATTAGGTGCCTTACGACAACTCGACTTCGTTTTTCCTCTCGCTTTGCAACGATAAGTTCTTCGTTTTCGTCAACCATCCTAGAGAAACCTTAACGCCCTCATAGATTATGTCATCTTCGATCAAATAAAAACCATGCGCCCCACCTTTATAACGCAAAAAATTGAGTATTGGACGCATGAAAGCCGAGAATGCTACTCGGCCCGGGTTTGCCCAAGAGATGCCCAGCCCCTTTTCAAGGGCATCTCGAGCCAATTCCCCGCAAGCGTCCGCGAGCACCTCATCATAAAACATATCGCAGAAAAGCAAGTGACCCGGGTCTCGCTCTTTATCCCCGCTTCCTTGGAGAGTTGTGATGCTTGCAGCGCTCATCTTTGAGTTCATGTTGCTCAAAAGGTCATGCACCTGTGTGCGTATTTTCAGCCCCTGGGTGATAGCCGCCTTCTGACACAGGGCCAGCGCATAAGGATCCAGATCAAAAGCCACGACGTTGTACCCTGCCCCCGCAAGGGGCAAAGCAATAGAGCCGATTCCTGCACCAATATCCCAAAGACTCTTGCCAGCATCGCACACGGATCCAGAGAGTTCACTTAGGGCCTCTAAGTAAGCACCGGATGCTGGCCACGCCTGAAAAGCATAAGGCGAGCAAAAAACACCTTCCAATGTTTTCTCGATCAACCAGTCCTCGTCATCACAAGAATACACCCAAGTCGTGGATGATGCTAACGGTAGCGCGCCGCCATTGGTGGGTTCTGCGGTAGCGCGAAGGGCCTTCTTTGAAGAGCGTTCGAGGACTTCGTTCAAAACATGTTTTGAGACACGAAGGTCGTGAGAGTTTTCAACTTTTGCGTTCGTGTGCTCAGGCATTGTCCTAACCTTCTTCGGATTTGAGAAGTTCCACCTCAAGAGAAAGATCTTCAAGAGCATCGCCCCATCGTGCACGACCTGCGGCACGCTCCTCGTAGTCGGCAAAAAAGTAGTAGCCCAGCTCAAGCTGGTGCCTTGCGCGTAATTCCTCGATTGCGAAGCGACGCAGGGTCATGTTCTCGCACATCAATGCATCCAGACATAAGACATCTCGCTTTCGTGTCGGGCTCTGCACCCAAGCATTTCGCAGTTTTTCGATATCGTCTTCCCAGTCACACAATGTCAATCGCTGGAACATTTCGTAAACCCATGGGACCTTTTGAATTTCGTCGACACTCGTTAACGCAAGCAAGCGCCCTGTTGCTTCATGATCATGCAGGGCAATTAAGGTCGCAAAGATGGGGTTCTCGAGCGATACTTCGTGCCGCTTAAGCGTATGCCTTCGCTTAAAACTTGCGCAAATGTCTTCTCGCGCCTCGCCAAAAACATAGGGCCTCGCAACAAGTTTCAATGCAGCGAGCGAGGCATTTGACACGTTGAATTGTGTATCACTCGAGGAGCCTTGCTTGCTTGCGATATCTAGAATCGTCCCGGCAACATCATTGACTGAACCTGCGAGCCGAGTGTCACAATACTGCTCAATTGCCAGCATTCGGATTTTCTCGTCGGGTCTCAAAAGCATTTCTCCAAGAAGGTCCCGAAAGAATGAAGCTCCAAAACTCGCGGCCGCATTTCTCCATACATCAACATTTGGATAGCTAGGGAAGATCCAATTCAGGGCGACACCGAAAGGTTGCTTCTTTTCTTTGCCGAGTGGCGTTATCACCTTTTCCGCAGCATCAAGCATTCCCAGTATAAGGATTTCCCGTGGTAGGAAGTAATGGAGCAAAGACTCACCCTTTTCATTCAATGCAGCAAGATACGAGAGGGGGATTCTTTTCCAAGTGAGTGGACTTAGCTCAAGCTCTCGAGCCAATGGTTCAACCCTCGTAGAGGACGCAGCCTGTGTGTTGTCTTGGGACGAAGGTCGCAAGCTTGTGCTTAAGCCTTGAAGCCATCGCAAGATCCGAATCAAAAGACTTTGCAGCGCAACCAAAAGAGCACTGGAGTCCTGAGCATCAACATTGAGCTCTAGAAGCTCTGTCCTGCCCAGAGGTGACTCTCGCGAGAGAATCAGCCGATGCGTATCTGTGTTGATACGCCCCTGAACAACGGGCTCTTCTGACACTGGTTTCGCTTTCAGTTTCCTAAGCGGATGATCGGCAAATTCGAAAACGAGTGAAGACAGTTCATCGATACACTCTTCGAGATACGGGCGGTCAAGAGTGCTTTTGCGCTGAAGGCAAGACCATGAAAACTTGGGAGTTTCCTGCCCCTCATTCCGCTGCCGTGCAGCAATCAAGACTTCGAGATCCCGAGATAAAAGCGTGCGTCTCAGTTCTTCGTTACCACCCGCCAGACCATGACAGCGTTCTGCCCAGCCGAGAATGCATTGTCTCTGCGCTGGCGTGTCTGAACTATGGCCTTCTTGCTTTCGCTTATCCTCCTTCGACACTCGGTGCGCTGCACGAGAGGAAAAGGTTTCCAGTTCCTCAAGCTGATGCTCATTCAAAGCTTGCGAAGAAGAGTACACTAGGTGGTGGTCAAACACCCTAACAATCTCAATTCGCCCTACCAGGTTCGGTGGGACCAGTGCTGAATGCTCGTTCACAGCCTTCCTTTTCATTGCGTATTCTTAGAGCGGTCTTCGCCAAGCATCAGTGTTAAAGAAGAAACAAGGTCAAGGCCTCAAAATAATAGTGTCGCGATTAAGCATTTCGGAAAAGGACATCGACAACACTGCGCCCCCGGTCCGAAACCCACACACCAAAGAGAGGTGATATTCCCCAAAGCGCCGTCAGTGGAACTTCAAGTAGGGTTGCAACGAAATATTGGGGGCGTGCAATTGTATTGCGCACCCACGAACGCATTCCCAGCAACAATGGACCAAGTCGACAACCTGTCAATGCAACGCAGCAGAGTTGTATCCCAAGAGTCACGATACCGGCACTCAGCCAGACTCGCAGCCAACCCTTCATCGGCGCCTCAAACCATGCGATGGCACAACCCAGTAAAATGACGAAGAGCAAACAATCAGCCAGATGTGACAAACGGCGCTTTAGGATAGTGTGTTTGTCAAAAGTTTTTCCGGACTCCACGCTCCCTTCTGCAGTCGCCAACTCGCTAGACGTTTCATTTTTAGTTTGCTGCTGACTCGATATTGATTTCTCAGCGAATCTTGGTTTCTTTCCCTCGCGCGCAAGCTTTTTGCGAAGGCTCGTGTTTCGCACAACCTTTGCGGTCACTTCCTCTTCTGTAAACGCGTCCCTTCTCGCAGGGTGCGCATGACCATTCTTCTCCTTAGAAGATTGTTCCTTCGTTTTGATGAGAGATGAAGGCGCCTGTGCGGCTGTGGCCGCGCCGACATTGCTCGGGTTCGCTACCGCCCGCGTAAGCCATTGAGGTTCTTGGATTAGGGTATCTTGGGTTTCGTACGCTGATGGGTCTTCGCTAAGATCAAACTCTTCATTTGTTGTCCCGTACCTCAAGCTCGCTTTATTCTGTATTAACGATGAAGAGTGCGTGCCCCGGTTGGCTGCACCTTGTCGTCCATCGTGCCCACACATTGGGCATGGGCCCGTCGTCGTGTCGAACTCTGCGTAGCACATTGGGCACCGTTTTCTCGTTTCCATTATCACTCCGTCGCATCAGTATTCATTTCCGGTCCAATAACTCACCCTGATGTTATGTGCCCGGCGACTTAGTTTTCCTAACACATCTTCAGCCCACGCGCACGGAACAGAAAAATCCCGCCTATGCACGGAAGATATTTTATTAAAGGCCGAGCTCTGCCGCTCTTATGATCGCCACACCAACAGGCCCAGCAAACTCTGAACGAAAGACAAAAGGCCCCAACGAAATGCAATGCCCTCCGATTTTTTGAATTTGATCTATCTCGCCATCGCTCCAACCGCCTTCAGGCCCTACCCAAAGGGCAATGCTTTGGAGCGAATTATCAGGCGACAGCAGGTCTTTAACTCGCGCGGGTGGCTCCCCTTCAATCAGATGGGCACAGAGATTGATATCTGCATGCTCGATATTGAGTGGCGTCGGCACATAGATAATGTCGGGAAGTGTTGCACGTAAGCTTTGCCTGGCGGCATCGACTGCAACCGACATCATGCGCGCATGATTTCTCTCAACTTTATCAAGTTTTTCCTGCGACCGCTCTGCACGGAAAAAGCAGATACGACTGACTCCTGCTTCTGTCGCACGGCGAACAATGTGATCACACTTTGATGCTTTCGGCGCACCTTGAATTAACGTCAATTCTCGCAACGACGACTCAGGGGCATTTATTTCGCGAACAATCTCAACTTCATGCTTCTTTTTGGCTTCACCGAGAATCACTTCGACACTACGACCATCGCTCGAAAAGAGTTGCGCCCTCGCACCTGCTTTAAGACGTAAGACACGGTGAAAGTAGTGGGCAGCTTCTTTTGCTAAGACACCCTGGTCTGTCAGTTGTGCCCACTCGTCTGGCTGCAGGAAAGTTCGCGGATAACACTGTGACGATTGATCTTTGTGAGCCATAAGTCTACGATAACAGGATGCATGTTTTTTGGTCAGAACAACTCGAGCAAGAGGTTAACAAATATAAGCTCGAGTTTACGTGCAGGGACTGTGTGCATTTTGAGAACGCACCGAAAACCCCCGAAAGTCCTCTATGCGCTATGCTTTATCCAACTGCGCCCCACGATAAAGACCCAAACATTGATTTGGAATACGGCGAGCGTATCTATTTCTGTAAAACTTTCGAAGCAGCGAGCTGACGCATGTGCGTCTTGCCAATGAAAGCATTGGGATATTTCGTGTGTAGCAGAGAACCCTAAGCCGAATAAAACTTCTCATACCTTTTCCAGAGCAGTGTGCCTTGGTCTAACCTGCCTTATGCAAAACATCGCCATGTCTTTTAAATGTCTCTTATATTAGCTTTTATTTTTACGGTTAGGAATGGGTTTGCAGCGTCTGAACAATGCCAGATTAAGAAAGTACAGAAATATTCAGATCTTGGAGTTGTCACCGATGTTGATGGCCAGACCAATATTCGTATGTTGTCAAAGGGTAATAGTAAGATTGTCGGAATCACAGAAAGTGGTGATTGGGTTTATGTTGATAGATGGACCACTCCGGAAGGTACACCGGAGCCTTGGGTTGCTGTAAAAAAAGGGGCGATTAAAGGCTATATTCACAAGAGTCGTCTCACAAGAATCGGAGGAACAAGGTCTTCTAGAATGTGGGGGTACAAAGAAAGCCCCGGGGACACGGAACATGGCCCCCAAATCTATGATACTGGTTGCGGATTCGAGAAGATTATCTCACAGAAGAACACTCATTATTTCTTCAATGGTTATGACTACCCAGAGCTTCCTCCCGTAAAAAGTAGTTCGGCGGGAAGCCATTACTATCAAAGTGATAATTTTAAGATCGAAATAATCACAAGCCGAAGAGTTGCAACAGCACATTAAGCCGAACTGGGATTTGGAATAGCCGATGAAGAGATGGGAGAAGTGTTTAGTGTTTAGGCATGGTTTCGAGATGAAAGACTGAAAGTTGCTCCGGCGATGACAGGAGGTTTATTTAACGCAAGGTTTCGGGTATATGAACCCAACCCTTACGCTTTGATATTACTAATTAATGGTGGCGACGCGTCTGTAGGGTATCACAAAGCAATAATATTTTCTGGTAAGGTCGTGAGAGCCAACGAGACGTAGCGCGGGTTCTAAAAAATCGAAGTTCAGCGAGCATATTTATTTCCGTAAAACTTTCGAAGCAGTGAGATGAAGCATGTGCGTCTTACTCATTGAAGCAATTAAACTTCACAGAGATACAATACCTTGCAAAAAACTACTCAAATTCGCCACAAAACAAAACACCCCGAGAGCAGGAGTGTTATCATAACAGATTAGTCTCTAAAGATTTACAGGCCTAACTTTGACCGTTGAGTGGTGGTTTATGGTCTTGAGAAAAACTACTTGCTGGCGTTAGGATGCTCTTCCTCAAAGAGCTCTTTCCAACTTCGCGTGGTACCGATCTGCTCAAGTTTGTTCTTTCTTGCGCGGCCAGCTTTCTTTAGCTTGTTCGCACGTCTGGTTTTTGTAACGCTAGTTTTTGACATGATTCAACTCCAGATCAGCGGGTTAACGTCTTCAGTTTGACAAATCAACCCGCCCTAAGGACTTTTTACGGAGCGAGCGTAAAGAGCTATCGAAGCACACTGCGCAACATTGAGACTAAAATCATCAGAGGGCATTTCTAAATGAAGCACTTGATCGCAAGATTCACGTGTTAATCGTCGCAAGGCTCGATTCTCTCCGCCCATAACAATCGCACAACGCGCTGAAAAGTTACAACTTTTCAAGGGGATGTCGCCGTCTGCTTCGAGACCATAAACCCAAGCCCCATTCTCTTTCATCACATCTAAAACACGTTTAATATTCGCAACTTTCACAAGTTCAACGCGAGACATCGCGCCCGCTGCCCTCTTGTAGCTTCCTGCACTCTTGAAGGCCGATGATCGTTCAGGGACCACAACGCAGTTCACACCAAAACCAAAAGCGGAACGTACAATCGCGCCAAGATTTCCCGGATCTTCTACACCATCACAAACTAAAACGGTCCACTTGGCTTTGTCTTGAAAGCCGGCAAAGGCGTCCTCCCATGAAGCGCCCTCAGGAGAAATCTCCACGACAATACCCTGATGTGCAATTTGCCCTTCGTTCGAAACCAAGTTCTCAATCTGTTCAATACTACGGGTCTCCAACCTTGCTGCACACCCACTTTCACCCAATAGTTCTTGCACAGCCTTGAGGCGACGACCCGTCACAAAAATACGTTCACAGCGCTCACTCTCATAGCGAATTGCGTTCTCACATGCATGCCAGCCACAAATCATGATGTTTTTGCCGCGCGCTCGGTCAACCTTGAAACTTTGACGAGCTGTCTTTACTTTCGCTAAAGGTTTCTCATTATGTTCGCCATGATGTCGTTGCGAAGCGCTTCTTATATCACCCCTCGAGTTGCCCTGCGAACGCCCGTTCGAACGCCCGTTCGAATGCCCTTTGGAATGAGGCTTTGAGTGTTGCCTCTGTTGGCCCCGTCCTTCCGTGCGCGCACCACGGGGCCCCGTGGGCTGTCGAGCTTTCCGTGTTGGACGCGCGGCG
>JAHDBA010000044.1 GCA_020630615.1 Myxococcota bacterium | reverse complement strand
GGTGCAGTGATATCTTTGAGGTGAAGTGTTGGAATGGCGAGAAGGTTCATGTCGCGTTTGCCCTTGATTGTTGTGACAGAGAGATTCTGGGTTACGTTGCAAAGCCGCACCATCTTCGCTCTGAAGACATTCAGGACTTGATGCTTAAGAGCGTACAGCATCGTTTTAAAGATATTGAAAACCCTAAGACGATTCAATGGTTGTCAGACAGTGGGCCGCAATACACTGCGAATGACACCAAATGGTTGGGGCGTACACTTGGTTTTGATGTCAAAACAACGCCTTCGTATTGGTGCAGTGATATCTTTGAGGTGAAGTGTTGGAATGGCGAGAAGGTTCATGTCGCATTTGCCCTTGATTGTTGTGATAGAGAGATTCTGGGTTATGTCGCAAAACCCCACCATCTTCGCTCTGAAGATATTCAGGACTTGATGCTGAAAAGCGTCCAGTATCGTTTTAAAGATATTGAAAACCCTAAGACGATTCAATGGTTGTCAGACAACGGGCCGCAATACATTGCGAACGACACAAAATGGTTGGGGCGTACACTTGGCTTTGATGTGAGAACCACACCATCCTATTCACCCGAGTCGAATGGAATGGCTGAAGCTTTTGTGAAGACCATTAAGCGTGATTCTATTTATGTAAACGATGTTTGCTCTGCCGAGCAGGTCATCCATGACCTCGATGCTTACTTTGAAGATTACAATGAGGTGGCACCGCACACGGGTCTCAATATGTTGTCGCCGAGAATGTTTTTGAGGGAAAATTCAAACTAAAAAACTGTCGGGTTTGACGGGGCCACTCCAATTCGCTCCACGGCCTGCAAGCTTCGATCAGCTATCAACATAGTGCGATAAAGAATGGCGATCGGCCTTAAGACATGCGCTTGTGGTTCGTGTCTCTTAGAGCTTCTCTGCGCAATGTGCATTGTAAACGGCAATCGCTTCAGGCATCCAGTCGTTGAACTGGCGTATCCGCGTCTCGCTACTCGGGTGGGTTGATGCAAACTCTGCGGGTTTATTCCCCGAACTTGCTTTCCCCATTCGTTCCCAGAGCTTTGGAGCTTCGCGGGGATCATAACACGCCTTTGCAACATACATGAGCCCGAGTCTATCTGCTTCGCTTTCATGCCCGCGTGAAAAAGGTAAACTCGCTCCGTATTGTGCCCCCATACCGAACGCTCCCATGACTAAATCCCGGCTTCCCATGTCCATGCCGCCTGTTGCAACACTAACGGCCATGCCACCAACCTGAATAAGCTTCTGCCTCGCCATTCGTTGCGCGCCATGACGGAGCGTTGCATGTGCAATTTCATGCCCCATCACGACCGCAAGACCATCAATGTTTTTAGCGACAGGAATGATGCCCGTGTGGACCCCGACTTTTCCGCCTGGCAAGCAAAACGCGTTTGGACTGGAGTCTTCAATCACGTTGAATTCCCAGGTAAATCCCTGGTCCGCCCGAATAACCTTTGAAAGGCGTTCACCTATTTCACGAATTTGAGATTGTACATTGACATCAGGGCTTAGGCGGGCCCTTCCCATGATCTGCTTGTACGATTGCAAGCCAAGTGCCATCTCTTCTTCAATGCTCATATCAATAAGCTGTTGCTCGCCGGTTTCCGGGTTCACTTGCTGGTTTGAAAAGTAGTAATATGCGCCATATGCAATCGCAGCAGCAATTGGCCACCACATCATTCCTCGTCCACGCCGTCTGTCGCCCCGGCGTCTAAAACTTTGGCGCCCCACTCTTCTTCTCGGTAAACCCAATCGCATTGGTCCTCCCAACGATAGCTTAAAAATAGTATTCAAGATTCAGGTCTTCTTCGCAAGCAGCCATCGTTACTTGATTCCTCGGGTATTCCAAGAACTTAAAGCTGGCAGGTCAGCCCAAAACCAAAAATATGATTGTGTCGGGTGCTCCCAGAAAAATTATGCCGATATCGATAAAAAGGTTTCAATGCTAAGACATCGCTAAGTTCGATGCTGGAACCAAGCGTTAGACGCCAGTCTCGAAGGCTGAACCGTGGATCGGGACCCAAATTAACAAGGAGTTCTGTCGTGATAAAGGGAATGGTTCTTTTGAGGATACGACGACTCAGACCGAGTTCACCGCGGGTGACATGACCAACTTCGAGACCCATTTGCCCCGGCGAGATGTCTTGCTGTACTCGAAGTCGAGTTTTTACGTTTATCGCATCAAACTTGAACTTATGGCGAACCCCAGCAAAGATACGCAGTGCAGGTGCCCAATTTGCATTGCGACTCTGGCGCATTGTCACTCGGGTACCGATATCCACTTTGAGCGAATCCTTTAGCTTGTGAGTCCAAATGAATTGCGACATCAAACGTTCCAGCTCAGAGGAGTCTTGATGGGTACGTAACATGTGGTCGAGACGGAACCCCCTCTCTTCATCAAGCTCAGTATGAACGCTAGTTTTCAGCCAGAGCAGAGAATCACTATCCCATTTTTGACCGAATAACGGTGCTGCAGACATTAATAACAAAAGCGCAAAAACTTTCAGTACAGTATCTGTATTAGAGAGCGTAGCCATGGGAATTCCAGTTCACAGCGATAACGAATGGTGTTCTGATTGTAAATGGGCTCATCCTCGGCGATCAGACCTTGCACACCTATCAAAAGCAAGTTATCTCAGGCGAGAATAGAGGTTCACATGTCTAAAACAGTAAGAGCAAGTATTGCAGCTTTAGCCCTTTTTGGCTTTATTGGTCTTTGTGTTTGGTTTCATGCTGAAAAGCTACAGAATCAAATTTCACAAGAAGTTTCCATGCGCCTTGGTTCAGGCTTTAATGTCTCTGGAGACGGACGCGATGTTACAGTTTCAGGCACTGTACGAAGTGATGCAGAAAACATTAAAGCTCTTCAAAAGGCGAAATCACACCCGGGTGTGCGTCGAGTCATCGATGAGATTGATGTGATCCCGGATCTACAGGTTCCGGGCTTAAATTTATCAAAAGGAACTCGAGGTTTTGGGTACACCTACCAACGTGAGAGCAAGAAAGTAACGCTACTCGGAGCAGTACCGGGTTCTTCGAGTGCGGATGTCTTGGCTTTGGCTGCCAAGAAAGGGTTGGGTTCAGTGCTTATCGATACGGAGAAAGCATCTGGAGATCCATCTTTAGCCATCAATGGCTGGCAAACGTATCTTGAGAAGTCTTTACGCGCAGCAAAGCTTGCAACGAGCGCGGCGGTCGCCATCACGCCAACACGCTTTGTCGCAAGCTACACTACCGATGAGCGCTATTTGGCCCAAAAGATTCGTTCAGGTTTTACCGGTCTCGGCTCGAAAGCCGACGTTAAGGTCAAAGTTGTTGACCGGGTGCTTTCAAAAGCTGGCCTCGATTGTCAGCACCATTTCACTGAAACTTTAGAGGGCGAGCACATCAACTTTCAAGTTGCCAGTGCTGTGTTGAGTCAAGACAGCAACGCACTATTGGATAAGCTTGCAGGGTTTGCGAAGGACTGCCCTGCTTCAAAAATACTGATCGAGGGGCACACCGATGCGGATGGAGATGCTCAGTCGAATAAAACACTCTCACGGGCACGTGCGGATGCAGTGAAAGCGTATTTTGCTTCTCACGGAGTTCAAGCGGCACGATTAAAGTCGATTGGTTATGGCGAAGAGCGACCGATTGCAGCGAATGCCACTCCTGCAGGAAAGGCAATGAATCGTCGGATTGAGCTTCGAGTTGAAAACTAACCACGAAAATAAGTTCTAAAGTTACTTTAAGGAGTCTCAAATGACATATCTCATACAAGAAATGATTGGATGCCTACTTATCGCTGCTGGCTTGGGTGTGGCTGTCGGCTGGGTCATGGGCTCGAACGCGAACGACTAACAAGATCTTTTATCAATAGGTTCCGCATTGTTCGGCAACTCTCTGTAGAGTTTTGCCTATCGGGTGAAGTTGAGCCTTTGAGATACAGCGTGACCTTCTTAAGCTGGCGCATCTTAGTCAACTCGATAGTCCGCAAAGTTAAAGCCCGCGTTGTCGCGGGCCTTATTCTCCATACATGCTTGATCGATAATAACTTAAATAAAGTCAACTTTATCGTGCCGAATCGTCACATCTCCCACCGAGTGATCGCCCGTATTATGATAGACCAGCAACTTCGCGGTGTCGTTTAGAAAATCTACATTCGCAATATCAACAGACGTTATATTGAGTTCAAGACGTTTACGTAAATTGGGCTCAACGAGCCAGACTGAAAACGCATTAATGCTAGAATGCCAAAGACACCGAACCCAACAGATGCGCCCATTTCAATTTCAAGCATCGCAATAAGAATGGAGAAAATCAAACTGCTTAGTAAGCGTGATAGGAACTCGAAAGTTCGTCAAGGGTTCTTGGTAAGTTGTCAACATGAACCACGAACTTAGAGGCTTTGCGGTCTAAAAGCGCAATCTCACTAAGATAATCAAGACTGTAAGCTCTATACTTCGATAGAGCTTCTTCTACATTTTTTGAAAACTTCACCGGACAAGTTTACCAATGTTGTTTTCAGGTTTCAACCATGGGCTTGCTGCTTCATGATTTTTGTTGAAACCATTTCTATTCAACTATGCGATACATGATGCCACGGTTATCATCCGCTACCCAAAGGTTATCATCGCCGTCATAGGCTACAGATTCAATCTTCATTCCTTTGAGTTTGTCCAAACGAGTTATCTCAGTTAGCTCGCCCTGAAGGAATCCAGTGCTAGGGTTAAGCGTCAACGACACTTTCGAGACCGCACTTGGACCACTTGTCAGTACCATCATTGTCCCGTCCGGTGAACAGCAAAGCTCTCTGAACTTCACGTCCTCGACATCCGTTAATCCGGGAACATCGATGGATTGAACAATCCTACCGCTCTCTGGGTCGAATACATTGAGTTTCTTATCACCAAGTTGTTGGCATAAAATAACGAAGGACTGCCCCTCAACATTCATGACTGAAACACCCTCATACCCATCATCCGAGTCTTTCATTTCTGCAATCTCTGCAGCACTTGCACTTAAGGGCACATGAAAAGTTTCAACCGAGTCGAAGCGTAAATCTTTATTCGGCTTCGAAAAATCTGCCTTATAAAGTGTGGACCCTCCATCACGATTGTATTCATCTAAAACCCAAAGCAGCTCGTTCTTTTTGTCATAGCAAAGTCCCTCCAAATCCTTAAACTTTCGGTTTAGTGAGGGCTTTGCCTTATAGCCCACATCAAATTCATCGTTGACTTCGAGAAGACCTGCGCCATCGTCTGCGATGATGATTGAATCGTTAACAAAACATAAGTCAGAGGGTTTGGCGTCCAAGTACGTCAGATCTTGCATTCTGGCGTAAGGGGCATTTTCTAGGTTTGCCAGGGATAGATTTTCGCTTGGAATTGGCATAACGGTACTCCGACAATTTGGTGTTTGGAAGAGGTAGTCCGTACCCTCAAATTTTGGCGCGTGTTCGGATGCTTTCAATAAAGAATCGCTGTTTAACCCCATCAATGCTAAATTGCAGTAAAAGGGTTTTGCAGTGCAAAGGAAGTTTGAGCATCACTATCTCATTGTTTTGGTTGGCCTCAGTGGCTCCGGCAAAAGTAAGTTTTCTAGGCAGATACTCAAGGGGTTCTCCCGTATATCACTGGACTCCGTTCGCCGGGAATTAACTGGAGATCGAGCCAATCAAAACCAGAACGATACGGTCGTACACATTGCTTTTGAACGTTTGAAAGTCAAAATGGCCAACGGAGAGAATTGCGTCTGGGATGCGACCTCTTTGCTTCCAGAATATCGGAACACATTGATAGAGCTTGGGGAAACGTATCGGGCAACGATCGTATGCATTGAATTCGAAATCCCTTTTGACGTACTTCTGGCGCGTGACAAGGTGCGAAAGAATCCTGTTGGAATTGATGTTCTCAAGCGACAAGCTCATAACTATTCCAAAGTCAAAATTGGCGAGTTTAACGACCACATCGTTCTAAACGAGGCGAAGCGTGCAATTAGGTCATCGGGAGCTCTTGCCGCTCACTTAATAGAAGAGTTCTCACTAAAATAAGGCGCATTCGAAAAAGAGGTTCGTGACGGCCTCTAATCCGACGCGAGCTTTCGAATCTTGTCACCATGTAAGAAGGCGCTTAACTCAATCTCTCCTGCAGAAATTGTAGAATCTTCGTTGCGATGCTCGTTTAGATAGTCCACAATTTCGGATTCTGGTGCGATCCCGAATGGGTGACCATAGAAGAGCTTTTCACCCTCTGGAGAGTATCCAACCAATATGACATTTTCGCCTTGCCACCCTGCGGCACGCCCCTCGGGTGAGACATCAAAGTTGCGGATGTAGCCATGTTCCCCAGGCATATTCGCTCGCATACGCTTTGTGTCGCTGGGCGAGAATGTCTCCCCGGATTTTACTTGGTACGACGCCTTGAATGGCATGGATTTATCCCAACTCATTAAGGAAATGTGTACAAAGAGCTTATTGAACGCCTCGTCGCCAACTTCGTCAAGTATTGCTTTGTAATAGACCACCATCATCGCAGTTGCACACTCAAAACCGTAATGCTCTGGGTTTGCAAAAATATCACGAATTCCGTCCGAGGGCTCAACATCACCTTTTATGTTTGCCCGTCCATTGGGCTCCACATCCCAAAATTGTTCGTTAAAGCGGTGGTCTCGGAGTTTTTCAAAGGCTGGATCTGCCGCCGCTAAGTCTTGCGCAGCTCGGACAACTCGCATATTCATACTAATCTGTGCCGCGCTAACAGCATTAAGCTCTGAGATAATGGGTTGCTTATTTTTAGGCACGTCTCGAACCACTGCGTCTCCATCGCTTAAATCACCCGACAAATCGAAGTCGATAATTGAACGCAGCTCTCCCGTTGCGCTCTCGAGAACAGCTTTGAAGCCCTCTTGATGACTCGTAAAGGTACCGAACTCATTGTGAAGTCGCTCAAGTTTTCTTGTCGACAGCCCCTCAAGGACTTTTGGGTCTCGTAAAAAAAGTTCTTGAACCAGATAGCGTGCGGTCCCTTCACCATATTCACGCGTGAACTCACGAAAGGCTTTGCGTACGTATCGGACCTGTCGCGCAGGTCTTAACGCGTTTGCTTCTTCGCTTCTTTCAGCAGCATTGATTTGTGCAACGAGTGCTTGCCCACGAGACTCACCCGCATCGTTCTCGATACTTAGGAGATAGGTATCGATGGCACCTCGAGCCTCAGCGCTCGCTGAACGTGGTACCCCGAACGATTCAAGGTCTCGTTTAAGTTTTTCGAAGGCTGCGACCACTTCTTCGAAGGAATCTGTAGTTGAAACGACCTTGGTAAGCCGCTCAATATCCTGGGCGTCGACTTTGTTGTCTCGCTTTAAGACTTTGAGTTCTTCTGAGATCTTACGCCAAACACGATGGTTCGATATTTCCATTCCTTATTTTAATCGAAAGGACCTTGTTTACAAACGGATCGTAATGAGTGCATCACTATGATTCACAGTATGCGTCGTTGTACTTCGCAGTCTCAAACAAAGATTATAGCACATCTCATAACCTTTTAAAGCGGGATCGACACCTGATTTTGGTTCTGATCGAAGTGTTTCATGAAGCTTACGAACG
>JAHDBA010000023.1 GCA_020630615.1 Myxococcota bacterium | reverse complement strand
TACAGTCGCCATCGCTATCAGCGACAACAGGAGATGTCGTTGATTCTGGGTCAGCATCCAAGCGGGTCGAAGAATCTACGCCCGCGGGGCAGTCCTCATCGGATACCAGAACTGTCGCGCCGACTTCAATGCCATCGAGAATACCATCACCATCACTGTCTGGATTGTTGGGGTCGGTGAAAGCCAGAGACCCATCTGCCAAGGGGTATTGTTTTAGGTTTTCTTCCGCATCTGAAAGACCATCACAGTCAGAATCTTTCGCGAGATTCTGAGTATAGTTATAGTGCGGGTCGGGTTGACGACTCGTTTGATCCGGAAGGCTAGGATCGTCTTCACTGACACCATTGCCACTTCGACCCGGATCGACTTCACACTCACAGGACGAAACAAGCACGCCAAAAAGTGCCGTCGAAAGCCACAGTCGAGTGCATGAAAATCTTGTTAAGCTCTTCTTCATATCAACGCTCCTAACCCTGGACTTTAGTAGAATAACGAGCCAAACCACGTCGGTTCAAACTGGAACACAAAGTGTCTTGATTTTGATCGCATCAGTCTCTCAAATAAACACCTAATTATATGTACTTCTCATAATCAAAGCATTCATGACATTGTCGCATCACTACGTTAACCCTCGGTCATATGTCCAATATGAGTTCAATACATCATCCAACGAAGAGAGTTCCTGTGCGCTGGTCTGTGATCTTAGAGCATGCGGGAATGCGACTTGACCGCTACCTCGTTCTAAAAATGGAATACACTTCCCGCGTTCGCGTTCAATCACTTATTCGGGATGGGCATGTTCATATTAAAGGTCTACCCTCGCGTGCATCGCAACGTGTACAGCACAATGATGAAATCTCGGTTTGGCGAATGCCACCCGACGCCTTGGCAGATATGCCGCCCTACCCTACACGACTGCATGAAAACGAAGATTTTGTTTTAGTGAGTAAGGCCCCACACCTTACCGCCCACCCAAGTGCTCAATCCTACTACCGAAGCGTAACATCGTGGCTCAGCTTAAAAGCATACTCACAAACTCAGCGACCAAACCCCTGTCACCGCCTCGACAGAGAAACTTCTGGAGTTCTACTGTGTGCCAAGCATCGAAACGTCGAACGCAAGCTGAAAATGGCATTCCAAGACGGGCTAGTAACAAAAACTTACCACGCAATAGTAAAAGGTATTTGCCCTGAACACGGGGTTATCGACCAGCCCCTTGCGCTTCAAAACGATCGTGGTTTGGTGCGGATTAAAATGATTGTTGACGCTGAGGGTGCACCTTCTCGCACCCGTTATCGACGTCTTTCAATAAGTCGATGCTGTACGATGTCTTTGGTTGAACTTTACCCTGAAAGCGGTCGGCAACATCAACTCCGTGCACATCTAGCATCGCTTGGCTACCCCATCATCGGCGATAAGCTCTACCAAGGCGGCGACCAACTCTTCACAGATTTCTGCGATGGTAAAGTCAGTCATGAAGAATGCGCCAAACTTCTCGGTCATCGTCGTCAGCTTTTGCATGCTAGTAGGCTCGAGCTCAAAGAACACAATATTCGTTGCCAAGCCAAACCCTGGCCAGACTTTCAGGCATTTCTACTGCACTACTTCAACGTGGGCGAAGGGTTGTAGGATCTGATGTGCAACGAAAGTCGCAGTCAAGACCAACCTCGAACCCTAAGCTTCTTCTTCCTCTTCTTCCTCTTCGCCTTCATCCTCTTCTTCTTCCTCTTCGCCTTCATCGTCATCGAAGTTATTGCCGATCGCTAAATCCTCCGCAATATCAAAGGAAGCACCGCCGCTCGTGTCGCCGCTTGTTTTCGCAGCGACGCGCTCAGTCACAGCCTCAGCATTGGCTTCTTCTTCAGCGCGGCCTTCTTCAAGTTCTTCCGATACCTGGTCTTCCGCGATCTCTTCGTCTTCAATCAGCTCACTCACATCATTTGAGTCTACAAGTGCAGTCAACACATCGTCTTGCGCAAGTGTACTCATGGTCATTTCACCGTCTGTTGCGGTCTCAATGACCTCACTTAGCCACGCTTGAGCCTTAACCGCTTCAACACGTCCCATCTCAGCGTCGAAGGCTGCATCAATCAGCGCATCCATTGCGCGTTCAAACACCTGACCACTTTGAAGCCCCGAACGCTTGGAATATTCACTCTTGACGAGATTGGCGACACATAGGCCTTGAACAACCCTTTGCAGACGTTCTTTCACCTTCACAATTTCGTGTTTAACCTTAACATCGAGTCTCTTCCTACTCTCGAGGTTCCGTACAACCTCTAAGGCTTGCGTACAACGCTGAGTGACTTCTCGAACAACACTTTCATGAATTCGTTTTTCATGTACAACGCGCTTGTTCACCTGCGCTTTCATCTGCGTCTGCTTCACAACACTTCGTGAAACCTGACCCTTAACCATCTCGCCTTTCACCAGCCCTGCACGGTTTTGCTCCGCTTTTGCACGTTGGCGTACCTGTTGACGAGCTACACGTCGTTTTGCACTTCCAGACTTGACGCTACTCTGTTGTAAGCGTTTCGCATTCGCGACATTAGCCCCTCGATTAACACCCCTTGTTTGTGACGCTTGCGTGCTGGTCGTGTTTCCCCCTTTGGTCGCTCTTAAATTTCCACTCACGCGCGTCGATGATTTTTGAGTCTTGGCACGGCTCAAGTTCTTCGTGTTTGCGATTCTTCTACCTGCTTGAGACGGTGAACCAATCTTAGCTCTGTTCGATGTCTTTAGCGGTGTCCTACTTGAATTGGTTTTCACCTTCGAGGGGTTCTTCAGGGTTTTATGTGTTGATTGTGTTGGGGTTGTCCGTCCCCCACTGACTCCTCCACGCGCAGTATTCGAGAGAGTGTTGTTTGCGTTCTTATGTTTTGTTTTGTTCGCAGGATTTGTACCCGGCAATTTATTGGAGGGACTGGTGTTTCTCCCTAAATGCCCCCCTGCTCTTTGATTCATCGAACCATTCACCCCTGCCTTATTTGAGGGTTTGTTGTTTTTTGTTGTATTTGAGCGGCGCGTTTCGTTGATAAATCCATTGCCACGCGTTCTATTGGCGACACTTTTGTTCTGCGCAGAGTTTTCGCCAGTATTTTTATTCCTAGACGTTTTCCCACCAAGTTCACTTGAG
This sequence comes from Myxococcota bacterium, assembly GCA_020630615.1. Taxonomy (GTDB): domain Bacteria; phylum Myxococcota; class UBA727; order UBA727; family JAHDBA01; genus JAHDBA01. The sequence goes on along the minus strand of JAHDBA010000023.1, from coordinate 38,977 downwards.
TTCCGCGGGGGCTGCGCCAAATCGTTTGGAGTATTTTTATTTTGAGGATGATTTCGATGTGTCTTCGTTTCAGACTTCTGAGTATCGGAAACATCGCCTATTGAATGTGCGTTGTCTGATTTTTTTGACGCTGATTCTTGCTCTTGGGTACTGGACTCAGGTTCCGCACGTAAAATGGCGCCATCTTCAGATGTTCCATATTTTGCGGCGCTTTCCAACGAGTTTGAGTCGCTTCCCCGCCCCCCATCGTTCTCTAAACCTTTACTTGTTCCTTCTTCAAAGGAGTCACTTGTCTCGGTTGTGACAGAAAGTTCGGTCGAGCTTTCCTTAACTTCTGGGCTCTTCTGAGCTTCTGATGTTTCACTTGTGGTATTGACATGGGTTGTAAGTTCTTCGATACCGCCGGCGTCATCGTCGCATACTTCTGGAGCGAAACTTGAATCTGCGGGAGACTCCTGCACATCCTCAATGCATTCTTCACTGCACTCCACATGACCCACGTTGGTGCTCTTTGGAGTATTTGCTTTAGGAGGCTGCATAACAGGCGCGCTAGATTTAATACTTGTCATGGTACCACTCCCTCTTCATTTTGGCTTTGCACAACCTCATCGTCGTAATCTTGACAGCAGAGTGCAAAGCGCATTGTTAAATCGCGATCAAATGATTCTTGCAGTGCACTGAGTGATTCTATGTCTTGAAGTGCTTCATCAAAGTCCATCCCGTCGATATGAAAGGTCGCACGGCGCAAAAGAACATCAGCACTCACTTTCTCTGAATTGAAACTCAACGATTTCGCCAATTGAAGGGCGCGAGAATACGCTTTTGAGGCATTTACAAAATTTTCCAGACCTTCGTACGAGGCTGCAAGCCCAAGATGAAACATTGGCACCTTCGGCTCCAAGCATACAAGGCTATCAAACACTTGTGCTGCGGCATGAAAGTCTTTTTTCTCCAGGAGTGTGACCGCTCGATCGTATAAAGCTCTGAGCATAGTATCGTCGAAGCCCAGCACCTTGGCCAGATTGTTCTGGTCGGCAATTAATGCAGCGATTTGGGCTTCGCCTAAGTTTTCTTGAGGTGTTGCGCTTGCCTCCTCTTCGAGCTCTAAAAGCACGGAGTCGATTCTCTCTAAGTCCTGGAGTGCTTGCGCTCCCTTACCTTGGCCTGCAGCAAAGCGCTGTGCATTTCTGACGAGCGTAATATTTTGACGTGCCCCGGCTTGGTCGCCAGCCTTAAGTGCAAAAGCCGCTTGCAGAGCTGTGAAAAACAAGACCCTTTCATCACTTTCTGAGATACTTTGAAGAAGCTCGATCGCGAGCTCAAGAACATCAACCGCATCGATCCATTCACTGAGTTCCCCATGTGTTAGCGCGAGCCCGCGATAAGCATCCAAAGACTCGGGGTGCTCCATTATGGATGTTAAAAACTGGGATTTCGCATCACTGAGGTTTCCTCTATGTAAATTTTTGAAGCCCTCATCGTTCGTGACAATACTCGCCATTGCTGCCTCCAACCCGTTAATTATAGGCTGCTCCCATCCTCAAGACTATTATCGTCAAGGAGTGTCTTAAGATGCGTCACATCGGAAAAAGGGTGCGCAAAACCACATTGGCCCACACCGTTCCCTGCGAAGCAAAGTCAATGGTTTGATCGCGTGAGTCTGCGTCAATGCAACCCAAAAAACTTTTACCCAGAAGCGCGCACGCCTTAATCAAGACCTTCTAAAGCCTTCTTTGCAATTGCTTCACGCCTTCGGCGGCGACGTTCTTCTTTGGTCTCGCCAAAGCCATCAAATTGGAACTGAACCTGATATGCCGCAACATTCCCGCAGGCAATACAAATGAAATGGTGGATCTCGATACCACCAAGTTTTAGGAATGGGTCAACATCACCCCAATGCCGGTATCCGGTTTTCTCAGCAATCGTCGTCTTACGCTCCATGAGCCCATCACATAAGGGACACACGGAGGTCGGTCGTAAGCGTAACTTTCGCCGTTTGGCTTGATCCATTCATTCAGTTTAAGTCAGCAACCACCGAAAAGTCGAGAAGGTCACGCCATAAGCCTTGTAAAGTCGCAAGCAGTCCAAGGCGATTGGCACGAAGTTTTGGGTCGTCCGCATTCACCATAACATCGTCAAAAAAGCGACTCACATGAGGCACAATACCCGCTAAAGCTACAAAACGGTCCCGATAGTTCATGGACTTCGCTTCATTGATGATTTGGTAAACATGGCGACTCAGATTCTTCTCCGCGTCTTCGACAAGGAGGGCACTATCAACAATGTCATTCTTTTCCACATCTTTGGATTTGGTGAGAATGTTGTCCACACGCTTACACAAGCCTACAAGCGTTAAGAAGGTTTCATTCGAGTCTTCGCGTAAGCTCTCAACCGCTAAAGCGCGCTTGTATGCATCTAGAAAACGATCATCGCCGCGCTCAAGAACTCCATCAATCAGCGACTTGGGAGGCGTTTTGCCTTGCTCAGCCTCGAGCTCTGAGCTTAAGACTCCAACTGCACGGTTCACCAGAAACGTTCTCACAATCGCAACGTCAATCTCCATGTCAGGATGCGTATACTTATAACCCTCTGCTGCGTATTCAAGTAATGCGTCCAAAGAGATATCCCACCCGTGTTTGCGGCACACGCGTAACATTGAAATCGCGATCCGCCGAAGGCCGAGTGGATCTCGGTTTCCTTTGGGCAGCTTTTCAAATTGTAAAAGACCGACAAGCGAGTCGAGGCGATCTGCAACGCCCACCAATGCCCCCAGAGAGTCTTTCGCGACAGGGTCGTGTGCACCTTTGGGTTGATAATGCGATTCAATTGCGCTTGCAATCATGGGGTCGACGCCCTGCTTCAATGCGTAATGGGCACCCATTAAACCTTGAAGCTCAGGAAACTCTCCAATCACACCTGCGTTCAAATCTGCTTTAAAAAGCGTTGTTGTTTCTGCAATCGCGTCCTTTGAAAAACCAAGTTCAAGACGCTCTGAGAGCGCACCCGCAATAATTGCACAGCGTTTCGCCTTGTTTTGAACACTCCCCAGTTTTCGGTGAAATGCGACGTGCTCAAGTTTTGAAGCCATGGCTTCAAGCCCCGTGTCCAAGTCGTGTTGATAGTAAAATGCCCCATCGGCGAAGCGTGCCCGCAAAACGCGTGCGAATCCAGCGGAAGCCCCTGCACTGTCTTGCATTGGGCTGGCCGAGACCACAATAAAGTAGGGAAGGAGCCTACCATCATCGGCTTCAACACCAAAGTAACGTTGGTGACCATTCATTTCTGAGAGCAAAAGTTCTTTAGGCATATCGAGGAAGGACGTGTCAAAAGACCCTCGAAGGACGAAGGGTTTCTCGATGAGGTTCCCGACCTCTTCAAGCAAGTCTTGGTTTACCACCATGCGACCTGAAACTTCTTTCACAAGTTCATTGGCTGCATCGACGATAGCGTTTTGTCGCTCTCTTCGCCCCAACATGACATGTGCCTTTCGTATCGATGAAAGGTATGCATCCGCACTGCTCACCTTCAACGCTTCACCTGATAAAAAGCGATGCCCGTACGTCAGTGTACCGGACTCGACTGAACCCAAACGCATCGGGATCAGCGCTTCACCATGCATCGCAAGGATCCATCGAAGCGGGCGTGCATAGCGAAACCCACTGTCGTCCCAGCGCATGGTTTTCGGGAAAGGTATCTTGCGGACCAAGCCCGCAAAACTTTCGCCCAGAATATCGACGCTTTGTTTTCCATGTTCAAAAACCTTTGCCGCAAGAACTTCACCGCGCTTGCTTTCTTTTTTATATGCACTCTCCGGCGCCGCGCCTCGAGCTTTCAAGAATCCGGCACCTGCCTGGGTTAAATTCCCTGCTGCATCAAAAGCTGCATTTGCGGGTGGCCCGAGCACTTCAAATTCTCGGTCCTCTTGGCGCGTTTGTAGGTTCTTGATTTCGATCATCAGCCGACGTGGAGTCCCATCGCAACGTACTTCTTTGAAGCTTAGGTCCACTTCTTTTAAAATCTTTGGCAGCTCTCTTTCAAAGTACGAAAGTGCGATATCAACATAACGTGCAGGTAGCTCTTCGCTGCCCAGCTCTAATACTAAATTGGCTTGTTCTCGCATATGAACCTCACACTTTGGATTCGGTCGTTTGAAAAGGGCGCATGCCGTTGGGCTCACGTCGAGTCCAAAGAAGCAAGAGAATCATAAAGAGTATTGTAAAAAAAGAAGGGGAGTTCTGAACACAGCCACCTTCGCTGACACACGCGATCTCGCTTTCATCAAAGATTTCGCTTTCGACACATTCCGGTATACAATCTGTTGGCAGGTTGTCCCCAAGTGCGATTGCGAGGTCGAGTTCTCCACGCGCGTCTAATTTATCATGCGTGTTGTTGCCGTTCGTCACCATGGTCTTAAGATTCAACTCCAATGCCCTGCCATTCGCATCGACAGCGTCGGGAGACACCAGTACGACATCAACAACTGGCGCATTCACCCCTGAACTAAGGCTCAAAGGTGTTTCCGTTCGAAGTGCCTTCGCGGCAATTCCACCAACACTATCGAGCACCCAGTGGCTGTGCGCATTCAAAGTCGCGGGCCCATCAATCTCTGCTTCAAACCATAATGCTGGGCTTGCACATTCGGCAAAACCGACAATACAGCAATCGTTTTCATTGAAGTTGGTCGCATCATAACATAGCTCATTTCTTTTACAGATGTCGTCTGCTTCACCCGGGGTTGAGACACAACAGTCATGACTGGGGCAGGTGCCCCAATTATCAACGCCACCCAACGCGATGCTCAAGACTGTTTCAGAGTCAAAATCCACCAATGGTATTGTGTAAGCCTCAAAGGCGTTCGAGTCGCTCTCTGTTCTGCGGTAGCATGTGCGCTCGCCAGAAGGGCTCGAGACATTGAGTGTTAAGTTTAAATCGGTGGTCATGCACGCGTCAAAACATGCGAGGCCTTCCTCCCAAAAGTTGAGTTGTGAACTCACTTGAGCGCTTAGGTCAACTGAGAGCATTGTGCCCAGTAGCACGATAACGCTTCTGATCACTCGTGATGCCATGCGTCGGAACATGTCATGGGTCGGGAATGTGTTGTGTCGATTCATTTTCGGTCGTTCTCTCTTCGTTCGTTCATCTGGTAACTCAATCGTGTTTTTTAGAGTTGCGGGAGCCTATTCGATTGTCGTTGAGTCGTTTTCTACTGCCTCGCCGGCGTGTCCTTGAGAAACGTAAAGCTCGGCGCACCCTCGTGCCATTTTTCGAACACGACCAAGATATGCCGCTCTCGCAGTTGTCCCGACAGCCCCCCGTGCATCCATCACGTTGAAGGCATGACTGCACTTTAGCACGTAGTCATAGGCAGGGAGAACATAACCTGACTCGAGCAGTGCCAACGCCTGTGCTTCGCAATCGTTAAAACTTCGCTCAAGCATCTCCACATTTGCGAGGTTGAAATTATGATGCGACCATTCCACTTCATCCTGATGGTGAACGTCCCGGTAATAGACGAGAGAACCGTCAGGGTACTTTGTCCATACCAGGTCGTACACGCTGTCTACGTTTTGCAGATACATGGCGAGACGTTCCAAGCCATAGGTTAGCTCACTCGCAACCAAGGGTAAGTCCATTCCTCCACATTGCTGAAAATATGTAAACTGCGTGACTTCCATCCCGCGCGCCCAGACCTCCCAACCAAGTCCGGCTGCACCCAAAGCAGGATGCTCCCAGTCATCTTCCACGAAACGCACATCGAACTCTTGTGGGTCCATCCCAATCGCACGAAGCGAATCCAAGTAAAGGTCTTGAACATTTTCCGGCGCGGGCTGCAAAATCACTTGATACTGATAGTAGTGCTGAAGCCTATTCGGGTTTTCGCCAAATCGCCCGTCGGTGGGCCGCCTACAGGGCTCTACATAGGCGACATTCCAGGGTTTCTCATCGAGAACACGCAAAAATGTGTTTTTGTTGAGTGTGCCCGCACCGACTTCCACGTCCGTCGGTTGAACAACAATGCAACCATAGTCCGACCAGAACTTTTGAAGGCGGATGATCACTTCTTGAAAGGTTAAAGCATTCATAACAACCTCAACGCGACTCACTTTGAACCGCTATGGCATCGATTTCAACGAGGACATCTTTGGGCAGACGCGCGACCTCAACACACGCTCGTGCCGGAAAAGGTTCCTGAAAAAACTTTGCATACACCGCATTCACTGCATTGAAGTCCGAAAGGTCCTTCAAAAAGATGGTCGTTCGAACAACGTCATTCATCGAACATTCCGATGCACCAAGCACTGCACTGAGGTTTTTGAGAACGAGTTCTGTTTGTTCGCTGACATCATTCGAGTCCAAGAGTTCCTGAGTCGAAGGGTCGATAGGAACCTGACCGCTACAAAACACCATCTTCCCTGAACATTTAACCGCTTGGCTGTAGGGGCCAATCGCAGCTGGGGCCTTCTCTGTTGACACAACGCTTTTTGACATGGTGGCACCTTCCTTATAGAAAGTCACTTGCCTCATCGCGTCTCGCAAAACAATAGGCCTTTACGCCCGCCCTTCCCTTCGCACCTCGAAGACACCATCAATCCCGAGTAGAGCCTTCTCCAACTGGCGCACTTGAGCCGTATTGCGTATCCCGCATACAAAGGTATTGACGGCATGCCCCTCTTTTAGAACACGGCAATCCGCTTGTTGAATATTGACTCCGTTTTTCGAGAATGCCCCCGTTAAGTCTGAGAGCATCCCAGGGCGATCGCTGGTAATCACACGCAACGTGACAGCGTTTTGCACGTCTGTCTCAGCATCCCAAGTCACATGAATTCGTCGCTCGGGCTCAAGCGTAAGCACACGGTCACAATCGGAGCGGTGAACGACAAGTCCTCGACCACGACTCACAAAACCTACGATATCGTCTCCTTTAATCGGCGAACAACAGCGTGCATAATGAACCAGTATATTTTCAATACCTTCAAGCTTCACCGCAGAAGTTGAACGTTTTGAAACATTCTCAAATATTTTGTTTAGCGTTCCAGATTCTTTGGTGGTTTCGGTGGACCTTTCGTTGGACTGAGCTCTTGCCTCCTCAGGGATTAAGCCTTCAACAACCTGTTGTGGGTTGAGTCGTCCATAGCCCACCGCGCTGAGAACGTCATCATCGCTTGGGTACTTTCCTTCTTTGAATTGTGCAGCAAGTGTCCCGACGTCTTTCAGTGTTTTCTGTAAGGACAAACCAAAGCGGCGCATTTCTCGGTCGACCAGTTCGAGACCAATTTCGCGTGAACGTTCACGTTCAACTTTTCGCAAGTAGGCACGGATTTTCGTTCGCGCCTTACTGGATTTCACAAATTCAAGCCAAGCCTTGTTGGGCTTTTGGTTCTTACTCGTAATTATTTCACAAGTGTCGCCACTCTTAAAACGATAGCGTAGTGGCACAATACGACCATTCACTTTTGCGCCCGAACAACGCATCCCCACATCGGAATGGATCGAAAACGCGAAATCGATCGGTGTTGCGCCACGGGGCAATTCAAACACATCTCCGTTCGGAGTAAAGACAAAGACCTCGTCGACAAAAAGATCGAAACGTACAGAGTCCAAAAAGTCTGTGGGGTCTTCAAGCTCGCGCTGCCAATCCATCAATTGGCGCAACCATGCAAAGCCTTCGCCGTCCACTTCTGCACGCTCCGTTGAACCGCCGCTCTCCTTGTACTTCCAATGCGCAGCAATCCCGTCTTCTGCAACATGATGCATAAAGTCGGTTCGTATTTGGATTTCGATCCGATGCGCTTGAGGCCCTATCACAGTCGTGTGCAAACTGCGGTACCCGTTCGGTTTCGGCATGCCAATGTAGTCTTTCACGCGACGCATCACCGGTCGCCAAATTTCGTGAATGTAACCGAAAATTTCGTAACAGCTCCGTACCGAATCTGTGATGATACGAAAAGCGATGAGGTCGTGAACCTCCTCAAAAGGAATCTTCTTGGCAACCATCTTCTTGTAAATTGAGAAAAAGTGTTTCGGGCGCCCCGAAACCGTAAAGTTTTCAACACCCCGTTCGCTCAGCTCTCTCTGCAGCCGCTCGGTAACCGATTCGATGAAGCCTTCCCTTTCCGAACGCGTCTGCCCAAGTTTATCGGCGAGGTGTCGGTATGCTTCCGGCTCTTTGTAACGAAAACTTAAGTCTTCGAGCTCCATTTTGAGCCAGCCAATACCAAGTCGGTTCGCAAGCGGAGCATAAATGTCAAGAGTTTCACTGGCGATACGAAGCTGCTTATCTTCGCGCATCGACGCCATGGTTCGCATGTTATGCAAGCGGTCCGCGAGTTTGACCAGAAGCACACGGATGTCTTTGGCCATCGCGACCAACATCTTGCGAAAGTTCTCCGCCATTTTTTCTTCACGTGTGGAAAACTCAATCTGCGCAAGCTTCGTTACACCATCCACCAGTAAAGACACGTCAGTGCCGAAAATCGTTGCGAGTTCTTCGGTTGTCGCATCCGTGTCTTCCACTGTATCGTGAAGCAGCCCAGTACAAATTGAGGCTTCGTCCAATTTCAGCTCGGCTAAAATCTCCGCAACCGCTAAGGGGTGCGTGATGTAGGGTTCTCCACTTTTACGAAACTGTTCTCGATGATGCTCATCAGCGTACTCGAATGCGCGATCGACCAAGTCCATGTCTGGGTTCGGGTGGTAGCTTGAAAGCGCCGCTTTGAGTCGGTCGGTGTTGATCGCATCACCATGCAGAGAAATTGCCATAGGATCAGGTTAAACAATCGAGGGGCTCAGGTCACGGTTTTGACCGAGATTAGTTGGACGAGACGCATATCGGCGCTCATGAGGCGCTCTTTCTGTCCGATGCATCGACTTGAAAGAAAATACACTTCAAATAGGAACCGCTTTGTGTCGTAATAGGGTGGTCGACGGCGTGACCATACGATTCAAGTTCTTGAAGGCGATAGCCCTCTTCATGTGCGACATGATGTGCGAAGTTTCCAAGTTGCATCCTTGATATTCGGTTCGTGCATGACGCAAACACGAACTCCCCACCATTTCGTACTAAGGGTAACGCGAGTCTTGCCAAACCTTTGTACGCTTCATACGCATTTTCCAGGTGCTCATTGGATCGCGCGAATGAGGGTGGATCAACAATGACCATATCGTAGTGTTCAGACGCGCGTGCTGCTTGCTCCATCAGTTCAAAAGCATCTCCGCAACGTGTTTCATGGCTACATTCTTCTTCGAGTACGTTTTTGTTCAGCGCAAATATTCGCGTGGCGATATCCAATGCAGGTTGACTTTGATCGACACTGACCACGTGTTGCGCACCACCCATTGCAGCTGAAACACTAAACCCACCGGTGTATGCGAAGACATTAAGAACGCGTTTTCCTCTTGAACGTGTTTGCACACGCTTACGATTGTCACGCTGATCAAGGAATGCGCCTGTCTTTTGACCTCGCCGCAAATTGGCCAAATAGCGCACCCCATCTTCACGGTATTCAACTTCATCTTCGACACTATCGCCGAACAAAATTGCCCCATCTTCAAGCTGAAAGGCTCGCCGCGCATCATCAACAATTAGTCGAGCAAGGCGTAATCGCACCCGGGTGCATTGAAGTTCCTTTTGCACAAACGCGAGAATTACTTTTAAGTAGGGCGCCCAGACAAGAGAATAGAGTTTGACTACGATATCGTCTGCATAACGGTCGATGACCAAGCCTGGTAAAAAGTCTTCCTCACCATGCACGACTCGGTACGCATTTGTCTTTTCACTGTCGATTATGCAAGTTCGAATTTGCAATGCACTTTCAAGACGGTCCAACAGACTTCTCTCATTGAAGGCGAAGCGTTCGTTGACCGCGAGCAGACGAATTGTAATCGCTGAGTACGGATCATAAAGGCCGACACCAATTTGCCGATTCTTGTGATCATACAAAACTGCAACACGTCCACAATCTTCATCACCCCGAAGCTTTAGGACTTCACTCTGAAAGACCCATGGCGATGCCTTGAGGCCGTCAACCTCTTTGAAAAGTCGTGAACGGGTTCTCGCTGAGACATAACATGCAATTGGTTTGTTGAGGTTTTTCATCTGGGTGTACTTCTCAAACCTTTCGATTATAATGACCGAGCGCGGCTTTGGCTTCGTATTTCGGCTAGTCCTTTACGATGATTCTAAAAGCCACCAAGAAATGCCCGCACTCTGACGCTTCATCAATCACGTAAACAAAATCTACCCGCAGACAAGCAACACAATTGCTCACTGCGTCTATGAACCACAGAGTTCATCACAGCTCAGTACATCAGCAGGGACAACGAGGCAGATGCCTCCAGGCTCACTCGATTCTTTGTACCTCGTTTGCTGAACACTCACCGTAATAAGTTCAAGATAGGACGCTCCCTCTGGACCGGTCCGAATACAGTTACAGCTTCGACTCACTGGCATATATGCGTCATCAGGGAGCATCATATCTCCCTCTTCACAATCGTACATACATGAACCATCCGGCAAAAGGACGCGTCCTGCATCGCTTGTACAAGATTCCGAAGGAGTTAAGTGGTCCTGAGCAGGGCTTGGCGCAACATCATTCAAATCATCCATTGTCTCATTTTCGCATGTTACGACAACATTCTCGCCTAGAGAACGATATTCACACTCATCACCGACCTGTGGCGCCTTTCCGCACGCTGCCAGTCCAAGTGCACCACTAAAAAAGACAATAATGTATCTCTTCATAATATCCTCGAATAAGTTCAGGTTTTCTTTTGTCTAGTCTGGAGCTCTGTAATTTGGCGTGAATATTGTAAAATTGCAAAGCTCACGCCTCCGGAGGACCCTGGTGCCGCTCCCATGCCCCGTGCCCCTACCGAGGGTTCGCAATCCTCAGTCTCAATCCACTGTGTAATGTCGTGCTTCATGAACCTTGGTCATGAGAGGCATTACGTCAACGCGTTCTTTCTTCAGTATGTTAAAGAAGTTCTCCATTATAGCATTGTCCCAACATTGGATTTCGGGTTGTCTGTATCAATCCTTTTAATGGATATCCGCCCAACGATCACCGATAGCCCCGTCAACCTTGAGAGGGACGGCAAGCGGATACGCATCCATCATCGAGGCCTTGCATAAATCGAAACACGCTTGTGCCTGCGCGTCTGGAGCCTCAATGATCAACTCATCATGAACTTGTAGCAAGAGAGAGCACTCCGGTAGCTCAGTGCGCAATGCTCTGGCCACCTTGATCATTGCAAGCTTCACAACATCCGCTGCAGAGCCTTGAATCGGTGTGTTGATCGCAAGACGCTCACCATGCGCAACCTCCATCCGACGTGTTGAACTTAGGCCGGGCAACCAACGTACACGACCGGTCATTGTTTCCACAAACCCATCCATTTTTGCAGCTTCAAGGGTCCGTGACTGCCAAGCGCGGATCCCCGGGTAACGTGCGAAGTAACGTTCAATATATTCTTTGGCCTCACGACGCGTGACACCGATTTCGCCCGCGAGCTTATGTGCCCCCATGCCATACATTAAACCAAAGTTGATACTTTTGGCTGCACCACGTTCATCGCGCGAAACGCTCTCTTGTGACTTACCAAAAATCTCTGATGCCGTGCGCGTATGAACATCTTCATCACGCTCGAATGTTTCACATAAGGTTGCGTCCTCCGTAATGTGCGCCAAAATGCGTAACTCAATCTGTGAGTAATCCAAAGCGATCAGCTTGTTCCCCTTACTCGCAACAAAAGACTCGCGAATGCGGCGCCCCTCATCACCGCGAATGGGAATGTTCTGCAGGTTGGGCTTGGTCGATGACAAGCGCCCCGTCGCCGTTTTGGTTTGTTGAAAGCTGGTGTGCACTCGACCACTCTCACTTGAGATTTCATTCGGGAGAGCATCAACATAAGTATTTAAGAGTTTGGCAAGGACCCGATGCTCAAGCATTAGCCCGGGCAAAGGATGCGCATCTTTCAACTTCTCCAAGACACTCGCATCGGTTGAATAACCCGTTTTCGTCTTCTTGGGTGCCGGCAAGCCAAGTCGATTGAAAAGGATATCCCCAAGTTGCGCAGGGCTTTGCAGATTGAACGTTTCTCCTGCAGCTTCATAGGCATTGCTCTCAATCGCAGTCAAGCGCGCGCGGAGACTGACTCCAAAACTTGCGAGCGTTTCAGTATTTAAAGAGATTCCTGCGGACTCCATCGCATCGATCACAAAGAGTGAAGGGATTTCAACTTCACACACCCAATCACTCAGCTTCTCATTTTCGGAAAGTCTCCCTTGTATCTGGTGTGCATAGCACGACAAGTCGCTGATGGATGCCAGAGCAGCCGCAGCATCGCTCCTCGCTTTTTTGTGTTTGAATACTTCCTCTAAAAATGGCGCGTCGATCTCAACTTCAGAAAGAGCTTTTCGCTCGCGCCCACAAAAAGCTTTGAAGAACTTGGTCCAACTTCCACCGAAGGCCTCTGGGTCTAGAGTGTAAGCCATTAAATCAAATAGACGCATTCCATCTTGGCATGCCTGAAAATCATCCGCATTCACACGAAACATATTCGCTTCGAGCAGTGGTTTTAATGCGAGTACGCCCAATGTTCCCTTTCGGACATGCGAAGACAATTTCTCTTTCAAGTTTACAACTGCTTTCGTCTCCACTGAATTGATGTCTTGAAAAGAAATTGCCTGAATCGTGTCCACAAGACCGCATGCAAGACCAAAACCGGGTACCACTCCAACAATAGGCAGAGCGTCCTTGTCATTGTCTTTTTCATTTTCATTTTCATTTTCATTTTCAGACGGACTCTCATGCTTCGAAACAAAACCTTCAAGTGCCTCAAGCCACGTGTCCACGCTCGTAACCCTATTCACTCGAACGGAACGAGTGCTCACTCCGCTTGTTTTGCCAACGCTATCGTCAAGCTGCATCGAGTTGGGAGTACCCTTGGCTGCGCTAGCGGAAGAATTGTCGCTTCCCCCTTCAAGCTTAATCAAGGGGTGATTTTGAAGTCGCCGGAACTCCATCTCACTGAAAAATGTGCGAAGAGAGGGGGCGTCAACGCTTTCATATTTGTATTCATTCCAATCGGCACGAATATCGACGTCGGTGCGGATGGTTACCAAGTCTTTCGAGAGTTTCGCAAGCTCTGCACCCTCACGAAGTTTATTCTGCCACGATGCGCGCTTGATCAAATCGATGTTTTCATAGATTTGCTCGAGGGTCCCAAACTCTTCGATAAGGGCGACCGCACTCTTTGGGCCAATCCCTTTTACCCCTGGAACATTGTCTGAAGCGTCCCCAGCCATCGCAAGAAGATCGATGACATGCTCTGCGCCAACCCCCATCTTTTCGAAAACGCCCTGTGGATCGATTCGCGAGGATCCACCCTTCTTGGCAGAGCGCATTTCATCGATGAGATGAATTTCATGAGTCACGAGCTGCATAAGGTCCTTGTCACCTGTGATTATATTCACCTTCATGCCTGCTTCTACGCCAAGTTTGGCCAGCGTTCCGAGAACGTCGTCCGCTTCATAACCAATCTTCGATATTTTTTTAATACCAAAAGCCTCGACCGCACGCTGAATCAAGTCAAACTGGGGAACGAGATCTTCCGGTGGTGGTGGTCGATTGGCTTTATAGTCAGCGTAAAGTTCATTTCGAAATGTCGGTCCCTTACGATCAAAAGCAATCGCAAGATAATCTGTCGGGTGCTGCTGCAATGTTTTGAGCAGCATGTTCGAGAATCCATAGACTGCATTCGTGGGCAGTCCATCCGAACGACTCAGTGATCGAACGGCGAAGTAGGCGCGAAAGATATAACCGGAGCCATCGATCAGTGTTAGCGTTTTCCCTTGTGTTTGAAGCTTAGCGCCCTTCTCGCTTGAACCTGTCATCGGACTCATAATTCGCACTCTCCCTACCATCCCCTGGAATCACGCCCTTGGGCTCTCCATTGCGATACTTGTTGCAATATCTTGGGAATGACCTAAGCCGGATTAATCCTTCGGAGGCCAAATGAAAAGTGCAGGAAACCAAGAGCTCGTATTTGTCGCTGCAAAGCGCACCCCTTTTGGGACATTCGGCGGCGGCCTCAAGTCGCAAAGCGCTACAGATTTGGGTGTTCATGCCAGCAAGGCTGCCTTGGAGCAAGGTGGGGTTTTGCCTGACGAAATCGATCATGTGGTCTATGGCAACGTACTTCAAACCTCTGCAGATGCAATATATCTTGCTCGCCATGTGGGTTTACGTTCTGAAATCCCCCAAAGTGTCGGCGGTGTGACAGTCAACCGCTTGTGTGGTTCTGGTTTTGAAGCAATCATTCAAGGGGCACATCGGATTTTGCTCGGTGAAGGAACGACGATGCTGGTTGGCGGTTCGGAATCAATGTCGCAGGCGCCTCATATTGTGCGTGGTGCTCGCTGGGGTTTACCACTGGGCAAAGGCGGTATGGAGGACAGTCTTTGGACGTGTTTGACCGATAGTTACACTGGTATGCCAATGGCCATTACTGCTGAAAATCTGGCTGTGAAATACGATATTCAGCAAGACGAGGTTGATACATTTAGTATTCGCTCCCAGCAGCGACATGCTGACGCGCAGAAGCGCGGCGCGTACGACCAGGAAATCTCAAGCGTGACCATCCCGGGAAGACGTGGTGACAAAGTGGTGAACGCAGACGAGCATGGTCGTCCGGACACAACTGTGGAAGGCCTCGCAAAACTACCCAAAGTATTCAAGAAAGACGGCGTGATTCACGCGGGCGCAGCATCGGGGATTTGCGATGGTGCGGCCAGTCTAATCCTCACGACACGTGAAAATGCTGAGAGTAAAGGCTGGAAACCTCTCGCCAAACTTGTGAACTGGGGTGTCGCCGGATGCGACCCCACGATCATGGGTATCGGACCGGTCCCGGCAGTACATAATTGTTTGACACGTGCTGAGACGACGATTGAAGAGATGGATATTGTTGAGGTGAACGAGGCCTTCGCACCTCAAGTCATTGCGGTGAACCGGGAACTGAAGGTCGACGAAGCCAAACTCAATGTCGATGGTGGTGCAATCGCACTAGGCCATCCCTTAGCGGCATCCGGAGCACGCATTACGGCACATCTTATTTATGCATTGCACGAGCGAGCTGAAACGTATGGTCTTGGTACTGCTTGTATTGGCGGTGGCCAAGGGCTGGCACTTCTTGTTGAGCGCGTTTAATCAAACTTGAAACCCGAGAGGTTAAGTTGGCGCTGACTTCGTGGGTACGTTGCGATTCGAAATACTCTAACGAAGTCAGGACCACCATCGAAGGAGAGATTCTTTGCAGGATATTATCTACGATTGGAACGAGCAAAAACGTAACATGCGGGTGATCCCCGAGGGTGTCGAGCTTTTTGACGAGACCCTTCGTGATGGAATCCAAAGCCCCTCGGTCATTGACCCCCCGATTGAAACGAAACTTAAAATGATCGACTTGATGTGCGAGCTCGGCATCAATGCTGCAGATGTCGGTCTGCCGGGCGCAGGAGAACGCGCCGTGAACGATGTGCGTGCGATTGCAAAACATGTCCGCGATAACAACCTACCCATCGAAGTCTGTGCTGCAGGACGCACCCTTCGCCGAGACCTCGAGCCGATCGCCAAGATTCGTGATGAAGTCGGGATTCCCATCGTGGCCTATGCCTTTTTAGGAACAAGCCCTATTCGGCAGCTCGCTGAAAACTGGGATCTGAGCAAGCTCATGCGCACTGCGGAAGACGCACTTCGCTTCGCTCAAGAAGAAGACCTGGCAATTTCTTTTGTGACGGAAGACACGATTCGCTCCAAGCCAGACACCTTGGACCCGCTCTTTCGGCTGGCCTTGAACCTTGGTGTTCGCCAGCTGACACTTTGCGATACGGTTGGGCATGCGAGTCCGGATGGAATTCGTAACCTGATCGATTGGACCCGTGGCCTTACGCGTGGAATGGGCATTGAAGATGTAAAACTTGAGTGGCACGGCCATAACGACCGCGGGCTTGGCGTCACCAACGCGATCTTCGCAGCCGAGTACGGTTGTCAACGTATTCACGGGACGTGCCTTGGGATCGGTGAACGTGTGGGGAACGCATCGATCGATCAAATTATTCTCAATCTCAAGCTCATGGGTGCCTACCCCAACGCGACCGATGCTCTGGTCGAGTACTGCGACCTGACATCACAAGCATGCGCCGTGTCCATTCCAGACAACTACCCTTTGGTAGGTAAAGATGCCTTTCGGACCGCAACAGGTGTTCATGCAGCAGCAGTCATTAAAGCTGAGAAAGTGGGCGCAAGTGAGCTCGCTGACCTGATTTATTCTGGCGTTCCAGCTGGGTGGTTTGGAAAGTCGCAAAAAATTGAGATTGGTCCGATGAGTGGGTTGTCGAATGTTCGCTATTGGCTGGCGAAGCGAAATGTGGATGGTGGAGATGCACTCGCGAACTATATTTTGGAAGAAGCGAAAAAATCTCCTGTGACACTCACCGATGCGAAAATTGAAAAGCTTGTCGATGGATTTCCAGGATAGTTCTTGGTTAAGATCCTTGTATGACGATCGATCAAGCGCAAAGCGGTAATTCACAGAGTGTCACGAAACAGATGGAGCGCTACCAAGAGTTTCGAAAGCGACACAGCTCCGGTGGGAGCTTCACGCAAGCAGAAGCAGCGGAGTACCGAGCACTCCATGCAAGCCTTTCCCAACACGACTCTTTGGCAGGGAATCGCAATACAGAGCAGCCTGACACAACAAAGCCGGAAACCCTCCCTGCCCCTTACCCGCCTCCGCCCGGCCTTTCCTTCGTTGACGACTTTTTATCGCTTTATACCGATGGGATTTTGCCGAGCCCAACCCTTACCGGTGTGCAAAGTTTTGTTCGACCTTCCCAACTCTCTTCAGTCAGCGGTCAAGCGCTAGGCGTTTGGATTTCGGAGCCGCGCCAAGTGAAGATTCATCTTCAAGATGGCTCCCAAATTGAAGGCGTCGTCTCCAATCTGTCTCAAGGCGAAGGGCATTTCGACCTCAACACTCAAAACGCAAGCATCGAACGTATCTCGATGAAAGCGGTCAATCTCATCTTTGTCCAACGACCTGCTGGCGCGCAAGCGATCAAGCAACCCACTCAAAAAGTTCAAGTCACTCTTAATAACCAAAGAAGGATAAGCGGAGCCAGCGATGACCTCTCCTCAGGTGAGAACTTTTTCTCAATCGTGATGAATCCTGGCCAAGGTCAGTTTGAGCGTATCATAGTTGGACGTGATAGTGTCTTAAGTGTCAACAAAGTGACGCGTTAGACACGACACCTCTTTAGGTTCCAAACTATAAGATCAACCTTTGAAAAAACGTTCATACATCTGATTCAAAAAATTAGGGTTTGTAATCGGGAACCTGCCGTCCAGAATGGAATCAATCTCACACTCTGGACACGCTGCGGTCCTTTCTGTGTCTGAACCCTCATCAACCCAGTCCACAATCTGAGACGGGTCAAATATCTTTACACAATAAAAACATGCGCAAAGTTGGCTTCGCCGAACTGCACATTCATTATACATACTTTCACGGTGTGCTAAATCTAAATAGTCATTCGAGTAAAATGTCTCACTCATAGCCTTGATCCTAATTTAGGGGCAGAAAGTGGTGACAGGTATGGTTTGTGTATACGTGTTCGTACTGGTATCAATTTCGATCTGCACTGCACCCACTTCGGTCTCCGGGCTTGTTAGATTCGAAGGACAATCCAACTGTAGACCGATAGCCATTGGAATTGCGCCAAGATTCGGGAAGCTTTGGCACCATGGTCGATTTAAATCCACTTCACCGATACCTTCTGCTGGATATCGGCAACGACCGCGTAAAGGTTCACTGCTTACTTCACGAGAGAGTCGGGCATTTGAAATCGAGTCCAAGCTGATATTGATGGTCGCGTCACTGGACACCAACCAACAATTTCCATTGAGATCGACAGGTGAAAATGCAAATTCATAACTCTCCTGTGTTGCGTCCAAGTCGATTCCTCCACTCAAGCACGATGGTGCCATGTAGTGACCTGGCGACACCTCAGAGCACAGAGATGTTCGTGATCCTCCTCCATACTCACACGTGTAGGTCGGTGGCGCGTCGGGAAGTATTGGAGTTGTGATGGACGCTGAACCGGTCAAAAGAGCCTCGCTACACGACTCACCAAGAACCAACCCACCACTTTCAACACCCACAACGTGCGCATTCAAAGCGAGGGGTGCGGAACGATCCCAAACTCCATTCGTTTCGAGGCGCTCAGGAAATGCGCTCAATTCATTATCAAAACCCCAAGGTTGGTTTCCGCCACCGCCATTTAAGTCTGACTTTTCTTCCGTGTACCGGCTTGCCAACGTTGCGGGTAAGCGGCCACCCACGGAGGGATAATCATCGGCACGACAATTATTGTTTTTGTCTAGAAAGGGTTCTGGAAAATCAACCCAGCTGTCATTGTTCAAGGTTCCTTCACCCTGGTCTTGAATTCCATTTGAGTTTAAATCATCAAAGGAAACAATCCCATTGCCATCAAGGTCGGTCATCGTTTCTTGACCGGTAAAGATTGCTTGCACACTGTAAAGACCGGATTCTGGGCAGGTCGTAGGATTCATTTGATTGCCACTAAAGAAGGGGCTCGAGCCACTTGGAAGATCAAAACAACCAAAAGAGAAGTAACACTCATCCCCCTGAAACTCGGGGAATCCATCCGAGAGTCCAAGTAGACATGTAATTGGGTACCCGCAACGCACCAAACCATCAATATAAGAATTCTTCGCATCGTTGAGTGCTGTCCCCGGAGTATTCAGCTCTACAACATCGATTTCTCCGTTCTCAAGCAAGACACTGGGCTCACCCGCACACGCGATTTGAATATCACTGCCAATATTGGTTCGTGTACAACCGATTGTCGGTACGACTTCACCACTGATCACACTTAGAATTTCCAATCCTGTCTGGGCACCACTTTCCCAACAGTGTGCCGCGCTCGATTGCTCTTCAAATACAGCTTTGGGGAGTGGGCAAACACCTTCGTTCCCTGGCTCTGCACATAAGGCGACGAGATTGCAACTCGTTTCACTGACATGATCAAAACAGTCCAGCGCCTCTGCGGATGTAAAAGTTGCCCCCGTGACAACGTCCGACGCATCCTGTGGAAGCGCAATCCCAAAAGACCAATCTCGCACATCAACCGAAGCACGCCCTTGACCACCAAAACCAAAATCAAAGATAGCCCGTCCGTTTGAATCCGTAACCTTTTGAGAAACCGAAGAGCCACCTTCAATACGCATTTGGACACTCGCCCCCTCCACCTCATTCGAGTTGCGGTCGACGAGGGTCACATAACACTTGATATCGTCAGAACTTCCGAGCTGAACTTGGGAATGCACAACACCGCCAGGACCTTCACAATAGAGCGAGCTTGCAGCAAGTTGAGGCACACCGATCACGACAGGTACAGCTTCACTCAGCGCACTCTTTAAAACACCACTTGGCCCCTCAACATCGATACGCACGGCAATTGGAAGTGGCTGTGCACCACCGGATAAGGTGACGCAAACCACGCCGCGATTATTGAGGTCCGGTGTTTGTGGCGCGATCACCGCAGTTTGGTCGGAAGATTCTGGAATGGAAAACTCAATGTCCAACGTGGAGACGTCCATCGCATTCCCGCTGTCGTCCTCGATTAAGAAGCAGATATCGACAGAGTTCGCTAAGGTACTGTCGATAGTCCCGATGGGTAGGTCTCCTGCAACAGGAAGGGGTACAACACTGCGGAGCACCGGTGCGCGATCAAAAGTGACCCGCCCAGTCGTCACCACTTGGTCGTCCGGTGGAGAAAAGGCAGGCATATCCACAAGCACATCAAACTCAACAATGCCACGAACAGTTGCACTGTCTGCGCGAATTTGTGCCTGAGCTTGCCCACTCGTTAGCGACACCGTGATCGTATCAACTTCGAGACTGGCATCAATAAAAGATGCAAGACCGGCATCTTGAGTCAAGGTCAATGTGACACTGCCATTCACAGGTGCTCCATCGCGCAGGAAGCTGACCGAGATGATGCCGACTTCACTGAGATCCGACTCCAAAGTCTCAGGGCTCACCGAGACTTCAACCAAGGCAATCCCCCCACGTAAGACTTGAATCGTTTCGCTGATAACAATCGGGTCAACCCGACCCTCAGGGTGCGTTTGAGCCGTAATTGAAAAGTCCACTTCATCGCCCGCATTCACATCCAATAATCCAGGACAAAACAAGGCGTTTCCGATGCCATCCACCAAGCTAACTTCTAGGGTGGCGCTGCTTGCGCCCGCGATACACGTGGTTCCACTTTGAAAGCCACCATTTAACTGGTTTGACGACAACGTGACACTGCCACTTGAAGGTTCTCCATTTAGGTCTTCAGCCTCAATATTGATCAAGAGTCCTGCGCTATCATTGTCGTAGATCGTCGTTCTTGAAGGCGAGAGTGCTAGAGAGGCACGATCGACTCCGGCTTCAAAGCTTACTTCTCGGGTTAGCGCATCGATTGAACGACCATCGGGGTCGCTTCCATCAAGAGATAAGCTTACGCTCTGGTGCAGATGATCATCCGGCGTGTACATATAGAAACGTGCAAGTCCGAGGCTGTCTGTAATTAGAGTGAGTGAGTCCTTGAGTTCTCCAAAGTCGGTCACCAACAACCCACTTTGAAGGGACAAAACATCATTGGTAGCATCGGTCGCGCCGGATGTTTCTGCAAGCGTCGCATTTTGAACGTTAACACGGAGTTCAACATTGGGCCTCGGGAAAACTCCTGCCAATGTGGCAGCAACCTCAAAGGTACAAAAACTTCCGAGACGCGATGATATTGATTCGCATTCTTGAGTGTACTCAAGACTCACTCGTCCATCTGGAGGCGTACAATAAAAAAGTGCACGAGCCCCTCGTTCACCACCAACTTCAAGGGCATCAATTAAGAAGGGGCCGGAATCTTCGAGTCCACATTCAACAAATGCTTCAAAGACGCCTGTACTTGTCGAGGATGAGAGTGAAAGTGTCGTGTTACCCATGGAAGAGGCATCACTTCCCATTGATGCAATGGTTGAAGGCTCAAAAGTTCGTGAGTTCAACAACTCAAGTTCGACTCCTGACGCGCTTGAATCCAACTCCCCTGAACTGTTACGAAACTCTGCGACAAGCCGAACAGGGCCACCGCCAGACGTAATCTCTAGACCACTAAACCCTGCACCTGCTACCGAAAGCCGCAGGCTACTCACGGAAGACTGTGGTCGATTCTCTATTTGTTCGCTGGGTTCCCCATCTTCGCTGCAACCGGCTACCACGAGCGAAAAAAGCAGTGCACTTACCCAGCATAAAGAAGACCGGAGTTTAGGGGTGTGTCGACGGGTATGAGAGGCACACGCACTCCGGAAGTGATTGCACTGTTGAGACGCTAACAATTGACGTTGTTCAACCAACATATAAGCTCCAGACGCCTGCCACTATTTGGAATAGGCAGTGCGTTGTTAAAACGCCATGACACGATGCCACAACTTTCTTGATTCGAGTTTCACCAAGTCTGAGCGCTTTTCGCAAATCCTTGACCCTTTTTTGACTCAAACCAGCTCCTTCCACACCCTTTCGAGCTTCAAAAGGAATCAAAATCAGCAAATTGGTCATTTCCATTCCTAAACTTGCATCGAGGGCGGACATTCGCATACACTATTGTGATTGGAGATCATGAATGTCTGAAAATGAAAACTCAGTTGAAGAAAGCGCAACCCTTGATATTGAGGCGGTACAGGTTGTTTCAAGCTCGGAGTCCGAAGTCCCTCGTCCGCGTGGTCCTCGGCATTTGCGAGCCCCGATCGAGATACGGGTTGAGATTACTCAGAATTCTCAATCCTTCACGACAACAACTCGGGACCTGGCAGCGGGTGGAGTGAGCTTTGAAAGCAGTGAACAGTTCCCAATCGGGACTCCTGTCAACGTTCTTCTTTACATTCCTGAAGAGAAAGAGCTCGAGCTCTTAAAAGTTGCATCGGAAGTTGTTTGGATCGAAGAAGATCTTGGCTGTTGGATGGTTGGTGCAGCATTTCGAAAGTTCGCGCCCGGTGATCAAAAGAGACTGAGGGAATGGCTGCTCGAAGCGGTTCGTGCGTTTAAAGAAGGTCGTATTATGTAGCGAGAGTTGAAACTGAACTCCCAGAAATTATTCGTGATTCGATAAGCTTAAGGAAGTTCGCCTTGAATCAAAAGTCGAAACTGATGGTTGTCTCTCAAAGCAAGGTGGCTGGAGTCACGCTCTAAAAGATACGAGTATTCCGCGATAAGCGCTAGGGGAAGACGAAAGCTTTTAAAATCGTATCGCAATGCAGCGCTATGCTCGATTAACGATTTATCGTCTCGACGTTCACCCATATTGAAGAGTGCAAAACGATAACCACCGCGCAAGCCGATGGGATCAAAGGAAAACGATTTCCGCTGGTGAATTTTCGCCATCCAAACATTTTGAGAATTGGTCTTTGCCTCATGGTCAAAACCAAGAAATACGCTGTCCAAATACGTATCTCGGCGCAGCATTTGCCCTTCGAGTGCGAAACCATCAAAGCTCAAAAGTAGATCTCCGAAATAGCTTTGCACACGCTCATTAAATCGTGCGGGTAGCGTTCCCACCGTTCGAGCGTTCACGCGTGCCCCACCACCAAGAGTCACAACGTCTCGAAAGCCCAATTGGACCCGACCCGCTAGCATTGGCAAGTTGTTATCATTGCGACCCAAGGCGATGCCGTTTCCATTGAAAGCCCCAAAAAGATAGCCGATGTGCAGGCCTTTCCAGAGATCCAGACGATCGACACCCAAGGTAAGCCCCAAATCACGTCCGTGCGCTAATCCGTCGACTTGAAAGTACCGTTCGCTGCGCAGGGGTGTGAGCCCTACTGCACGATCAACAAAAACCATTTGCGCACGGGACTCCATACTTTCACGAACCCCCGGAGCAAAGTGTTGTCCCGCACGAAGTTGAAATGCTTGGTGAACCTTGAGATCAAGCCAAGCATCCAACAAAATAACATTGCGCGACTCTTCGAGTGCTGCTGCCCCAGCCACAAGCGAAGCACCTTCAAAAACAATACGCCCTGCAACGATACCTCGATAGTCGAAGCCCATTCCCAGGCGCGCCTGGTCGATACTCGCCCCATTGGTTAAGCCAGAAGTCGCCACGCCCTCTGTTTGCGTATTGTATTGCCCGACAAAGCGAAGCCTTGCCAAGGGCCAAAAGGACAAATCACCTTTTTCCAGACACAACAACTGTGTACAGGCTTCGTTCGCTGAACTTGATTCACCCGGCACATCAATCTCTTCTTGAGACTCGACATCATTGATTCCACTTCGTCCCGCCTTCCTTGCCCGTGAGGCGGCATTTTCCTTGTTGAGTGTCTCCCCCTTTTCTTCGAGGGCTGGCTTTGTTTCTTTGGTCTTAGAGAATAAAATGTCCGGCGAAGAATTTCCATCGTCGTCTTGAGCTCCTCGGGTGCTGTCGAACTCGAGGTCATCATCGATGGTTAAGTGAGCTTGCTCGCCATCATCAGCCCATAAATGTCTCTCTGGATCGTTCTTGGCGTGTTCCTTTTCAAGACGGGATTGCTCTTGGGCCGTGTTCGTGGCGGCTCCCTTCATTTCATTTTCACTGGCATCAACACCGTCACTGTACACGATCCCAAAACACGAAAGCGTAATTATGAGGGTTTTTAATGCGTTGAACGCAGTGGCAAGAAATAGGCGTTGATGCCCCGCGACAACTGTCTGAAAGAAGTCCATGATTGATGAGTTATAACGCAAGCAAGGCGAGTGCAAGCGTATAGCGTTCGACCAATGCGTCAAAAGTACTCCGTTTCATCGATTCGTTACGGGAGGTTGCTGCTCTCTGCATTTCTTCATCAAGATAATGCCCATAACGAACCGGGTGCGGGTGCCAACTTGTTGCACCAGCACCTTTAACCCGGCGAACACGCACGTCCTCATCTTGAATGATCGAGCTTGCACGCTCCAATCTTGAAATGACGTCAGCAGTTGAAGAACGCGTCTCAAAATCTCTTGGTTCAAGCCCTTGCACGCTTAAAATTACGTTTTCCCTCAGAGCACTCTCCTCTTCACTTAAGTAGGTGCTTCGATTCTGCACCAGAAAGTCTTGTAGTGAATCGGTGCTCTCTCCAATTAGGCGTAGGGAGGCAGAGCACGATTCCTCCCGCCCCCCCTCAATATTCTCGAGGCGAAATTCGACCTTGGAACTCTCTCGAATACGCTTCGAAAGGTCCCCGAGGACACCAAACATTTTTGTACACGGCCCCGGCGCGAGCCCTGCATAATCGATAAAAATTTGAGCAAGAAGATCATAGACACGTACTGCACGACTGGAGCTCAGCTCCAAACGAATCAAACCTTCCCCCATCGTGTGCACCTCAATTTTGGACTCCGGCTCGGGCAATTTCGAAGCCAAAACTTGAAAGCGCGTTACCAGTCCTTGGGCTCGGAATTCATTCGGCGCCTGAATATCGACATCGAGACGGGCGCGCCTGTTGCGATCTTCATTGAGTACCCTTTGAATACCTATCAACTTCGCATCGTCTGCTCCACCTTCTGAATCGCTCCAGGCAGCGTTTCCGATAAAGCGTTCTCGTACGTTTTCATAACGCGCCTCAATTTGCACCGGGACATGAAAACCTTCCAACTCGGTTGGACGAAAATCTCCACCTGCGAAAAGCCCCGAGGGCGACAACTGATCCCGAAACCGCTCAAGCATAAAAAAGCCTTCTTCATATTGTGGCAAGAGATATAAGTTTAAGTCACGATCCAAGTCGAGACCCGACGCTTGTAAACTTGAGAGAGCATAAAGAAGTGCCAGCGCAGGCGCCTGGATCTGAGCTATCCCGTAGCCCCAATAGCGTCCTTCCCAACGCACACCACCAAAGGGCTTAATTGTCCAATCCTCAAAGTCGCCTTCCGGCGCAAGGTATTCGGCAAAAAGGTCGAAAGGTTGTTTGCAATGCTTTCTCTTACACTTCAACGACGCCTTCAAAACACTTCGATTGAGAGAAGTCCCTCGCCCTCCTATAAAAGCATTGTCCTCCAGACCGGTTGTTGCACCCGACTCTTTCGCAACCCACACCAAATCTTTCATCAATCGATCAATTGACCCTTGGGCAACGCCACGAAACTTGGTAGGCGCCAAGGCATAACGGTTAATCTTAGCAAGCAATACCTGGCGCTCGCGACGACGGTAGGACGAGGACCAACGTGCCATGAGCACAGGCATCAGTTCTCGGGTCGATAATTGTAGCGCTAAGGAACGTCCTCGCAGGCGGTCTCGGATTTCTTCAGTGGCATTTCGTAAAGGAATGAGTGCGGGATCTTTTGAAAAGCGCGCTGTCCATCGCACCCGTAAGCAAAACTCCAGAAAACCTTCATCCGCCCATAGAGGTATTCGTTTTAAATACTTACGGATTCGTGTGGGGTAATCACGTCCCTCATCGGTCAACCGAAACTGATAGGGTTGTGGCGCAACTGGCGCTTGTGAGGTCGCATTTTCTCCCTCATTTGCAGTGCTCGCCCCACTCTCTTGAGCCAATGCCTTCGATGTCGTCAGCAAACTTAAAGTGACGACCAACCCATAAACGGCTACCAGGAGTATCCGGCGAAAGGCTCCATTCGCCACCAACACAGTGGCTGAGCGCATACGCATGCGAGGCGATATAAAAATTGAAGTCCACATTCCTTGCCATCCTAGCGCGAATCCAACACAATATCGAGCATGATAGAGAGCGAATCGATTCGAGAAAGCGACAATGAAAATTCTCAAGGCTCTTGGTTTGAACGCGCCTTTGGTCGCAGCCTTAATCTATTTTACGAGGGGCTTGGGACTACACTGCGTGAAGCCAAGTGGGCACAACCCGAGAACTTTCAGGCGACCCGTGAAGAGAATCGTGTCTATCGTCCTCCGATGCGACAGGAGATTGCCTCTGGGTTCGCGGCCACACACCGTTTTCATACCTATGATTTTTACGCTCCAAGCTCCGAAAATCAGAAAGCACGAGATGATATTACCGCCATCTATGTTCACGGTGGCGGATTTCGGATCTGCTCAAAAGACACTCATTTTTTGATGGGTCTCCAACTGAGTGCGTTCGGCTACAAAACCTATTTACCCAACTACCGGCTCTCGACGCATGCCCCATACCCGGCAGCCCTCGAAGACCTTGTACGCTTTCTCGAATTTCTTGATGCCAAGGCCCAAAAGGGAGAGATGAGTTCTTCTTGGTTTCTCATCGGTGAATCTGCAGGAGCACATCTAGCCTTGGTCTTAACTTTAATGCGATGTGTCAACATCGACCATCCCTTGGCCAAACGGGTTTCGCAACTGAGCGCAGACATCGTTGGATTGGCACCCCTATGCGGGATATACGATCTCGATCGTCGTGAAAACATGAAGCTTCCGGAAACTTCAAGTTTGGTAATGAGTCGAGTTGGGGTGGTATGCCGTGAATATTTTATGAAAAGCCCGGACTATGGACATGACTCCGATATTTTAGGAAGACCACTCGAGATTTTACACCATATCAAGACTGGGGTCTTGAAGGTCACGCGAGACCTCCCAAAGCTCTTCTCGATGTGTGGCACAGCGGACCCGGTGCTTGAAGACTCAAGGAAGCTGCGACAGGCATTTGAAGCTTTATCGCATCCCATTGAGTACCGAGAGTACCGAGATGAAGTTCACGCCTTTCATGCTTTCTTTTGGCGTCAGGAAGCAAAGCGATGCTGGAACCACCTCGAAGAGTTTTTAACTCAACTTAAGGCCAAGAACCTTCAAAACTAGCCGACACAAAAAAACTAACCAATGAAACTCATGAGGCCTAGTTTCGTGACTTTAGAGCACGTTTACTTTTAGATTTTGACCGCGTCTTGTTTTTGTTCTTGGTCGTAGATTTAGACTTCGCCTTGGACTTTGCTTTGGATTTGGCTTTCGCCTTGGACCTCGCCTTTGACGATGTTGGCTTCGAATCTTGAGCCATAGATACTGCGTACGAGGACTGCCAAACACTGCGAACTTCAACTGGCTTTCGCGCTAAATCTTCACGGCTGAGAACATAGATTGGAATATGTTGTGTTTCGCCACTTTGAATAGCAATTCCACCAGGGCCCTTTTCTAACTTTGCTTGTTTTCCCCCTCGTTGCTCTGGGTCTTGGTGTTGACCACGACTTTGACTTAAAGAAGGTTCATCAAGGACTGCCCGAAGCACTAAATTTCTACTGGTTGAAGCCATGACTTCAAGTTTTTGTCCGATGCGCATACCGGGCTTCACGTGATAGAGTCCAGCCGGACAACCCTCTGGCAGTTGAGCTCTTAGGCTTTCCTTGGTCAGCGCAATTTGTATTGTGTCTTCAGAAGCCGCTAGTCCTATGAAGTGAACGCCAGGAATACGAAGGCGCTGAGCCGTCTTAAATCGACTGTCCCGATACACAAATGTATCGTAATCTTCATCTTCTGAAAAATGAGGCCTCTCTTCATTCGTGTCCATTTCAGTCGTGTCCGATCCTGAAAAGAGCTGAGGACATTCACTTGTGTCTCGACGCACATGCGCACTCGCACTGAAAGATAAAGACGAAACCAAGATTCCGAAAAGCCAACGACTTCCGTATCGCTCTGCCAAGTAAGCTATCATTTCACACCTGGGTAATATTGCATCTGTAACATTCTCATTGCTTTCTCTCGCCACCTTTGTTCATCGACCCTGCTTTGATGTCAACGACCGGTCGAAAGACTCGATCACCCGGTCGGGCATAGGCGGTATTCAATCGTATCCATCGCTCTAAACGGCGGTCTTTGACGTCAAGCTGTAAGGTTTCAACCTCTGCTTCACCCACAGCGATACGACTCAAAAGCTCTTGGTGCTGCTCAATCGCTTTTTGTTTGTCCTTCTCCAAAGCAAGAACTGAGACATCACTCTCCTCACGAGGGGAAAGTTCCACGACAATTCCGACGAAGGAACACGCTATCGCTCCTATCAATAACCAACGCATACTTTAACGTAGAGGCTGGGTACTTGAATCGCAAAAGATGTTCCCGACAAAGTCGCTCAATTCCGATGCCGCTTTGGCATACACGGCAATTTCACTCCTGTCTGCTTCCACCAATCACGAAAGTACCGCTGTCGAAGCTCCAAGAGCGTCGTGCGCGCGTGTCGAAATCAAGCGTCGTATGGGCATTCCAGTCAAAACCTGGGACAAAAATAAGTTCGTGGGTCCATCGATACGTGCCGGGTGGTAAATTGCCATTGTCGCCACCTACGTCCCCCAATGGGAGTCGCACTTTCGTCACATCTCCATCGAGATATAAAGTCATCGCGATGCTTCCGGAGATGACATTGGTCACGCGAACCAGTTGAGCACTTGGCGCCTGCCCTAAAGGAAGATCCCACTCGAGCTCGTGTGTAGGTGCCAAGAGTTCGGCTTCACCCGGCGCACGACGCGTAATGAATCCCATATTGGGCTGAAGCGTTACGCCACCCGATAGCGAGCCTGACGCATTCTGAACAATCTGTGCATAAGGGGCCCCCAAATCACCGATATGATAGGAAGCATCAAGAAGGTCAAAGGGTAGAGGCCTGTTGAGCAACAATGTGGTGTCGTCGAGAACATCGACAATCCGGGCGGCAAAACGCAAACCTGCTGCGTTTTGAGTGACAAAGATCGCCCCGGAGAAAGCCGCACTGCCATCCTCGTTACGAACATTCCATAGTGTATTCGTGCCAGACACCTCTCGAGCACCTTCAAGCGTTGAAACGCTCCCGGATTCACTCCGAGCATTGGCTCCGTCTGTCGTAAAAACGCCGCCAAAGAAGGTTAGCACTTCGCCCGGGAGATCGGGTAAGTAGGGTGTCGCAACACGTGTGGTCCCCGAAACCTCAAGAGGCAGTCGAAATGAACCTTCGTCACCAAAGTCTAAGATACTTTGAAAGGCTGCAACCGTTGGCCCCATGTTGCTCAGCGCATCACTGCGCATCTGTGCATCCGCCAAGCTGACCTCGGTTTCAAGGTCCAAATCAATACTCAGGACGATATCTTGATCATCCAACTCGACGTTAAAGTTTGGAGTCACATTGCGACGAAATCCGAGCTGCCGCGGCCGAAACTCGTTGGTTCTTAGATTGTAAATTCCGGCCAACGCTACGAGGCCAAGACGTCCAGTTCTTGAACCGCGGATCACAAATACACCACCGTCCTCGTACACAAGTGCTGAGGATTCAACGATCGGATTCTGCGATAAGCTCGAAGGCGCAGTTGTCGTGACCTGCACCACTGGGAACTCGATTGCGTTGCCATTTTCATCGACCGCAAAGCTTCCCGGGTCGAAGAGAGATTTATCAAAACCAAACACACGTCCTGAGATGACGGGCGGAACAATCTCTTGGGTTTCTCCAGAGCCTAAACTTGCTACCGGAGGTACTGGGTTTACAAGTGGAACCATAAACATTGTAAGCTCACGCGCATCAACCTGATGATACACAGAGCTCATGTAACCCTCTTTCCGAATATTCACACTTAAAGGCCCCACCAAGGAAGGGTCATTAAAGGTAACGTGACCTCGGATGTCACTCAACGCTACAAAATCAGAAGGAGAAACATCGCCCAACTCCACGCGTACACCCTGAACAGGAAGGCGTGTTGCAGCATCAAGAATTGTCACATAGAGTCGTCCCTCCATTGAGCCGCCTCGAGGGCCTCCCAAGAGCGATGTCGGATCAAAGAACTCATACGCACTTTCGAGTGAGCTTTCATCCTGTGTCTGAACATCGCGAACACGAAGCGAAACCGTCCCTGCCGGCGCACTTGGAGATTGCACAGAAAGCAGGGACTCACTGCGAAGCTGAATATTCGCGCCAAACGAACCACCAAAGTCGACACGTGTATCGGATGAAAATCCGTGACCCGTAACGAGCACATGATCACCACCCGCAATTGAACCTCGAGTTGGAGCGACACTATCAATGCTCAGCTCTCTGGAAAACGTAAACGCACTGCGCACAGTGCGCTTTGCCAAGGACCCTACTGGCTGATACCTAAGATCAAGCACCCCGAACTGCCCGGCTGGCAGCGTTCCACGTACCAATTCTGCACTGTCGAAAACAAGATTCTCCACTTCATCAACACCGACCCAAAAGTGATCACCACTCGCAAAACCTGCTCCATGAATTTCAATCGGCACCGAGGAGCCTGCGGGTGCCTCTGTGGGGTTGATGAAGCCAGGGCCGAGTTGGTCTACAAACTCGATTTCAAACTCATAGGTCTCGCTAAGTGTGTTGACGCGAAGGGTATAGACGCCGGGTACTTGAGCTGTACTTCTGAAACATCGGGCTTCATCAAAACTGTCAGCGCTGCTTAAAGCGCTATCATCAATCATCACTGCTGTGATCGATTCGTTAACGTTCACACAAACCCGATCTCCTCTCGAATTAAAACGGTAGCGATTTAATGAGATGGGTAGACCTTCTCCACCCGTCAAATCATCAGAAGTGGCCACAACGGTCAGTGCACCTAGGAGTTCATCTTCACTGGCGGAATCGCTGACCACAACATCATAAACCCCGGGGCTTAGCGTCGAGACGTTCACGACCAGTGTTGTTGTTCCAAGCATTTGTGACGGCAGCATAGCTCCATTGACCTGCACGATAGTGCTTGGTGTGAACCCTGCACCATACAACTCCACCCACACATGTCCTTCAACAATTTGATTGGGAACAAGAGAATCAAGGGCCAAGGTGGATGTCCACGTAAACCCTTTTTGAAGGAGTTCTCTCCCGCTTGCCTGCGTCGCAAGAACATCGACACGTCCACTACCTCTGGCTGCGGGCAGACGCCCCGCTGCAGAGTTGCCGCTCGCATCCACGTCAAGATCTAAAACTTCATAGTCACCAACCCAAATGCGTAAGTCTGAAGTCAAACCTCTACCGAGGAACTCTACGACTTCGCCACTCAAAACATCGCTTTGATTCGGAACAACCTCATCGATATGAAACTCTTCAAAATACTCAAAAGCGTTTTCAGCAAGTGCTTCGAGCGAAGTGGATGTGTTGGTAGGAGTTCGAACAACAACATCCAATCGTCCTGCCGCCTGAGGCGGTGTTCTGACATTCAAGTGTTGAGCCGATTGAAATAACACCGAGGGAGCTTCTTCTTCGCCAAACCAAACCGTGCTTTCGGGCGAAAAGCCAACACCAAAAATCTGGACCAAGGTGTTGCCTGAAACTTCTCCATAGCGTGGAGAAATCGATTCGATGAAATGCGGTGGTGTTGGCATTTCTGGATCGTCCGGGTTTGCGGGTTCATCATTCGATTCAGTGGCTTCTCCAGGGTCCTCTGAAGCAGAGGTATCCTCCGATGGTTCATCGGGTTCCCCCGTAGCGCTTTCGTTCGTACTGGAGTCATCGCTAGGATCAAAAATCTCCAAGGGCTCATCCGTTATTGGACTTGAGCTCGGGTCTGCTTCGTTAACGCTGGTATCGACATTGCCCTCAGGAACAATCTGTCGCTCAGGGCACGCAATAAGATAGCAGGCAAGCCATACCCCAAGAACAACTTGAAGCGTTCCATTTTTGAGGAGGGAGCTGCCCCAGATCGATGACTTCATTCCCAAGATTTTTCTCATGTCTTAACTTAACGGGTCACAGCAAATGCTGCAAAGTGAAGTGTGAAAGCTTGAGACAACAGGCTCCATTAGACCATGAAAGGGGATTAAGCAGCAAACCAAAAGAAAAGCCACTCTTTCTTCACTTTCGCTTTGAAATCTAAGCTTTGTCATGATAGAGAAGGTGAGCGCCCAGATAGCTCAGTCGGTAGAGCAAGGGATTGAAAATCCCTGTGTCGGCGGTTCGATTCCGTCTCTGGGCACCAACTTTCTCTTTAAAAGTTAATACCTGAAATGTCTTAGAAAGACGCTCACGCAGGTAGTTGGTTTGAGTGGTATATGTCTTAATCTCGATCTGTTGGCCTTCTTTGTCCCATTAATAAGTGCATAGCGTGAATCATAAAGTATGAGGCTATACCTACCACCGCGAGTGCAGCAACTCCGACGATGCCAGCAGTAACCCCGACACCAATCGCGATCTTTGAACCGACGCCAGCTTGTAAGGTCGCTGTTCCGAGCCCGAATGCACCACCTATCGTCGCTGCTTTAACGGCGCCTTTAACCAAAGAGGACTTAGGCGTGTCAGCCGGCTGAGTCACTTCTGCTTGGACTTTCGGCATTGAAATATCTGTGCCTTCGAAGCTATCGACAGTGCTTACTATCGCCGGGGCGTTTGTTCTCGGAGCAATCGTTCCAGGTGCCTGTGTTGCTTCTTTTGGCTTGTAAGTGTTGGCTAGGTTTGTGTTAATCTTCATCGTATGCTCCATAAGTTAATGTTGATGACTTTAGTCTTCAGCACTGCATTTTGGTGTGCCGCGCGAATAGAAGATCTACGGATAGGCCTTTTGCCCGATACGCATGTCTTACCTATTTTCTAGTGGTCAAAATCAAGCATGCTCTCCTTAAAAAACGCGCCGGAGTGGCGCGTTCAATAGACTCAGTTGTGGACTCTTCCCTTAAACAGGGCTTCGGTCCCTTCGATGGAGCAGAGAAAGCACGAAAAGACTTAAGAGCCAAAACTCGCTGCTTCCTTTCGTATTCTGGCAAGTTGATTCAAAGATACTTCCGCCAGTGATGAGAAAGCGTGTGTCGCTTGGGTCTGAATCATCACTTGGGTCTGAATTATCTGTTGGGTCTGGGTCATCGACTGGAGTCACGGGATCTTCCTCCTCATCGTCGTCACCAAAGCCTGAAAGAGGATTCGTCTCGCCTGCGTCGAGTGCACCATTGTTATTGATATCCTCACCGGAATCACAAACATCAATCACGCTTCCTGAACCATCACAGAGTCCCCCGTCATCGCTATCGGGGTCCGTGGGGTCCGTTGTCGTGCTCGAGTCCGCATCAGGAACAAAGGACACTCCTGTGCCTTCAAAGTTGCCACCATTGTTCGATATCCCGCCCGTCAAACCTGATGTGATTCCAACTTCAGTACCGTCCTGAAGTCCATCCTTGTCAGTATCGGCATCATTCGGGTTTGTAATAAAACCGTCGCTACCGACAGTCACTTCCTCGCCATCTGAAAGTCCATCGTCATCGGAATCGGAATCAAGCGGATTGGTCGGATTATTATTTGTGACTTCAGCGCCGTCAGTCAAACCATCATCATCGGAGTCCTCGTCATTCCAATCGCTTTCTCCTGCATCAACAATACCATTGTTGTTCGCGTCTTCAACGCTATTTGCAAGGCCATCACCATCACAATCCGATGGGTTGTCAGCCGTGGGGCATGGGCCAATCGCATCATCGCCAGGGGTGCTTACAGGTTCTCGCCCACCCGCAACTTCACTACCATCACCTTCACCACCACCATCGGTATCAAAGTTCAGAGGGTCGGTCTCACCGGCATCCACCATTCCATTGTTGTTTTGATCTTCGCCACTTCCACAAACACCCAAAAGTGTATTTGAGCCATCGCATAAGCCATCGTCATCGCTATCGGGGTCCGTTGCGCTTGTTTCACCACTTTCGTGTGAGCCGTTTTGATTGGCGTCTTCGACTCCGTCAGAGATTCCATCACCATCGCTATCCCCATTGCTTGGATCGCTTTCGCCAGCATCCACCTGCCCGTTTTGATTGGCATCTTCAACACCATCTAAAATTCCATCGTTATCGCTGTCATTGTCGGTCGGGCTCGTCGAACCATTCTGCTCGGTGACATTATCAATACCGTCGTCATCACAGTCGTTCGGGTTCGGGGCTGTTGGGCAAAGTGGAACATCGTCGTCGCCAGGGTTATCAACCGGGTTACGACCACCTGCGACTTCGCTTCCGTCCCCTTCGCCACCCCCATCGGTATCAAAGTTCAAGGGGTCTGTTTCGCCTGTGTCCACCACTCCATTGTTGTTTTGATCTTCACCACCAACACAAAGGCTTGCGACAGAGAGCGAGCCATCGCACAAACCATCGCTGTCACTATCGGGGTTTAATGGGTCTGTTTCACCCATGTCTTGAACGCCATTTGCATTCGTATCTTCAACGCCATCAGCGATACCGTCATCATCAGAATCTGCGTCGAGTGGGTTGGTCTCACCTGCATCGACAACACCATCGCCATCGCTGTCTTCCACCGTGTTGGCAATGCCGTCCGCGTCACAGTCGTTCAGGTCGCTTGCGCTCGGGCACAAGGGAGGATTCCCGTCATCACTAGGGTTATCGACCGGGTTGGTTCCATCATCGCGTTCCTGGCCATCGTTGACTCCACCATCGTCGGTGTCTACATCGTCAGGGTGTGTTTCTCCAAGCGATGGATCAAAGTTTCCATCGGCATTGATATCTTCGCCACTCTCGCAGACTCCAATGACTGTCGCCGGCCCGTCACACAGATCATCATTATCGGTATCGGCATCCAGGGGATCTGTGGCATTCACACTAAAGACTTCGATACCATCAAGAATACCATCATCGTCGGTGTCAGGGTCGTTGGGGTCCGTTTCAAGAGCATCAACAATCCCGTTGGCATTCAAATCTTCTTGACCATCGGAAAGGCCATCGTCATCGCTATCAAAGTCCAGTGGGTCGGTTTCGCCGGCATCGACAATGCCATTGTTATTTGAGTCTTCTTCTCCATTGGTCAGGCCATCGCCATCGCAATCGTTAAAACTATTGCTGAGGCAGGTGCTTTGCCCCGGAATACATAGCCCAGAGACAGAACAGATACATGAATCCGCATCCGGGCACCGTGTGCTTGGGTGACAATCGCTTGCATCATTGCATTCGACACAAAAGCCAGCGCCGTTGCATAGACCTGAACCACTCAGGTCGCCTGCCCCCTGGCCAAAACCCGTCGTGCATGAGCTTCCCGCATTTTCAGGTGGGTACTCACAAACCCCATTACTACATGTCGGAACAACACAATCGTTGCCATCAACCTGAGCGCAATCGCTATCGACATCACAGCCACAATTTCCGTTGCCGTCACAGGTGCCCGCAGAGCAGGTCAACCCAGCGCTACGATTGCTTCGTGCTCCAAGGAGTTCAAAGTTATCAAGATACAAATAACTTTTAAGCTCCCATGTGTCGTTACCCCACAATGCGTCTGCACTCGCTTCAGTATCGCAGCTTGGCCCGATATAAATTCCTTCAATATCGCGAGGCGCTGTAAAAGTTTCGGAAAAACTCTGCCAGTCGGAAAGTTGCGTGTCGATATCGCCAGTAGAGTCACCAAAGTTAAAACATGAGGTCGTAGCACTTCCTGTAACGAGTTGCGCATTCCCGCTCGAAACCTCAGCGCAAAAGTTTGGAATATTCCCTGCAAAGGGTACGGGGCTTGGCGAAAGGTCTCCGAGCGCATCACCCGTTTGGTAAATACAAAATGTGTCGATGGCATCCAAAGTCGTGTTGGCTCCAGCGCCAAAACCGGTGCCAGTCAATAAGCTTTCCCGAGTCCAAGAACTCAATGCGAAGTCGAAAGACAATGTATAACTTTGCCCCGAGGGCAAAAACTGACACTCACTGCCTTGCCCCATTGTTTCTTGCCAGTCGCGTTCAGCATCATCACCCGAAACCTCGAGACGAATAAATCCTGTGTTTTGGCCCGTCGCAATCGTTGCGCTTGTCGGCGCCTCAAAGCCCGGGTTTTCAAAACAACCACCATTGACATGGTCGGCACTCAGTTCGATCCGATCCCAGCCTCTACAGTTGTATGACAGATCGGAGACCGACTCCCCTGACTGACTCACAAAACAGCTGCATTCCTCAAAGTCAGTATTGTTTTCAAATATGCCTGCGGCAAGAAGCGTGGAAGCATTAAACCCCGCACCCATAACGCATAACGCGAATAAGGGTTTTGAGATGCTCAAAACTCGCATTCTAATATTCATGTTCGATTCTCCAAGTTGAAAGGTACGCTAAAGGTTTACCGGCTTTTTTGGGAAACACAAAGCGTGGCTTAACGGCCCAAAACTCTTCAGAAAATCCTAGCGGACCGTCTCAACTCTAAGGGCTGGGTGTGGTGAATTGGGGCTTACTTGTGTGAGACCGCCGTTGGGCGCCCCTGCAGAAGAGCCACCGCACCTGAGCGAACAGGTCTCACGCGGCTCTTTGCACTTGCTCCAGCATTCAGTGCCTGGGCCACAACGTTCAGCGCAACTTTCGTGATCTTCTGGGCATGATGCCCAACAACCAGGCCCCACACCGCAACGCGATAAACACTCGAGGTGACTTCCGCCACACGCTGACCAGCAAGCAGAGACTGCACGCTGAGGGCGACGCCGTTTTCGCAGCACCTCTTTCGTCGTTTGAAACGATTCTCGTTGCGTATCCTTCTCTTTTTCACTTTTTCTAGCTTTGTTTGGCGCTTCTTCTTTTGTTCTCGCATCATCGTCACCATCGTCTTCTTTTGATGGTACTTCGGGTGCATCCCGACATATGTAGCGGGCCTGCTCTAACGATAAATCTTTGCCTTTCCCATTTCGACATCGGCAGTTGTTTGCATCACACACCATGATCTTGGCGTCTTGGTATGCAAGAAGCTCTCGGTGAGCTTGAGCTTGCGTTCCCTTGTTTTGTATATCGCTATCTTTTCCAATTCTTGGAGCTGCTCTTTGTGGCGTTTTATTATCTAGCGTATCCGTCTCTAGGTCTGTCTGAGAAGCAACCTCCAAATCCCGGTTTGGATTCACAATCTTAGGCTGAGGAGACTCCGACTCAAAACACCCCACATTAAGAACGACAAGCACAAAAAGTGCACACGTAGTTTTCAGAAAAGAAAGGAAGGAGGCAGCACAATATTTCATATCGGATTTGGTTCTCCCAATATCAAATAACGAAGTCAAGCAAGCCTCGTTTTTAACACAGCACCAAACTTCTCATTTTCCTGACTCTGGAAGAATGCTGCTGATTATTGAAATCACCTTCTGAAAGCCCTGCTCGACTGGCTCTCGTGTCGTTAAAA
Source organism: Myxococcota bacterium (assembly GCA_020630615.1). Lineage (GTDB taxonomy): Bacteria > Myxococcota > UBA727 > UBA727 > JAHDBA01 > JAHDBA01. Next base: position 1,898 of record JAHDBA010000023.1, on the reverse strand, counting down.
ACACCAAGAGTGCAGTATAGATAAGAGCGAAGGCTACAAAAGTAGAGCCTGACAACCGAGGGCTTAGAACATCAAGAATATTCGCGTATTCAAGAAACTTGACCCCATAACCATGTAAAAGATAGATGCTCATCGACTGCGCACCAAGCTTTGTCCAGCGGGACGCATTCGTTGGCAAAAGTGTGAGCACCGACAACACCAAAAGTACTGCATAAATATACCATAGGGCTCGAGTCAGGCCCCCCGCCCCCAAGCTCAGTCCCTGTGCCGCGTACGACTTTACGCCATAAAGTATATTGAGAGAGACCAAACTTGGGTACCGATACGAAATGATGAGCATCGATAACACGATAAGCCCTGCGCTCCAGCGATAGAACGCTGGCATCCGAAGATGAAGGACATTTCGCTTCTGAAGCTCCATCCCCAAAAGGAAAAAGGGGAAGAATACGATCGTGCGCGACAGGGAGAAAGGGTAACCGATGGAGTCAACGCCCCCTGCGCCAACGGCCAGCATTATAAACACTACTATCGTATAGGGCAAAGGCCATTTCAAACGACTGACGTGGTTGGCCATCAAACGCCAACATAAGAGTGACACCAAAAACCACAGCAACCAATAGGGTGAAAACTTACGCGAGTATTTGCTTAGTGAACCAAGAATCACAACATGGGGGAGCTCGTAAAGCATCGTGAAGAGTACAAGTGGAACACCAAGGCTTTTCAATCCCTTGCGCAGGAGCTCTTCCGTTTCATTGCTACGAAAAGTCATTCCGCTTAAGGTTACGAGCACGGGCACATGAACAAGATAAATCGCCTGATACAATGAGCGCGCTATCGCAAAGTCATGCATACGCCGCTCGAGTACGTGGCCCAAGACCACCAACGCGACCATCCAAAACTTGCCGTTGTCTAGCTTATGTAAGCGCATTCAACTCGATAGCATGCTTGTTAGCACGCTTAAAGAACTTCGCGCGCACAGCGTCCTTCCTCACACACACTACGTGTCTCTGCACATTTGACCATGATTCGTGGGCATCCGTCGTCTTCGAAGGTTTCACACACTTCGGCGTCGATACTTTCTACCGCGCGAACCAAAGTCTCCGCATGGTTTGTGTGAATCGCTGAGGGGCAATCTCCTCCGCAAAGTGTCGCAGAGGAAGCTAGAACGCACTCGTTATCGCTCGTACAATCGCCTTGGTTCGCGAGCACACATTCAACTCGCCCTCGAGCAAAACGCTCTCGCTCTTCACAGGTTAGCTCGCCCGAAAGCCTCATTAAACTTTCATTGCATGTGTATTCGTTGGGAATAATATTGCGATTGCAGCCGGCGACGCAAAGAATCGCGAGAAACGTCCATCTGATATTCATAATACCTCCCGATAAGCGAAACTCCATGTCAATGTACCACTATCGGAAGCGAATACCCTCTTTCTGCACTCGAAGATATTTGGGTTCCCGAGTCAAGAGAACTCGTGGCAGCCTTCTACAAAGAAAAGGCTTTATTGAATCTTTAGGAGGTTAAAAAATGGTGGCGCCGCCCGGGTTCGAACTGGGGACCCTCTCCGTGTAAAGGAGACGCTCTACCAACTGAGCTACAGCGCCACGCAGATTGAAGATAGCAGGAGATCTTAAAATCTCAAGACGTTTCCTTTGGTTTTTTCAATTTGTTGCGAAAGCTTGTTCTTCGAAAAAGTGCTATACCATTCATGACAATCGCTTGGGTAAAGCGAGCCTAGAGGGTGTACTTCAAACCCTATCTGTGAAATGCTCTCAGGAAAGAGCCCGGACATTGAGAAGTATTGGGAGGCGGCGTGCAGAACCTGGAATGGATACTCACAGTGTATGATGCTCACGGCGCGGTTGTTGAATCGGTCGTTCTCACAAAAGCATCGTATACG
>JAHDBA010000022.1 GCA_020630615.1 Myxococcota bacterium | reverse complement strand
AGGGTCATAGCGGAAACTCGCGTCGAATGCGCCGTCCGAAAAGGGGTTCAACTCATCAAGGTTTTTGTCCTTACCGGCCCGCTGGTTGCGATCTTTATTCTTATCAATGCGAGACTTGTATGCAGGGTTCCCCTCCGACAGACGGTCAATAACCTTGTCGGTCACCCCAACGGCATCATCCGAACATCCGGCCAACATAGAGATAGCCATAATGAAGGTCAGCGTGGTCAAAGCGACGTCGATTTGTTGAAACCAACAACAATGCGAGTACGTGCTGGGGCGACTTCTATTCATATTACTTTTTCCTAGCACTCTTCTTTTTAGATTTCTTACTTTTTTCCTGTTTGGCTTGTTTTGCTTTTTCTTCTTCTTCGCTTTGCTCTTCATCCGTTAAAAAACGATAGGTGCGAACATTAAACTCGGCGTCCAAAAGAATTTCCCGACCCACCTCAATATCTTTTTGGGCCCGAATCGCCAGGTTGTCGACATTGATAATTCGTGTTTTCCGTGAAAGTTTATCCAAAAAAATTGCAATTTTATGAAAAGGGCCCCGAAGGCTTAAAACGGAGGGTACTTCCGCCAGCTCAACCGGAGCTAGAGGGTCATTTGGGTTTGAGCTGATGCGCACTTCGGCTTTTTTACTGAAAGACTTCACAGAAAGCCCCAAGTCGTTGGCTTCAGCTGCGATATCCTGAAGCAACTTCGCAACCTCACTCTTCTCCGGTAGCTGCTCCTGCGCGCGGCGTACCTTTGTGGCAATGTTTTCAACACGCCGAGCGCTTTCAGCTTTTCCGGCACTCTCTTTCTTCAATGTTTGAATCTCGCTGCGTAATGCCACGGACGATTGCTCTGCCTTGGACATCTCCTCACGAAGGGGCATCAACACCAAAAAAGTGTAAAGCATTAAAAAGAGGACAACCAAAGCTAGGACCGCACCCAACTTGATATACCATTTCAGTCGCCCGAACTTTAGAATCAAATCACTCAAGGCTTCCTCCGGCAACAACGGCACCAATGTCGTACTGATAGAGAAGTACGCCATCTTCCTCAAGCTGAGTGACATCACCCAACTCAACCTGCCTCAACTGACTTGACTTGCTCAACTTGTCCAAGAAGTCTGCGATATCGATATTCGCCATCGCTCGACCTTTCAACTCAATTCGCCCGCCTTCTTTTTCCTCAATCGAACGAAGCCAAACCCTTTTTGAGCCAGCACGCGCAATATCATCGAGAAGTCTTACCGGACCTTTCTTTCCTCGTTCCAGCTTTTGAATCAGGGCAAGTTTTCGCTCAAGCTCTTCTTCTTGCTTATTCAAACGTGCAATCTCAGCGACTTCCGCAGCCAAGGCACGCTTTTCTCCTTGAAGTTCTGATACCTTTGCTTGTGTTGATTCTAGGTCCTTGCCAAAGCTGTGCCCCGCAAACCAGAGCCCCACGAAGGTGAACGCCAAGACGCAAACAACTGCGCCAAGCTGAAGCTGTGCGGCCTTTTGCTCTAAGGCGCGCTTGTTCGGCAGTAAGTTAATCTTGATCATGATGGCACCAACTCCAAACCATCAAATCGGCGCATACCCAAACCGACTGCAATCGATGCAATATGACGATGGTTTTGTACAAAAGTCGTGTCCAGTTTACGCTCATTGAGTTGGACCCGATGAAAAGGATTCAGCTCAAGCACCTCGGCCTGCGTCGTTTGAGAAATTGCACTTTGCAACTCCGGAATCTTGGATGGTCCACCGGTTAAATAGACCTTCGAGATGGCACCAATTGGAGATGTGGAGGTAAAGAAATTAAGAGAGTGTTCAATTGCCGATGCGAGTTGAGACGCAACGGTGTTGAAAACCTGACTCACCTCTTGCGGAATCATACTCCCCTCAAGCCCACCGCTCCCAAGCTTTAAAGCTTCTGCTTCATCAAAAGAAACACCCAAAACTCGCTGAATTTCCTCTGTAAAGTTCGCTCCACCTTTCGCAATATCTCGCGTAAATACGCTCTGGCCGTTCACAACAACATTAATATTAACCAGATTCGCGCCAACGTTCACCAGAGCGACCGGCTCGGGTACGCTTCCATAGTTGTATGCAAACACATTGTATAATGAGAACACATCAACATCAATGACCCGTGGGTCCAGGCCGGCTTCGCGAACCGCCCCGGTAAAGCGACCCAGCACTTCTTGTTTTGCAGCAACCAAGAGAACGTCCATTTCGCCATCCTCATTGCTCGGGTTTACGATCGTGTGGTCAATTTGCACTTCACTCAAATCAAAAGGGATATACTGACTCGCCTCCATCGGAATAACGTGTTCGAGTTCGCTGGCTGACATCATTGGTTGTGAAATATGCCTCAAAATGACCGCGTTTCCCGAGACCGACAATGCGACTTTCTTCTCTTTAATACGCTGCGAAGCAATCAACTCCCGAATTGCCTCCGTTACCACTTTGACGTTAACAATCGCTCCATCAACGATCGTATCGGTTGGCAAAGGCATCACACCGAAGCTCACAAGTTCAAGACCTGAACGCCGGCGTGCCAATTCACATAATTTGATAGCCCCTGCACCGATATCAAGCCCTAACATGTCTATCCCTATTGTTGACTTTTAAGCTCCACCAAGCATCACGATCATCCATGACAAAAGCGACTCTCCAAAAAATAGTGCCTGAACACCCGCGAGCGCAAGAAATGGACCAAATTGTATCGCTGCACTTGGGGGCGTCCATCCTTCGGGGTCTCCTGGCACAGGTTCTGGTGCCTTCCCACGCTGTAGGAAAGCTACAATACCACCGACAACTGCTCCTTGTAATGATGATAAAAAGAGCATGACTGGGATCAAGGGCCAGCCCACAATTCCACCATAAACGCCAAGCAATAAAGGATCTCCCATTCCCATTGCCTCTTCGCCAGGCGGTATACGCCCCTTCTTTCGAAAGTACCAAGTGGCAAGGACTCTCACTGCATAAAGAATAGAAAAGCCAACAAAAGCGCCGAGCAAATGCTCTCGAAGAAGTTCTCTTGGGCTCAACAGACTTCCAAGGCGGTGTGCAAAAAAATGGAGCCCTTCCCCTTGAATAATACCAAGGATCGAGAGCCCCAACGCCAACACAGCCATGACAATAAGAGTCTCCATGCGAATCGTCCAAGTATCGATATCAATCCACGCGACTGCAACCGAAACAGCGCCGAGCAATGAAGCGACAAACACCAGTTCAAAGCTTGGGAGCACAATTGCTGCAGCAAAGAAAATCAACCCTGTCATGCATTCGATCAAAGGGTAACGAAAAGAAATTGGCGTTCGGCACTTACGACAACGTCGCCCCAGTAGAAGCCAGCTCACCACTGGAACATTGTCGTACCATGGGATCATGTAACCACATTTCGGGCAGGACGACCGAGGCGAAACAACACTCAGATTTTTAGGCAAACGGTAGATTACCACGTTGAGAAAACTCCCCACACACAACCCGATAAAAGCCCAAAGGAGTAACGATGAAGTCGATACCATATTCAGAAGAGTCACAGTCAATCGATTCCCCTTTACGGTTAATTATACACTACAAACTGTAGCATTGGTATGCGCTTCACGTCTATTCGAGGCTAGCATTGATTTTTCCCTGCACCGGAATGGGTGCACTCCTCGCAAATCCAACACAAAAAAAGCGCCCATCGGGACGCTCTTTCGTTGAATCTGTCGCGCACTTCTACTTCCGACGCTTCGCTTTTGCACGTGTCGTCTTTTTCTTCGCTACTTTCTTACGTGTCGCTTTTTTCTTGGTCGTCTTTTTCTTGGTAGTCTTTTTCTTCGCTGCTTTTTTACGTGTTGCTTTCTTCTTTGTCGTCTTTTTCTTCGCTACTTTCTTACGTGTCGCTTTTTTCTTGGTTGTCTTCTTCTTCGCTACTTTCTTACGTGTCGCTTTTTTCTTGGTTGTCTTCTTCTTCGCTACTTTCTTACGTGTCGCTTTTTTCTTCGTTGTCTTTTTCTTCGCCGCTTTCTTGCGTGTAGCTTTCTTCTTCGTTGTCTTCTTTGCGACTTTCTTCTTCGCTACTTTTTTACGTGTCGCTTTCTTCTTCGTTGTCTTTTTCTTCGCTACTTTCTTACGTGTAGCTTTCTTCTTCGTCGTCTTCTTTGCAACTTTCTTTTTTGCTACTTTTTTACGTGTCGCTTTTTTCTTGGTTGTCTTCTTCTTCGCTACTTTTTTCTTAGCCACTTTCTTACCCCGTTTGTTTTTCCGTGCCGTGCCCCCACGGCTCATTCTAGTTCTTGAAACATCGCCCTCTTTATCGATGAAATAGAGAAAGTTGTCTTCTCGACTTTCGATATTTGTCTTCACGACCACTTCAGGCTTATCACTCTTCTTTTTTTTCTGACCGCCGCGGACCATTTTGGTGCGCGCGACATTACAGTTCTTATCGAGGTAGTAGAGCCACCCAAGCTCTCGCTTGACTCCCGCTCGAAAAACTTTTTCTGAACTCGCCATTATTTAACTGCTCCTAAACCCTTGGGTTTATTGAAAATGAAGAAACTCTTCACCTGTTCTTATCGTCTCGTAAAACAGGTTCAGCGTCGACTAATGTCTTTGAACGCAACAAAAGCCAATCAAAATAGGACACTTAGTAAAACTTTGCATTTGTGGCTTGTCGGGTAACAAACGTCTCGGCCTCATTTTACTTCATATTTTCAAGCACTTAGAGCAGCCCCGCTTTTGATTTGAAATTGCTTGGCTCCTGATATAGTTCAACGGACAGTGAAGCAAATACGCGGGCACAGTTGCGTTTCGTCATCCTTCGTCACGTTTTTAATTTTCTATTTACGCAACTCTGTCCCTTTATGCATTGGAGCCCACGAGTGTTCACTCAATCTGTTTTTAAAAATTCCCATCAACCGATTCTATTAACAGGCGAGACCGATCACACGTACGATAAAGCACTATCGCTTCTGCGGGAATGGTCGAACACACTTGGTGAGGTACAACTCTGTGCTTGCGACAAGGATATTTTTAATGAAGGTGTCGTGGGTGAAAGTTCCCCCCGATTGGCCGATATCCACGAACTCCTTCGAAAGGTTCGTATGCATTCGAGTGAAAGGTCTCGACGCTGCGTATTTATTCCCAGCGCACAACGTCTAAGCAACCTATGCTCGAATGCCCTTCTAAAGACTTTGGAAGAGCTCCCCAGCAATACACTTTGGCTTATGACCGCCCCTTCGCCAAGAAGCATCATCTCAACATTACGCTCAAGGCTTGCCATCATTCGGGTCCCCTCACCGCAAGGGCATCCGCATGGACCTCATGCGTCGCTCTCTGATGCGGGTGGTTTGAACGATGCTTGTGATAACACAAAAACATCCCGTGAAATGTCCGAACGTAAACGGAGTGGACACGATGCACTCGAAATGCTGATTCAGTCCGGCCGAGATGAAAACCTTAGCAACCTTGAGTTTCAACAAAATCTCTTGCGCTATCGACGGCTCTTCCAAACGATACCGCACTACATTGGCGCAAAGGCTTTCCAAGACCTTATCAATGAAGACTGAGTGATTTAAAATCCTGAAGAGATGCGATCGACGTGCAATTCTTTGTTTTGAAACAGAAACAATCTCGTTGAAAGGTTTTCTTTGCCTTCGTGGAGTTGGCGACAGCACGCTCTCTGAAATTCTTAGAGGCCTTAAAATCGTTATACGAGTACAAATAGCCGAGATATTAAAAGGTTAAACACGCAAATTTTTGGGTGAATGCCAATAGAGCCAAACAATACAACCAAAAAACAATTGGCACTCTTCTTGCTGAAGTCATTGCATGAAAAAACGAAAACCAAATATCAAAAGTCCTCAATATACATCACCTAAAAAGAGCACCCTTTCCGTATATCAGCTCGTCGATAGCGCTATGCAGAGTGGAATGAATGATCTAGAAACTTGGGTATATATGTACAGGCTGCTGACATATCCCGGCGACACTCTTGAAGGTGACGTACCCGCTCAGTTCCCAGCCGAATAAAAACGTTCCCCGATTCAACCTCTCGATCGCAATGTGCTAAGAGTACGATATGGCACCCAGGACTTCTTTAAAAATTCAAATCGTAAGCCCTTGTGGACGCTCAAATGAATCGAAGATTCGTGTCGGAGTTTCTCTTTTAAAGGCGCACGACTTTCATACGATAAAGCGTAGTGATGAGCATCGAACTCAAACGCCTTCTATCGAAAACTTCGAGTATCTTGCAGGCAGTGATCATTGGCGGCTCCAAACTTTAGTTCAAGCTCTCGAAGAGTCCAATCTGGTTTGGTGTGCTCGGGGTGGATACGGTGCAACACGTGTACTGAATCTTGCAAAGCCATTCGAGTTCAACGCCTTGCAACATGGACAAGCGGCACTCGTCGGGTTTTCGGATATTACAGCCTTGCATGCTCACCGTTTCAATGCTGGACAAATAGGTATTCATGGCCCTTTAATCACCACTCTTGCGACCTCTTCGCATGAAGCCCGAACCGCTCTCTTCAAGCTTCTTGGTCCTTGTCACAATGTGATCTCCCAATTCGGTCACGCGTTAACGCGTTCGCCGATGACGCTAAAAAAGAAAAGGATTTTTGTCGGCAACTTATGCGTCGTGTGCCATCTGCTCGGTACGCCGGTGATGCCTGACTTTGACGATGTCATTATCGCAGTCGAAGAAATCAATGAACCCCTTTACAAAGTCGACCGCATGTTCACTCAGCTAGCGCATGCCGAGGTGTTTAGGAATAGTTCCGCACTACTTTTGGGTGCATTCACACAACCTCTAAGCGGAAAAAATCAACCCGGCAAAGCGCAACACAAGCAGGCAAAGTACTACGAAAGTGTGGTTGCTCTTGCGCACAATGCCTTCCCCCACCTTCCAATCGCTTTTGGATTTCCTTTCGGCCATATTGCAGACAATCACGCGCTTCCAGTTGGTGCGTACGTTGACTTGGAACTTGCGAATAGCAAAGCAACACTCAAAACTCACGGGCTCAACCTCATCGACGAAGAAGGAGCACTCTCTTGAGTTCCGTACAGCACTCTTCTAAAATTCAAGACTTCATGGATGGAGCAATTGCCAAGGGTACCGCGACTGGCATCGCTTTTGCCTTTGGAACAATTGATGACCCGACGCGAATCCCTGTGTCAGCAAGCCCTATCAGCAACGATATCGCTTACACATTCTTTGCAGGTCACGATCTTAGAAGCAATGCGATTGCCCACGGGCATTTCTTTGATCTTGCCTCTTTAACAAAAATTATCGCGACGCCTTTGTGGGTAGAGCACGCTCTTGAGATGGACTCACAAGGGTATACCTCGAAGCCTTTTCCTTTTTGGCCAGAGACCACAATTGGAGAAGTGCTACAACATCGTGCAGGTCTACCTGCATGGTTTCCTTTTTATAACGTGATTGAATCTGAGGGTTACGCATTGAGTCCAAAGAAGAGCACAAGACGACTTTACGAAGTACTTGCGTCCATTCAACCCTCTAAGCCTCCCCATGAAACACACTATTCGGATTGCGGCTTTTTAGCCTTACGCTGGTGGCTAGAATCCAAATTGGAAATGCCGCTAGAAACGCTGTTCATTGAATTACGGGACCAATATGTGCCCAGCTCAAAGCTTCATTTTCGTACCAGCTCGCAAACCAAATCAGTACCACTCCGATCCCATGTCCTCCCCAGCGCACACTGCTCTATTCGCAATCGCCTCGTTCACGGTGAAGTTCACGATATGAACGCCTATGCGATCGATGGTGTGAGCACCCATGCAGGACTTTTCGGAACTCTTGATTGCGTCACACAATGGGCAAAAACATTCGTAACAAACCATACACTCAACTTGCGTGATCGGGTGTCGAGGTCGTGTGATGGGGTTGATTCAAACAAGCCGAGATCTCGACCTTTCTATTTTGACCGGGCGAGCCCCGCAGGAACGACCGGCGGGGTGTTAAGTCGAGAGACCTTTGGCCATCTTGGTTTTACCGGAACCTCCTTGTGGGTCGACCCTTGTTTTCATGGGCGCTGCGCTTATTTCGTCCTTTTATCCAACGTGCTCCTACCCAACGAGAACTCGAAAAACGAAACACTTGAGTTTCGTCAAACACTCCATCGACTTGCTTCAGATGCCCTGCTCAAAGCCTTTAAGCACACAAAACGATGAACAAGTGCCTCATAAGGGTCGGCACTCTTGGGTTCATCGGTAGTTCACAACCTTAACTAGGCGACCTTGCGGGTCCACCGCGGTTGGGGCGTATAGCTTTGAAAGTATCCTTGGTCTCGAAGGTACGCCAAAAGGTCTGCTCGCAACCGCTTTTCGAGTAGCTTGATGCGCGCACGGGTCACCTGCATTTCATCTGCAGTCGCTTGCTGTGTTAAACCTTTCGAAAATCTTAGCGCAAAAAAACTTCTTTCTTCACAATCCAAGCTGGCAACGTAGGAGCGCATAAGCTCACCAATCTCTCGTTCTCGCAAGTCGTGCTCCGCCGAGAGCTCACCTGCACGTTCAAATGCACCCGGTGCCTTGAGAGTGATGGCATCACACGCATCTTGCGTCAGTTCCGCTTTCGTAAGCCTCTCTTTTCGGTGATAACTCCGCAAAACAAGATGTTTGGCAATGGAGAAAATATAGTTTCGAAAAGGCCTTTCGCCATCATACCCGTTGCGAGCACTTTCAGAAAAAGCACGCAAAAACGTTTCCTGAACAAGACCGTCCAAATCAAATTCGCTAGCAACACCCTGATAGGAACACAACCGCCCACGGCTTGAGAAAGCGAATCCCTTGCGAAGCATTCGCTCTAAAGGAGCTTTAAACTCGTGGTACAAAACTTCATAGGCTTCAGATTTTCCGGCACGATAGGCTTTTAGTAGTTTTGGGTTGTTGTGCATTGTTCCCCCTCCAGAGCTTACACACGTCAAAGTTCTCAAGTGAGTTATCGTCCGACATGCAGGAAAGTTGCGCGAAAGGTAGGATAAAGTTGACTTTTGTGAGACTATTTGGATGGAAAAGCAATAAACACCTAACTTATATAAGTTTTTCAACCTGAATTCGAGATCTGGGGGAAATCACATATTGTGTGTGTACCCGAAAACCTCTAACACTCTTTAGATCTTCTCGCGTAATATTCTTGCGCTCAATCTTGGAGTTATACGCATGCGACAGTTCAATATTGGTACCTTCAGTCAACGTTTTAGTATGCGCTCTATTCCAGGTCAGGCGCAAGCTGTTGGTACGCTTGTCTCTCTACTACTCGTGTTAGGGCCTTTACATGCAAACGCAACAGAGAGCGAGGAGTCTTTCACAGATGACAGTGTTGCAACAAATGCCGTGCCCAAATCCAGTGAAAGTGGACCCGTATCCCAAAAGGAATCAACAGGAGCTGAGAAAAGTGGTGAGCCCCAGGAAGACCCAGTGGCTGTGGTCAATACTGAAGGAAGGGACGTAAAAAACACCATGCAAAACGCTGTGTTCCCGTCCTTGGCAGAGGAAGCGAATGGGTCTACTTCGAAGTTGGATCCTTCAAAGGATCCGGAGTTGAAGACTTGGATTCAGTCTGAAATTGCAAGAGGCATCGAGGCAGAACGACAGGAACAAAAACGTAATGAGGCTTGGGAACCAGAAAGTTGGCTTAGCGTTGTTCGCCCAAGAATGAACTTTCTTGATATTCACGGGTATTATCGATTGCGTTTTGACATTTTTAATCGCTTGGATTTGGGCACCTATGATCCAACTTTTACACATTCAGATGGTCGACGCGGGCGCGGCACATCATTGGTTCCTCCCCCAACACGCTACTTCCCCTTTAACGGTTATGAAGGATGCGCCGATGATGACGACGTACCCAATCAACCCAATGATTTCCCTGGGCATGTGTGCGAGGATGCCGGCTCGACTTCTAGACTTCAATCAATGAATATGCGCTTGCGTTTAACACCAACCTTAAACATTTCAGAAGACATCCGCATTCACTCGACTGTGGACATTTTTGACAACTTGGTTTTGGGCTCAACAGGAAGTACGCGGCCAGGCTTTCAGAATGCCCTGGGCAACCCGATGCCCGTTTTTACAGAAACAGCACTTCCGCCTCAAGCGGGTTCCAATGCTGTCTGGGATAGCGTCCGCGTGCAACGTGTGTGGGGTGATGTGAACACAACTTTTGGACGCTTTGAGTTTGGTCGAATGCCTCTTCAATGGGGTCTTGGTATCCTTCGAAATGGTGGCAATGGTCTTGATAATGACTTTGGCGATACGGCAGACCAACTGAAGTTCTCGACCTTGATTGGTCCCTTAGAGCTCGGACTTGCCTATCAAATTGTTGCGTCGGGGCCTTATGGGCGTGGTGGTGGTGCCGGCCTTGGCGCTGATGCACTTTCAAGCAATTGGGAGTACGCGGCAATGTTTAGCGCCAACGAACTTGGGCAACGTTACAATCTTGACCCAAGCGACGACGTTCACTCGCTAACACTTGAGTTGCTCCGCAAAGATGATGATGAAACATGGGCAAAAGGGCGCGGCAGTGAAAAGTCTCGATGGAATGCCGGACTTTTGGGTGAATATCGGTACCAAGACTACGCACTACCAACATGGACCGCAACAGGTGCACCGGGCAGTGCGCCAACAGTGCAAGATATCATTCGTCGCAATGCCAGTGCTGGACTTTTCTCACTTTGGTTTCGTTATGCGAAGGGTGCATTCGAACTTGAAGCTGAAGGCGTCGGCATTATCGGTTCGATCAAAGGAACTGGCCGTATCGGTTCTGAATCGCAAGGACTTCAAGCACTTGACGATAACCTCAACACCGTTGAGGGAGCACAGGACTTATGGGTATTACAAGGTGGCTTGGCTCTTGAAAGTTCGTATCGCTTGCTCGATGATAGGCTCGTTCTCGGTCTCGATTTCGGTATTGCATCGGGAGACAGTGCACCTGGCTTCGGCATTCGGCCTCAGTACAACAGCCAACCCAAATCAGGAGATGCGGACGGTCTTCAATACGGTGAATGTCTAAGCAGCAATGATGATGGTGATTGCCTGGGTGTCGATAACGATGTTACAAACTTTCGCTTTGACCCAGATTATATCGTCGATCTCATCCTCTATCGTGAGATACTCGGCACCGTGACCGATTCATTCTACATCAAACCACACATTGCGTATCATTTAACCGACCGAATAGGCGCTCGCCTCGACGGCATCTATTCACATGCAATTTATACGAATAGCACCCCAGGTCTTGCAAACTCGCTCGGTTTTGAGCTCGACGGCTCCATGTATTTTGGAACCGAAGATGGCTTTTATTTGATGTTTCAGGCTGGATTTTTACTACCTTTTTCAGGCCTCGATCACGCTCGAGACCCTGACGATCCTTCTCTCGGTCGTGACTTTGGTGGTGGAAACCGAGTCAATGGACTTTTTCTCGATGCGAAATGGGCTTACACCTTTCAAACAACAGCGGGCATTCAGTTTTAAACCGCCAACTTGAGCCTTGCTCCGATCTAGATCTGAGTTGATGAAAAGTACGAAGATCTGCGCCAAAGCGGATCTAGGTCTGCTACACCCTAGGTGAATAACGCATATTTCTGCGATCACCTTGGGGGTGTATGAGATGAATGGCCTGAGAAACAAAAACAATCAATATCTGCTGACGCTTCAGCACCTCATGTTTATGAGCGTGTTAAGCGTCTTTCTGCTTGCGCTTGGCTGTAAAACAGATCCGGGGACGGGCACAGAGCCAAGCGACGTAGTCATGGATGATGCCTCTGAGCCGAGCAATGATGCCTCTGAGCCTAGGAATACTGACGACCCCACAAATACTCCCGAGCCGATCGAAGAAGAAAACTGTACCCCAGCCTTTGAAACATCGCCGGGTAGAGATGACGCATGTATCGTTTCTGGAAGCGGGCCAACGACTGCCATTGTTGGTGATTTACTTTTTGAAGACAGAGTCGTCAAAAACGGTATCGTTGTTGTGGATGATGGCGGTATCATTACCTGCTCGGGTTGCAACTGTGATATCGATTCATCGACACAGATTAACTGTCAAGACAAGTCTGTCTCTCCGGGAATGATCAATGCCCATGACCACATGGGCTGGATGAATGGTGCCCCCTGGTCCGCGAGTGAAGAAAATGTTGACCCCGGTTTACGCTGGGAGCATCGCCATGATTGGCGCCGCGGCAAACGTGGACACCCGAGCGTTGACGTTGCGGGTGGTGGTGCCTCGCAAGATGAAAAATCCTTTGGCGAGTTACGTTTCGTTGTATCCGGTACAACCTCAATCAATGGTTCGGGCCGTTCTTCCGGTCTGCTCAGAAATCTTGATAACGGTAGCGACATGGACGAGCTGAGTGGCGATCAAGATTATGTCGACTACGAGACATTCCCTCTTGGCGACTCAAGTGGTTTCCTACGTTCGAACGACTGTGACTATGATGATATTTTGGTGCCATCAAACTCGATCGATGCGTACACCCCACACGTTGCAGAAGGTATCGACGCCGAAGCACGTAACGAGTTCTTATGCCAAACAAGTTTAGAGCGGGGTGGCAAGCTTGCGCTCAATGAAAATACTGCGATCATCCACGGTGTGGGCCTTCTCCCCAGTGACATCGCGCTCATGCGTACCACCAATATGAAGCTTATCTGGTCACCGCGCTCGAATATTTCTCTCTATGGAGACACTGCTACCATCCCAGTCTTTAAAAACCTTGGTGTCAATCTTGCTCTTGGTACCGATTGGCTACCTTCGGGCTCAATGAACATGCTGCGAGAACTGCAATGTGCTGATGAGTTAAATACAGACTACTTTGGCAAAGTCCTCGATGACCGAGACCTTTGGGCCGCTGCTACGATTGGTGGTGCGCGTGCACTTGCAATGGACGATGTTATCGGCTCACTTGAAGTTGGTCGCCACGCAGACATCGCCGTATTCAACGGGCGAATCGATGCAGACTATCGCAGGGTCATTGAAGCGGGAACTCAAGACGTTGCACTCGTTATGATTAACGGCAAGCCTTTGTACGGTGATACCAGCACTATCGATAGCTTGGCCCCGAACTGCTCTTCGTTTGATATGTGTGGTACTTCAAAGAATGTATGTCTGGTTGATGAGATTGGTACGAACCTCGACGGCCTCCAAGCGACACTGGAATCCGACGCCTACCCTCTCTTTTTCTGCGAGACACCTGACAATGAACCCACCTGTCTACCGGCTCGCCCTTTGAACTCCGATGAAGTGAGTGGCTCGAACGTCTATGATGGTATGAGCACAGAAGAAGACCGAGACGGGGACGGTATTGCCAATGGAGACGACAACTGTGCAGATGTCTTCAACCCTATTCGCCCCCTGGATAACGGTGCGCAAAGTGACGTTGACAATGATGGTGTCGGTGATGTTTGCGACCCCTGTCCGTTGAACGAAGGTTCACCATGTGTCGAGTTTGCGATTGGTGACCGAGATTCGGATGGAGTTGACGATGGCGATGACAACTGCATGGGAAGCTCCAACCCAGACCAGCTTGACAGTGACAATGACGGTAAGGGTGATGCATGCGACGTATGCCCAGAGTTTGCCAATCCTGGTAATGAGCAATGTCCTGCACTTGACACCGATATTTACACGGTGAAGCGACGTGAGCTTCCGTTGGGGACCGATGTCAAACTACAAGACATGATTGTCACAGCAGTTCTTGAGAATGGGTTCTTTGCCCAACACGCAAGCGAAGCGGCAACCTTTAGCGGTGTTGAGAACAGTGGAATCTTCACATATACGCCTGAAGCCCCGACCCTTGCCATTGGTGACGTAATCAACTTTAACCACGCACTTATCTCAGACTTCTTTGGCCAGATTCAGCTCACAGAAACAGAAGTCGAGTTGGTGACGACGGGAACAGTGACGGAGTCACCTGTTGCATTGGTTGATATCCCAGAGATTCTTTCGGCTGCAGAAAATGCAAGTTTAGAAGGAGTTCTAGTCAGCATTGACGCTGCGACGGTGACAGCGGTTCAAGTTGATGGTGGCCCTGGCTATCGCGGTGCGGGTGAATTTGCTATTGATGCGGCAATGCAAGTGACGGATGCCATTTACGCAGTTTCTCCTGCTGTTGGTGTGGGGACATCCTTTACAACAATCCGCGGGGTTCTTGCGTACCGAAACGGTCAAATCAAACTTTTACCTCGTGACGCAGGCGATGTCATCGGACGCGATGACTCCAGCGCTGTTGCACCACCACCACCGAATGGCACAGGTCTTGTGATCAATGAGCTCGACTATCGTGATGACAATGGAAACGACGCAGAGTTTGTTGAGATTATCAATGCTGGCGCAGACCCCATCAGTCTCGAGGGAATCAAACTTGAGTTGTTGAACTGTGTCAACGATTCAACCTACGGTTCAGAAGCACTGGACACTGCAGTCGATGCTACGGGTACCCCCGTAAGCGAGCTTGGGCCCGGCGAATATCTTGTGGTAGGCGATGTCGCCGTCTTTGCAAGTCTTGGCCCGAGTGTGGGTCGAATTGAATTAAGCAACGGAAGTATTCAGAATGGTGCTCCCGATGCGGTGCTTCTTGTGGAAGATGCATCAAGAACAATGATCGATGCGTTAAGCTATACTGGAACATGTGAATCGGGCGAGTTTGGTCCACTTGTCTCAGGTACTGCTTACACACGTGGCGATACCAACCAAGAAAGCAGCTACTCCATCTGTCGTGTTGATAACGGTATCGACACTGGAGATGATAGCGTGGATTGGGGTGCATGCTTTGCAACACCGGGTGCTGCGAACGCCACGCGGTAAGCCTTAGTACTCAACCGAGACATTAAGCCAGGTGGTCTGCCAAACCAATCGGCTTTTTGACAAAACCTTGACGCTCCGCCTTCAGTGCGGGGCGTTTCTATAGTTTGAGATTATTCTCTCTCATCCGGGTGTGCTCATATTCTATTTTAGAGTTCCACGGTCTTGATATCAAAATGTGCGCGCTACCCCCACGGAGTCCTCCGCGATCTGGAGTCTCTCTTAACACCCTCTTGAATCTTCGTTTCGACAACATGCGCTAGATTTTGAGCACGAGCTTCTTCGTTCACTGGCCCATAAGCATATGACGAAACCGTTGAGGCTTCAGCAATCTCTATTGGGGAATGAAGCCGAACCTTAATTTTGCTTGGCCAAGGCAGGATCCATGCCAAAAGCGCCAGAAGTTTAAATGCGGCATTTGCCCACCCGAATGCGATACATACAATGAGCGTTTCAAGATTGAGCGAGAACCCTTTTCCGCGAACTCGCTTTTCCAAAAAACGATTTAAAATAGGGATTCGAACGATCTGTATCCAAAGCGCATGAGCACCGGTGATCGAAATAGGAACTATTTTGACATTTTTCTCGATGGCAAGCCTTGCAAAGCCTTGCCGACCAAAGAAGTTAACTTCATAGCGCCTCGCGAAAAGTCGAAAACACTCTTGGTCGCCGCCTGGGAAGACAAGCAAAGAGTGTCCTCTATCAATTTCTTTTGCAGCCTCTCGGTACGAAGCCTCAAAGACACCCAAACGCCGCGGCCGGAACCACTTTAGGGGTGCAATGAAAGATACGCGATGCGCTGGAATACGCAACGATTCACGAAGTCCTGCGCGCCGTAGGAATCGCATCAAGAGGATTGCTTCAAAGAGGGCCCCAATACTGTGATTTGCTACAAAAATCAGAGGTGTATCCTGCTCCTTGTGTAAGCTTCGAACGCCCTCCCCTTCAATATGAACTCGAAAGTATCGATCGACCCATCCAAAAACTTCCTCCTCAATTAACCGGGAAAAATCTGCTGAAAATTGCGAAGTTTGGAATGATTTGAGTTCCTTCACGGGCTCTTTCTCATACGAGGTCAGAAGGTTCGCCGAAGTAGCGTCCATGGTCATCACGACATACCCGAACACATGCAACATTGGGATCGTGTGTGAAAAGAAGTCGGCCGCCGCGGACGAACAAACTCTCAAGCATCGCTTTTTTTTCATCGATCACGCGCTCAGGGAATCGATCATACCCCATCGTAATAGGAATGTGCATCCAGGCTTGGCCAGGTATTAGATCGCCCGCAAAAACCAGGGGACCTTTAAGCGTAGGTATCTCAAGGTGAAGCTGCCCTGGGGTATGTCCCTCAGAGAAATGAAATGAAAAAGCCTCTCCAAAGATCTCGACAGCGTCCTCCTGCCTTGCAACCAACTTCAGTCTTGACGAGTCGGCCAGGGCCCGATTGAGGACGGGAACATAACTCGCCCTATCTCGAGAATGAGGTTCTAACGCGCGCTGCCATGCTGCTTCACTGACAATATACTCCGCGTTTGGGAAGAGGAGTTGAGGCTCTTCGCCTTGAACATAGCTTGAAAGCAAGCCGCCCGCATGATCAAAGTGCAAGTGGGAAAGGATGACGCAATCAATATCCGTATGGGTCAAGCCCAGCCTTTGTAGCGAATCCAGCAATTTATGCTCGGACTCCACAATTCCGTAGCGCGAACGAAGCTTGGGCTCAAAGAAAGTTCCGATGCCTGCTTCCATGAGAATGCTTCGCCCTTCGAATTCGAAGAGAAAGGCACGACATGCCAGCGGGATGCGGTTCTCTGCATCCGGTTTCACCCATCGCTGCCACAATGCTTTCGGTGCGTTACCAAACATAGCACCGCCATCCAGCATTTGTGTATTCCCCATTACAACCTTGATTGTTGAAACACAGGTGTCGGTCTTCGAGCCCTTTGATTTTTCAGTCCTTGACACTTCACGAACCTCCACAACATGTGCTCGAATCCGGACCATGCTTTGGCGGCTCGTGACCAGGCGTCGAAATTGCAGCAGCACCCGATCCTTCTCGCACACCCAAAAGCGGCAATCGAAACCAGCGGGTCAACTTGTGAGCCAGGTTGAGTACCCCAAGGGCGTAAAAGAGGTACGCGCCATGCAGTATAAAACAAAGGATTAACATTGTTGTCCACCACGGTTGCCCATGGGTATGATCAAGGGTGGTGCTCTGCGGCGAGTGTGTATAAAGAAGATTCACCAGAAGACCCAAGAGAAGTGCACCGACGCACAGCAAGGCACCGAATCGTCTCGAAAGTTTCGGGCCATGCAAATCGCTGAGAACGCCAAAGGTGGTCGCATTCGTCGCGGGACCCGAGAGTAGAAATGCTATCCCTGCACCGGGTGAGATCCCTGCGGCCATAAGCCCAGCGACCAGAGGCGTTGCCCCCGATGCGCAGACATACACAGGGACACCAATCGCGCACGCAAGAACCACATCAACGCCCCACGGTAAGGCAACAAGATAGGCCTGAAGACTTTCAGAGGGTAATGCAGCCGCAATTACAATTCCGAACATGATCCAAGGCCACGTATCCCCCCCTATTTCAACAAAACCTTCCTGAAACCAATTCCCTAAATTGAACTTCTTAGCCGGTTTTTCGGGCTCACTTTCTTGTGCTTCACCCGCGCGGACCATTGGGCCACAAATCGTCGCAACAAAAAGCGCTAGGACTCCTGCACAACACAACCTCACAAGGGTCATCTTTCCACCCAAGAGAGGAAAGGACAAAAGAAAGGCTTCAAGCCCAAGCTCCGGTGTGGCAACAAGAAATGCAATTGCAGAGGCACCAACCACACCTCTACGGATCAACGCTCGGTACAAAGGAACCACACCACAAGAACAAATCGGTAAAGGTAAGCCAATGAGCATTCCCTTGAGACTCTGAATAAAACCTCCTCCTCGCATCATCCATTGCCCCGTATTCTGAGGAAATTTCAAAATCAAAACCCCCGCGAGCACGTATCCCACTAGAACGGCTGGGGCAGAGGCTTGTAGGTACTCAAGACAACGCTCAGAAAAACCCGAGGACATTTCCCCATGATGCGCGCCATGCTGGTGGTTGAAAAAAAGCCCAATGATAAGCGCAGAAACTAGACCCGCACCCGCACCCAATGCTGCGGGAGACTTTGCACGATACAGAATTGCGGCTTCGGGACCACTAAAATGATGTATTAAAGCATGCACCATAGCGCCTGTTAGAAAGAGGATTCCCCATGCGACAAAATCACTCTTCATCCACGACGAAAGAAGCTCCCCGGACTGATACCCGATCAGCGTCAGCGCGATGAAGAGAAGTAAAACTGGGAATACCCATTTACGTTTTAAGACAGTACTAACGCCAACAACGCCAATGCCGACAAGAAAACGATGAAGACCAAAACCAAAAACTTCTGTTGCAGAGCCGTGCTCACTTAAAAGAGCAATCGTGAGTCCGTCAGCAATCTGATGGAGTCCAAGGAAGCCTAAAATCCACACAGTATCGATCTTTGAAGCATGCAAAGCGCTGAACTCGGTATGCGAAGGGTGGTTTCTCGTGTGGCACTCCTCCGCCGATCCATTCGAAGTCTTCAAGGTCCCATGTGCGCTTCCCCGATGGAGTCGCTCTTCAAGACGTGAAGCAAGAAAGGCACCTGCGATGAGCGCAAAGACGCCGGGAGCCCCTGTTCGTGAGAGTCCCTCGGGTAACCATTCAAAGAGCACGAGTGTCCCAAGCAAAAGTCCGATGTAGCCCGTAAGCAACTCACGCCCACCTTTGCGTTCATTTAAGAGGTATGCAGAAACGAGACCAAGAAGTGGAGCAATAATGGAAAACACGACCATGGCCCACGCTACCATAAAAATCAGTCCCTTGCTCTTCTTAGAGCGAAGCAAAAAGGCGCGGGAACGCTGACGCCTGATTCAAAGACATGGCGCGTTGATACCCTCTTTCGATGCGCTGACGTGAGGACCTTCCTCCCGCGGGTAAATGTGCAAGGGCTTTGAGCCCTTCAGAGACCTTTCGATGAGAAGCGGTATTCAGATCGTCCAAATGATTGCATAACGCTGAGAGCCGACACGACTCTTTCACTAGATCCTCGATGAGCGCTTTCTCTGCCAAAAACTCAGAAACAAGCGAACGTTTCTCGAATGAAGATTCTCGAAGAAGTCCCAATGCATTGAGCGCAAGAATAAACGCATACTTTTCTGCAGCGATTCGACCACGCTCAGCAGCGCGAACAGTCTCTGCCTCAAGATTGCTTGCGCGCAACACCTCGGCGAAAGCTTCGGCCTGCGGTCCAACAAAGGCGTTCGTGCCACAAACATCGATTCCTGTACCGGCCTTCTTCGAGAACCAAATCATCCCCCAGTTTGCGGAAGTGAGTTGCTCCGCGCCTATCAACAAAAGCTCATTCTGCACGAGACACACGTGTGAATAAAGACTTTCAGGGATGGCTGCAAAGACCCGCTCATGTTCGCCTTCCGGTGTGCTCACCACGATTAACTCGTCGGGTTCAAGTTGGTCTTGTGACGTCAAAGGCCTTTGCCGTGTAAAGGCTTGAACCCGCGCACCTAAGCGTAATGCGCCTTGTGCAAAGACTCCACCTATTTGCCCAACCCCTATCACTGTGAAATGCTTAATCATCGTTACAGTTCCCAACGCAAAGTGAGTTCATGATGAAAGAAAAAACGAAGAGTGCAATACGCGTTGTACTCCTGTCAGCGTTAATGTTGTCGACATCGTGTTCATGTGTGAACTTAGGCACCCCGAACACCACAAGTGTGGAACTTCGTTCCCAAAATGTACTCACCCCTCGATGGAAGTTTGAGACCCATGAAATGAGCCAGGAGCAATCCGACCCAAGTGCCTCCCGATCTGACTCAAAAATGTCTATCGAAGATGACTCACTCTCTTTTGCCATTATTGGAGATTGGGGCACCGGCAGAAAAGATCAGCTCGAAGTCTTTTCGAGTTTGGGTACTCAGATTCGATCGTTCACAAAGGCCGAGACTCGTGCTCCAAATGGCCTCACGTATAATTTCTTTATTCTGACAACAGGAGACAACTTTTATCCCTCCGGGTTATCCGAGCCCAACAGTGCCTTCTTTCAAAAGGCTTTTGTCGCCGCCATCACGCAGTCAGGAATTAATACTCCCTTTTATGCAAGTCTTGGCAATCACGATCATCGCTCCCCTTGGCAATATCAAGTGCAGTCGACTCACCCTCAGTGGGTTATACCCCATCGCTTCTACGCCTTTACAAAAGAAAACCATAAGCACACTCTAAAGCTTCGCTTTATTGCGCTTGATACCGAAAGCCTCTGGCGAATCGATGACAAAGAACAAGACGATTGGATTCGACAAGAGTGTCAAGACACCGCCATCCCCGGTCATGAAAGGCAAGGCGCAGAAGAAACTCCAAACACATGGCGCATCATGTTTGGCCATCACCCAATTGAGTCTTCAGGTCCTCACGCATCTGAGCATAGCAGCGCCGTCGCAAGAGAGAAGATTTTAGAATACGCACGACTTTGCAATATCGACATCTACCTTGCGGGGCATGACCACCATCTTGAAGTGACACCGACACAAGCAGGTCCCCTGCAAATTATTTCTGGTGCTGCAGCAGGGCGCGACAAAGCCTACCCTATCCACCCCGGCTCACGCACCTTCTTTGCTCAAAGTGGTGGCGGGTTTTTCATTGCCAACATTCATGACAACGGTCTAGAGCTACTTCCCTATAATCAATCGGGCGAACGCTTATCGCATATTCATATTACAAGACGCAGTGCACGCCCGTCCATGCAGAACAAAGATTCGAATGGGGATAGAAAGTCAGCGCCTTAACTCATCGACGATAGTGAAGACCGACCAAGAACGTTTCTTTGCTACCAGGCCGAGTGCTCTTCGGGCGCTTTACGCGTACGTCCTTAAAATCGTTCTTCATCATTTTAACGAGCTGATGCTGGCCCCCCCCTTCAAGGATCTTCATGGCAAGATGGCCTGAATCTCTGAGAAAGAGTTTTGAAAGCTCCAAGACTCTCTCACATAAACCCAAAGAGCGATCTTGATCCACAGAAGAAATGCCAGTCGTGTTGGGGGCCATATCCGACAAAACCAGGTCAAAAAATGGGCAGTCGTCCAATGTGACTCCTGGAGGCAACAAGTCCTCTGGCGGCACTTCGTAAATATCCCCTTTAACGATTTTTACATGCGGTGGGAATGCCGGCACCACGTCCAAAAGGTCAATTCCAACCGCAAATCCACCTTTCTCCGGGTTCACGACCTTTGACGTGTACTGCATCCAGGAACCGGGAGCACAACCAAAATCGATCACGTGAGATTCTTCATTCATCAGCTTAAAAGATTGGTCGAGCTCCTCAAGTTTATAAACGCTCCTTGCCACATAACCTTCATTTTTAGCACGGCGATAGAAAATATCGTGCCTCTCATAACGCGAGTGATTTCGTTTCAAAAATGAGCGTTTCGCGGAACGCTGTCCGCTTTCTTTTGTTAAACCTCTTGTTTGGTCACGCGAGCTGGACCCACGTCCCTTCTTTCCCGGGGACTGGCGTTTCCAGCTTTGATCTCTACTTCGTGGCATGCCTTGAACCTAACACAAAAAAGATGTTAGGCGATGGATACAAATGGCCTCATCTTCAACGCAAATCAATTGTGCGAGCACCTATGGCGAAAACATCGAAACCCAAGACTGAGTTTACCTGTACTGCATGCGGGAGTATCTCCCCGAAATGGCTGGGCCGATGTCCTGCATGCAACGCCTGGGGCACGCTAGAAGAAGCCCGCAAAGATAAAGACCAACATCGAGCGGTACAAGGATGGGTCTCCAAACGTGCAGGCGCCAAGCCAACCCCCATTACACAGGTGGACGTGCAAGACGTACGCCGAGCGTCGACCGGTTGGGGAGAAGTTGATCGCGTCTTAGGGGGTGGGATTATTCCCGGGTCGGTCACACTGATTGGTGGCGCGCCTGGGGTTGGCAAGAGTACGCTATTGCTGGCAATGGCATCCAGTTGGTGTAAGAATCACGGTGACGTACTCTATGTGAGTGGCGAAGAGAGTCTTTCGCAGACGCGACTTCGAGCAGAGAGGCTCGATGCGCTTCATGACAACCTTTACCTTTATTCTGAAATCGATGTCGCGCAGGTTATCGATCATGCGAAACGTTTAAAACCATCACTTATCATTATCGATAGCATTCAAACTTTTTTTCACCCTGACTTTCAAAGCGCTCCCGGGTCGATCGCGCAAGTGAAGGAAGTCACATTGCGATTGACACACTTTGCGAAAGGGAGCGAAACCCCGGTGCTTGTCGTTGGACATATCAATAAAGATGGTGCTGTGGCCGGCCCCAAGGTATTGGAGCATATTGTCGATACGGTTCTCTTTTTTGAGCATATGTTCGGTGGAGCAACGCGTCTTTTACGTACGACTAAGAATCGCTTTGGTGCGACCCATGAACTTGGCGTTCTCGAGATGCAATCGTCCGGGCTGAAAGAAGTATCCAACCCCTCAAGCCTCTTCTTATCCGATCGGGAACAAGACAAACGTGGGTCTTCTATCACAGCCGTGCTCGAAGGCACACGCCCGATACTCGTTGAGATACAGGCCTTGACGATTGATTCACACTTTGGAAACCCTCAGCGTACGGTGGTTGGGGTGGAACGAAACCGTGTTCAGATGATTCTTGCCGTTCTTGAACGCATTTGCGATATACCGCTCTCGAGTCAGGATGTGTTCATCAACGTTGTTGGCGGGCTCACACTCCATGACCCTGGTGCAGACCTCGCCATCGCAATGGCAATACTCTCTGCCTATTATCAGCGCTCCCTTCCAATGAACGGTGTTTTTGTGGGTGAAATTGGTTTATCCGGTGAAGTTCGCAACATCGCTAACCTTGAACCACGAATCACAGAATGTGCAAAACTCGGATTTAAGAATATTTGCCTACCCAAAATACCAAAAGCAGAGCTCGGAAGGGATGGCCCCTGTCTAAAGGAAACACCAACGCTTGAAGCGGCTAAGAATCTATACTTTTAAAAGTACACAAAGACTCTTTCGCTGCCGAATGTGAACGTCACATGTGAATGTCACAAAAGGATTCGCTTTTCTGCTTTCATGACTCCGCTTCGGGACTCTAAAACAAGTCCAATTTCAGAGTCATGACCCACAAGAGATACTTTAGGATACGACTTTAATAAGCTTGTAGCCTGAGCTTTCTCGTTGCGACCTGCGCTTAGGCTCTTTCGTATGAAACTCACGGGCAATGTTGGGCACCCGTTTTCGAAGTTTGCGAATCGATTCCGTATTGATTTGACAAACCCGACTCTCAGAAATTCCAAAGGTCTCACCAATTACTTTCAAGGACAACTCATCGACATAATACATATTCAAAAGTTGTTGTTCACGTTCTTGCAACGTTCCAATTGCCTTCGCGAGCAACGCTTTTTCTTCAACACGCGCGACACATAAATCAACGTTTTTGTCTGGAGATGTTGCCGGTTCATTGAACTCTGAAATGGGTTGTTGAGCAGCCGCTGCGCGCGTCTGACGCAATAAGCGTTGAAACTCTCGCCCTTGTAATCCCAAATGACGAGAAAGTTCTTCTTCATCCGGTTCTCGTCCAAGCTGCTGGTGCAAGTCACTCTTCGCCTGCTCCACTCTTCTCGACTTCTGACGCAACGAACGAGGGACCCAGTCCATCGCGCGAAGTTCGTCAATAATCGCCCCGCGGATCCGGATTTCCGCATAGGGTTCAAATTTGTCGCATTTTTGAACATCATATGCCTGTGCAGCTCGCATCAATCCCAACGTGCCTGCGCCAATAAGATCATTGAAGTCAATGTGCATGGGTAGGCGTTTAGAAATCTTTCTCGCAACACGATGCACTAAAAAGAGATAAGCCTCGGCGTCAATCTCCTGACGCTGAACTTGGCTTTCATAACCTGGGAAAGCAAAAACCTCACCCAATCCTGACTTTCTTTTCATACTCTTATTGTGCACGATGTTCGTACGAAGTTGAACCCAAGAGACAAACTGTTTCGATTTAGCCCACACCTTTTACCGGACTTTAAATTACACTTGAAACGAAGGTTCAGCACTACAACAACATACGCCAACGACCCTCCCAATAATTTTTTTACGCTTTTCTCGTCCACGACACACAATGCCTAAACTCGCAGGGCTCAATTATCCTCCCCTCCAACTACCCCAAAATCATTTCGAAGCCACGCCAAGCACAAAAGTGAGAGATGTCGGCCCCCCTCGCACCGTCAAAGGGTTGAACTTAGTTCCAAGTCACACCTTGTGCTCCATCCGGGCGATAACATAAACTGAGATTCTATTGCGGTGGAGAACGAATGACCAACATTAATACGCAGTCCTTTTCAAGTTTCATGGCCCAAGCCCATCAGTTGCTCCAGAACGATGACATCGGCGTAAGAAATGCGCTTCAAGATGCGGGTCTGAATATGAGCAATGTGAACACGCTCAGCGACTTGTCAGAAGCGATTGAATCCGAAGAATCCTATACCACATTCATCGATGCACTTTCTTCGACTCAAGGGTTG
Source organism: Myxococcota bacterium (assembly GCA_020630615.1). Lineage (GTDB taxonomy): Bacteria > Myxococcota > UBA727 > UBA727 > JAHDBA01 > JAHDBA01. The sequence continues at coordinate 20,078 of JAHDBA010000022.1, read as the reverse complement.
AGTAGCGATCTCAAAAGTGCGGTTGACGCATTTAGTGCATTCGACAGCAATCGCCTTAGCGATTACCGTTCAACTTTAGGTACAGAGGTCTCCAGTCAGCCTGTTTCTGTGAAAACCGGGGCTCAGGCATCCAACATCTTCAATATATTGCTTGGGCAACTCAGCAATGTCAGTGCAAGCCAAGAAAGCAGTGACGATGTGAAATCCAAGGCAGGTGAGTTCTTTAAAAGCTTAGCGGGGCTTCTCAAGAATATCGGAAAAGAAAGTGGTGCTCTCAGTGATTCTCAGATTGCAGACATCGAGCAGACCCTAAACCAAGTGCAATCTTTCCTAGCAATGAACGCAAGTGATGTCGATCTTACCAGTGCAAGTGAACAGCTTCACGAAGCCAGCCAAAACACAGCTATCGCGAATAATACGACTGGTGATTCCTCGATCAGTAGCTCGACATCCGGTACCACTGCGGCGGAACAATTTAATGCAAGCGCAGCGAAAGCGACCGGGGATCTTCAGAAAGGTTACGCGCAAGTTCAAAGTAGAATCCAAAGCAAAAGCGATCGAATCCTAGAACTCACGGCCAAAGCAGAACGTACACCAGAAGAAAATGCAGAGCTTCAAAAGCTCAACATGAGCCTCAAGGAAGACCAAGCAATGCTCGAGATGCTGATGAATCTTCTCAAGTCAATTATTGAAACCTACGGTCAGATTCTTAAATCCGTCTCACGGTAAGTGAGCACTGGTACGAATTAAAGTCCTTAACTTGAGCTCAGACGCGTTCGTATTCGAAGAGAACGAAACACTTTTCGTGTCACCACTTGTGCGTTGTCCAAGGGCCCGAAGACGTCTTCACAGCCGAGGTCAATTAAGTTCGCTTCTTCGTGTGCTTCCCCGTCAAAGTTGATTGCAAATACGGGCAAAGGGGCCTCTCGATTATCATTATTCACGATCGCTAAGAGGCGAGCCCAATCGACTCCGCTCGCGGCAGAATCACACATGACGAGCGATGGTGCATTGTGTTCCAGGGTCTCCAATCCTTGCTCAAAGTCCATTTGAAGCTCAACACTAAAACCCTCGCTTCCCAGACGCTGTAGAAGTTCTTGATGAACACTGAGGTCAAACCCTGCGATTACCAGGACCCTTAGAGAACGATTTTGGGTTCGTCGATCGCCATTTAAGGGCGCGTAAGCCGATCGGATTTGCGCATGAATCTCTGCTCGTGTTCCTAGAAAATATTGGATTCTCTCAACGTCTAATGCGTCGCCATACTTTGATGCCAAGAATGTCAGCAACTGTCTTCGACTGCTCTCGTTGAATGGGTCCAAGAATAAAACAGCGAGTTGACCCACCTCATTCTCAAAGACCAGGGTGTTGGCGCCGTAGGCAAAGGATTCCGGTATAGCCTCGACACTATCACGACTGACCCTCCACCCTTTCGCATTTGCCGCTGACCAAGTGGGTATGTGAGATATTTCACTCAACACCCTAGCGAGCGTGCCGTTGTCAAGACCTTGCTCTTCAAGAACAAGGTCGATATCTTTGTATCCTTCCTCATCATTGTCAAAAACCAAGGCTGCTATCTCTTCACGAATAAGGGAACGTGTGATCAGCTCCTTTCGCATTCTTTTCCAAGAACCAAACTCTTTCACCTCGATACGGCGAGTTTCATCATCATGGACGCTCGAAGACACATCAACATCACTCTTGACTGTCTCTTCAAGCGGAGACGCAATCTCGTGCTCTTCCGATGTTACGCTCCTTAAATCCGTCACAGCATTCGTCCTCTCCGACTCTTCCACAAACTGGATCGTGTTTGCAGTCCTGTTTCCTTCAGTGTCTTGCGCACTTTCGACATTTTGAGCGAACCACTCGGCACTGAAGCGTTGACCATCGACACCGAGGTTGCCAAGGGAGGTAATCATTTCATCCAGTTCTTGCTCATGCGCGGTCACGTCCAGCAAAAGTCCCATACTGGAGTCGAAACATCGTGAAGCCCACTTTCGAAGCTTTCCACGGCACGCGATTCCCGCATCATTCTCCTCACATAAGCGGGAAAGTTCATACGCACATGCACCAAGGCCATTTAAATCCCAGTCAACCTTGGTTAGGTTTTTGTGATCGTTCGGTATGCGGTTGGCAAGCCAACCTGTCACCAAAACATTGCCTTTCTCCGTAAGTCGAATGTGCTCCAGGTTTAAGTCCCCGTGTACGAGAGGGACGAGGCTTTTATGGAGTGCGACTGTCCTCCCCCATGCCAACAAACGCAGCACAGACCGAATGATATGCAATATGACGGGTGATGGTAATTGTTTACCCTCAGCGCGCAATCGCATTGCCAGTACATCAAGGGTCACACCTCTAATATAAGGTAGAACAGCCCATACCTGATGTTCAAATGACCCAGCCAACTCGATTTCAACGCCAGGCATCAACCCTTCGTCCTGCACCCGCTGCCACCGATTCATCATGGTCACATTCGGGTCATTCTGAGAGAGGCTTGACGCATCCCCTTGAGAGAGCTTGGATGGATAAACAATGAGAAGTCTATCTCGTGCGCCCTCTGCATTCGACACTTCATACGAAGAGGCATGAACCCCGGAGTGGAGAGCGTCTCCAACTTGAAGGTCCTTCGCTTTGGCAATACTTTGTACAATATGAGAAACCACGCTCAAATATACACAAAAGTCTTGAGAAGATACAACTTCAGAGCCGGGTGTTTTTCGCTCCACAATTCCGGTCGGAGGCACCTCAAATACAACTATGACTGCACAGCAAACAAATGTCAGACATAAGCGCAGACGAATTTTGGCCTGGATTTGCCTATCGAGTCGGCTAAAACACAAACATGCGCCCTTTGATCAAAAAGTATATCCTATCCTGGCCAGCGAAAGGCCCCTTTGTGCTCCAACACCCGCAAGGCTTTAGAGCTCTTTGTGGATTGATAGCTCTTTTCGTCTTTTCTGTTTGCTCCACAATTGATGACACAGCTCCGCACGATCGACTTCTTTCTCCGGAAAGAATCCTAATCGCGGAGGACCATGACGCCGCATATATTTTTTCGACCAATGCAGATGGACAATACTCCAGTGGACACATTCAAAAGGTCGCATTGAGTGCTCTACGCAATCTGGACAACAACGGCACTTCAACTTGGAGCGATGCGAGTCTTCTTGCGACACCTTATGAATTCGTAACGCATATTCCATCGTTGGCGGACAATGTGAAAGTTGTTGACGGCGACATTTACTTTACCCAAAGCAAATGGAGCAACGAACTGGTCAAGCTCGGAGCTTTGGGGGAAGAATTTCCTCTGTGCCAGCTGCATGAGGACGAAAATGGTCTTTTCGCTTGCGATGCAAAGCCATCAATGGACTTTCCCGGCAATGACCCGATTGATCTTTATACGACCACAGACCCTGATGGTGGAGATACGCTGGGCATTCTTGCGTACCAGAGTTTCTCCGAAATCACTCTCTTCAAGGTGGGTTCAGAGTCGGTGACAACCGTGTCGAGAGTTCCACTCCCGAGCCCATTGATTAATTGCCACTCGCTTTTGCGTATGGAAAACGCGGAAGGGACTCCATTCATTGTAGGGCTTTCAGAGATCGGCAACGCAGCAACAGGTGTCTCTGCAGGACTCGCCCTTTTTTGGTTGCCAGAGGCAGCACTGTTTGAGGGCCTAACAACCAATCGCATTCAATTTCAGCGATTGGACGACCAAATCCCCCTCGTTTCCGGGCGCTCTCTAGCGCAGGTGAATGCAACCACTCTAACTTTTGTAGGTCGTAACGCCGAGAGAGCTATCGGGGCAGGCCAACCCGATCTTTTAGTCCAACTTGATGTTGAGATTCAGAATCTGAATGCTTCTCGTGCTACGACCCTTTTTAAATATCGTAACCACAGTGTGGTTTGTGATGACCCCAACTCAAACCTTGTCTTGGGATTCAACAGTAAAAAACTGGGTGTCATCACCTGCTTTGCAGACAACACTGTTATGACCTACAATCCTCTCACACTTGTTGTATCTGAAACCTTTCGAAATTTAGGCAGAGGTCCTGTTGGTATGCAGAGTTTTGATATTGACGATACAACTCAAGGGTTACTGATTCCCTTTTACCTTGATAATTCTTTGGGCTTTTTCAAGCTTGTCGATAATGGAGCTGAGCTCAAGTTGAATCCTATCGGGCGTATCGGTGAAGCCTCCATTGCACCTGAAGACGGACGCTAACAATGTTAAACGTATTCCATGGCACAAATCGTATCTCGAAGAAACATTCGTTGAAGCTCTTGCTTTGCTTCGCTGCGTTAATCTTCTCCGGCGCATTTTGCGACACGCAAGACCCCGATCCAGCGTTTGGCAATTACGATCGGGTGAGCGACCTCGCCCTCTTAACGCCACCCGATCAAGAGGGTGACCCGCACACGTACTTGGTTGTTGCAAATCCCAACTTCCAGCAACTTCGTATTTACGACTCGTACTCACGACGCTTTCTTTCTTCAGATAACGTCTACTTCCCATTGTCGATAGGTGTCGGTCCATCAACGTATCAACTCACAACGCCGAGTATTGATAGTCGTCGTTTTTTTGCACTGGATACTGCCTGGCATCAAATCTTTGCCATGCGCAGTGTTGATGAATCGGCCAATGAGCGCGCATTTTCGCATGCCCGAGAACCGATTGATATTCCGGAATCGGTGCAGTTTTTGTCGTCGAAGACGATTGGTGAGGTAATTTATTTGGTGGGTTCGGCGCCGGATACTTCAAGAATCTACATGTGGGACTACAACCCTACCACTGACAGTGTCGAGTCTGAGCGCATTGTGGAGTTGAGCAATAGTGCCATCCCAGGTGAAATGCATCGTACACAAAGCCTCGATTTTATTTTTATCGCCGATCAAGCACAAGCCAAAGTCCATGTTCTCGATCTTCAATCTTTTGCAGTACGCGAACTGAACATTCCCAATCCTGCCCAAAGCTTTGCAGGCGGTTTTGTTGACGCTGGACGTGGCCTTGAGGAGGTTTTAGTCCTCACCGAGGCAGTGCAGGGGCGTGTTCACGCTTATGCCTTGGGTTCAAACGACACGCCTCGAACGTTTTTCCAAGCTCTTGGGTCTATTACCTTTCCTGACTCCATTGTCGAACTTTATGTCCCTGATCAAAGGCAAGGCACCAATTTAGACGCACGGGTGTGCTGTCCTCCAATCAATTTAACGGGCGACGAGGGTACTCGAGTCCTGGCGGGGGAGCCAACCACCGCATGGGGAAGTGCAATGAGCGCAGACGGTCGCTTGTATTATTTTATGTTTGATGCAGAGCGTCCTGAACTCTATGGCGAAAATGCCACCATGTTGAAGCCCTTTGATACAGAGTCTGCTGTAGCTGGCCCTCTTGATGAGTATCGAAGCGATGCAGCAAAATGGTTTCCTTCCTCAGGGGCCAACACCACGCCTCCTGAAGTAAGCTGGATCGCTATCGACAACTATGGCAGCCCGAGTCATATTATAACCTCGCAAGAGAGTCGCTTCGTTGTATTTGAATGGCATGACAATGCAGTTTTGAGCAGTGGCGGGGCTCTTGAAGTCTACGACGAAACCGGGGATTGGGTTTCTCAGGTCGTACTGCAAAATGGTGTTGGCGAGTACGAAACCTACGGTTTAAGGGTTCGAATTGACACGGGCCCCAGTGGGCCGATGAACGATGGCGATCAAATAATCATGCCCCTCAAAAATGACTTGATTCCGCTTTCCATATCGCTATCAACTCAACCAACGCAACAAAACTCAAATCGCTTTGGTCGGCGTGCCACTTTCCCAACCGCAATTGTCGGTGGCGAGATCTTTTTATTGCCGCGTGAAGGCACAGAGCGCTCTATTGTACGGAGAATGTTCATTAGCACTGCAGCAGGAGCATTGATTGAGATGAACGAAACAGAGACCAATCTCGACTTTGTAATTGGCCCACAGACGATCTAGAATAAAGCGATATCCTTAGTGTCATAACCCTGACTACTAGGGTCACGAAATCTGATGCCCATCTTGAGTCATACTCCCGGTGTATTGGCCTCTCGCAAAAGGGACAATCCTTAGCATCAATCACAAAAAAGGGACCTTAAAAAGGTCCCAATCATTGCTTTAATTCATCTGACGATTCAGACGAGCCCTTTTTGACGTTTCAACTGAGCCAACATTCGCGGATACTCGATCTCCCACTCAGGGGTGCCTTCTCTTAGGTTTTTCAGACGGGACCGCGCTTCCCGTTCAATCTCTTCATCAACTGCAATAAACTTGGCAATCGACTCTTTCATAATGACCCGAAGGTCATTGTCTTCCGCGTAAATCTCAGCGACGTTTCTTGAGTTGAACAAGCACTCCAACAGTTGTTCAATCACATAAGCGATACCGTCGTCGCCCATACGAAAGCCCCGCGCTTCAGCCAAGCTCTTTTTCACTTGAGAGAAACGATCAGGAGAAAAACCTCTTCGCGCCATGGTCTCTTTTGTCTCAGACACAATACGCTCTTCATCATTCATGTACTCAACCATAACGGCTGCGAGGTCCAACTCTGCTTCGTCCATACGGTTGTCTTCAAGCTCGATAGACTCCTGCTTCGCAAGAGTACGGACGATTTCACGAGAAATCTTTGGTATTACTTTTCTATAAAGTCGCATAAATTGAGCCTCCGAATACACAGGTATCCACAACACGTTCACTCACTCTAACTCCTTAGCGCTGCAGGCTTCAAAGGAAAAGCAAAGATTTCAGATAATTCCAACAAATTTCTTTGAGCGTATAAAATCTCGAACTGGCGCAGGTCGCGCGAAATAGTATCCCTGTGCGTAGGTTACACCCAAAGACCTGAGCATCATCATGTCGGCTTGTGTCTCAACACCTTCTGCGATTGTGGGGATGCGAAGGCGCTCAGCCATTTCGGCACTGCTCTGCATAATTGCCTGACTCACTTTATCGCTCGCAATATCGAGAGAAAAGAGCCCCGATATCTTTAAATAGTCAGGCATCAAAGACTTGAGTAAATGGAGGTTCGAGAAGCCTTGCCCAAAGTCATCTAAAGCGATCTGAAAACCCTCTTTACGCAACAACTCTAAACTCTTGTCGAATGCTGGTAAATTAAGGATCGTCTCTTGCTCTGTGATCTCCCACACGACCTGCTCTTTTTCGAGCGCAAAACTTTCTACAAGATCCACCACAATTGGAACAAAATCCTTATGGGTCATCGACCTTGGTTCAAGATTAACAAAGGTTTTTAGCCCCCGGTTTAAGCCTTGCGCCGACTGCAAAGAACTATCAATACACACGAGGTCGGTCTCAAAGAGACGTTGCTTGCGACTTGCGTAGGCGAACAAAATCTCAGGATTGGCCAGCGGAGAGTTTTGGGGACCGCGAGCCAAACACTCACAAGCAAAGACATTATGCAAGGATCCATCATGTTGCAAATCGACAATTGGCTGGACAACAGTACGAATCTCTCGTTTTTCTAGAAATTCATCAAAAGGTTCTAACGTGAAAGTTCGAAAGCCTTGTTGCGAGGCCTTAAGCTTAACTCCCTCAGAATCATTCTTTACATTTTCGATGTGAGCTCGAAGTTTTCGGAGATCCAAGGGCTTTTCGAGTATCGCTTGGGCGCCTGCCTTCTGGCCCATCTCAATAACTTCAGAAGTTACGTATCCGCTCATCGCCAAGACAGTAATATTCGGGTAATGCGTCGCCACATAGCGAATCAGGCGCATTCCCTCCAAACCACCTAACTCTGAAACGCGCAAATCAGAAACGACAACGTCAAAGAACATTGCGTTCAAGAGTGCTTCGGCACCTTCAATTTCACGCACAAGATAGAGCTCAATATGCTCAGCACACAAATAGTCCGAAAGCACATCCAGCACCGCTTGCTCATCATCGAGGACGAGTACACGAATCATTCCAGGCGTGACGTGTTGGCGGGACATTTTCAGACTTTATTCCAGTTCTTCAACAATCGAAAGAAGAAAAAGCGACGCATTATCGTCTGCGTCGCTTCGAATTGCATCGGGCTCACCGATGAAACCACTTGGGTTGTCAAGATGTTATACTTTCTCGACACTAATCTTCTCGCCACCAAAGTGGACCTTCAGCTGCTCCCCTTTCTTCACTCCTAAAACTTCTAAGGGAAGTCGGAGAAAAGGCCCACCGGTTTGAACCTGTTGAGCTTTATAAAGCCGGGTTTCCCCTTTCAATGGAGCATTTCGGCCTCGACCATTTGAGCCAAAACGCTCGAGTACCCAAGCTTCAAGAGCCTTGACATCTTGCCCAGAAGTGGAGAGTTCTTTCAAAGCTTTGCGAACCGTCTGCTTCGACGTTTTCCCGGAATTGAATACGGATTCAACCTGAGACACCCCACCGGTAAGGTATGATATTTGTATGTCCTTAAATGACAGATTTTGTTTTCTCATATGTCCTCCAAATTGTTACATTTGTTTCCATAACAACTCCTGTTCGTCAATATACTTTCAGGATGTAACATTTTAGAGTTTGCAACTCTCGTGTCGTGTACGTCGATGATTTTATGCAAAAAAATAGGCAGGCAAAGCCCACCTAAAACACCTCATTATTACAGAGAGGAGATATCCCTAGTTACTTATATCAATCCGCATCGTGTATGCACCAATCGCAGCCCCAGAGCCGATGGCACTAAGTTCAAGGTTTACCCCAGCAACTGCACTGCTGGTATACGTTAATGCCTGGCACGTTTGTCCAGCCGCTACTGTACCGAGTGGACATGTCCCAGCCAGCTCAGTGGCACTCACGGGAGCTGCGGACGCAGGCTTGAGCTCAAGCCCATATCCGCTAGGTCCCAAGTAGGTCACAGTGACACTTTCTCCTGCCAGCAACACCCAGCTAAAGAAATCTTTATCCGCAGTACATAGGGTGCCGTTCACGCTGTCTGTAAATGGCGCACTCAGTGCTCCGCCTTGCCGCAGCAGTGTCGCGGTAGAATCAGTATTGTTGGGCTCGAAGCTGTCTTCTAAACACGGAGCCCCGACACTCAACTCCAAGCTGTACGGCACATTCAAGAAGGGACCCTCACCTTGAGGTTCAACGCGCACACCGTACTCTTTAGGGTTCCCGACTATCCCTGAGACCATTGTCACGGTGACATTCCCATTGTTTGCAGGGTTGTTGTCCCCAAGCAAAAAGCTTTGAGTATTCGACCCGTCCAAATCACTACGACCAAAACGCAACCCAAGGGATCCAGAAGCAATAAGCGATGGGTTATACGTAAGCGTCGCCGTCATTGGGCGCTCACCATCGACCGGGCCAAAACGGTGCCAATCACTGTCGTTTGCACCACATATATTTCCACAACCCGGCGTAAAAGTTGTTGCGGATTCACATGTTGCCAACGTTGGCGTCATGTATCCAGCTGGCCAACTTTGTGCGTCACAAGTCATCGTGGTTGCGCTTACATCAAAGCAAATTCCATTTTCAAGGGTGTTGTTAAGAAAGGGTTCAGACACCGAACATGCTGCAGCATCGGAGAGTGTGAGGGTTACATCGTAACTTTGCACGGATGCTGTAGAGAAAGCATCGGGGTCTCCAAAAACCCCTAAATAATACGTTACGAGGCTCCCGACCACCGGAGTTTCAAAGACAAGCAGATCGTCGTTCCCACCTGACCCGCTTACGGTGGCAACAACGTTGTTGGTTGCATCAAAGATTGCTCCCTGTAAATCACCGAAGGCTGAATCAAAAGAGAGTTCAATAATGCCAAGACTTGATGCGGGAACATCAAAGGCAATCATATCAACATCTGAAGGTCCACAGCGTTGTCCACTAACGGTGTTCCCGACCATGGGTGAAGCAAGATCTGCTACACCATTTGGCTCAAGTGCATCGTTCGCACATTCCTCAGGAAGAAGGGTTTCACGAATCGAGATGGTATAGCCCTGGTTCTCATCGGGCGAAAAATCGTCATTGTAAACTCTTAAGATGTAATTCTCTACACCCTCAGCACCTCTCACGATCGAATCGTTCGAGAAGGAACTTTGCGTTCCTAGAAGTACCGTTGGATCTGCAGCATCAAAGATCTCCATTGAAATCGAAGACCACCCAGAAGTCGCACCATTGGTCAGGACAAAGTCAACCTGTTTCCGACTGCTGACATTGACGATATAATAGTCTTCGTCACTCTCCCCACAACGAACAAGGTCGTGTGTGCCAAGTTCTAATGCATATGCGTCTGCAAGTGTATCATTGGGCTCAACCCCAAGGGAGACTTCATCATCGCAAGTTGTTGTTGTTCCTGCGAGACTCTCATTAATAATCAGCTCGTAGTTCCACGTATCTTGGGTCACACCCGTTCCAGCGATCAAAAGGTAAAGACTCCCGCTGAAATCCTGCGGTGTCACAGCGTTGATACGAACTTGTCCGTCAAAGTCTGGGTCGTTATTAAATGCTAGCTGCTCCCCGGTGTTTCCCTGAAGAGACACAGTCAAAGGGTCAGCTGATGAAAAGAAATCAAAAGAGTCAAAGCGAACAACAATATCATAGCGATGTCCAGGTAACCCATCAAAAACCATTATATCTGTGTCTTCACGGCAAATTGTTCCGACAATTTCTCGACCTGGTTCAACGCTTTGTGCTTCTTCGAGAGTGTTGTCTGGCTCATTTGAGTCATCATCCGAGCAGTCTGGAGCACCAAGAATACACGTATACGTGCTGATATCACAGCTTTCACGTCGGTCTTCACAGTCACGGTCGTCTTCGCATTCCGGCCGAACACACGTTTGCTCAGCCACCAAACAGAGCGTGTCATTTGAACAATCGTCATCGCTTAAGCAAAAGCTCTCCTCTGAGATGCATCGGCCATCCTCATTGCAGAAAAGACCCGGGCCACAATCGGCGCTCTCGCGACACTGAATACAACGGTTCAACTCACTGCAAAAAGGTCTGCCTCGAGTGAGCTCGTTCTCAAAACAGTCCGAGTCACTCATGCACTCGTCTTGGACCTGATTCGAAACACATCGACCGATTTCCACGACCGTGGTGTCGCAGCGTTCTGTCTCATCGCAACACAGTTCAGGATAACACTCGCAGAACTTGCAACCGCCGACGTCATCAACACAAATATTCTTTTGAACGTCGCATCGCTCACCACCGCGACATTGGTGACTCGCCGTACATTCATCACGACTTGCTGCATTGTAGCATGTACCACGAGAGCATACCTCGCCCGTCCCACACTCACCATCTTCTAAGCACTCGGGTCCCAAGATAAGGGGATTGCCGCTCTCATCAACTTCCCCCACAGGCCCCAAAGGGACACTCGGGTCGGCCACACACGTGTTTTGTAGCGAGCAAATTTCACAAGCCCCGCACCCAAACTTTAAGACATCCGGGTCTGTCGTTCCAGCCTCGCGCGCATCCACGGCAGAAAATGTGCATTGCCCGGGGACACATGTCCCACCCACACACACAAAGTCATCTGAGCCGCAATCGATTGACGCCTCGCATACATTCCCATCGATGATTTCTTCGGGAGTCGAATCCTTCGAACAAGCACCAGACCCTACCAAGCCCGTCAACATTATACTAACCACAATACATTTACCGATCTGAAGATTTTTCATTGGTACCTCAACCATTCAGCTTTCGTCATGGGCGCAACTCGAATGCACCGTCTTCGTTAAAATTTCAATTCGCTTTTTCGATGCTCCTTTTTGCGAAAGAAGCACCAAAACAGCCTGCTTTACATTCTATCTGAGTATTCTGGGCATTCATCTTCTTGCGTCGATAAATCCTCAATACACGGGAATGACATCTCATCATCAGGCCAGTGGACAATGGCAAACTCATCCCAATCACTGCTATCCATTTCTCGCGAGCGCTCGAATGCGAGCTCGCCATAAAGGAAAATCTTTACCGTATTGTAGGCATCTCCAGAGAATGCATCGACGGAAACAAGGTAACTTTGACCCAAGATTGGAGAATCGATATTCGTATTTTCGGGGCCAAAAGCTTGTACATTATCACGGTCCAGACAAATATCACCTTCACTGCCATTTTCGCCATTATCATCCCAATCAAGACATCGATCTGCCCCCCCCTGGCAATTGCCAAAGTAGCAATCTCCGGGATTGTCCCTGTCTTCGCATGCGCCGGATAGGTCTCCAGAACTTGGATCCCCAGCAAACTGACAGAAACCACCGTCTTTCATTAACGCAACATGAAGGTCTTGATCCGAACGAGAGTCCCAGGTGAGCTGTGCCAAGAAGCCATCTCGCGGGCGGGCATCAAACTCAAGCCGACATGCATTGACACTCCATACGCCGAGGCTGTCTTGCACCCGTGCACCAATCACATAAGGCCCTGCTGTATCCACGCCAGGACGGCGCTGAGGAGTTTGATCTACGAAGCCGGTAAAAAGCGCATGGGGAGTTCCGAGTTCAATACGCGAGTCACTTGGCCTTGCGATGACACTCCAGTCCGCCGCTACCAAGGTATCTGCGTCTGGTGAGGGTGAGGATGTTTCCACACTAAGAACAACATCATCCAAGGGTTCAATCGGCGGAACGATTGCATCACCACTTAAATCGTAATCAACACCGTTTACAGACTTAACGCGGATTTCACAAACCGGAGCCTCGACTCCCACCCCATCAAGCAGCACAGGAACGGTCACATTTGCAGGGTCGTTTGTATAGAGCAGTGCTTCTCCGTGAAAGATACCAAGTGCGTCAGGGAAGAAGCCAAAGCTTAAGGTAATACTTCTCAGGAGTGTTTCGTCATCCGGCTCAAATGCTTCCGGGTAAATTTCTTCACTACCATTCGGTGGGTTGCCCATGAAGCGAAATACGTCAGGGTCGGTGCTTCCTTCAGGAACGACCGGTAAAGACATCCCTTCGCCATCATCCAGTCGAAGCTCTCCGCCTTCAATACGCAGTGGTTTTACACGAAGAGGATTCGTTTCAGTGCTGACATTCGCAATCAACAAATCGCATGTCGCAGAACCGCCACCAATGGCAACATAACCAAAGTCGCAATTTTCCGTGTCAGAATCATATTTTGGTAGCCCATTATCGACACCCGAGCCGCCGAGTTCAACATCCAAATAATAGATCGACTCTGTCGCATTTTGCCCTTCGGGTAAGTACTCCCAGTCACTGAGAAACTCGTCATCCAAGTTCACAGAATTACTATAAATGCGCATCACAGCAGACTCATCCCCAACTTGCAGCGGTCGAAAACTCAAAGGAAGAGTGCTCCCGTAGGTTCTGCGCGGTATGATATGCGGCTCCTCAAGCGAAATGACTTTATCGACCGAATAGGAAAAGTTATCGTCGTTCAAAAATTCGATTCCCACAATCGCGAGGGCATCCTCTCCGTGATTGTTCACCACAAAGTCCTCTAAAGTTCGAACCGAAAGGTCCGCCTGTGCAAAGGTAATGGCACAGTTTTCATATCCACCCACTTCAGTGCCATCATCATTCTGCGTCGCGGGATCTGTACATGCCGGTAAATGAATTTTGGGGCCGGTACGCCTAAGACCCGGTTGAGTTTCTCCACACTGACAACCCGACGCAATCGTCCCCACCATAAGCATGGTCAAACCGACTTTTGTTACAATTCTTCCAATATTCATTTTTACTCCACAAAAAAAGACACACAATGTGGGTGTAGCACACCCATAAGCACTCGGCTATTGAGATCTACGCACTTGTGTTTAGGTTTGGCGGCAATAATTTTTCAAAGAGGCTTTCACGCAAACTTATCCATACAATACAACCAGCTTACTGTACTTAGAACGAGGATTTGCACTATCCTAAACCAGTGAAAGGCTTAGACTTAATACTCATCCGCTTGAATGATGCTGCTTCCGATCAGCTGACAAGCTCACTTGCGAAGAATTCCTTTCGGATCAAAGCATTGCCGGAAAATCGTTTCACTACGATCTGCAAAGAAAGTCGCCTGCCCGTGATTTTATGCGGCGTTGAAGATACCGCAAAAACAATATCTCGGGTACAGGAATTCGAAACGCTATCGGAGGAAGCGACACGAGTTCTTGTTGTTTATGGAGATCCTGATGTTGTTCGGGCGACTCTCCAGGGCGCACAAAGCAGTCGCGTCTTAGGACTTGCCCCGTCGATATTGGAAGACGACGGAAAGCTCAAGTCGTGGTGTGAACGTGTCGAAAAGCTCGTTCAAGACAAATCTCAAGCGCCCCCCAAAAGACGTACCAAAGACAAGTCCTTAGCATCACCGCCCCAACAGCCTCCGAGACGGTCTTTAAAAAGTACGTTACCTGTACCTGGGGACGATTTGCAATCTGTCAAAAACACGCCGGCAGAATCGCGAGAAGCGAATCGTGTCCCCCCAAAAAAAGCGCAGGAATTCAAAAAAAGTCCAGTTCATAAAGTAAGGGCGCTTCAAAATACAAAGGTAAAGAGCTTAACGGAAGAGCTTGAACTCGTCCGTGTATCAAGTGATCCGATCGGCGTCCAAGGTGATGACGAGTCCCGAGAAGAATTTTTAAGACGGACCGTGCGACATTTAGAGAAAGACCTTGAAAACGCCGCAAAACTCTGGGCAAGGCTATCGCAAGAAAATGCGGAGTTTGAAGGAAGGAATGCTGAACTTTCTTCCCATTTAAACAACCAAGACAGACGCATTACCGAACTGGAGGGAAAGCTTAGCGCAAAGAGGAATGCTCTGAACTTAAAGCATGCAGACTTGGAAGTACTACGAGAGGAAAGTAAGACTCAGTTGCGGGCCAATAAGAAGCTGGCGCATGAGTATGAGGAGGCACAGACTAAGCTTACCCAAACCCGGAGTGATTTATCATCTGTTCAGAGTCAGCTTAAGCAAAGCGAGAGCCGATCTTCAAAACTACAAAGTCAATCGGAACTTCAGCGCAAGCAGGTGCAGGAGACCCTTTCTGCTTCTCAAGAAACTCTTAAAAATCTGGAACTCAAACATGAGAAATCACTCGAGGCAATTCAGAGCCAACACAAGAATGAAATTGAGCAAGTCCAACATAAGCTTCTTCACCTTAAGGAAGCCAACGCTACACTGCGACATGACGTGTCGGAACTGGAACAACAAAGCCAAAGCGTAGAGCTTGAACTTGAGCGAAAATCTACAGCGTACCAAACTCTTAAAAGCGAACACGAAACTCAAATTGCTAAACACCATAGCGCGCTTGCCATATGGAAAGACACTGAAGAGGAGATGCGCACAACCATGCTTGAGCAATCCAAGGTGAATGCCGAGATGAAGGCAGAACTCAAAAGTTCAGAGACCAAAATCGAAGCGTTATCACAAGAGATAGAGGACACCCGAAATACTCTCTTGGATTCCATCGCTGCGAAGCGAGAATTGCAAAGCAAAATCGATTCAGCTCAGCTTGAACTTCGAAAGCACGAGGAAGAAAATGACGCGTTAAAAAATCAGCTCAAAGCGATTCCGCTGCTGGAGGAACGAATCGCAACGGAAGAAGCCAATTTGCATCAAGAAAGGGACGCCAAGAACAAGCTCGCGATTAAACTTCGAGAAAGTCAGTTCAATGTGGAGGAGCTGTCTGCAAAGAATGAAACTTTAAAGAATGAAGTCAAGGATGCAACTCGTGTTGAAGCCGAACGAAACGCCCTCCGTGACGAACTCTCTCGAACGAAGAATCAATGCGACAACCTAAGTCATACATTAAAAGGGAGAGACGCGCTACTGGCAGACCGTCATCGTGAACTTAAGGCTCTCGAGCAGAACCTAAAGAATTCTCGAGAAGAAATCGCAAACCAAGAGACGCATCAACGTTCATTAGAGGAAAATGTAAAACGCTTAACAATTCAGGTTGATTCGATGTCCTTGTTGGTGGATGAACGAACGCGAGAGCGTGACGTTAACCTAGAGCGCATTCGCAAGGCAAATGCAAAAATAGAGTCGCAACAACGCAATTTTGAGAAACTTAAAGACATACAAGCGGAAAATTTAGTTGAAACCCAAAAGATCCGAGACCGCTATGCAGACGCTTGCCAAAAGCTGGAGGATAAAGAAAGCGAACTCAGCGATATGAATTCTCAGAATAGAGAGTTTAAAACTCAACTTCGTGACCGGGAAGAAGCACACCGTCAAAGCAAAGAAGAGCTCTTTGCGGCAGAGAACAAACACAAAATTCTCATGAATCAAATCGAGCGCCAGCACCAAAGCCTCTTAAACCAACACGAACAACAATTAAAGGAACTCGGAGCGACTACAGACAATGCCAACAGAGAACTCAAAGCGTTAGAGAAGACGACGCAAGATCTTCGAGCTCGCGAACAGAAACTCAAAAACGAGATCCGTCACGCCGAGCAGGCCTATGAGGGATTGAAGGCTGAGACCCAACTGAAACACCTTGAGCTCAAAAACGCGCTCAAGGAACTCCGTGCACAGGCCAAAGCGAAGGTGCGTGCCGTTGAAGACAAACACCGCAAACTTCATGTGAAATTTGACAAAGAAGTGCAGGATTCTGAGTCTGTGAAGACGCGAGCCAAGCAACTACAGGAGGAGCACGCACGTTCCCAAGACACCCTAAAGAGGCTTGGTGAAATGAACGCAAAGTTGAAGGCACGTCTTCAAAGCTACGAAGAGGAACGCAGTGACCGCGATGTCGAAGCAGCACGTAAAATGGAATTGTACGAAAACAACATTAAGGAACTCAAAAATAAGTTGCGTCATACACTTGGGTTGCACCAACAACTGAAGCGTAAGTATGAAGCCGAGCTGCACAAAAAATCCTCGCAAATATCGATAGAGGAGACCCACTACGAGCATCGACTTGAAGAAAAGGAAAACCAAGTGGCGCAAAAGACGGATGAGCTTCGTCGACAAAATGACAGGCTCGTCGCGACAGAGCTGCAGCTCAAAAAGCAGGTTGACGCTCACGAGAGTATGAAAATAAAGTACGATGAAGTGATGAACGAACTGGCACGTACCCGTACGAAATATGAAGGACTTTTAAATAAAATTGAAAAAGCAAAACGCAACAAACGACGCTCGACAAGCTGAAGCTCTGTCAGAACTCTTTGCTGCCTGGAGAGCAGCGCTAGAGTCTGAAGCGTCCGAACGAAGAAAAAGTTGGGTTGAATCGTCCAACGATGACTCAAGCCTTGGGCATCTTGTACTTGAAGGGCTCTGCGAGAGAGGCCTACGTTGCGAAAACATCAAAGCGTTTGGGGCCCACTTTACGCTTCTTAGGCTTGGGCGCATTGCGGGGGCTAAAAAGCAAGTTTGGCAAAGAGGCGAAGCGATTCGCTTTACTGAACATTGGCCTGATAACGATTGGCTTCGTGAGCAGGAAAGTAACGGATGGGTCCGGAGGGTGTCCGACACAGGGATTACTGTCGTGCTCCGCAGAACAGTTTCAGGAGTCTCGCATGGCCACCTTCTTCGGGCTGATGACCCAGAGCATGAGCGCAGAGTGTTCAAAGCTCTAGACTCCGCTAAAAAAGATGAGGATTTTATTCATCGCTGGGGAACAATTCTTGTGAATGCAGAAAATTCTGAAAAGCTGCGGACGTACTTTCAACAACCCCTGGACTCCGGCAGTGCGATAAACGCGCGCCAAACACCGTACAATGAACCGGCTACCCTTTCACCAAGTATTCCATTGAATCAAGAACAACGCGATGCATGGGATTCTGCGCAAGGTTCAATTTCGATGCAGTTGATACTTGGCCCACCTGGCACAGGGAAAACCCGCACGCTCGCATCGATTATACAAAGCCTCAGTACACGCGGGATGCGAGTTCTGGTCTTGTCTGCAAGCAACTATGCAGTCGATAATTTGGTGGAGAAGCTCGATGACATTGGTGCAGGCGAGATGCTTCTTCGGCTGGGGAATCCTGACCGGATCCTGGACGCTTCAAGGGCGTTCAGCATGGATACTCATCGCAGCATGTCGCCTTACGCGGATGCCATCCGAGAATTGGAGAGAGAGATTCAGCAAGCCGACTTGAAGGAGCGCAAGGGGTTGTTCAAGGCACTCCGTGACACTCGCACCCAAAGCGATCGCTGGGTTTTGGCAAAACATCCTATTCAGTGCGCAACACTTGTCGGTTTCCTGCCATACCTTCGGGACGATACTTTTGACATATGTGTTGTCGATGAAGCTTCACAGGTTAAGAGTCCAGACCTCGTTCCCGCGCTCATGCGTTGCAAACGAATCCTCCTGTGTGGGGACCACCGTCAGCTTCCGCCGGTAACGCTTTCCGAGTTCGGCACACAACACTTGGGTAAATCACTTTTCGAATCAATTTATAACGCCTGTGCACCGAGTAAATGGCCTTCACACGATTGGGGAATGAGTAAGACCGAAGAGCGACCACAATGCGGAATAAGTATCCATGCGCTCAAAACCCAATACCGAATGCCCGATGCAATCGCCGATTTCGCATCCGAGTCCTTTTACTCGAACAGACTTGAACATTCATGGACCAAGCCAAGCCCAAGTGTTTTCCTTCCATGGTTCTCGGAAAAAGAAAAACTGATTCTCTTGGATGTTGCAGGCGCAGGTTTTGAAGCGACGTACGACCCACAAAGTAAGAGTCTGACCAACATTTTGGAGGCGGAACTAATTGCCGATCTCCTAAGTGATTTTGATACGCCACCACATTCTTTGGGAATCATTAGTGCTTATCGTGCCCAGCTCGAGTATCTGAGAGTTTGTCTTCACTCGCATTGTTCGCCGGGTGTCTCTCTTGGAACAGTGGATAGTTTTCAAGGGCAAGAACGTGAATTGATGATTATTTCAACGGTTCGAAGCACAACCTATCGCAACGAAGATCGAAGCATTGGCTTTCTTAAGGATCCGCGGCGTTTAAATGTCGCGTTAACACGAGCGCGACTCCAATGTTTGGTCCTATGTGACTCCTCACTTATGGGAGGCAATGCATATTGGAATGAACTCATCACCTACACTCAAAGCTTAGGCTCCTATCATTCTGTCTTTGAGACGCCTTTTTCCGCCAAATTGTTCATGTAATTGTGAATCTTCTTCTCGGTATCCGACAAACATCCGAGAGCTCGCCACCGAAAACGTAGGCGTTACGCCAAAATCTCTGCCTCGTGCGTAGTCTTAGCAAGAGCACCTATTTGGGCTCCTGGGAGCATAATGACTATTAATCCAACTTCGTTGATCTCTTCAATATCCCATTCGGCGCTTGTGGATCGGCCAAACGATATCGGACTCAATTCTCTTTCATCACCCGACTTTCACGTCACGTCTGCTCCAACTGCGCTTGAGAAAACTAGCGTCCCAAGCGCACAGGCACTTTCAAATGCAACACATGCATTGAAGGACCTCAAGGAGATCTCGCCTGCGGGTGGTGAATCACTTGGTATTGACCCGAAAGAAGTCGAGAAACTCTCAAGTGAATTTTCGACCGCACTCGCAGATATCCTCACACCAAACACCCTCGACCGACTCGACACCATGAGTGGATTAAAAAGTGCTGCGACAGAATCTATTGGTGCAATTGCCAATTCCATACCGGCCCCTAAGGCTGAGCTGAAAACAGGTGGCGGTTCGCTATTGGATGTGCGTGCAGGGACTATTGAAAAGAATCCTAAGGCAGCGGCAGACACGAATAACGAAAAAAAAGAGTCTCACACCAAGTCCCAATCAAGTGCTAACGCGCCGAAACCGCATAACCCGAAAATAGCATCGGGGTTTGGGCAAGGTAGCGTGATTCATCGACTTGAGTCTCAACGTCAGAGCATGCAGGACGAAATTGAAGAGCTCGGCGAAATGGCTTCAGCCGGAGACCAAAGCGCCTATTTTAGGTTGCAGAATGTCAATCTAAAACTGCAACGCTTACAAAAATGTATTGAACTTATCATGCAACTCTACAAATCAATGGTTGAACACCGAAACCGAATTCTACAAATTGTTGCACCGAAGTAAGCCTCTGTGGTTTGGGGACATCATTTCGTTGCACGTGTTCTGTTACCAGAGACACAACCATGAATGCTTCATGCGAACATGAAGCTTGGCGGGGCGGACGGGACTCCCGAATCAAAAAGAATCGGCGCGACCTTCGGCGTGACACGGTTCT
>JAHDBA010000021.1:25919-45698 GCA_020630615.1 Myxococcota bacterium | reverse complement strand
TCACAACGTCTGCTTTCACATCTTCTGCTTTCACGTCTTCCGTTTTCACGTCTTCAGCTCTCACAACATCTGCTTTCACAACGTCTGCTTTCACAACGTCTGCTTTCACAACGTCTGCTTTCACAACGTCTGCTTTCACATCTTCTGCTTTCACGTCTTCCGTTTTCACGTCTTCCGTTTTCACGTCTGCAGCTTTCACGTCTTCGGCGGTTTCTATAGTAGCAACTTCTTCGCTATCTTTAACATTGCGCGTGAAAGGCGTTTCTGAATCGAATGTGTTGAGCCTTTGCGTCACCCAGCCTAAACCACTCTCGACCGGTTTGGGTAGTTCTTGAAATTGTTCATGAATAGTAACGTCTGCAGCATGCCCAATCTCTGCGAGTCTTGTCAGTTTCGTATAGAGGAAGCCATAAACAACAAGAGCTTGAAGCGACAGGGCTCCCAACCACAGGATCGTTCGACGAAAAGAGCCTCCAAGACTTGTTCTCATGAGAAGTTTACGGAGGTAAATTGTTGCAACTACTGGAATGACAACTGCGAGCGAAATAGCACCTGTAACCAAGAGTATTTTCCAAAAGGTTGTGGCTTCTTCCCAGCGCGGGCCCGCAGAAAGTACTGTAAAGAAGGCGGTGAACGTACCAAAAATGACCAAAAGTGCCAAAAGGAAGGCGAAGGTAAACTTCAGTGCCTGCTCTTTTCCTGAGGTGGACTTCGTTGAGACAGTTGGCTCTGGGTCAATCTTCTTAACTTCCATATTATTCGTGCTCTCGTTCATAGAATCCTCCAAACAAAGGTTGGCTACCATTATAATTGTTCATGGACCAGATTATTGCAGATGGAAACTCACTTTGATGATTAATTGAGTACTGCGAGCGTGGTCAATCTTGAACTTTCTAGATTGAGTGATAGCTTTTGAGCTCTGGAGAGGTGGCGGAGTCCGGTTGAACGCGCTTGATTCGAAATCAAGTAGACGTCTTTGGCGTCTCGGGGGTTCGAATCCCCCTCTCTCCTCCAAAAAGTTTCTTATACGAATTTCAGAGGATGTTTAGATCCCTTAAGATCCAAATACTAGCATTGAGTCTATTGTTTTTAGAATAGAGTGACTTGTTTCATGGGAGGCTTCAGGTGCCTGTTTCTAAAATATTACCTCGTTTTTCAGTTTATGATCGTCAAAGCGTGGTGGATCACACCAAAAGTAGTAAAGGGCAACCAAACGATGATCAACATGCAACCTCGTTCGAATCCACAGCTCAGCAGAAAGTCCGAAAAGCACTCACCTGGTTTAGTTGGGGGATGGGCGGCGTTGCTGCAAAGGAGCGGATAGCTGGTGAAACGATGGAAGAGGAAATGCGCACCGCCAAGCCTGGCGATATCTTACTTTGCGGTGGCGGAGGCGCGCTGACCCATGTCGCACTCTACCTCGGGGAAGGTCAAATATTGCATTCGATGGCAACCTCAATAAATGGTCGCAGCTTTGGCGAACGGGTGATGGACACATTGGAGATCGTAAGTGGTCTGGATATAACGCGCGCAGACAGTTATAAAATTGGTGTAATCCGAGAAAGCGTTAAAGATTTCTTCAACCGATTTGAAAGAGACTCATTTGCAATCATGCGCCCGACTAAACTCTCAAACGATCGAGTCAAACGTGGCCTTGAAAAGGTCAAAAAGCTAGAAGGACAAAGTTACGATTATGATTTTGTACCTCAAAACGAGGCATTTTATTGCTCAGAGATTATTACAGAATTCATGCATGCTGCAGGCCAACAAGACTTCTCAATATCCGCAAACCAAATCAATTTTAAACTGATGAATAGAACAATACTTGAGCGCGATGCTCTTGTTGAACCCAGTAATTTTTTACGCTCACCACACCTCACGTTGATAAAAAAATCTGCAAATGCCAAAATGGACTGATGTAGAGCCTCATCGATAAAATCAACTTAAAGGGTTGATGTTTTGTGCGAAGTCCGCCATGAAAGTAATGGCTCGAAGAGAACTTCGGATCGGTGACCGAGTGGCTGAAGGTGCACGCTTGGAAAGCGTGTGTGCGTTCACACGTACCGAGGGTTCGAATCCCTCTCGATCCTCCAGGCCCCGCAATGGTGTCTACCCGAATCCCCCAGGCTGGGAACGGAGCAAGGGTAGGGTTAGGCATCATGTGTGGGGCTTTTTTATTGAGTAAAAGTACACTTCCAAAAGTTGGAAAATCCTAGATTCTCGTCTGCAAATGGAGCGCTGCGGCATATTTTTCATCATCCAGGCCCTCTAAGTTACTAAGTAATAACGATTATTTCCCTCATCGGAGAAGTATATTTTTAGCGTTACGCTCAAATTGTCTGTTACAACGTACGTATGAAAGTACATCATCGTTTTTACAGTGTTCGTTTTCTTTCCCTTATTTTTCTCTTCACCAGTACACTAATGTCTGCATGTGCAGGCGACTCAGGTGTATGTGGAGATGGCGTAATCGAGGCCAATGAAGCGTGTGACGGAATCGATTTTGCGGGCGAAACATGTTCAAGCCAAGGTTTTGGTGGTGGCGATTTACTGTGTTCTGCCCGATGCACAATTATTACAACGAGTTGCAGTGCAAACAATGAAGTCGTTGACGATGCAGCCGCAGCTGAACAAGTTCAGGAAATTGCCGATTTAATTGAGACGAGTGCAGATTCGACCGAAAGTGAAATTGTACGCGACTACTCGAATGGCTTGCTTGCGGGCACTTGGGCTTTGCGTCTTGAAACCTGGAGCGAGTCCAATGTCGGCATTGGTGGTTGGCGATTGGGTGGGTCCGAGTTTTATTATCTAGTGGAGAGAAACTGGAGTGACATTGAAAATAAATATACCCAGTCGACTAAAATGTGCGGTGGTGAACTCTATAAAACGGATGATATCGATTGGGATACATATCTCGATCAGTCGACATACGATACTGTTCCCACTTTAAATCTTGAACAAGTCGAGTTCGTTGACGATCGCCTTCGTGTAAGGGATTTTGTGGAGCTTTGGGGTATCACCTTGGATGACCCCTTAAACGGCACATTCCCAAGTTCTCAAAGCGCAGCGCAAAGCCACCCGGGTGTCTATGATCAAGAAAATGACGGTCATTGGGGTGTCACTAATTACTCTCGTGGCGCGCCCTGGCCTTATCAAAGTCTAGACAGTTACTACATCCAAAGACGGATTCTCGCTTGGGAGTCGAGCTCAATTTCCCTGGATCGCATTGATGGAGTCATCACTTTAAACGACAACATCATTAAGATTCTCGAGGTGGATGGTGCGCCCGATACCGACCCAGAACGAAGAGCATCAAGTGTTCCTCAAGTTTTCAATGAGATTAGGCTTAGTCGCGGGGCAAACTGCTCGGATGTTCTGGCGATCAACAATTGGCAGCCCTAAACGATTGATAACTGCTTACTTCTTTTGGTGATGAATCCGACTCTCGGCGAGATGGGCACCTAAACGTGCCAAGTCCTTAAAAGCCGCTTTTTGAAACGATAAAAAGAGCAGAGTTTTAAAGCGTTCGATCCAGGGAGCCCCCCTAAAATGCTCTTCCGCATCCACAAAGCGATTATAACTCGCCGAAAGGTGACCTTGTTGAAAGAGCGCCATCGCTTCATTTAGTGGTCGAAGCAATGTTTCAGGTAAAACAACCCGCTGAAAAAATAAGAGGCCTGAAGCAAGAACATAGCCCGGCACAAAACCAAAAAGAAAAGAAAAAATTGATAGATAGAGAAAGTAGATCATTAAAATCTTTAGATTTAACACTTTAATCATAAGGCCTTATTAAGCATATATTGATCGTTGCAAGGGTGTTTTCAGATTTTCTTTCACTAAAACGTGACACCACTCGTCAAAAGGCAAACACTGTGCTAGCAAACGATCTCTATTTTAACCAAGGTGGCAATTATGGCAAAATGTGCACTGACAGGTAAGTCGATTATGAACGGTCACAAGGTGTCGCACTCGAACATCAAGACCAAAAAGAAGTGGCGCCCGAACGTTCAAACCAAACGAGTTTATGATATTGAAACGGGGCGCTTTGTTCGCGTAAAAATTTCAACATCAGCAATTCGCACGTTGAACAAAAAGTCATTGTCTCAACTCTTGCGTGAAAACAAAGTTGAACTCGCATAAGATTTTGATGGGTCTGTTAACTCGTAGGGTTAGCAGGTCATTGATAGAGTAACGACGGGATATGTTTCCCGAATCCACACATACGAGCCTGAAGGCAGACCTGATTTCTGGAGAAGTTCTGGTGCAACCCTTGTCGGGGTGTCGAACTTAAGTCGTATGGAGGACAAAACCAAAAAGGAGCGAACATGGGTCAAATTGGAATGAGAGAAATGTTGGAAGCGGGCGCCCACTTCGGTCATCAAACCGAACGTTGGAACCCGAAAATGAAACCCTACATCTTTGGGGCACGGAACGGAATCTATGTTCTAGACCTTCAGCAAACAGTCGGCTTGTTTGACAAGGCGTTCAAAGCTGTTGCGGATACGGTTGCGAAAGGTGGCAAAGTCCTCTTTGTGGGTACCAAAAAGCAAGCACAAGAGGTGATCCGTTCAGAAGCCGAACGTGCTGGGCAATATTATGTCAACTACCGTTGGCTTGGTGGGATGTTAACGAACTTTAACACAATCAAGGGTTCTGTTGAGCGTATGAAAGGCATCGAAAAGATGCGTACGGACGGAACATTTGATCGCCTTTTGAAAAAAGAAGTCGTTTCGAAGACGCGCGAACTCACAAAGCTCGATAAATATCTGTCAGGTGTTCGAGATATGTCTCGCTTGCCGTCAATGATTTTTCTCATTGATCCAAGTTGTGAGCATATTGCAGTGAAGGAAGCAAAACGTCTCAATATTCCGATTGTTGCGTTGATCGATACAAACTGTGATCCAACAGGAATCGACTACGTCATTCCTGCGAATGATGACGCGATTCGTTCGATTCGTCTTTTCACTGGAAAGATTGCGGATGCCTGTCTCGAGGGTGGACAACGTCGTGAGCAAGTTCTTCGTGACAAAAAGTCGGAAGACAAGGGTCGAAAGACAAAAGGTGTTCAAGCACGTCAAGCAAGCGAAGAGTCACCTCAAGTTGATGTTATTCGTGCGAAAAAAGATGACGAGCCTGCAGATGCGGCAGCACCTGCCAATGTTGTTGATTCGGACTCTACAGCCAAAAGCGAAGCAGACGCATAAGGAGATTAGTTATGGGTATTAGTGCTGCACAAGTAAAAGAACTTAGGGATAAAACCAGCGCAGGAATGATGGACTGCAAAAAAGCACTTTCTGCGAGCGAAGGCGACATGACTGCCGCGATCAAATGGCTTCGTGAGAAGGGGCTCGCTTCAGCGGGCAAGAAAGCCGGTCGAGTTACCGCAGAGGGGCTCGTAGGCATCTTTACATCAAATGGTAAGGCTGCACTTCTTGAAGTGAATTGCGAAACAGATTTTGTTGCAAAGAACGAAGACTTCCAATGTCTTGTTTCTGACTTGACCGAGCATGTTGCACAAAAAGGCCCTGGTAAAGTCAAATCGGATGACCAGGGCGCAGGCGACGCTCTTTACGCTCAAAACTTTGTGAAAGATGAGTCAACAACAGTTGAAGACCTCGTGAAGGGCAAGATTGCGACCATTGGTGAAAACATTACCTTACGTCGCTTTACTGTACTGAATGGTGGGCATTGCTATGGCTCTTATGCGCATGATGGCGGTAAGATCGGGTCACTTGTAGAGTTAACTCTTGATGATGCATCAAAGGCTTCAGAAGAACGTGTTACTCAACTTGGTAAAGACCTTGCGATGCATGTTGCTGCAGAAGCGCCACTTGCAATCGATCGTACGGGAGTGAGCGCAGATGTTGTTGAAAGTGAGCGGGAGATTTACAAAAATAAAGCGCTTGCGGATGGTAAACCCGAGAATATTGTCGACCGCATCGTGGAAGGTCAGGTGAATAAGTTCTTGTCTGGAAGTTGTCTTCTAGAACAAGGTTTTGTCAAAGACCCTGACGTTAAAGTATCGGCTCTTCTAGAAACAATCTCGAAAGAGATTGGAACCGGAATCAGTATTACAAACTTCTCGCGCTTCAAGGTCGGTGATGGCATTGAGAAAAAGCAAGACAACCTTGCTGAAGAAGTCGCAAAAATGACTGGCGCGTAACCATGCGAGCGATGAAGCACTGATTGGGAATGCGCCTCTCTTGTGGGCGCATTTTTGTTTCTAGAATGTGCAGGATATCACTATTAATATGCCTTGATCTTTATTGAGTGTGTCCCACTATTTAGAAATGACGTACATTGGTCGTTTTGCACCCTCACCAACTGGGCACTTGCACATGGGCAACTTTTGGGCTGCTTTGGTTGCCTGGGTACGTGCAAAACAAGAAGGTGGCGTATGTCTCTACCGGCTCGAAGATCTCGATAAAGCGCGGAGCCGACCCGAATATATTGAAAGTATGCGAGGCGATCTTGCATGGCTTGGTTTGGATTTTGATGAGCCAAAGGATCATGCTTTACCCGATATCAAACAAAGTGAACGTGATGCACAATATAAAAATGCAATTAGTCAACTTGCAAAACATACCCATGTTTTTAAATGTGAATGCACGCGAAAAGATATTAAATCAGCGGGGGGAGCGCCACATCTCGGTGAGGGATTATTCTACCCAGGAACGTGTCGGGAACGAAGAACTGAATTGTGGATTGATGGCACGGTGCTCCGATGGTGCATCGAAGATCGAGTAATTGAGTTCGAAGATCGCCACTTTGGCCCTCAAAAAGTTAACCCATATCACTTGGGTGGTGACACTGTTCTGTGCCGGAAAGACGGTATTTTTGCCTATCATTTAGCAGTTGTTGTAGACGATGCTACACAAAAGATAAGTGAAGTAGTGCGTGGAAGAGACCTCCTTGGCCCCACAGCAGTTCAAATTGCACTTTACAATGCTCTTGCCCTTGAAAAGCCCAAATGGGCGCACTGTCCAATCGTGGTTGATGAAAATAACCAAAGGCTGGAAAAACGAAGCGGGGCACAAACATTAGATGCGTATCGGCAAAGGGGAGTTCACGCGATGATGATTCACAAGAATCTTGCGAATTCCTTAGCAATATCAAGTGCAACAACAGCGGCAATCACGTCGATTACAGGTTGGTTGGAGTTTTGGGTTAAGACGTTGACACCTTCTGTGTTGGGCCGGCCAGCCATACAATTACAAAGTGAGATTTTAGGGGATGAGAATGAGTGATGATGTTTTGACTATGGCGCAAGAAGCGGAACTGCTCAGTCGTTTGCCCAATATTACAGTTGTAGAGCTTGAGAAATTGGTTGAAAGGTTTCACAACGCATATTGGAATGAATCCAAAACGTTAATAAGTGATATTACCTACGACCAACTTTTTGAACGACTCCAGGCCTTGAACCCACAGGCAGCAATATTGGGAGTACTCGGCGAAGCCTATGTCGGTCAAGCGGGTGACCGAGTCGATCATGCGTATCCGATGCTCTCTTTAGATAAAGTGTATGGCGCCTCTGCCCTTGAGGAAGGCCTAATAAAGATTGGGGCAAAAGACTGGACCATCACACCGAAAATTGATGGCCTCGCTTTATCGATTCGTTATGATGCACAGGGTAAGTTCAAGGTTGCTGCAACACGTGGCCGAGGCACTCATGGTGAAAACGTTAGTGCAAATGTCTTGAATATACGGACAATCCCCAAAAGCTTAGAAAATGTAGTGGAACCTATCGAGGTGCGTGGCGAAGTCTTCATGACTTTGTCTCGATTTGAGGAAGGGTATTCAAAAGAGTTTCAAAACCCACGCAATCTTGCGTCAGGTGCGTTGAAACAAAAAGACCCGAAACGGTCTCGGAAGTACGAGCTTAGCTTTTTTGCCTACGACCTCTTGGGGCCCATGCTAAAAAGTGAAGCGGAGAAGCAAGATTTACTTCAATCGTTTGGTTTCCAATTGCCGCCCTTTCACGAAGCAAAGACCCCAAAAGAAGTTGTGAATGCAGTTCTTGCAATGGAGCGAGAACGCGCGAGTTGGGATTATGAAACGGACGGCATTGTCGTCAAAGTTGCGGACTGTGAGCGCCAAAGAAGTCTTGGTGAGACTGCGCACCATCCTCGTTATGCTTTAGCATATAAGTTTCAAGGCGAAGCAGCGATAACTTCCTTAAAAAGTGTCTCGTGGTCGGTAGGTCGAACAGGGGTCATTACACCGGTTGCCGAAGTTGAACCGGTCTTTGTGTCCGGTGCCAGTGTTTCTAGAGCCTCACTACATCATTGGGGGATGTTTCAAGCACTTCAGTTGAGCGAGGGGGCACGGGTTGAGATTGTGCGTCGAGGCGGTGTGATACCGCATTTGGAACGTGTTTTGAATGAAGCTTCGAACAAAGCAGAGGCGACACCGCAAACAAAGCCACTATTACAATCCCCAGAAAGGTGTCCTTGTTGTGGGAGTTCGACACGTGTTGTGAATGACTTTTTATATTGTGTTGCTCCGAATCAATGCCCTGATGTTATCGCGGGACAAATTCAGTATTTTTTAAAAGTGATGGAGTTGCAAGGACTGGGTGAAGTACACATCCGCACTCTTCTAAAACACAATCTCATCACCAACCGTTCGAGTTTGTTTCATCTCGACCCGAGCGAACTTTGTGATGGTCCCCGTATGGGTGAGAAGTTGGCAGCAAAGATTGTGAGTGAACTTCAATCCAGGCGAGCATATCCTCTCGCGCAAGTGATCGCGGCTATGGGTTTGGAGGGCGTGGGACTTCAAACCGCACGCTTGCTTGTACAACGATTTGCAGATGTAGAGGGAATCTATCAAGCAAACAGAGAGCAGATCTTAGAAATCCACGGAATTGGCGACATTGTTGCTGATAGCATTATACAGGGATTTGAAATGATCTCAGACGAGTTATCCGAGATTCTAAAATATATAATCGTCACATCACCTTCTATGTCATCGAATGATGGGCCATTGGCGAACAAGAGCTTTGTATTCACGGGTAAAATGAGCCTTATGGACCGTAAACACGCACAGAAACGGGTACGTGAACAAGGTGCACAAACACCAAGCTCTGTGACCAAAGATTTGGATTATTTAATATATGGTGAAGCAGATACATTTGAAAAGATATCCAAGAGTACAAAATATAGAAAAGCACTCAAACTTCAGGAGTCGGATGATTGCGCGTTGGCAATTCTCAGTGAGTCGGAATTCAAATCTTTATTGGACTCCTTTAGCGAACGATAGAGGAATTTCGCACAGATAATTTGAAGAAGATTTACGATGACTACGGGACCCTTGCATTTGCGTCTAAGTTCGCTAAACCCACGCAATGCTGCATTGTGGGGCAATGTACCGTTTTTGGAGTCAATATGCGACGAATCCATACTTTCAAGTTTGCGATATTATTAGTGACTTTCTTTTTCTCAATCTCAAGTACCGCTGCTTCCGAAAGCGCTCTCGAAGATGAAAGCAAACACGAAAAACGTACATTACTTGTTCAAAACGATGAAGAGAATACGACGTTAAGTGAAACGATCGAGTCTGAAGGGAAGAGTGAAAATGAGGGTGATCAAGAGGGTGATCACCATGACGAAGATACGGGTGGTGTCGCTGCACTTGCTGCTGGTGGTGTTGTCGCGAGCGGCAGTACATTTCCTCTAAGTTTAACTGCGTCACTAAACAATCAGGTTGGTGTTGGTGTTTTTTCACCGGGCTCCTACAATACCCCCAGTTGGCAAACAAACTTATCGCTCACGCCCGCTTTAAGGATTCCTAAGAAGGGATTTTTGCCAGCAACAATTTTATCCGCGCGACTGAGTTTTGGTTTGGAATGGCTCAATAACTTTCAGTCAGCTGGATATGGCCTTTTGACGGGCACGAGACAACGACAACTAATTGTTTCGGATTTCACATTAAACTGGATGTTTCCAAACCTTTTCGCGATCAACAAAGCAGTCAATTTCAATATTACACCTACCATTCGTTTGGTTGCGCCAATCTCTGCTTTTTCACGTCAGCAGAATCGTCTCCTTGGTGGTGGTGGTTCGTTACGTTTTCAACTTTCGAAGACAACGAAAGGTGGAACAACGCTTGGGGCAATCTACACTCCAAGCTTCACCTTATGGTCTCATCATGCGCGCTCACCAACGATTAACACATCCGATGAGCTTGTGATCAATGCAACAACGTGCCGAGCACTCGATCAAGGTGACGGTGGGTGTAACATTCCAGGACGCACTACGATTGGGAACGTGGCAAATTCGCTTGTGGGTTTTCTTTCTGGCGGCGGCGGTAAGAGCGGTTCGCACACGATTGCAGCTGCTGTCGGGACTTGGCATGTTTTTAATCGTGCACTTGCCAATGACAGTGATCGATGGAGCAGTGAATATGCTGCAACGGGCGCGCAAAGTCGCCTTCAAGCCGAGTTCACTTTTGGTGATATTTCATACACATGGGGATTGCCCACAAAACGAAATTACCAGCTCACTGCGGGCGTGACTTCATTTCAGCCTCTTCGCACTCGAGACAACGAGGGCATTCGATTTCCATTCTTTGATTTTAACCTTGGTAAGGCGGGGAATAACTTCACCGCTCTCTACCTCAATCTCACCACAAGCTTCTAATTAAACTTAGCGGCTTTGTGGATGCGCCGTTTTCCCAAGCGCCACAAAATGGTCCTTTGAGCCAGGAGTGAATATGAGTCAAGCGCACATATCATCGAGAGTAAATCGAAAACAAAGTTTACTTTCAATACTTGTAATAGTGTTGGGAGTGAGTTTTCTTGGAGGTTGCTCACAACGTAACGATCTTATTGATCGTTCTGTAAATCCTTTCTGGGAGAAAGCGCCATTTCAAGATGGAAAGTCTTGGTACTTTGGTAATCGTGTTGTAGGGGCTGCCCCAAATACATCCGTAATTTCACTCGGTGATAGTAAATCAGGATTTGCGATGGAGCGAATCAAGTGGGAGATTACAGAAGACCATTTGA
The DNA here is from genome assembly GCA_020630615.1 of Myxococcota bacterium. GTDB lineage: Bacteria > Myxococcota > UBA727 > UBA727 > JAHDBA01 > JAHDBA01. Next base: position 34,693 of record JAHDBA010000021.1, on the reverse strand, counting down.
TTGGATATCGTGACTACGCGTTCGCACCCGGCACCGAAGATGGCGGCACTGCCGGTTACGGCCCTGACGCAGAACACCTTGGTTTTGATGGTGGCGAAGACGGTTTTGTAGGTGAGCCAATCGCAATCTTTGCGATTACCGGCCACTTTGACCGTATTCAACAATACCAAGCAGTCACGGGTGAAACGACTAATGAGATTGTGGAAAACACAACGGACCGACCATGGTATGAGCGTGAATACTTCCGTGTTGATTGGAGTTGGAACCATGCGCCAGCGTTTAACCAGTACTCCCTGAATTTGGGGGCGGGAGATTGTGCGGACCATGGTGGAAGCATGGCGACTGGGTACTGCACACTTACAATGAGCCCTGTTATCGATGAGGCGTCCCATGAAGATCCTGCTGACCCACGACGATGGCGCTTTGATCTTGATGAAGGATATATTGAGATTACCAACCGTATTTTCCACCAAGGAACCATCTACGATCTTATTGGGTGGAGCATGCCAGGATTCTTCCGCCATTTTGACCCCGTTGCATCCGATCTTCGTATGAGCTTTTGGAGAATCGATGACGAGAGTGATTATCAACCACTCAACTATCCTGAAACGATGATCCTTAAAGATGCGGATGGTAATGAGATTCGTGATAATGAAGGTTATGCAAAACGAACACCCATCGGCGATCGTTTCGGCTATTTTACCCTCTTCGGCCGCAAAGCGTATGACCAACTACGAGGTCAAACAAAGTTCAACGAAATCGATTATCTTATTCGTTTCAACATTTGGGAGGAATGGTTAGACGACGAAGGCAATGAAATACCAGTCGCTGACCGAACGCCAAAGCCTATTGTTTGGTACATGAATGCTCGTCACCCTCAAACGCTTTTACAGGCATCCAGAGATGCTGGTGAAGATTGGAATAAAATATTCAAGAAACTTGTTGTTGAATTGCAGCCTGGAAAATACTCAGGAATCGATGATGAAAGCTTACCGGATATGTTTCAAGTTGTTGACAACAGTTGCAGCGTATCGAATGTCGAAACATTTTTGAGCAACTTGGACTCTTCAAAAGTTGAGGAAGTGACAGAGCTTGCCAGGAAAGACTACGTTACTCGTGAGTTTGATGGTACCCTTGAGTCGGTCGTTGCGCGTTTAGAGGCCTTAAAGCTCTACGACGCGGATGGAAACTTCCTTGCTCCAAGCGTGAGTTTGACCAACTATCAGAATGCCGAAACACAAGCTCTAGATGACCTCGAGCGTATTTGTACGGCTCTTGAATGGGTTAGCGCCGATCAAGAAGGGGACGCTCGATTTGAATATCAACGTGTTGGGGATATCCGTTTCAATATGATTAATGGGGTACCCGATTATTTCACATCCGGATGGTCTGGGCTCGCAACCATTCTTCCCGACCCCACAACGGGCGAAGAAATTCATGGTACAGCCAATATGGCAACCTGGACGGTCGATCGTGCAGCGTACCGATACAATGAAGCAATTGATGCGATTCAAGGCGATATTGAGTTGACTGACGTTTTGAGTGGTGCGGACATTCGTTCCTACATCGAAGAAAAATTAGAAACATGGCAGTACCAAGAGACCCATTTTGAAAATGGAACAACCGGTACCTTGGGTGATCGTGTTCGCGATATGATGGCAACTGAAGGCAATCTACGTGAAGTGTCACCGAGCCGGTCTGCTGCTCGCTTATCGCGTGTTAGCGGGACAGACATCGAATCAAAAGTCATGCGCCCGCAAAGCGAGCTTCTTCTTGGTGAAACAATTACGAACAGTGACCTTGAGCGTGCCAATGGCTCTTTTCAAGAAGCACTTTTAAATAAGGCCTCGCCGGTACGAAACATTAAGCCTGTTCAGAAGCAAGAAGATGATTTTGTTCGTGCGCTTGGTCAACTTGGTATCGATCCTGTGTCTTTTGTCGATCAATTTGTTGTGGGTTTGGCATCCGAGTATGCGGGTCTCAGTTCACAGGAACGCTTCTTTAAAATTCGTGAAGCTCTTTATTATGGAATTCTGACACATGAGATTGGGCACACAGTCTCTTTGCGGCACAACTTTGGCTCATCGATGGATGCTTTAAACTACGATGACAAGTTCTGGTTGATCGAGTCACTGGATACGGATCCAGCAAACGCGCGTGACGATTTAATCAACGGTGTTGTCACACTCGCAGCAGATTTTGAGCAAAGCGAAATCGATGGTTTCGTTTCAATGCTGGATTATTGCGCGCAAAACGTTGCGAACCTTACGCCCGAAACAGACGGAGAGAAAAACTTCAGTCTCACAACCAAACAGTGTCTTGGGACTGAACGCTATATGGTTTCCACCACGATGGAATATCCAGGAGTGCGAACAACGCGTGTGAGCGGTCTGGGTAAGTACGATGAGGCAGCAATCATGTTCGGTTATGGGCAACTTGTTGAGACCTTTGATAGCAATCCAAGCGTCGGTTCATACGGTAGTACGACTCAAGAACCATGGCGAGCAACAGAGAAATGGCTTCGTTATGAAAATTGGCGTGATATTCCAAGTCAGTTGATGTCCAGTGCCACTGATGTCAAATCACGCACCTATGTCCCCTATTCATGGGACTTCACACAGGCAGAAGACCTTCCCGCGAACACCGTACCATATCGATACTGCAGTGATATTTACCGCGATCTCTGGTGTGCACCAAGCGATTATGGGCCAGACTTTCAAACCAACCAAAGCTTTCATGAGTACAACTACTATTCTCGATACTTCTTTACGCATTTTTACCGCGATCGATTTTGGGATATCGGCTATCCGACATGGCAAAGTGGTATGAGTTCTGATTTCTATTCGATGTATGATCCAACCCAGAAAATGCAATGGTTCTCATACCTCAGCGCGAATGATCCTGAGTTTCCTGGCACGTATCTTGAGGAGGATTTGGAGCGCACAGTCTATCGGGGCATGAACCATATTGCTCGCGTTCTTGCTGAACCAAACAATGGTCCTTACATGACGCAAATTCGTGATCGTGTTTCTTCGTTCACCGCGCTTGAAGACCATGAGAGACTTCAAAATGGTGAGACTCTAAATCAGTTGCGCCAAGGCAACTCTGACTTTATCGTCCCTTTTGGGTGGGGCCAATCGTGCGATACACAAGCGCTCGTGGAGCTCAATCTAGAAACTGTTGCTGAAGCAATCGAGCAGGTTCCAGGCAATATCATCATCGATCAGGAAGACCTCTTAAACGGAGCAGAGTTTACCTATGTTCCACTCGGTGACGGACGCCCAACTCTTTTTGACAGCACCGAGTTTGAAATGGATGATTTCATTCTAAAATATCTTGGTCATGCCTATGCAAAAGATGATGCGATTACAATGTTGGCATTCCCACAGGCTGATTTTCCTCGTACGGACTGGCTCTCAGACCCACGAACCTTTGCGATTTCATGGTACAAACTCTTCCCTGATGAAGTTGGAAAAATATTCCATGATATTATCCTTAGGGAGTATGCAGAGCTTGGCGGTACTGTCGATGCTGACGGTGTATATCACTTGCCCGAAGTCTTTGATGTTGACACTGGTGTTCCCAACGGACTTGCAAGCGACACCTATGTGCTTCCAGACTTATCGCTCAACCATCAATACCAAGCCCTTCTTTATGGTGCAGCGTGGATGACTGATAACTATGACGGAACATACGACTTCACAAAAGCGTTGATGCTTGCGATGGATGGCGGCCTCGATGACAACGCTGCGCTTGACCCGTCGAACACATTCCAAAACGTAGTGTCTTTCACCGATCCGGTTGGTGGACATACCTTTGAAGCTCTAGACTATACTCCAATGCCGATCGCTGCAGACATGCTACGAAAAGCAGAGGTTCTTGCTGCTCGCTATCAAGAATTAGAGACGTGTATTAATACCGGTGTGATTACAGACTATTGCAACTGTTATACTGGCATTGAGATTATAGGGAATAACTTTGATTGTCGCTCGGCCCCAGTGGAGCTTACGCCTGGTGTTGACTCGGGGTGTACTCTAGAAGATTTGGAAGACAGAGCTGAAGCTGCGAAAGAGCGGTATCAATATTGGATCGATACACTCTACTTCGTGCGACAGCTTAATTCGATGTACGGCATCGGTGGGATTGGGGGTTAATCATGTCGAGTTTAAAAATGAATGCTCAGTCTAGAACCCTTCAAGGAAGAAGAATTATGAACACTAAAACGATTCAACATTTGGCATATGTTTTCGCCATTGTATTTAGCACATTGCTAAGTGGGTGCTTTGGAGGCGCTGATGACATTAGTCGAGTGCAGCCGAACGTCGTAAGCAAGGATATCTTTGACGGCGAATGGTACATGGGCGCGACTGTCGTTGAAAAACAGTATGCGAGTGCAATGCTCTTTGAAGGGCTCCAGGATGAACTCCGTCGCATTCGTTGGGAAGTCACTGAAGACACACTCTTTGGTTACTTGACTTACGAGCAAGTTATCGGGACGGATGTCGGTAACGCGGGTGACCGTCGTGTTGCGATTGCTTTTCCAATTGAATCGCATTTCGACATTCGTCGGCAATACAATGTGGCGAATGGTGTCGAGAACAATGTGATCGAAGAGAATACGAACGACCGGCCCTGGTGGGAACGTGAGTTTATGCGGGTTGACTGGTCAAGTTATGCTGGGCCCAGCGAGATTTACGGTGGCCTAACCTTTGGTGGCATGGTGAAGTCGATGTCTAAAGTCAATTTCGATCGTAACTCTGGGGACCGACCTTCAAACCCGTGGCGCCCACGAATCACCAAAGATTACGTAGAGACCACTATTTCCTCTGTGCTATCTCCGGACCCTGCTGCGTGTCAAAACTTAGACAAATGGGGTGGGCTTTCATGTGAAGGTATTGAAGCACAAGTGAAGTTCTCGTTTATGCGAGTTCCTGAAGAGCAAACCTATGACGCGCTCGAGTATTACGACTCCGTGCAGGGTTTCGGATTCATTCGTAGAATCGGTAACCCAAATGACCCCAGCGAGCGAAATGGTGGAGCGGCGATTTTGGATAATAACAATCGAGAAATGGAATGTGGACCCGATACCAATTGGATCTTAGTTCCAGGTTGTACGGATTCGAATGGTAATGTGTTTTGCTTCTGTGATACGGAGACGCTTCTAACTTGGGAGTGGCCACAATCAATATGTGACCCCGCACATGGTGACGTTCAAGATTGTTACAAAAACACTGATGGTATTTGGAAGAATCATGGATTTTTCAGAACGCAAAGACACCATTATGACCGCGAGCGCGGTGCTACGGTGACAGGCCGAAAGAGCTATGTTCAGCGATTTAACCTCTGGGAAAATGCCTATGATGAGAATGGTGACAAACTCGATTACAAAGATCGTACTCCCAAAAAGCTAACCTTCTATACCAATGCGGGTTACCCGGACTTTATGCAAGACGCAGTGGGGCCTCTTGCTGACGAATGGAACACGGTATTTTCGAATGCTGTCGCTGCGGCAAAAGGAACAACGCGCGAAAGCTTAACAAATGACTTTGGTGCGATGTTCGAGATTGTTGATAATACTTGTAATCGCGATGCCATTGATACCTATATTTCGGAGTATGATTCTAAGCTGAAACTGAGAGAAGCCCTAGTTGACGCTGGGATCGGCCTTGGTGATGGAGAAGATTTTGAGAGCTCGAATCTAGGTGTCGCAAATATGGAAAAAGCATGCGCGGTTTTAGAAGATGCGGGACGACGCCATCTTGAGCAGCACGGAGTTATCCTTGTCGCGAACAAGGATTCAGGTGAGCTTGAATACACGTCCTACCTGGGCAAGACAGCAGAAATTACACCCGATGAAGTATTTGCTTGGGAGCAAATCGGTGACGTACGTTATAGCCACTTAAACTGGGCCCACAAACCAGAAGTCGCGGGTCCTCTCGGTTATGGTCCTGCATTTGCAGACCCAGTCACAGGTGAGATTATTTCTGCGAATGCCAACATGTACGGTGCAAGTGTCATGACGTATGCGGAATGGGCTGGCGATGTAATCGATTTGATGAATGGGAACCTAGAGTTTGAAGACTTAATCAATGGTACACAGATACGAGACTACATTGAAGGTGTTAGTGAACGTGCGCATGTCAATGAGGGGCACAAACACGCTGGCGAAATGTTGCGTCAACGACACGAAGCTCACGATCGTTTAAGTGACGCAGAGTATTTCAGACCGATGCCATTGAGTGCGGTAGGTTCAAATTTCCGAAAAGTGAATGCGTATCTCTCGGGCAGTGAGGAGTACAATTTCGAAGACGAGTTTTTAGTGTCTGCGGATATGGAGGAGCTTTTCTCTCGGGATGCAGCGGCTTTTGGACAAGATGAAAAAACTGCAAGGATGAAAGCACGCCCAAGTTCATGGAACGGAAGAAGTGTACCCGATGCGCTTGTTCAGTTGCATACGCATGGAAATTATCATGCCGACCGTACGATCAAAACCGTTGAAGGTGGGATTCAATCGGACGTCGAACGAATGAAAGCACGTGATATGTTTTTTGGTAAGCGTAACTTTTGTTATTTCGAAAGCGATATTGAGCCTGGTGTCGCGTCCCTTGCTGCACGCATGAGTGGGTTACCGCGTGATGAGGCTGTAAAGCTTATTCGTGATAACATTTTCATCGGTGTTGCTGCTCACGAACTCGGACATAATATGGGCCTACGTCATAACTTTAGCGGATCAGTAGACGCTCTCAACTTCTTTCCGGGTTGGTGGGGTCTTGATGAAATTGACTACACAAAGACTCGTTACGATCGTAGTGGGGATAGCGACCTTGAAGGTTTAACCGGGGCACCAACGCTGGACGCAGTTCGTGATGAACTTGCTTACTCATCGATCATGGATTATCATCAGGAGTTCAATAGCGATTGGGGCGGAGTTGGTCTCTACGATCAAGCCACAATCAATATGGGCTATGTCGAGATGGTTGAGATCTTTGACGAAGATGCGAACGGGGACGGCTTGGTCTTGCCAAGTGAAGAGTTCTACCCGGATGATATTGGAACATGGAATTTTACCTATGAGCATTTTCCAGCACTCTTTTCAGGGCAAACAAACTTAATCAATAGCGCTTACGATGAAGCGGTTTACGGCCGGTACAACGGTGACCAAACTGCGATCGTGGAGCCAAATCAGATTCCTGGCATCGAAGAGAAGCCTGAGAATATGTACAAACGTCGATACGTGAAGTTTAGCGACTACTTGGCACACGCAGAAAACTGGGACCGTGTACCCTATGACTTTTGTACCGATGAATGGGCGGGTGGCGGTAACGTCACATGCAACCGTTTTGATAAAGGAGCAACTCTGACTCAGATTGTTCTGAACAATCAAAAGATGTATGATATCTATCACCCATTCTATACCTATTTGGGTGCGCGTAGCTCAGATCCGGCAGGTTCGTGGATGTCGAGGTTATATGGACGTTATCTCGACCCTTCAATTAACACGTACCGTTTCTTCTATTTCTTCAGACGAAGTATTGCACGCTTTTTACCGGTTATTCAAGACTGGTCTTCGGCATCGCATGTTGGCCTCAATTTTGTGAACAAAATATTACAAACGCCGGAGCCTGGAACCTATTGTTTGGATGGTGGTGTGTATGTCCCTGAAGCAGAAGTCAGTGGAGCGTGTGCGAGCTCAATGGAAGTTGACCGTAGTATTGGTCGAGAGCTTCAGTCGAAATATACAAACCAGCAAGAGATGTACCTACCGAAGAATGTTGGTCACGTTTATGATAAACTTGTTGCACTTCAAGCGATTACGTCGAATGACGCGTTCTTCTATCAAAACTTTTCAGACATTTTGAATCCTGGTGCGTTTAATATCGGTTTTTATCGAACTTTTGCACCCGAACTTGAAGCAATGCTTTTGGGCATGATGACGGATACCACATCGCCTTCAGCGTACCGCTATATGTCGGACGGCACGATTGAAGATACACCCTTGATTGTGTACGATGAAGAGATTCGTTGTTCTTTCCCGGATGGCGGAGACAATCTCGAGGACTACCCTGACTGTCCAACAGGCGGAACATTCGCGCCAGCGCCGACATTTAGTGGCACACCAATCAAGCCAAGTAATAATAGATGGTTGAAGATATACTCAATCTTTTACTCAATGCTTGGATACTCATCGATTTATGATTCTGTGCTTGACTTGGGGGACCGTTCTCGAATTACAATCGACGGTTCAGGCAACGACCCAACTCGCGTTGGTGCAAATTTCATTCCTGTAACCTTTACCGATCCGAGAACGGGCGTGACCTATAAAGCATATGACTTCTCAGATGGACGAGGAAACTTCGCTGCGACCTTGTTGCAAGAAGCACAGGACTTCGTCGATAACGTCTATACAGGTGCGACCGGAAGCGCTTTAGAAGATGCTGAGCGTGAACTTGAAGACATGCTAGGTCTCATCGACTTTATGAAGATGCTTAGTGATGCGCTAGAATACAGCAACTAGCTTTGATACATTGAGAAGCGAAAGCGGGCCTAGGCTCGCTTTTTTTATTGCGTGCCCCTTGGGCCTTGCGCAGCTCAAAATCTTTGGAATACTAAGGCAAACCCTTAAGGAGTATCGATGCAATATTTTAAGCTCGTTCTAGCAATGACAATGATGACCTTCGCAGCATGCAGCAGTGATGATGACGACTCAAACACGACGGATCAAGTTACAGAACCAACTGAAGATCCAACTGGCATGACCGATCCGAGTGAAGACA
>JAHDBA010000021.1:0-25819 GCA_020630615.1 Myxococcota bacterium | reverse complement strand
GTGATGCTAGTGATGCTAGTGATGCTAGTGATGCTAGTGATGCTAGTGATGCTAGTGATGCTAGCGATGCTAGCGATACGGTTGAACCAAATCAGGGGCCTGAAGGCTGGACTTGTGATGCAAGTTGGTACGGTGACTCTGAGTGCGATTGTGGGTGTGGTATTGTTGATACCGACTGTGCCGATAGTATGGCAGCAAGTTGCGCAAACACAATTGGTTGCGACGAAGGATTGGTGGCTAACGCAGAGAATAATGCGATTTGTGAAGCAGATGTGTGCGGAAATGGGAACGTCACTACCGAAGCGTGCGATGATGGCAATGATATCGATGGCGATGGTTGCTCCGCATCATGTGAGGTAGAAGACGGGTTCCTATGTGGTCAAGAACTTCAATCTTCGTTTTTTGGACCGATCCCAGTTGGACCATCACTTTGTATTGCATCGCCAGGTGCGGATTGGACTTGTACCTATTACGAAGCGTCCAGTGAAGAATGTGATTGTGGGTGCGGCATGCAAGACCCAGCATGTGCAGACGGCACTTCTGCGAGTTGTGATGCGATTTCAGGATGTTTCCCCGAAGGTGTGGAAAGCTTGGCTGATATTACAACTGTACCCGATGCGAGTGAGAATAGTGTCTGTGTCGCAAACCAATGTGGAGATGGATTTGCTGTTGAAAGTGAAGTTTGTGATGATGGAAACACTGTGGATGGTGATGGTTGTTCAGCGGACTGCACAACAGTCGAAGATGGGTTTGCTTGTAATGGTGTAATTGTTCAAGAATGTATACAATTGCCGGCGGAATGGACTTGTGACGGTAGTTTTTATGGTGTTGATGATGGTTGCGATTGCGGGTGCGGCGCTGTTGACCCGGATTGTGCCGACGCAACTCGCGCGAGCTGTGAGTTTATTAATGGTTGTTTCCCCGACGATTTGCCTGAGGATGCAACTCCTGCAGACGTAAATAGCATTCCAGATATGAATGACAACTCAATGTGTGTCGATAATACGTGTGGAGACGGTTTTGCAGTTGGTGCGGACGCTTGTGACGACGGAAATACCACAGACGGTGACGGTTGTAGTGCTACATGTACTGTGGAGGATGGATTTGCATGTGAGTTGGGTGAGAATTTTGCAAGTGTTTGCACTGCACAATAGAAACATATTACTCAACTAATCTCTTGATACCCCGCTCCTGCGGGGTATTTTATTACTATGTCCTTCGAAAAACGCGACACACTTGTAGATTTAACCTCAGAAGAGGCGAAGCAAAAACGCCAACATCTTCGGGCTAAGGTTTCGCTTCTTGTTGCGTATCGCCTTTCCAAAAGTGATGGCTTTTGGGTGAACTATGCAGGCGATGTCAGTGAAGGCGGTCTTTTTATCGAAAGCGATGATAAAGTTGAATTGAATGAACGTGTTGAGCTTCGAATATCAGAGCAGCAGAACAAGTCTTATGTCGCTTCAAATGGTCGTGTCGCGCACATTCGAAGAGGCGGTTTTGGTGTACATCTTGATCGCTTAAGCGAAGACGAGGTCACCACGCTCCGTGGAATCGTGGAATCAAGTTTACGTACTGTGAGCAACTTTCAGGCCGCCCCATCATAAAATCGAATTGTTATGTATTGGGAAGACTTCAAAAGAGTCGCCTTTCACAAGATGCCGTTGACGCATAAAGTCTTCTGTTTTCACCATTGCTTTGCCAGGTTTTTGGATTTCACCAATTTCGATATATCCATTTTGGCAGCCCACAATAAGCCTGTTTTCATGCACAAGTGTACCGGGTTTAAAGTTGTTGGGTAAATCGAGCTCCTCAACTTCGGTCTGGGTTAACGCCGAGACACTTTTAATTTTATAGTCGGTATCCTTCGAGCGCACTTTGACGCCCGGCCAGGGGTGGAATGCACGACTGTGGCTTTCAAAGGCAACCGCATTGAGCAAGAACGAAACAAAGGCCTCTGATTTCTCCAAGCGATGTGCATAGTTTATACCTGCGAAGTCTTGTGGCTTTCGCAAAATTTCGCCGCTTAGAATTCCCGATAAATCTCTTTGAAGCATTTCGATTGAGAGTTCGCCCAGACGATGAAAGAGTGTTTGGCTGGTGTCGTTCGAGCGAATCTCGAGGTGATCCATTGTGTACACGTCTCCCGCGTCCAGCTCATAAATCATGTCCATGAGTGCAATGCCGGTTTGTAGGTCGCCGTGTTGAATGGCTCGTTGGATCGGTGCAGCACCACGCCATCTCGGTAAAAGAGAGCCGTGCACGTTCAAAAAGCGGCGGGCAGGCCAATTTAGAAATCGCTTCGGAATAATCCGCCCGTAGGCCGCGACAAGTGCAAAGTCTGGGGAAAGCGCTTTAAAATCCGCAAAGGCTTGATCGCCATCCGGTGTACCTTTCTTTAACGTCGTGGGTTGAAATACTGGAATCTTCTCATACCCATTCTCAGCCAAATAGCCTTTTGTCGGTGTGGCCTGAACCTTATGGCCGCGTCCACTTGGTCTATCCGGCTGTGAGAAAAGACCGACCAGGTCAATGGTATTGCACTGCAAAAGACCTTTGAGTGGATAGATTGCGAAATCTGGGGTTCCGAAGAATATTGCGCGTAATCGAGTCATATAAGCTATAATGCGAAGTGTAGTTTGATGTGCAAGGGGCGACGTGCCCGAGGACAGGTGAATATGAAATTGAAGTCGATTGCTCTTGTGTCGGTTTTAGCTTTTCAAGCATGTGCGAGTACGCCAAAGACAACCTTGGGAGAGGCTTTGGTATTCAACCCCAAGGTGAAAGGGCAAGACGATGAAGACGCATACAAAAAAGCGTCTGAATACCGTGACCAACAACGCTACGCTGAAGCGGAGAATGCACTCTCACAAATATTAAAAGACTTCCCAAAGACACGTTATCGCAAGGCCGTGATGTTTGACCTTGTGTTCGTGAATCATGCGCAAGGCTTAAATCAATCGGCAAGAGCGTGGTTGGCTAAAGTTCGGGAAGAAGATTGGGCAGGTGATGAGCACGATCGAATAGCATACTTTGAGGGGCTTTTACGTGAGTCCAAAGGACAGGCGGAAGACCCATTCTTGAAAGAAGCGGATGAGACAAAAGGGACAACGGAAGCAAATATGACGAACTCGTTAGCGCCTGTTGTGTACACGGAATTGATGTCGGTTAATGAACAACTTCGCGTCGACCCTTCAAACGCTTCGCTCCTTGCCCATTTGGATCAGTTGCTGAACGTTGAGCGAACTTCAACTCTGATTCGTGACAACACTTTTGATGGAAGCATTGTTCAAGAACATGCCTATCTCAAACGCATACGCTCGTATCTTGCTTCAGGTGAGGTTGAGAGTTTAAAGGCTATTGGTTCCGAGTACATGTCAAAACACCCACAAGGCGTATTGAAGGAGCTTGTTGCGAAATACACGGAGCATGCAGGGAGTCTAGCTAGGGTTGATAAAGGGCGAGTTGGTATCTTATTACCAATGTCGGGGGACTATTCCCGTTTTGGTAAAAGTACCTTTTCAGCATTGCTCTTGGCCTTGGGTGTCGAGATTGAACCGGAGTGGCTTGAAGATGGGGTATTCCCCGACTCTATCCGTACGAGCAACGGTCTGGAGATATTGCTTCGAGATACCAAAGGTGATTCCGCACATGCTGAAGAGCTTGCATTTGATTTGATTGCCAATGGACACGTAATGGCCCTTGTTGGTGATATTATGGTTGACACTGCACCCATGATAGCGACACAGGCGGAAAACTATGGGGTCCCCTTGTTGGCATTGTCTCGTGAGGCATCGCTAACTGAAATTGGGCAGTGGACATTTAGGCTTGCAACACCTTACGCGTCGCAAAACAAAGCTCTTGTTGAATATTTGGTAAATAATTTGGGGCACAAACGCTTTGCGGTTTTATATCCGGAGCATCCCTATGGCCTCGAAATGAGTGAAGACTTTAGAAGACAAGCGGAGTCTTTAGGGGCAAAAGTTGTTCTGTTGAAATCCTATGAGCATAATCAAACAACGTTCACAAAAGAAGCTAGGATTTTTGCGGGTAAGCCCGAATTGTCTGCGCTACCCGAGTACCAAGACTGTGCAGAAAGCGCGGAAACGTTGTTGTCAAAATCCGATGTTCAGGAAGCGTTGGAGGCCTGTGAAGCGTCGGTCGATTTGAGAGATGTTCGTTATGATGCTTTGTATATTCCCGACAACTTTAAAAGTGTAAGTTTTATCATTCCCGCACTGGTAGCGGAAGACCTTCTCGTAAGTCAGAGTCGGGGAATTATCGGAGCATTTCGACAAACCACAAGTTCGCGCATGAAGCCGATACAGCTGGTCGGTCCCCACTTGTGGTACCACAAAGATTTGTTGCGAAGACTGAAAGGCCAAGTTGAAGGTGCTTTGATCGCACATAATCCTTTGATTCTTTCGAGCGGCGATGAGGCATCCGAGCGCTATGAAGAACTTTTTGATCGTGAGCCAGATACTCTTGCTTCGGTGGCCTATGATGCAGGTAAGGTTCTGCTTAAAGCTTTTGCAGTGAGTGGGATAGAAAGTCGGGAGGACTTACGCCAACGCTTGGTAACAATTGGTGAGGTCCAAGGTTGGCATCGACCTTTCTCTTTTCTTGAGAACGGAGAAAACACATTGGGCGCTGAACTCTCACAAGTTCAAAGACGAGACTTTGTGCTTATTGAAGATGATAGCAAGCACGAGCTCAATTAGAGTTTATCCATGAAGCAGGTGCCTTGTCCTCAATGTGGAAGCTCAAGTCCTTATCGGGACGAAGATCTTCAAATTTGGTTTACGCGCATGGCATCCTCGACGGATGTTGCGCCCAAAGCCTTCACGTGTTTGAGCTGCGAGGCATCCTTAAGGTTTGAGCTATCTCTTGGACTTCAAGAGACAACAAGGTCTGGGCCGACACGTCTGTCAAATGCATTATTGAAAGTTCCAGGCGAGCTCACTTTAGAATCAATCTTTGAGGCTCCAACGCAAAAGCCGTTAGCGGGACCCTCACTTTATCACGATGAAGTGTCGACCATGATTCTTACAGATCGCAAGTCAAGGTCGTTTTCCACAGCGGTGGAAAGCGTCGATGAAACGGCACTCGCCAATGCTTCAACACACGTATTTGGAAAGCAGCAAAAGACAAGGGATAAGGGCCCTCTTCAAGACCTCAATGATACAGAGCCAAAGTCTATTGCGTTGGTTAATGATATGATTCTTGCAGTGAAAGCCTTAGAGCTCAACCCATCAGAGGAAGTCACTCGGACAGCCTTCGTTGCTTCTTTGAATGCATGGGACGATTGGTCGACCCATGAAAAACTTGCAACAATCGCCTGGGACAATGACCAAATCGGCGTCTTGGGACGCCTCTATCGCGTGATTTTGGAACACAATGCTGAAGATGCGCATGCGAACAAAGGTGTGAAGATGGTGATGGCGCAAGCGATGGGGAAGCTCGCTCAGGAGCGAAGTTCTCGTGGTGAGGTAGGTGAAAGTCGTGGTCCTTCATTATGGAAGGTGGTTCTCTTTGTATCCGTCTTAATAATTTTAGGTGTTTTGGGCGTTTTTATGTTCCAACGATAGTCGTTTTCATTGCAATAATGTTGAGACACTCGTGCTATGAGTTTGTCGGTCATGAAGAAAATGGCTTATCATGAAGTTATGAAGATAGACTTGTCCGAGAATGTGGGAGTTGTTGATGATAAAGCAGCCCAAAGTGTCTTGCGCGCTAAGGCTATTCTTGCTGAGGCAACCCACAAAGCTCAGAACAAAATTTTAAATGCGCGGGAGGAGGCGAAGGCACTTGTTCAAGATGCAGAGGAGCGAGCGCTCAACGATCGTCGTGGTCATGAGGAGTCTCTCAGTGAAACCTTCACTGCGAAGCAGCATCACTTGGAAGAAGAGCTCACTCGGGTTGCCTTGCAAGGTGCGCTCGAAAGAGCGCATCGACAATTGCAGGCGCATCTTCAAACAAAACCTCAATTAATTGTGTTGATGGTGACACAAATATTGACTCGTTTTAGCGGACAAATCTCATCGATTTGTGTGCGTGCAAACCCTGCACATATCGAGGCGCTACGAGCGCATGAGTCGCAAATTCGCAATGCCTTGAGTTTTGTGAAAGAGATTCAACTGCGCTCGGACCAATCGGTTCTTGATGGTGTTGTCATCGAGACAGAGCTCGGGGTTGTCGATGCGGACCTCGAGACCCAACTTCGCTCGTATGCTCAAGCCTTGGGGGTTGAATGGCAAGGTTAATCAAGAAAGACCAACTGGGCGGGCAAGACACAAAAGCCAAAGTACATTCTCGAACACGAAAGGGACCCGAGCGAAAAGTTATCGAGCGTGAGGTGTATCAAGCACAGCAAGAAGCAGCAAAAATTCTTACTGAAGCTGAACTTGAACGACAAAATATTCTGGAGCACGCACGACATAAAGCCGAACGAGCCTATGCAGCGACAGAGCAAATGGTTGAAGGCGAAATAAGTCGGGAGCGACAAGCACAACTTTTCGAACATCTTCACGAACTGCGCCATTATATCGAGCGATTAAGTCTTGATCAGGATCATTTATGCCAAGAGATCGTTTCAAACATATTGGGAAAGCAGGTTCAAAAAATAAAAGATGCTGGCCTTGTTTCGCGCGTTGATTTGGAAGCGATCGGAAACCTAAAGCGCAGGGTTCAGCTCAAGATTTTGATAAGCCCAGCGACCTTTCGAGAAATATGTGAGCGAGAGCCCGAGGTTAAAGCTGCTCTCTTAGAAGAAGTCATGTTGAAACTTGAATTGAACGAGACCCTAGAGCTCGGTCGATGGGAACTCGTCTATAGCGATGTTGAAATTAAGGGCACGACGCCAGAGATTTTACCCCATCTCGTGCGTTTTCTAAGCATTGTACCGGAGTCCACGATGGTCACTTCGGAATGGCTAAAGTCCGATCATGAGAAACAAATTATTCACAATGAGAACTTAAAAGAGAACCTAAGATCTGCGCTTGTTAATGAGGATGATAACGCAGATTCCTGGGGCTCCGATTATGACTTTGAACAACTCACGGACTGATTCTCATTCCCTAGTGTTATCCGCTCGAAGCTCGTAGCATCAAGAATGCAAATGATTCTTGTGTGTTTTGTCCGATGCTCTAAGATCATGTTATGAGTGCTTCGAATCTTAACCGTCGCGTTGTGTCTGCAGTCATTGCGCTTCCACTTTTACTATGTGTGTTTTGGCTCGGGGGAACACCCTTGAGGCTTTTAATGGCAGCCGCGAGTGTTGTGGGTTTGCGGGAATATGGTCGCATGATTATTCCTGAGCGTGGTCGTCTTTACTATCTCTACATGCTGATCGGAGGATTGACATGTTGGATGGCAACGAAGCCAAGCTTTATCGGTAGTGTAGCGCCCTTCTATATGGCCAGCATTGTAGTTGCTTTACTTCTGCTGGTGCGTGTTCGTGAAACAAAGGTTACAGAAGGGGAAACAATAGATTTGGCACCCGTATGGCACCGTTTCACCGGTTTAAGTTTCGGCTATTTTTATGTGGTCTTAAGTCACTCGATGATGTTTTGGCTTGTGTCGCGAACGCAAACTCACGAACCTGCAAGTATTTTGAACTTCGCGTGGGTTCTCATTGCGATGGTTGCAACGTGGTCTTGCGATACCGGTGCTTATTTTTTGGGGCGCAAGTTTGGCAAGACTCCTTTTCACCCAGTCGTGAGCCCGAAGAAAACAATGGAAGGTTTTGGTGGTGGAGTTTTAGCTTGTGTTATTGGGCCGATTGTTACCAAGCTCGTGTTGGGTTCTTGGGCGAGTACCATCACGCTTTGGGATTGCATCGCGATTGCCTTGCCAGCAGCGCTTTTAGCCCCACTCGGCGACCTCTTGGAAAGCCTCTTGAAACGCACTTATGGCATTAAAGATTCAGGTACCTTGCTGCCGGGGCATGGTGGACTTTTGGATCGCTTTGATGCTTTGTATTTAGTGGTTGCATGGACATGGATGTACGTCGCACATCTACGCTAAAAAGTTTTGAAAGAGACCCAGGTTTGAAGTGACGCTTGTAATTCTAAGCATCCGTCCGACAAGGCATAGTGAGTTATGAAAGTTGATGCGACGCGAAGCGGACAAATCAGTGTTTCTCGGAGCGCTTTGATTCATAATATTAATGTGCTTCGGCACAAGTTAAGGGAGCGATCTGAAAGTGCCATTGAGCTAATTCCTGTGATTAAAGCCAACGGATACGGCGCAGGTATTGAATCGATTTGCGAAGTTCTCAAGAATGACTTTAACACTGAACATGCGACGGTTGCTGTTGCTACGCTCGGCGAGGCAAAGCAAGTCTCGAATTTACTGCCCGAGGTCTCGGTCTTAATTTTAGCGTGTGCAGACTTTGTGACTCAGGGGCTTGAGCAAGGTTTTGATTTGCACAAGACCGGGACATGTGAAACATGGTCGGATCGGTGGATTGTGTTGTTGTCGAGCCAGGCTGAGCTCGGTGTTCTTGATGAGCTGCATCAACAGAGTGGGCGTTCGATCTCTTTTCATCTGGCGCTTGACACGGGCATGTCGCGCGAAGGCGCCTCGCCCAACTTGGTTCAGGGATTACTGAACGAGGCTTTGAAAAGAGATTGGCTTCAATTCGAGGGTGTTATGACCCAGCTTGCAGCGTCCGACGAAAATCAAGCGCGGCTCCCTGTCGAAAAACAATTGCGGAGATTCCTATTGGGGCTCAAAAATGTACGCCAAGTGACTTCAAAACCCTTGAAAGCCCATGTGTCCAACAGTGCACATCTCTTGAGGAAGGAGCATAGTTCGCGCTGGATTGAAGAAGTTCAAAAAATGAATTGTCGTGTTGCGGTTCGACCGGGGCTTTCACTCTTGGGGGCATGCGTATCTGACGGACAAGCTCGATTGGGCTATGATCTCGGCTTGAAAGATGTCGTGACTTGGACAGCACCCCTTGTAGGACTGAAAGAGATTCAACGTGGTGATAGTGTAAGTTATGGCGCAAGTTGGACCGCAAAACGTGATTCCTGGATTGGCATCGTGCGCGTCGGTTATGCCGACGGTTATGCCCGTCAGGCATCGAACAAAGGTGTCTTTGCTCTGGATGGAGTCCGTGTGCCCATTGTAGGGCGAGTGTGTATGGATATCACCTGCGTTGATCTCACAGACTATATGGCCAAGAAAGGGCTCCCAGCTTTGGGTGATGCGGTCGTCGTTCTTGCAGGAGACTTGGTTTTAGGACCACGCTTGGATGAGCTTGCTCAATTTACGCGCCGTATACCTTATGAAGTGTTAACTTCGATATCACCTTTGATTCAACGTCATCTCAAAGATTAGAAGCGGACGTCGCTACAGCACTTTAACTCTTGCTTGTAAGGGTTAAGATATAAGTGCGATGACCCACTTGCATGGTGACTCCAAATGCCCACACTGATACTGTGAATGCTCCAACTCAAAATGAAGAAATACCGAAACCGAAGATAAAATCGGTCGAGGCGGATAGTCATGCGTCCTCCAACGATGCGCTGTGGGTCCGTGCGATTGTAGGTTTGGGGGCCCCCGTTGCTTCATTTTTAAGTGCGCTCGGAGACTATGCGCTTTTTTGTAAAGAGATATTCTATTGGTTACCCAAGAGACCTTTTCGGATAGGTCTAGTACTGGAGCAGATGAGCAACATCGGTTTTGGCTCGCTCTTTATTGTGGTGCTGACGGGACTTTTCACAGGTTTGGTGATTGGGATTCAAAGTTTGGTTGGCTTTGAGCGCTTTGGTGCTGAAGCTTTGGTGGGTCCTGCCACTGTTGTGGCACTGGCGCGTGAGCTTGGGCCGGTGTTTACGGGGCTCATGGTTTCTGGACGCTCGGGTTCAGGAATGGCGACTGAACTTGGAACAATGAAAGTGAGCGAGCAGATTGATGCGATGGCTTCATTGGCGGTCAATCCGATTCAGTACTTGGTTGTCCCTCGATTGATTGCATCCATAATCATGATGCCGTTACTGGCTTCTATTTTTACGGGTGCAGGTTTCATTGGTTCCTATCTTGTCGTGGTTGTAAAGGCCGGTACCGACCCAGGAATATTCTTGAGTGAGACTTTCTATTGGGCAGACCCGGTCGATTTTATCGAAGGATACATGAAGGCACTGGTCTTTGGGTTTTTGATTGCAACCTTTAGCTGCTACCGTGGATACTACGCGTCGGGAGGTGCACGCGGTGTAGGACAAGCATCAACCGAAGCCGTTGTGTTTTCATCGGTGAGTGTCTTTATTTCTTCGTATTGTGTCACTGAAATCTTGCAACCGATTCTGCATAATATCGGTTTTGATGCGTTACCTCTCTAACTCTCTTGCACATCCGTCACCGTGATGGATTGGACGTATGGAAGAACTTTAACGCAGGTTGGGTGAGTTGAATGTCGGATAAGGTGCAAAACTCAAAAGGGCTCATGATCGATGTACGTGATTTGCGTAAGTCTTTCGGGGAACGCGAAATTCTGAAAGGACTGAATGTTCAAGTTGAACGTGGGGAGACTCTCGTTCTTCTCGGTGGTTCGGGCATGGGCAAGTCTGTTTTTATGAAGCATCTGATTGGCCTTTTGAAACCCAGTTCAGGAGAAGTCTTCATTGATGGTGAAGAAATCTCCAATATGAATGAATCGGAACTCAAACGCGTTCGGGCAAAATTTGGGATGGTCTTTCAGAACGCTGCACTTTTCGATTCGATGTCGAATTATGAGAATGTGGCCTTCCCTTTGCGTGAACACCGTAAAGACATGTCTCGAACTCAAATTGATGCGAAAGTACGTCATCTCTTTCAAATGTTTAGTTTGGATGCGGAGGTTCATGGTCAGCAGTTTCCCTCAGAACTCTCGGGAGGGCAACGAAAGCGCGTTGGACTGGCCCGTGCTGTTGCGTTGGACCCAATGATTGTGCTCTACGATGAGCCGACAACGGGTTTAGACCCCATTACAACGGATCAAGTGGATGAAATGATCATTGAGGCCAAAGCTCAACTGCAAGTTACAAGTGTTGTGATCAGTCATGACATTGCGTCCGCTTTTAAAATCGCGGATAAGATTGCATTCATCTATTACGGAGAAATCGTCGCATTCGGTGGACCCCACGATATGTTGGACTCGAGTCACCCTTTCGTCAAACAATACTTTTCCACCTGGCGCGAGAAGAATGCTTAAACCTTTACGCAGTGTGGGGAGTCAAATCTGATTGTAGACTTGAGTCAATTCATCTAAACACTTATTCGAAAGGTGCAATTTCGCTGGAGAATGTATGGCGCATAGTGGCAAGAACTCAAATGCATTTAAAGCAGGCGTTGTCGTTCTGGTCGCCCTTGCGATAGGAGTTTTCTTTTATTTGAGTTCTCGTTCTTCAACTTTGAATACGTCAACAGCAAAAAAATACGTGGCGTACTTGGAGAATGCTTCCGGCTTGAACGCAAAGAGCTTGGTCACTGTCGCTGGGCTTCAGGTTGGCGTAATTCAATCAATCGAATTGAAGTCCATGCCGCGAAAAGAATTTTATGTAGGTCAGGCGAATGTCGAAGCGCCTGAACAGAGTATGAGTGTCGCGGAGCTTTTGTTGTTGATCAACAATGAGATTCAGCTTCCAGAAGACACATTGCTTCGCAAAGAAACTCTAGGTTTGCTTGGATCGAATGCAGTCTTTCTTGATTTGGGTGTGTCTTCAAACATGCTTGAGGATGGTGATCGAATTCGACGTGTCAAAGGTGAAGGCGGCTTTGAGGCCATGGCCTCACAAATGGGTGGCTTGATCGGCCGATTCGAAAGCTTTTTTGTCAAAGTTGAAGACAACCTTAGTGGTATTGTGAGTGATATTAAAGGAATAACAGGGCAGCTTAATGCCATCACCACGGGTAGTGATGGGGGCGAAGATCTTGCCGTTGTATACCGGCGAGTCCTGGGCGAAATTGAACGTGCGGTGAATGTTATTGGTGATGCCGTTGAAGGTGTTGACCAATTGGTTGGTGAAAACGACGGGAGCATCACACAACTTCTCGCCAACGTGAACGCCATATCAAAAGACTTTCGCCAAATGACGGAGTCCGGCCCCAATGGAGGCGGTGATCTTCGAGCAACAATTGCATCAATTCGAGGTGTTGCAAGCGACCTATCCATGATCACAGGCAAAGTTCGGGAAGTTATTGGTGAAAACGAAGAAGAAATCGAAGGCGGTATCGAAGAGCTCTCAACAACACTTGAAGAGCTTAATCGCTCGTTAGCGTCTTTGTCTGAGATCACAGGTAAGATTGAGCGCGGCGAAGGTGCTGCCGGCAAGATTCTGACCGATAAGAACCTCGGAGATAAGGTTGAAGCCGCGATTGCGGGTGCGTCGGATTATATTGATGCGGTCACGTCTTTGGAGTTCCATGTTGATGGAAGTTCATTTTATAACTTTCGACGTGGCAATGCCAACACATCGATTCAATTAAGAATACAACCAAGACCCGATCGCTACTATTTCTTTGAGTTCGTTCAAGATGGCGGCGCCTTTGAACGTATGACACGAACCTTCAATACAACAGATGCCATCACTGGCGAGCAAATTACCCGTGAACAAATCTTCCGATTTGATAACCGTGTTCGATTTAGTGCGATGTTGGCGAAGGTCTACTTTGATATTCTTGCGCTTCGAATAGGTTTTCTGGAGAGCAGTGGTGCGGTTGGTTTTGACTTTCTCCTTTTCAATGAGCGCTTAAAGATACGCAATGATATCTTTAACTTCTCGGGGCCACGCAACAGTGTTGTTTTTGGCGACCCTTCCTACCCGGGTATTGCGTTGCCGCGCTGGCGAACCATGGTGAAATGGCAACCCGTGCCTTACGTCTATCTTATGGGTGGCGTGGATGATGTTCTCAACACCTGGAATTGGAATCGCGGCGGTCAATATTTACAACGTCGTAACCCTGCGATTGATGGCTTTGGTTTTGATTACTTCTTTGGTGCGGGTTTGATGTTCCGTGACGACGAGCTACGAACGATTTTGCCCTTCTTACCGGGATTATAAGCCAAGTCGTTTTGAGCTTTTCAGAAAAGAAAATTGCGCTCGTGTAGGATAGTTGCATACCAACGGGTCAGGCTTCAAAATCTTAAATTCGCGTCCTCTTAATAGGATTAGAAGCGTAGCTATGGCATTCTCAATCTGTGTCTGGATTATTGATCAGAGTATTGGCTTTCATCGTATGGGGTGTCAGCGCAGTTGGATGTCGACCTGACTTCGATGAACAGTTGCCCGACTTAGAGGATGTGGATGTCCAGGACAACCGCGATCCGAGGCTTGAGTTGCAACCTGCGCCGCCTCGGTATGAAAACGAAGTGATTCCTCCTTTAGAAGAACAAGAGGATTGCACGAATTTAATACTTGAAGACAACTCCGTGCTGCAATGTGATTTGATATATGCGGATGCGCTAAGCTTTTGCGAGAATGTTGCGCCCGAATGCAATGAGTATGGTTCGTGTGATCCCAATACCGATTGGGACTCCTTCATCGTATCGACCTGTGGTAACTGCGACGCACAATACTTTAGTCCCCCTGCGGTTGCCGAGTGTTCACCGACAAACACGACATGTCAGCCCAAATGCTTTCAGGCGCCTGTTCCGGGGGTCGAGGTTGCGGGTTATGATTCTTCTTGTGTGGCCTGTCATGCGCCCAATGGCTACGATCAACCGGGTTCAACAGAGCATCCACATCCATGGGGGCCGGTGACAACGGAGTTCCCAGAAAATGAGCAGCTCACGTGTGTAACGTGTCATGGCGGTAACCCACAAGGGTACTGTGTTGAGGAACCATGCTTGACGTTTTCATCGACGCCCTCCGAAGTACGTGCGCATATACCCGCACCCGTATCGGTGGGTGGTGTTCTTGAGCAGCAAAGTGATCCAATCAAGAAGTTTAGAAGGACAACACTTGAAGGTTTAGATCTCGGTGACCCTGAGACACGAGACTGGCTTCAGTTTGTGGCACCTTCAGACATGCGGATTGTAAAGCAAGGGCGTTCGTGTGGGCAATGCCATGCCGCAAGCGCAATTGGTAATGGGCTCCCGGGGGGAAATGTCGTTGCTAAAGTTGACGCTTCAATTATGGCAACCAATGCGGGTATTTTGTCAGGGCTTTTTTATGCAATTGGGATGGAGCACGGTAATGGAGGCCTTTCGGGTGCAACTTCGACTTCTGCAAATGCGTGGCTGAGTGAGGCGGATACAGGTGCCCGAGAGGTCAATCAATCGATTGCTTCGAATGGGAATGTGGGTCAGGTCGACGCGCTATCCTCAATCACCAACCTTGAGGAAGACACATCGGGTTGGCCCTCGTCGTCGCAATGGTCAACATCAGAGGCATCCTCCGGAGATGCCCAGTGGCCGGGAGGCTTGTCCCATGGTGCAAACGCGAGCGAGGCGATGTTGAAGGCAGGTTTGACGCAAGCCTGTGGGAATTGCCACATTCATAATGCTCACGAGAACAACACGCCTGGTTTTTATCGCGCGACAGGCTGTGCTGCGTGTCATTATGAAACCGGACTCTTGGGCTTATCCGAGAGTGGTGACCCGAACATTGCAAAAGATGGTAATGGGTTCCCCAAGCTTGAACTTGAAACTGGAGAACAAAGTCACATTCGGAGCCATCGTGTGTTGTCGAAAGCCAAGACGGTATCGATTGATGGTTTTACAACTTCAATTCGTGGGATTCCGGACAACAACTGTCGAGCGTGTCACTCTGAAAGCGGTCAGACAGTCCCTCAGTATCAAGGTTGGCGAATCGACAACTCGGGTGCACTTTCGCGTTCGGAACATTACCCAAGTCAACAACCTTTAATTGCCTATCGTGAAAAAACCAACTTCATTGAAGATGCGAACCCCAGTTTATACCGCAAGCGCCCCGAAGAGCGTTTGATCGAGACTGAGGTCTGGCAGCATGACATTCAAAATGCTGGTTTTGGTTCTGGCCAAGATGAGACTCCAGCCGATATTCATCATGAACGCGGCTTGGGATGTATCGATTGTCATGGCGTAGAATCAATGCATGGAAGCGGTCAAATTTATAGTCGTATGAGCCAGTCGATGCATTTCAATGATGTGAAATGTATGGATTGCCATGGTACGATTGACCGGCCTGCATGCACCGATAACGCTGGCAATGAAGTCGCATGTGTGAATTCTGGCGGAAATCTAATGGAGCATATGGCGCGCCGTAGTACGGACGGTGCATTGATCTTAAAATCAAAAATCGATGGTCGAGACCATTTTGTACCGGAACTCGTTGATATTGTGAACCCAGATTCTGTGAGGACCTATCCAGCAGAGTCCACTGAACGTGTGGGGGAGCCACTTTACAATCGTGTTGCGAGTTATGCGATGGGGCGTTTTCAATCGGGAAGCAATGATCGTCGTGATGGATTTGGGCCCGTACAGAACATTTCAAGCACATTGAATCAAAACCAGTTCTCGCACACGGATTCAATGGCCTGCGCATCGTGTCATTCTGCTTGGCAGAACAATCGCTTGGGGCGTAATCTTGTGATTGATGCAGATCTCTCGAGTAACGACCTGAGTTATACGACCGGTGAACCCATTAATTTTAAAGTGTCCTCTTTGGACGATGTGGATTCGTATCTCTCGCAAAATCCAATTGAGTTTTATCTTGGCCTTGATCATCTAGGACGTATTGCGCCGGTTCAAAGCATGCACATTGCGCTTGGATACTCGGACATCAGTACGCCGAGTGCGAGCTCCACTTGGAAGGTTTTTGGAGATCGCAATGGCCTTGGAAATGACCCAGCACTTCGAAATGCATCTCGACACAGTCGACCTGCTTTAACATATTTGAGTATTTCTCCGCATACCATTCGAGGGAAAGCCACACGCACGCATGTCGGTGTGCGAGGATGCTTGGATTGTCACAAAGCGAAAACTTCGAATGTCACTTTGAGTTCAAAAGAGGACAGTACGTCGTGGGATTTCACGAGTATTGCCCAGGCGTATGGCGACGCAACCGAGATGAATGTGCGTATGATTCGCGGCCTTGGTAATGGATTGTGGTGTCTCGATGCAATGGGGCAACGCGTTGAATGTACCAATGCTCTTGCGCGATATGAACTCGATCGTTTGGTGGAAAGCGACGGGACTTCGAATACTTCTTTTCTCGATCCACGTTTGGACGTAGGTGCACCGAGTGATCCCGATTTAAATGGCACTTCGATGGCACGGCCTTTGAATGCTTCACTTCTGAATCGTTTGCAGAGCATCGATACGACAGGCCTCAGCGATATCTATTATGATGTGTTGGGTGCCGATGACCCACTGGCATCAAAAAGCCATTTGTATTTTATGAATGATTATTGCTTTGAGGGACAGAGCACTTGCAATTGAATGAAGGGGAGATGCAATGAACGAATTTGATACTTTACCGGATCGTGCTTTGAATCTTGAATCGGGTGACATGACCAATGCAGAAGATGCCTTTGAGATTCAATCCGAAGCTTCCTTAGAAATTCGCGACCGTGAAGTTCGAGAGTACGGCACGAGCTTGAGTGATGGAACAACAATACGTTGGGTTTCTTGGGGAGAAATTCGAAAAGGACAAGCTCTTGTCCTCATCCATCACGGACTGGGGGAGCATGCGTTGAGACATCAAAACAATGCCGCTGCTTTTTTTCAATTTCCTTGCAATATTGTCGGTTACGACGCGCGTGGTCATGGTCGCTCTGGTGGAACTCAAGGTGATGCAGAAAACATCGATCACTTGGTTGATGATCTAATGCAGATGATCGACTTCTTGAAAGCCGAAGCGATGCCGCCGAAAATTTTGTTGATGGGTCATTCTCTCGGCGGGCTAACTCTTGGTCGTTATTTGAGTGCTTATGATATTGATCCTCTCATCAAGGCATCGATCTTGTCTGCGCCTGCTTTTGCAGTACCCATGGATATCGCTGCCAAAGCGACAAAAGTCTTTGGCAAACTCATCGTGCGACTCATGCCAGAGTTTCGTATCAACTCAAAGATAGTTGCAGGGAAGGGAATATCTTCTGTGCCAGCCGAACTTAAACGCTATCAAGACGACCCGGACAATCATCAATATCTTTCTGCGCGCTTGGGCCTATCGGTGATACAAAGCGGGGAGGAGTGTATTACCCTCGCGAAAAAAGTCTCCTGTCCAACGACAATCTACCACAGTCGAAGAGACCCGATATGTGCATTTAAAGGAAGTGAGTCTTTTGTTCACGAGCTTCAAAAAGTGACCCCAAAAAACGTTCTCTTTGAAGTTTTTGATGAAGGCTTGCATGAGCTCCATCATGAGACTCCACGCGTACAATACCGCGTGAAAGCGATTTTAGAAGAGGCCTACCTGCGATTTTCAAAATGAAGGTCGTTTTGTATGGAGATCAAAAGGTCTTTTTGACTCAAGAATAAGGGGAATGCGTCGATTGAATCCTCAGGATGAGGAGAGCGATGCATGTCGAGTTTTCATTTTGGCTTTAAAATAGCTTTGGTTTCGGTAGGGCTATCGAGCCTAGGCTGTAGCTTTGATCTGGAAGAGTTTGCAAAGCTTCAAGTGCAAAACACAATCGAGAGTTGTGTGTGTACAAATGTAGTTGAAGGTGAGGACCTTTATGCTGTGACCGTCGATTGCAACTGGATTGAACCCCGCGAAGAAGGGTTGGAGACTCTCGGTCAAGTGTGTGCTCTGTGCACAAAAATCGGGTGGAGTGAAGAGGCAGAAGAGCAAGCTTCAATGTGTGATGATATTGAATACACTGAAGAGGATATCCCCGAAGGCTATTCATTGGACGACCTACCGAGTGAAGACTCCCAAGCATATGGATGAGCAACTCAGATCTCGTGATCGAGTTCTTAGCCAGGCGACCGATTCCAAACTTGCATCAAATGTCCCACCAAAGGCAGACCCGAAATAAAGGCTTAATGTCGAAGACTATGTGAAAGCCGCGATTGAAGTCGGTTGTGCTGTACGCAATGTGAGCGCAGTCGAGGAAAAATCCAAAGTGAGTAAGGCGATTCAAATGCGATATGGCTTTGATGTGAA
This sequence comes from Myxococcota bacterium, assembly GCA_020630615.1. Classification (GTDB taxonomy): domain Bacteria; phylum Myxococcota; class UBA727; order UBA727; family JAHDBA01; genus JAHDBA01. Next base: position 7,745 of record JAHDBA010000021.1, on the reverse strand, counting down.
AACATGGTCATCGCTAGCACAAGCTACAGGTAAGCGGCCTGAGAAGCTGAGAGCCTTAACCGAAGGTTTACAAGCCTGCCAAAGCAACTAAAAAAACCAGCCATGGTGGCTGGTTCGTTGTAGTCAGGTTTCTCTAAACTTTTTCAAGAACACTTAAGGAAGTGTCGACCAGGTTTCGAGTGTTGTCTTAAGGTCGCCCATAAAAATATCGGCGGTTGCACCATCAACCAATCGATGATCGAAAGAGAGTGAAAGTACACCCATATTTCGGATTGCGATCGAGTCAACGCCGTCATTTGAAATCACGACCGGCTCTTTCTTAATGCGACCCACACCCAAAATTGCAACTTGCGGCTGATTGATGATTGGCGTTCCAATGATTGCACCGTAGTTACCCGGGTTGGTAATTGTAAATGTACCACCACTCAACTCGTCGGGCTTTATGCGTCGAATACGAGTACGCTCGGCAAGGTCAGCAATCGAATGCGCCAAACCACGAAGGTTCATCTTATCAGCATGTTGAATAACCGGGACCATTAGACCCGGCTCAGGTTTATCGATTGCAACTGCGATTCCCAAGTGGACGTCTTTCTTAAAGATAATGTCTGTTCCACGAATCTCGGCGTTGATATAAGGGTGACGTTTAAGAACTTGTGTCACTGCTGCGGCCAAGAAGACTGTATAGGTTAAGCCCACACCTTCTTCATTCTTAAACTGCTTCTTGTACTCGTTTCGAATACGGTCGATATTTGTGTAATCAACGTCAAAGAAGGTTGTCACATGGGCGCTTGTCTGACGTGAGCGAACCATGTTCTCCATAATAACTTTACGCATGGTTGATGCAGGTTGAATCGTTTCGCGATCGCTTGCAGGCACAGTCATCGAAGCTGAAGCACGTTGAACCGGTACACTCGAAGCCACCGCAGGTGCAGCCGGAGTGCTTGGTGCTGAAGCACGGGGGCTCGGTGTTGGAGCAGGCGGCGGCGCCGGAATAGAAGCCGGGGCATTCTGTGCCGGAGCGACTGCTGCTGCGGAAGCACTCGAACTCGCAGCGATAAACGCTTTCAGGTCTTTCTTCGTGACACGGCCGCCGTTGCCGGTACCTGGGAGTGTGTCGAGAACTGCATCGGAGATACCGTTTTCAGCTGCAATCTTACGTACAAGGGGGGAAACAAATCGCCCAGGAGTCCCTGTACCTGCGACAGGTGCTGATGGCGCTGGAGCAAGAGGTGCGGGAGGCGGTTCAATTGAAGGGGCAACAGGTGTTTGAACTGCCGGTGTCGGCGGAAGTGTCGCAGCCGCATCGACAGACGACGGTGTCGGTGCAGGCGCAGCTGCACTTTCTCCTGCTGCTCCAACCTGGCCAAGAACGGTCCCAACATCTACAGTTTCGCCTTCTTGAACTGCAATGGCGATTAATGTTCCATCTGCTGGAGCAGGAATCTCAGCCTCAACTTTATCTGTTGAGATGACACAGATATCTTCATCTTTCTTTACGGCGTCGCCAGGCTGTTTGAGCCAGGTTACGATTGTCCCTTCTGCAATAGATTCGCCGAGTTGCGGCATTACAATATTTTCTGCCATGATCACTCCAGTTGAGTTAAAATCCACACTCTTTATAGCCGAGAATCCGACCAGGCTCGAGCCCAATTTAGAGTTTTCTTTTAATTTGTTCGGAATCCAATCCGCCTCAATTCATGCCTTAATCTACTGAATTGTTGTGATTTTTACATCAAAGAGCCCTAGGTTCTCCAATCCTAACGATTCTCTTAGCCTAAGCTCACCTTAGGAGCGCCAAAATGAGCTTTCGAACACTATACTACGCCATGATGATAGCGTTCTCACCCACATTAGCCCCCACAACCCAAGCATCGACTGCGGCGAATCCCACCCAAAAGACAGAGTATGAATCAGATCCACAAGGTACGGCAATGAAAGATGGTAAGAGCATGAACGTAGCGTCAGAAGATGTATTTGTCTCAAAAGGTGAAATTGGCGTTATCTCGGATATTGATTCGACCGTCAAAAAGGCGGGTGCATCGGAAGCGTACCCCGGCGTGCTTGAACTCTATCAGGCTCTCGATCGAGGCCCAAGTGGTGACGGAGCTTCGGGGGATGTTACATTTGTGACCGCACGCATACCAATACTTGCCAAACGCTCAGCTAGGTTTTTGACTGCACGCGGATTTGAAGATCCTGTGATTGAAACAGGGAAATTGAAATCGTTTCTCAGTGCTGCAGTCGGAGGGAGAGCCAACATCGAAGAGAAAATTGCAGATGCTTCAAAACGCTTCGATGCCTTTCCCGAACAATTCTTTGTGCTCTTTGGGGATAACAGCCAAAGTGATCCCGAGGTCTATCGTGAACTCTTGGAAAAATATCCTAATCGTATTCGCGCTGCATTCATTCATGTTGTGAAAGAATGTAATGAGGCTGAACGCTTTGAAGGTTTAATTCCAATCCAGAATTATGCTGAGGCTGCGAAGCATCTTGAAGAAATGGCTTTGATTTCGTCCCAAGACTCTCAGAACATTCAAAGTATTGTTCACTCGGCTTCATCAACGTAATGCGTAAAGCTAGAACTTATATTTTTGTTCCGCTTATTGTGACTCTCCTCTTATCAGCTTTGGCGTGTAGTGAGGGTGAAGATGAACCGGCGACTGATGAGAATGGCCGCACCTCGAATTCAAGCAATGTTGTCGACCACGAAAGACAGACCATTGACGGTTATTGTGAAGCATTGGCACCTGTGTGGTGCGACTATTACATTCGATGCGAATGGATGAACGCGAGCAGCGTCGATGAGTGTATAGAGAAAGTGAGCGATGTTTGTCCTCGTCGTTATCTACCCTTATATCGCGGCTTGTCGGATGCCGGACTCTTAGACTTTAACACGAGCGCACTTGATGAATGCCAGGCCCATTTCGTGGGTGCTGAATGTGGCACCATCGTTTCAGAAATAGAGGGGCCATGCGCGAAGCTTTGGAAAGGTTTATCAAGTGCAGGTGCGCCTTGCAGTATTGGTGTTGAGTCTTTAGTTTGTGAAGAGGGTACACGCTGTGTTGTGAACACAACATTATGTGGAACTTGTGATTCTGTTGTAGAAGTGGGCGGAACTTGCGCGTCAGACTTCGATTGCGAATACAGTGATTATTGTTCTGACGGCCAATGTATACATCGATTAATACCTGGGGACTCTTGTGATGTGAATGAAAAGTGTGTCTTGGGTTCACGTTGTGAAGACAATCGATGTTCCTTGGTTACCAAGCAAAAAGTAGGCGAGAGTTGTCGGTCGGATTTCGATTGCGTTTATGCTTCCAGTTGTGTGGATGGGTTATGCAATGCAAACTTAGCAATTGGGTCTGAATGCGGTGCAAGGGATTCATGTCTCGGTGGCTATTGTGAATTGGGCATTTGCGTTGCGCTTAAGAGCGCAGGAGCTGCTTGTGGTGAGCATTTTGAGTGCTTGACTGGTGCCTGTGACTCCGGAGTATGCCGTGATGTTCCAGGCCAATGTTTTTAGTACTTTCTATTGGTGTTAGGGTCATTTGAGTTCTAAGCATGATCTAAGATATCCTCTGTATGGAGGATTATTATGATCAAATTTTCTCGTACATTAAGCTTCTCAGCAATGCTGTCTGCTTCTACCTTATTTTCACTGGTGAGTTTTACATACTCTTTGCCGACAGAAGCTTGCTCACCCTATCCGACCTATGCGCTTCCGGAATCGAATCCAAGCCAAGAACCTTTCTTTAGTGATTCTTGGTTGGTCTTCGATGTGGGTTCTTGGGGGGCTGACCCCAGTGATGTCTCCGAGCCTCTCTTTGAGGTGTTTAGCAATGGCGAGAATATTCCGGTCGAGGTTCGTCTCTTGGGAGTTGACGATGTGACGATAGGTTTTCGACCCGCTACATATCGAATAGGTCTTCGCTCGCTTGACGGTTGGGTGGATGGTGAAAGCTATGAGCTTTTACCGAGCGAAGCTTGGCACAGGCTTGTTAATGCAGCCTATGTCGATGACAGTGCTTCTGGGCCAGCGACGCTAGTACTTGATAACTCCGGCGACATTCAAAACATTGATTTAAGTGAGGCAGTGTACACATTCACTGCTCAGATTGATGGTAGCTCGCCCATGGTCAATATTTCTGAACCAGTATTGGTTCAAACGCAGAATTTTGATGGTGACCGTGCAAATACTTGCGGGTCAAAAACAGGCGGGACCTTTGCTTTGGATTGTATCTATGAAGGTGCGGGCGCTGAAGCAAATCTTGGTATTCTTTATTTGCATCTTCCCGTAGGTGAAAGCCCACCGGCAGAAAGCGATTCTCGATGGGAGACTGCAGATTTTGCGAGTGCACAAGCTTTTGAATATGATGCATCAACAACGCGTTATGGTCATGAGTTTCGAATTGTAGAATCTCAAGACCTCTATGCGCGCTTTCTGCGTAGCAATGGGGAAATGGGGCCGATCTCTGCCTATGGTTTTACGAGTCATGTTGAAAATCCTACCAATGACTATTCGATTGACGTTCACTATAGCGAAATAAGCACTCCGGACTTAAGCACATTGTGCATGTTTGAAGGGGCTATTGATCCTGTGGACCCTAGTGACCCAGACGACCCGAGCTCGGTTGATGACCAGTCCAGCCCTCTGGACCCAGCAGATGCTTCGGAGAGCTCAGAGCCAGCGGACGCAAGTGAAGCAACGGATGCAAGCGAAGTGACAGACCCAAATAACCCGAGCGATGGTGGGTACAATGTTGTTGGTGGTGGGCCCGGATGCGCTCAAAGTTCAACAGATGCTTTGTGGTTTACTCTCATGGCTCTCTTTGCTTGGAAACGTAGGAGGTCATGAACTCTTACAAATTGGGTAATCAATACAAACCCATCGAAGAAATTCATCCTGATTGTTAAGTAGGAACTACCTTATTCTATTGTCTCGTTTGTCTTCAAAAACCGGCGGTGTTACATTTAATAGAGGAGGATATTATCGAGAAGTTAAGATTTATATCGCTTTACCTTCTATCGAATACTTTGTGTTTATCGATACAAGGATGTGATTTATTTGAAAGTCCGAGTACTCCTTCGGCTTCGCGCGGGATGATATTGACTCTCGAAGGCGAGGTCAGCTCATGCAACACCTACTGTGCCGACATAAAAATGCGCGGGAATGGCTCCAGTTCTAAGCTGGGAATCAGCTCATACTATCTAAAATATAACGAAGGCGCACTAGGATTTAAATCGTTAACGCACTTTCATTTCAGTGATCAGGACACGTGTTGGGATCAGAGCGGTGGGATCGCAACATTTTTGGCGCCAGCTGTAGACACGACATTAGCAGGCGTGGTTAGTGTTACGTTGACAAATGTTCTCCCTGCACAGAGCTGCCCCGAGCTCACCTCGAATGAAATAAACTTTGCAAGGGTTTGTTTTGACATTAAAGATTCAAATGCAAGAAGTGAGTTGGGTTGGGATCGAAAGAATACATCGTTTTTTGAGAACGAAGGGTCACAGATAAATACTAATCCTATTCTTCCTCTTACATTCATAGACTCGAATGACAGATTAAGATGTGAATAAAAAACCGACCCATCGGGGTCGGTTTGTACTGAGACATTCTCATAAGCGTCAGTCTTGAATGTGACCAACTTTTGATCTGTTTATTTCCCAACTATTATAATCCAGATTATTCACGAGGGCATTCGCATCAGAATCCTGGGGTAGATATTGATTAACCGCTGAGTTGTTGGTTCCCCAAACATTATAGTCAAGATTATTGATGAGTCCGTTTTGATCATAGTCACCTATCAACATTGCATACGCACCATTACCGATATCTTTCAGTTGTTCGAGACCAATGACCGAGGACTCAGAAGTTGTGATATCCACAACACCACCAAAGTTGATCACCGACGAAGATTGGACAGCCAAATGATTAATCGTACTGAATCGTAAGTTGTAGTCCTGGGCTGGATCGATATCAGGTAGCGATAAGATTGTGGAACCGGAGGTTGTTACCACCTGACCATCTTCAAGGACTAACGCTGCCGTAGTTGATGCGAAGCTTCCGATCGCTTGTATACCGCTCTGCCCTGAACTTGGAACACCCTGCAGTAAGACCCAGCGTACAGGTTTCGAAGTGAAGCTTGCAGTTGCAACAAGAGAATAGTCAAGGGTTTCACCGCCATTGTAGAACCAGGGCGCGCGATCAAAAGGTTGCTCGGTTGGCAGTATTGCTTGGTCATACAGCCCAGTATTGGCATTGCCATTTCCGTCGTGGTGAACTTTTTCAAGAAGCACTCTAGCTTGGAATGGTGCGCCCCCGAGTTCATCTTTCGTTCCGACCACCAGAGTCATAGATCCAACACCAAGTGGAGCATTTAGACCGAGCTCACTATTTGCTGGAGAGACCGCAGAAGATGTCATAAGTGAGAAAAATGCGAAGCGGTTATCCGGACTAAAGGAAAGGCCTGTTGGCTCCCATCCCTCGGGTATTCTTGAGAATATTCTGGCATCATGCACCCCGCCATGTTCATGCGCGGGGCCAAACACCCAAATTTTATTGTCAACAGCATCTTCAAGCATCCATAGGTTACCCGCATTATCGAAGCGAAGATTATCTGGACCGCTAATCTGAGCTGTTGTCGGTTGACCATTTTGACTAAAGACATTGACGTTTCCTTTTGCAAAAACCTCAAAGTCAGAGAAAGGAATATTTGTTGACGTCCCATTCGTCATTTCAGAAAAGCTTGGTGGACTAAGTCGAAATATTGCGTTGTTATTTGTCGATGCAATATATACTTTTCCATCAACAGGGCTGAAACGAATATCTTCGGGCTTACCAAAACTTTTTCCAGCTGGTATCGAGACACCAGCGAGATCGCCAGAGCAGAGGTCCTGCATATTATTCAACTTGTCAAAGTCGCTGTTCGTCAAGGTGTTCAAATCAAAGTGCCCTACAAACTGCCATTCCCCATTTTGCTGCCCTAAGCTGGATAAAGAAAGCCCGTCTTTTATATAATAAATATAGGCTTCGTCAAACTTGTCAGAGCTATTCGTACCGTCAATATTTGGAAATGCTGCTGCATAAACACATCCACTACTGTCATCATCTCCATACAAAACCACTCGGTCATCACTGTTCGAGAACTCAAGATTCTCATGCTTCATTTGGCCCATCAACCAAATCTTTTTTGGCTTACCGTTATGATCGTGCATAGTTCGGCTCACGGGGTCAAACTCAAAGCAGAAACCAGTTTCATAGAAACCAGTGTCACCGGAAATACTATTAAAAAAACCTTGATATTCTTCTTCACAGCTGATGACGGTATTCCAAGGCGTGAGTGTACCCGAACAGTTTGTACGTGTTTTCAAGTTCGGAACACTATCTTGAAGTCGTGATGCTTCGACAATTTCCCACATCATCGATGAAATATTAAAATTCACTTCAATGACGTTTACACCTGCTTTGTTATAGTCTCCACGGTCCTCACTGTTGAGCGACAGCCATCCGTGATTCGCATCAAGCGGATCGATCAGTATCTGCGCCATATCATTATGTGTTCCATAGTTGAGGTATGACGACACATTTGGGCCAGCAGGATCGTATGGGATTTGTTCTCGTGTCAATATTTGATAACTGAAGTTGTTTGGTAGCCCAAATGCGTTGTCGGTGATCTGGGATGCGTTTAGCCCTTCAAATTGATCGACAGTTGTTGCAAGAACGGATGTTGAGATAAAAAGTG
>JAHDBA010000043.1:3426-9110 GCA_020630615.1 Myxococcota bacterium | reverse complement strand
ACCCAAGGAAAACCGTATTCTTCAAGATACGCCTTCAAGGCTTGATTGGTTTCGGCAAGCCTATAGGGTTCACTTTGCCCCCAGGTAGCATACCCAGGAATCATTGCGAGCTGTTCGATGGCTCGATTTTCAATATAGTGCTCATATCCGCCCGATTGAGGACTCAAAGCAGCATAACGATCGCTCAGATTTAAACCACTTCGCCATGCCAGATGTCCTCCCATCGAGTGTCCTGCCAGATACACTTGATCAGGGTCGATGTGGTAGCGCTTTTGAACATCGCTCAATGCACTCTCGATCAATGAATTTCCAATATGCCCCCACCCTCGTTCACTCGCTGGAGCAATTAAAATTGCGCCCAAACCGTAACCCCAAGCACCTTGATACGCTGATAAATAGTTGCGGGCTGTATCTTCAGCATACGTTTGGGACATCGATGAATTACCTCCATGCCCGATAATTATTGCTCGGGTGGCAATACTCGGGTCGTATGTCTCCGGCACATATAGGAAATAACTCGATGAATAATCCACATGGTAACAATCAACCAGATGCTGGGTTACCTGACCCACTTCAGCAAGCGGGGCCTCACCATAGCTTTGTGTGCGAATACCCTTTTCAATATTTTCAAGACGGAGCCCGCTGGACTGCAACCACTCCACTAATTCGTTTTTCTCGGTATCCGGATACTCGTATCGAGAGTCAAGCAATCGCTGAATTTCGTTTCCAAGATATTGCAGAGCTTGTTCTACGTCGGTTGGACCTGCAGGGCCTCCACCAGAGTTCCCTCCAACACTACCTTCGTCGTTACGACCTTCCACTCCATCAGCACTTTCACTTTCAACCTGGGTTCCCTCGCCCGAGGAACATGCTGACACCGCTATCAAACAAACAATGCGCAAAGGGTGAATACAAGACTTCAGAACATTCATATGGACACCTCAGCATCTCAAGCTGAAGGAGTACCCATGTTTCTGCAACAAAAAAAATGGGAGCCTCAACGCTCCCCTTTCCTTTTGTTTGTATATCACTCTCCGACATTACACTTTTTCAACGAGGTTAAATTCAAGCTTCACGAGATTCTTAATGACTTTGTCGCCAAGACCTTTAAAAAAGCTGTCTGAACCGTACACCACACCATAACGTGTTCGGTCAAAATGAAAGCTACCCGTGTAACCTGTTGCTGTCTTTGTCACCGGGAAAAGTACTTTATTCGTTTTGTCCTTAATCGTCATTTCACCCAAAAGCTTACCTTCTTTAATCTCCAATACTTTTAAAGTTGCAGTTGGGAATTTTGCAACATTAAAGAAATCTTCGTTTTTCAGGTGGCCTGCAAGTTTTTGAGCCATTTCACCGCTCAGGTCACCAACTTTTAGATTTGCCACGTCAATCGTAATTGTTCCCGTCTCACCGTCAAAGGTCGATTCCCTAATCGCAACAGTACCATAATGTTCGGAGCCTATTTTCTTTGCGCCCGTCCATTTCACGGTGCTCTTATCAATGTCGATTGCACCTGCAAAAGATGATGTTGAAAGCAGTGATAGAGTAATTAGTACGACTAAGTTTTTCATTCGAACCTCCAGGTTTGCTCTTTGGATTCAATCGATTAATGTTCGTTACGTCAATGGGATCTTTTCTTGAGTGACAAATCGCTCATACCCCATAATCTAAGGGGAGATGGGAGCCAGCCATGAAGTTTTCCACGTTTCGTATCCTCTTGCCTATTTCTTTTGCTTTGTTCGCTCTTGTACGCTGCTCATGTGGCGATGAAGACCTTAGAGCCCTAAGACCTGAAGAGGACGATGCGAGCATACCCATTCTCGGTACCGAGAACCCTGACGAATTTACAGATTCGGAAGAAAGGCCAAACAACAATACGAATGGCAACGCCCTCCCTGAAGAAAGCACAGAACCCACGTCCATCTCTGGACGATTTTGTCTCCCGAACGAAGGTGGGCCGATCGCAAATGCGAATGTGACGCTTGCTCCGATCGACGCTCTAGAGGATGTTGTCGCAACTACAACGACTGACAACGAAGGCGCATTCAGCTTCGACGCTTTAGAACCAGGGACTTATCGCCTTGTTGCCTCGCGCGGCTCCTTTCAAAGTTCCCAAACACTCAATCTTCTCGAGGGTGAAAACTTAGATCTTGGTAGCAACGCATCATGTTTGACGACCGAAGTGCCGAACATAATTGTGATTGAAAGTGCCCGAAATCCCTACGATGGAGTCTACCCTTTGCTCGAGGCAATGGCCCTCGATGAGAATACAACACGTGTCGAGATTGATGAGCTCGATGACCTTCTAGCACTTGGGGACCGAGATTTTTTTGAGGGGACGGACATCATCTTCTTCTCGTGTGGTCAAGCCATGGACGGCGTTGATTATATGTATGATGACGACGCGGGGGCACTTGCCGACCAACTTCGGTCGTGGCGAGTACAAGGTATATCGCTGCACTTTTCAGATTGGGCCTACTCTCTACTTGAACTTGGCTTTCCGGATATGGTGGATTGGCTCGGCGATGACAGCCGTTTTTTTGAGCCTCTCGAGGCAGACGTTCAGAGCCTCACTGCTCGGATCGTAAGCCCTTCCCTTACTAGCGAACTGGGTCGAGATGAATTGGAGCTGGTTTATGACTTACCACAAGTTGCAGTGATCGATTCGGTCGATGCTAACGTTGAAGTTTTGTTGCGTGCAAGTGTTTATGCGCGCGAAGAGTATGAACTCGCGAGTTCTTTTGAGGATTCCCCCATCGCTTTTCGGCGTAAAAGCAATGACAAAGGGACAATCATTTTCACCTCTGCACACCACAAGGAGAGCTCAGAACAGTCGCTCTTGAGCCAGCGCGGGGATTTCCTACGGGCACTTGTTCTCGACCTCTAAAGAAGACCGTAGATCAAACAAACTCCCGTATACACGAGAGTTTGTTTTAAAAAATAGAATCAGATAAGCAAGCTTAGTCGTGGTCATGAAACTCACCATTGACAGCACATTCGCCTTCGCCTTGAAAGTGCCCTTGTGTCATGGTTTGGGCTTTTATATAATCAAGAGCAGTTTCAAAATTTTCACCCTCGAGTGGAGATTCTTCAAAGGCATATCGTTCAGTGTCGAACTCAGGTAAATCTTCGATATGGATTTCACGTAACTCCTCGCTTGTCACGGTACCATCGAGGTTTAAGTCACAGTCTGCCAACCACTGTGCATAGCGCTGAATTCCACCTTCATCCCCCGTTGGAAAGCCATTGAAAAAGAGATGATCAATATGAAGTGTCGCGACAGCGACCGATGTTGCGCCTGAAGAGATCGCAACGCCAGAGATCCCGTCTGCTTCACAAAGATCTGCGCTGTATTCCGAATCAAGCTTCATATCAAAAGTAATGCTCTCAGCACTAAAGCATTCTCGTCCATCATCTGTCGTGGACACGGCAGCATTATCGCCTGCATTCAATAAATCGCTTGGCGGGCAAGACACCCCACCACTTTGAGTCATCGTACCTTGGATCCAATGGGAGAGTCCTTCGTTCGACAGTGTCTCCAATACACCCTCTGCGAGGTTCAGAGAGGTGGTGTCCGTGGTTGCCGGTGCAATACGGTACCCAAAGCTGTATCGCCCTTCGTCGAGATCGTCCAACTCTTGAATACTGAGCCCGTTTTCACTCAGGGTTGAAAGGTCGACCGCGCTATTCAATTCGATTTCTCGTTCATCATCAAGCCCGTCGAGCCCGGCCAGTTCGATATGTTCAACGACCACATTATAGCTGTCAAAGTTGACACTCCAGCCGTCTAAAATACGGACTCCCTCAGTGCCCGCAGGTATACCATCACGTGCAATGTCTTCACCATCGAGTTGTATCGACAACGAACCGACCTTCGTTGCACACGCAACCGCCAACACAGCAATACCACACCCCAATAGGATTTTTCTTCTCTTCATGTTTCCTCCGTGAAACTAAATTCTAACTTTCTAAAGACAGTAAGTCGGTGCGATAGAATACGCAGAAGTTCTTCGTCTTCATGCAAGGACCAAAGTTCACATCGGTCATCAACGCATAAATCTTCAAAAGGTGGTTCGAGTCCCTCTAAGACCTCGAGTAGCGCGTCCGCTCGAAGCTCAACAGTCTTGGAACCCACACTGAGGTCGTGCTGGCCCAGTTGGCCAATCGCAGAATGGACAAGCGATACCCCCAAAGGCAACTCCGGACTGCGCGATAAAGGTGAGTTGAATTCAAACGGGAGTGCGTGTTCGCTTTCATAAAAAGTGCCTCGAAAAACAACAGAACTCCCATTAAGCTCTTCGATCGCAGCGTGCGCGCGAGGTTCACTTGAGGTCATGACCGAGGTCAAGCCTAAGTCGTACATATACGAGCGAATGAGACCCGTGTACCCTTCGAGTAGCCCAATGTGAGTTCGTTCCGTCGCGAGGAGATCGAGTACCTTGGCATCACGCCACTCCAACCGTGCTTCATCGCAGGTTTCACCCGGTCGATCTGCGGCACAAAAAACAAGAGGCCCAAAGACCATTTTAAATTCATCGAACTCGTACCCGGAATCACGTGATGCGCTTTGGGAACTTGGGACAAAAACCAAAGGCAATGTCACTTCATATTGACTGGCAACGCCACAACCCAAGAGCGTCAGCAATAGCCCTACCGATAGCGAAAGCATTCTTTGCCTTCGACACGCGTGTTGAAAGAGCCGCTCAATCATAGCCCGTACCCCAATGTCAGCATCAATGTTCGCCCTTGCCCGGCAGCAATGTGTCTCTGCGGTACACGCGTTTGCTGATTGTCGTTTGGATTAAAATCGCTGGTATAAATACTTTCAAAGGCTGCATATTCTTGGTTGAAAATATTTTGCCCACCAAGCCGCAAAGACCATTTCCGCCAAGAAAGCTCCACATTCGTGTCAACCAATGCGTAGCTTGGGGACGCTCCAGCAAATGGTAGTGGTCGTGGTGATGTGTATGAAAACGCGGCGCCAATCTTAAACATGAGGAAATCTTCGCTCCATTGCGCCAACGTAAATGCAGGAGACCCCATGTCGATTCGTGCAACCCATGGTGCGACAAAAGGAAGGCGCTGATTCTCAACAAAAGGTACACTGGGTTCTTCAACACTGGGTGGAGGAGGTTGAAGGATGATCGCATCCGTTCCCGTGAGGGATATGGCTAACATCCCAAGCTGTGCGCTTTTGCTGACCCAGTTGATATAAAACCCGCTTCGTCGTGTTGGTCCGACGCGCGTCAACGAAGCATCTTGTGCCGAAAACGCAATGTCATCACTCAGCCAGCTTGCATAAATACCTGTTTGTAGACGTGCGCCTCGAAAGGGCGTTAAGCGAAGACCAAAATCACCCGACCGTACTTTTGTGAAGGGAGTCCTCTGTCCTTCTTCAAGTGTCCGTGCTTGTGGGGAACGAAAGCCCTCTCCATAGGCCAAGTTCAAAGACCAGCGTGGTGAAAAATCGTAACTGGCACTTGCACGTGGTGATAGGACTGTCCCCGAGGCACTTCGGCGATACCCTTGAATAAACTGATCTTGTGGACGCGTCGCGGGTGCGGCGAAATTCCCAAGTTGATCATCCGTTTGGAAATAAAGTGTATTCAGTCGAAGCCCTGCGCGAAGCGTTAAGCGCTTTAAGATATGCCAGTCCGTGTCCAACCATAAGCCAAGGTTCGCCT
>JAHDBA010000043.1:0-3416 GCA_020630615.1 Myxococcota bacterium | reverse complement strand
GCCTGAAGGATGTCTGCACGAATGCGATCGTCCCAAACTTGATTCCGCCTTAACGCGTCGACTAGGACTTGCTTTTGAGTGATTTGATCCACCCGGCCGGAAATCCCAGCCTCAAGGAATCCATGTATCGCATGCATCGGATGCAAAAGCCGGGTACGGTGCCTCCCCTTGATACCAAAGGACAACGTTTGATTGTTCTGCTCGATAAGATCCCCACGCCCACTTACACCCGGCAACGTACGGGACCGTTCAAGGTATCCAGTGTAATTCTGCAGCAGTCGGAAGTTGTCAAAGGATCCCCAAACACCTACTTCTGAATTTTCGCCTGCCTTACCGAAGTGATTTGTGAATCCGCCCAAAAGGATCCGTTCATTGGAAACCTTCTGTGCTCGGCTTGAGGCGGAGTCATACGTGCATGAATGACACACAAGCCCGCTCTGAATATCGTCCCGACGAATGAATCCAGCTAAGCGACTTTCAGCATGATGCACCATTCCGAAAAGGCGCCCTTTGAGCGCACTCTCGCCCATACTTTCCTGAACCATGATCGTCGCTTGGGTGTTGTCACGGTTTTCACCAAAACCATCACTTCGCTGAAAACGTCCGTGGACAAAGGAGCCCGTCTTACGAGACCGTGGCGCAAAGAGAATGTCTTGACGAATGGTGTTAAAAGATGCGTAAGAACTTTTGAGAGAAAGACCTCGCTGGTCCCGAAGTACACCAAGATCAAGATTCAGAGAGCCAGCGACTGCAAAGTCACCCTGACGTGGGTCGTAGATACCCTCATTCACACGGAGCTGTCGAACGCTGTCTTCGAGCAAGAAGCTTAAGTCGACATAGCCCTGGCCATGAATGTGCGAAGGAAGGTTGATCGGGATCCCAGCCACCGTAATTGCGATATCTTGTCCGTGTTCCGCATCAAATCCACGCAGTGAAAGGCGATGGCCCAAACCTGGCCCACCACCACGACCAAGAGATAAGCCAGGGACCAAACGCAATACATCGGCCCCCTCACCTTGCGCATTCCGTTTTGCAATATCACCATCGATCGCAAAATCGGACCCGGACCTTTCTTCTGCACGTTTTCGTTGATGCCCAATGACGATAGCTTCATAATGAAGTTCATCATAGTCTTCATCTTCGAAGTCGGGGTCCGGCTTATCAGTCGACGCCTCGAAGAATCCATCGCGATCAAGTTCTTCGTCGTGATAATGTTCATCCTCGTGAGCATCACCAAAGCCCGTTTCAGATTCAGCATGTAAATGCTCTATTGACGTCAGCGTCAAAAATACCAAAGACATACAAGCAATACGCGCGAAACTATCACGATGAGTTGAGTATCCTTCATTTGATCGGAACATGAATTGAGATGTATCACGACGCCACACACATGCAAGTCACTTGCATAAAAGTTGTAACGGCTGTACACTATGGTAGACTTTGCAGGTGAGCAAGAAAGTAGAAACGATCATCCGAAATGCTGGGCTTCGTCAGACGAAAACCCGCGTAACGATATTAAAACAGATCTTAAAAGAAGAGGGTCCTTTTTCTTTGGCCTCACTCCGTGAACGCGCTGCACTTGCAGCGGTTGATGAAGCGACAATCTTTCGAAATCTCTTACGTTTTGAAGACGTGGGTATCATCACCTTTGCAGCAGAATCAAAAGGGCAACGTTTTTACGAAAAACCCAATCGCAACCTCGATCCTCATGCACACTTTACTTGCAATTTATGTGAACAAATCATTTGTTTACCTGAAGAGCTCGAAACAAAAGTTCCCCAAAGTTCAAGATGGAGCGAAGCCCTCGCGACTGCTCGAATCGAGATCCGAGGCTCGTGCCCAGACTGTCTTGAAGCTTAACCGGCCTGCAGTCCAAGCCATGATGACTCTGTTTGATGTGTCGGTGTTCGGTCACCTTGTAGGTAGCGCGTATAACGATCCCTAAGCCCTGAATCGATAGATTGAACCACGGCCAGGTGCTCTTCCAACGACTGTGCCCATGCTAAAGTCTTGGGGCGATTTTCAAAAATTCCCAGGTCGGGTGATATGCCATGCGACCAATATGCACGTTGAAGACCCGGTGCACATGCAATATCAATCATTGAAAAGTGGTCCTTAAAGAAGTTCCCGTGGATGGAATCCTCAACGTGCGCGAAAAGACCATTCAATCTTTTTGCTTCTCTTTTTGCATCCTCTTCATGTTCGGCAATTCCAAGGCGGTACGAGGACATAATAAAATCATCCGAGAAGGACATTAAGGCTCGGTCACGAGCCTTCTCAATAAGATCGGATGAATGCAAGGGTTGTCCGTACGCTTCATCCAAGTATTCGAGGATCACAAGAGACTCAAAAAGAACCTCTTCACGCTCACTAAAGGTTAACACCGGAACCTTCCCTCGTGGCGAAATCGCAGTGAACCATTCTGGTTTGCTGGCAAGATCGATGTCTTGCCGAATAAAATCGAGACCTTTGTGGCGAAGCAAAATCGCACTCCGCTGTACAAAAGGACAAAGATCAAATGAGATGAGAGTCAAAGATGGCATAGGTTTCGATACTCGATGACCTTTATCTTTCATAGGCATTCGCAAAACTTATTTTCTCGAGCTGAACTCAAGAAACTTTAGGCCGCACAACGCATCTACTTTGGGTGAAAAAGCGTGACCTCCCCCAAAAGATTTGTGTTGTGTGCAAACGCCCTTTTGCATGGCGAAAAAAATGGGAAAAGTGCTGGGACGATGTGAAATATTGCAGCAAGCGATGTCGTGGCAACAAGAAAAAACAAAGTGCGCATTGAGAGGGCGTTTAATCGTAGTAGGGATTGCGGGCAAACATTTGTGTCCAAAAATTACGGTAACGCACGTTGGCATCGTAAAAATGACCCACACCCAAGTGTGTCAGGTTTCCATTCATCATATTCTCACAATGCCCCTTCGACTCAATCCATCGTTGTACAACATCTTCTGGGTTCGTCGGAGTTGCGTCAATATTTTCGCTCCATCCATAGGTTCGAATACCTGCATTCTGAAGACGATGCCCTGGCGTTAAACCTTCTGGCGTGTCGTGGGCGTAGAACTCCCTCAATCCCATGTCTTCGCTATGACCATAGGCTACGTCTCGCAACCCGATATGAGGCTCGAGCAAGGGAACACTTGGCCTCCATTCTGGTGTGGTGCCGAAACTGCCTCCACACATTACACCACTACTTCGTATTGCATTGGTGAGTTCAAAGACTCTGCTCTCAAATGCTGTCCAACCTGGAATTGTATCGCCACCATTCGTATCGGTTGTGTTCGTATCGGCCGTGTTTGTATCGGTTGTGTTTGTATCGGTTGTGTTTGTATCGGTTGTGTTTGTATCGGTTGTGTTTGTATCGGTTGTGTTTGTATCGGTTGTGTTTGTATCGGTTGTGTTTGTAT
>JAHDBA010000020.1:29974-50342 GCA_020630615.1 Myxococcota bacterium | reverse complement strand
GAGGCAATCAAAGAGCTCCCAGATGGCCATATCCAAGTAAGGCCGTCGGGGGGAATAGGGAATATGGGGGGATGTGGACGTGGGAATGAAGGAATGAGTGTAACTTGCACTATAATTCAAAAACCGAATGTACTTGCCCTGACAAATTTTCTCGCCCATTTTTGTCTTTAACCTCAATTGCAAATGCGTAACCGATGACCTGAGCGCCAACCCGACTCACCAATTGCTGCGCTGCCGCAGAGGTGCTACCCGTGCCCAACAAGTCATCACAGATAAGCACCCGATCGTTAAGCTCGAACGCCCCCAGTTGAATCTCCATCACATGCTCGCCAAAGTCGCGACCAAACGATATACGTTCAACTTTCCCGGGCAGTCTCCCCGGGCGACGACACATGACTAAACCTGCGCCAAGCCGCTCAGCTAAAAGTGAACCGACAATGAATCCTCGGCTCTCAATCACAACGACTTTATCGACACCGTAGGCCAACCAGGGTGCAGCCAACGCGTCGAGAAGTACACTTCGGGCCTCATGTGAGGCAAACACTTGACTCAGGTCTTGATACATGCGCTCAGGTGTTGGGAAAGCACGATGAGCTACAATCTGAGCTCGAACATCATTTAAGTTCATGTTGACTCCTCTTGGTCTTTCTTTGCCGGCTTCGGCGCTCGCAACAAAGTCATTGGGTCGACCGCCCGGCGGCCCTCTCGAACCTGAAACTCAATACGTGGTGTTTCAACATATGCATTTGCACGAATACGCCCTATAGGCTGCCCACGTTGAACTCTTTCACCTTCCTTCACCAAGGCCTCACTCATCTGTAGATACACTGACATTTGAGACTCTTTAAAATGTCTCAAGATAATAACGTACTGCATCGGTCCACTTTCTTGACGTACCACTACGACTATTCCGTCATCTGCGGCAAGGACACTCGCCCCAGCGGGCGCGGCAATTGTGATTGAATCATTGGTACGCCCACCTTTCTCACGGCGCCGCCCAAAACGTCTCAAAACTACACCTTGTTTGAGTGGGAGTGCCATTGGAGCATTTTCAGTATCGATATCTTGCGATCTTTGCGCCGGTCGCGGTTCAGATTTCTTTTCCCGAGGGCCCCTTGTGGTGGAACCTAAAGCACTTTGTGGTACATCACCCCGGGACACTGTCGTACCGATTTGCGGTTTGCGCGGTTCTGCATCACCACTCGCCACCCGAACAATGCTGCTTGGCCCCTTTGCGCTCGGTATTACCAAAGACTGCCCCACACGTATACGGTCTGGATCCTTTATAGCGTTTGATGCAACCAACAGTTCGACACTTGTGTTGTAGCGGCGGGCGATACTCGAGAGCGTTTCACCCGGCTCGACGATATGCAGATGCGCTACACGATGAACTTGTGGCCGTTGGCGACTGGTACTGCACCCAGCTCCACCAAAAACAATGAACCCAACCGAAATCAAGCCTACCAAACTCGAGAACCAAGGGTAATACAGTGCAGTGTTAGTGCTCATCCGAGGCCTTTTTTGCAACCGCCACCTGGGTGGTGAGAGCCGAACTCTTCTTAAAGGTGTGTTTTCGATTGCGCATCTCAAGAAAAACCAAGCAGAGTACAATAAGTGCGCCACTTGCGACATAGACACACAAGTAAAGGTCTTCTGCCCGCGGGGCACAAGCATTCCCCTGCGAATTTATGAATGGCCATACACTTCGTAAAGAACCAATCATAAAACCAATCAACGTCCCTAGTGTTGCCCTCGGGAAGTGGGCAAGCAGCCATTTGAGAACTCGAACGAAAAGCATTAACCCGAGAGCCATTCCGCACATTAAGGCACCAAGATGAATCACGTCACGATCGTGCAAAGCCCGAAGCGTCGCTTCATATTGCCCAAAGGTTTTTAACAGATGCGAACCCGACACCCCAGGCAAGACCATCGCACATATTGCAAGCGCCCCAGACGCTGCAACAACCAAAAGGCTCTCATTCGCCTGTAACGACTCCAATCCTGCCAAAGCGTAGGCACACCACCCCGCAACAAGACCGAAAAGTGTTGGTGCAAGTATCGAACCCTTTACATCCATCATAAGGCGAATTGGAACCAAGGTCGAGGTCGCAATAAGTCCTAGAAAGAAGGCATTGGACTCGGCCGGATACCTTGAAATCAACTCGGGAATAACTCGAGAAGCGAGAAGCACTGCAACCACAATCCCGCTCGCAAGGCTCAAGAGAAAGAGCAAGTCATAATTCCGAAGAAAGGCCTTAACGTTCTCTTGTTGGCTCTTATTTCTTCCCTCCCGACTTTCTACGCTCTCTGCCGGACGAAAGAGCCTAGTAAAGTCAACCAATGTCCGCGGCCCGAGGGCGGCCAGCGCACCAATGAAGCGTTCATATACCCCAACCAATAGGGCCACTGTTCCACCGCTAACCCCAGGGACAATATCCGCTGCCCCCATCAACATTCCACGCAAGAATATGCCCAGCATCACCATGGCTCAAGGCTATTATGTGCATGCACGAAGGCCAAATGATTTATCGTAGGGGCAAACGTTGCATTTGGTTCTGCTTTCCCGAAATGCGGTCTTCACATAAGCTCTATTGACATTTAATGAACGCTGACAGAAACGACTCCTGGTACGGAGCGTGGCGCAGCTTGGTAGCGCACTTGACTGGGGGTCAAGGGGTCGCAGGTTCAAATCCTGTCGCTCCGACCATTTTAATATTCGGCGGTGACTTCATCTGCTCAAGCAACAGACTCTCAACTCAACATTTGACTCTTAAACTCATCTGCTTCTCAACACAATAAAAACTGGACTGTCTATGACTAGACTTTTTCTTATATTTTCAACTCTCGCTTTTACAGGTTGCCCGGCACACATTGCAATTCCCAAAGCACCACGGCCTTTCCATTCTCTCGAAACAAAAGTTGCGTATTATGATGAGTGGGGTGTAGGACGCCAAGATTTTACGACAGTCGTTTCTACCTATGAGAATGGGCTTAACTCGGTCTCAACTCACCAAACTCTGGTTTTGGCAAATGGCATGACCGTACACTACCCAGAAGACTTGTTACCTGCACTTGCTGAGAACTCCCCTGCACATCAAGCAATATTTGCCTATAAACGTGCCAAAAAAAAGGGGTCAATGTTTCTTGGAGCTGGTAGTGCATTAGCTGTTATTAGCATCCCGATAATGATGATGTCTGACTTTGGCACAAACACTGGTTTGGCCCCCCTTCTTGTCGGAACGGCTGTGATGTCAGTGGGGGCAGGCGCTATTGCATATGGTATGATTCTTCCAATTCAACCTGGAGCAGATGTCGTTAATATGTATGATAAGAGCTTGCTTCAAACGCTGGGTCTGAAACGTAGAGGCAGCGATGCAGCGTCTCGTTTTGAATAAAACATACTTTGGCAACTGCCTTTCGGCCTTAATATTCAGTGAAAATCAACTTAGATTTAAGGGTAACAGTTTTTATGTTGCTGTCATTCAAATAGCTTCAAAGTGCTGAAGGGATTCTGAGTGGCCAGCATATAAGACTTTCGGCGCCGCCCATGGCACTGTCGCAAAACGAAGTGGATCTTGGCATACAACACTACCACCCGCAGCCTCAATTAACGCCATCGGAGCAGCCAAATCCCATGGCCCGATTTTATTGCTCGAGACAACATAAATATCAGCGTCGCCATCTAAAATTCTTCCTGCCTTGAGGCCTACTGAAGACTGAGTAACTGACGGGCTTTTCATCGAGTGACGAATGTTTAGTAAAGTCTGGTTTGGGTGATGTTGAGACTCAATCCAAGTGGGTGGCGTTGTTCGTGCATCGCGTTCAAGGCTAACTTGGCGCCAGATAGAAGACTTCTGGTTGTGTGGGTTGTTCACGTCACCGACGCTTCGCGCTGTCGTATCGAGTTCAACTCGCCAAGCCCCCTGCGACACATCGCCGATCCAAGTTCGCCCCCAAAGCGGCGCATGAACACAGCCCGCAATCGCCCGCCCTTCGGCGACATAAGCAACCATCACTGAAAAGCCATCGGCGCCCTCAATAAGACTCTTGGTGCCGTCAACCGGGTCAATAAGCCAACCCTCGCCATGCCAACCGACACCCTTTGGGTTCGTCTCTTCAGACCAGATCGGCGCGCTTCCTCGAAGCGCTGCGACCAACATCTCTTCTGCTCGCAGGTCAATTTCTGTCACCGGATTGTTCAGGGACTTCTCTTTGATTTTAAAATCATTTGCCCGGGCGCTCACAATCGCGCGACCAACCTCATGAACACAATCCAGAATCTGAACAAATGAGAGTTGAGAACTCCCGAATCTGAAGTTGTTTGACTTCAAGTCCATCGATGAGAAAGAATTCATGAGACGCAACCCTAAGCCTCGATTCACGCTCGAGTTTGATTCTGAGAAATCAGCAGTGTCAACTTCAAAACGAAAGTTGTCTTTATGCTCGCTCGAAAAATCTGACGTTTAAACCAAACCTAAAAAGACCCCGACGCGATCGAAAAACTCTTTTCGACCTTCGCCAGAGCGGATATCAAGATTCGTCACATCAAGTTCTAAGGTGTCGATACCATATTTATTACGACAGATTTCAGGAAAGGCTTGATAGAAACCGTTTAGCCCCTTGAGGAAACCCGAGTCGATCGACTGCTCTTCTACACGACCTCGCAAACGTATTCGGTCTAAAAGGCGATCGGCACTGGGGACAGTTAAACATATAATCTTGTCTGGCTGTTTCACATTTTCGTTCAAGCGTTGAAAGTACTCGTAATACAAATCAAGCTCGCGGGCCTCGAGATGCCCAAGCCCGTGGAGGTACTTCGCGAAAATCTCCGGGTCCTCGTAAAGGGAACGATCCTGAATACAACTTTTTTCAATCGTCGAAATCAACTGATGATGCTGCACACGTTTGATTAAAAATTCGAGTTGAAGTGTGAAGCTCCAACGCGGCATATCGTCATAATAGCTGGCGAGAAAGCGATTATCGATCACAGGCTCTTCAAAGAGTTCATGACCAAACTCACGACTAATCATCTTTGCGGCCGTGGTTTTTCCAGCACCAATGTTGCCCGCCATCGCAATAAAAGTTCTTTTCATATCTGACGCTCACCGATTTAAAGCTTTGAAGCAATGCACTTCGGAATCAACTCTCGATTTGCATTCTAAAAGGTCTTGCATTTCATGAGGCACCCTGCGAACAGAAGCTATGAAATTCTTTATCGACACCGCCGATGTTCGTGAAATCAAGCAAGCCCTCGCACTTGGAGTGCTCGATGGGGTCACAACCAACCCCTCGCTCATCGCCAAAACGGGTCGTCCATTTCATGAAACGATCCAAGAGATTTGCTCTCTCGTTCCTGGCCCTGTCTCAGCGGAAGCTGTGGCTGAAAGCGCCGATGAGTTTATCAAGCAAGGGCGAGAGCTTGCAGCGTTAGCAGACAATGTGTGCGTTAAGCTACCCATCAGCGAGGAAGGCCTTGCGGCATGTAAAACACTCACAAGCGAGGGAATCATGGTGAACATGACTTTGATTTTCCAGCCCATCCAAGCCTTGATGTGTGCGAAAGCAGGTGCGACATTCGTATCCCCTTTTATTGGTCGACTCGATGACATTTCTGCGACAGGTATGCGCCTTATTGAAGAAATCCGAGTCATTTTTGATAACTACGGATACGCAACTGAGATTCTCGCAGCATCAATAAGGCACCCACAGCATGTAGTGGACTGTGCGCTTGTCGGTGCAGATGTCGCGACGATTCCATACGCCGTGATATCAAAACTTCTTTCACACCCGCTTACAACTTCAGGTATCGAGAAGTTCAATGCGGATGCAAAGAAGATTCCGAGCGCGTAGATCCAACGATTAGAATCCTCTCAAGCTTGGTCGCCTGAGGGCGATGTTGTTCCTATGACCCAGGAACGAATCTCTATTCTAATTGTTTCATCAAAGTTTGCCGCCCGACCGCTTGAGCTTCATTTCTCGCGACAAGGTATGTCTGTTAATGTCACAAACTCGCTGGAGAGTTTGACGCGTCTTGTTGAGGCGCCCGCCCTCACAATTGTTCTTGGGAAGCGCCATGCGACCCAAGCTTCGGAACTTCTCGCAGAGCTCGACCGCTGCGATTATGATGGTGAAATCATTTATGCTGACCCAGTCGGGGCATCGGTACCCTGCGGGATCGAGGCGTCCAAACCGCGCTGGCGGGTCATCCTAGGACCAACCTACCTAGGAGAAACGGATTTGGCTGTCCGTGAAATGCTCGACGCAGCCTAAATCCCCTTAGCTCTCGTCGTTGTCGAACATCGTAATTTGACTCATTCGAGGTGGCAGAGTTGCATTGCCTGGCAATTGAGATGCGCGTCGCGCACTCACAGAGCTTGGCAATTGCGTCAACTTGCTCAATCCCTCAACCTCCGGAATCACAACCCGCAAGCCAACCTCGCCAGCAATTTGGCGCGCGCGACGATGGCCCTCCTCCCGCATTTCAGCAGGCAGTAGCTTCTGGGCACCTTGTTGTATACCTCGGTTGTTCAAGCTCCCCCCGACCTTCCACCGTTGATGGGAGAAACAGGTCCGCATGAAATCGCGGTTCAGCCGAGACAACTTCGCCCAAACGCGCTGTTTCTGGCCACGAATTAGTGTAAAGTATCGAACGTCAACTGCCCTTGCACCATTCTCATACGCTGCGTTCATAACCTCACTTAACGTATTGGCATCATCATTGATCATGGGCACCAAGGGTGACATCCGCAACGTGACATTGGACCCACGGCGATGCATCGCACGCATCAGGCGCAAACGATCTTTCGCGCGAGCACTCAACCCTGCGGTGAGTCGACCCACAAGAGAGTCATCCAAAGAGGGCAGCTCGACTTCAGTCCGCAACAGACCGCTTAGTCGCTCAAAGGCCGCCGAAAGTTGGCGCGAAAAAGGCGTCACCAAACCCGCGCGGGTTTTCCAGATAATTGGCAAATAGCCATCCGCAAAAAAGTTCAACATTGCTGTCAACGAGTCGTCAAAACGCTTCGCTGCTTCTTCAGACATCGCTCCAGCAAAGAATTCCTCGAGGCCAACCACGACAATCTTGTCAATATCATGATAGTCAGCAATCGCGTCCGAAAAGCCTTCGCGCTCAAAGTCTAGAAAGTGCCCCCTTTCTCCACGGCCGGCACGTATGGGTTCGATGAAAATGTGCTTCTCCGCCGAGATGGTACGTACAACTCGAATATCCCAGTCTTCACTGCGGACGGGGTCGAAAACCTGCTGTTGAAGATTCTGAACATGCACAAGGGCAGCATATGCAGAGAATTAAAAAGGTCCAGGTGTTTGCGCACAAAGCCACGATACAAACTTGGTCCGAGTGAAAGCGTGACAACACGTCTGCGCTTCTCTAAGATAAGTTCATGTCAATAAGTCTGGTCATCTCGCATGAAGGTAAGGCCGTATTTGCATGCCCGGTGCAACAATCCGGCTTTACGATAGCAACACACGCAGGTGCCGACTTCGTATTGCCGCCCAAAAGTGAGAAATGGGCCTTAAGTATCATGCCAACACAATCACGCATGCGTGCGACCTGTGACGATGACTCCCTAATTCGAGTGGGAGACGACGATTACGCCTTTGTCGACCTCATCCCCAATCTTGATTTCAAACTAGGTACCTACACCTTTCAGGTTCTCGAAAATACAAATGAGGCACAAGAAGGGCGAACCCAAAGGCCATACGCGACACAGATTCTTGAAGCAACGATGTTGACCTCTGCGATGAAGAGTGAGGCTGAGACGCTATCCTATCTCAAAGCGGAAATCGAACATATGAAATCGGGACGCAAAGTAGGCATTGCCCCACAAGGCCTCAAGGTTGGTGCCCTCGAGGGGAACGACCTCTGCCTTGAGAATACAACGGTTTCCGGGATCCACGCACTTCTCTTTGTCGAAAACCAACAGATTATTGTTCGTGACTTGGGTTCAACCAACGGGACACGCGTGAACAAACGTCGAATACAATCCTCCGAACTTGAAGATGGTGACATCATTCAATTTGGTGACGACGAATGGCGCTTCAGCCTGACACAACATCAAGCCCCGAGTGATGCAGAAATAGACCGAGATGCGCAAACGGGTGCAACTGGATTAAAATACCAACTCGGGGATCTGCGTTCCGGCTCAGAATCAATGGCCAAGGTTTTTCATCGTATTCAGCGGGCAGCGCCTTTTGATGCATCGGTTTTGATCCATGGTGAAACTGGGACGGGAAAGGAATTGGTCGCTCGAGCGATACATCATGCCAGCAAAAGGAAGGTTTTTGTCGCTCTCAACTGCGCATCCATTCCGGAAAACCTGGCGGAATCAATTTTATTTGGGCATCAAAAAGGTTCCTTTACTGGGGCTCAGAATGACCATGCGGGCGTCTTTGAAGAAGCATCCGGCGGAACACTCTTCCTCGATGAGATTGGTGAGTTGCCACTGGCGTTGCAAGCCAAAATGTTAAGGGTTTTAGAAATATCCAAAGTTCAACGCGTAGGCGCATCTCGAGAAGTCCGTGTCGATACTCGAATCGTTGCGGCAACGCACCGCGATCTCAATGTTGACGTCATCGAAGGTCGGTTCCGCGAGGACCTACTGCATCGATTGTGCACCGTTCCCATTCGCTTACCCGCCTTACGAGATCGCGATGACGATGCGCTACACTTGGCTGAGTTTTTCCTCGCCCATTTTTCGAACAACCGACTCCAGCTCGCTGCTGCTACCTGTGAAAAGATTAAAGCCTACCCCTTCCCTGGAAATATTCGCGAACTGCGCAACGCGATTCAACGTGCGATGATTTTTGCCGAAGGCAACACCGTGGAACCCGATGAGCTCGAGCTACTCACAACACCAGGTTCGCCGAAGACATCCCTCAACTCAACACAACGTGAAACACAAGGTACAGGCACGATGGAAGACATTGAGAAAGCTGCGATCGCCAAGGCTTTGAACGAGAACCCGAGCTCTGCCGCTGCTGCACGCGCACTCGGCATGCCACGCACTTCATTGTGGCGAAAAGCCTTAAGCTATGGTCTCATCGAAAAGAAAACGAAAGCTTAGAGGTCACATGTTCCACACCGCGCACAAATCAGCATGTCTTGTTTCTCATGTCGTGTCGGGCTTCATATCGACAATTGTCGTTACGCTCGCATTGACTTCCCTCTTCGCCTCATGCGACTTGAATGCACACAACGATGCGAACCTAGAGCACGTCCAGCACAAGCTTGATCCTCGAACGTCACCATTGCGTTCTTCAAATCCAGCGGATGACAAATCAAAGCAATCAAAGCAATCGCAGGGACCAAAGACTGAGCACTCCTCGACACTCAAAACTGAAGGTGAGGCAAACACAACTGAGCGTGCGCAAGACGCCAGGCTCGAGGCAATCCTTCACGGGCTCTCTCTCGAGGAGAAGGTTGGCCAGTTACTCTTCTTGGGCTTTGGTGGTAAAGTTTATGATGAAACAATCCGGAAATTCCTAGAACGAATGCAACCCGGAGCCATCGCGCTCTTTGGCCGAAATATCAAAACGCCAAAGCAAACCAAGACGTTCATTCAAGATATTAAATCCAAGACGCGCATGAAGGTGCCCATGTTTATTGGCGTCGACCAAGAAGGCGGCAAGGTCGAGCGGATAAAAAAAGAAATTGTTCGCATACCCAGTACGCGTTCTCTCGGGGACGCAAGGAACACAGAACAAACTCAAGCCTATGCACGGGAACTTGCCGAGGGCTTGCGCAACTACGGTTTCAATATGAACCTCGCGCCCGTTCTTGATGTTGTCGAGGCGGGAAGCGTGAGTGCTATCGGCAACCGATCTTTTGGAACAAAGCAAAAGGTGATCAGCCATGGACGTGTTTTTCTAGAAGAACATCGCCAAACTGGAATACTCGCGGTTGGCAAACATTTTCCGGGGCATGGTGCTGCAAAGGTCGATAGCCACGAAGAACTCCCCAAGATCATGCTTCCTGAAAACGTGTTTCGCGAGCAGCATTTAAGCGTATTTCAACAACTCATTTCCGAGCACAAGCTGGACATGTTGATGACGGCACACCTCGATATACCATCGCTTACGAAAGAAGCCGGTACGCCGGCAACACTTTCAAACCGAGTACTCACCCAAATCTTACGCAACGAGTTTGGCTTTCAGGGTGTTATTGTTACCGATGGCCTTGAAATGGCGGCCATTGATAGCAACTATGGCTCAGGTGAAGCCGCTGTGAAGGCAGTCAACGCGGGTGCAGATATGGTAATGGCGCTGTGGTTCCCCAAGAAGAAAAACGAAATAAGGAGGG
Organism: Myxococcota bacterium; assembly: GCA_020630615.1. Taxonomy (GTDB): domain Bacteria; phylum Myxococcota; class UBA727; order UBA727; family JAHDBA01; genus JAHDBA01. The sequence continues at coordinate 40,024 of JAHDBA010000020.1, read as the reverse complement.
CTTTAATCCAAGCCGTCCGACAGGGTCGAATTTCTAAGAAGCGATTGGAGCAATCCGTGCTTCGTATATTGAAACTTAAAGCAGATTATCAGCTCTTGAAAATTGATTAGACTCCGGCGCTGCAAATCCTGTCATGGACGTAGCGTGTTAGCCAACTTATTCACATTCGCGACAATAGCGTCGAGATTCACATCCATCGCTTCATCTTTCGTCATGCGACGCGTTTTGACTTCGACTTTCCCCTCTTTCAACCCACGGCTTCCGACAGAGATTCGAAGGGGGCATCCGATAAGATCTGCATCTTTAAATTTTACGCCCGGTCGTTCCCCACGGTCGTCCAATAAAATGTCATACCCCTCTTTCTCTAATGTTTCGGCAATTCTCTGTGCCTCGTTCAGAACCTCTTCGTCCTTTCCTATCGCAAGCACGTGAACTTGATAGGGCGCGATGTTCCATGGCCAAGAGATTCCAAAATCATCGTGATGCTGCTCGATTGCTGCTGCTGCAGTACGGCCAACACCGATGCCATAGCAACCCATAACAAGCTCTTTGGCTTTACCATTCGGGTCAAGAACAGTGACATTCATTGCTTTACTGTATTTGTTGCCAAGAAAGAAAACATGCCCAACTTCAATACCGCGTTTCTCGCTGAGAGTTCCGCCGCAACGCCCGCAAGCGTCTCCAGCACGCGCAGCGCGCAAGTCTTTAAACTCCGCAACAAAGTGCTCTGAAACATGGACATGCGCAAAGTGCGCCTCTTTTCTATTGGCCCCACAAATTAAATCTCGTGCCCCTTGAAGAGACTGGTCCGCAACAACTCGAATGCCCTCTGGGCACAAGACGGGCCCAATGACGCCAGGTGTCAGGCCAAGCTTGAGCACCTCATCATCACTGGCCAGACGAATCGCCCGCGCATCAACTGCTTTGCGCAACTTAATTTCGTTCACATCTTCATCGCCGAAGGTAAGCGCCATGACGACAAAAGAGTCGTCCTCACCAGCATTGGCAATAAAAAGCATTGACTTGAGCACTCGACGTGTCGCCACGCCGAGACGGTCAGCAACTTCGATACATGAGGTTGCCTCCCCTGTATAAACCTCTTCGTAAGCACGCGAACCCATCACCTGACTTGCGTTATCGTCCACTCTTGGTGCAGCGATCTCGGCCAGTTCAACGTTGGCAGCGTAGCCGCAGTCGTCACAGACCACGATTGTGTCTTCGCCAGTTTCGGCCATCACCTGAAACTCATGAGAACGCTTACCGCCAATTGCTCCGGTATCGGCCTCCACGGGCTTAAAGTCCAAACCGCATCGCTGGAAAATCCTTTGGTAGGCTGCGAACATCTTCTCGTAAGACTTCGTGGCTGCCTCTTCGTCCAAATCAAAGGAGTAAGCATCCTTCATGATGAACTCACGCCCTCGCATTAAACCAAATCGTGGTCGAACTTCATCGCGAAATTTCGTCTGAACTTGGTAGAGATTCAAAGGCAAACTTTTATAGCTTTGGACATTATCTCGCACCAAAGTCGTCACGACTTCCTCGTGTGTTGGGCCTACGCAAAAGTCTGATCCTTTACGATCCACCAGACGCAGAAGTTCCGGTCCGTATTCATCCCAACGCCCGGACTCCTTCCACAGATGTGAGGGAATAACAGCAGGCATCAAGATTTCCTGAGCACCCGCGCGATCCATCTCTTCGCGAACAATGGTGGCAACCTTATTGATGACTCTCCAGCCCAAGGGCATGTAGGTGTAAATGCCCGCCGCAACCTTGCGAATCATACCTGCGCGAAGCATAAGCCGGTGGCTCGCGACCTCCGCATCGCTTGGAACTTCCTTAAGAGTTGGGGCCAAAAGTTTCGATTGAAATTGCAGCATGTTCGCACCTCAAAGAGCATGCTATATCGAATTCAGGATGTCATTTCTAGAAAGATTCTTGCCCATTATCAACCACCACACCAAACGCTCGCGTTCTTGGAAGAATTCGAGGCTTCACATATTCTTTTGTGTTGGCTTTCACACTCTATTTCTATTCGCGACAGACCTTTATGCGAGTGAGACCCTCAAGATTGCGCTTGGCCGCTTTAACTCCAAGCTTGAAATACAATCTTCAGAAAAACTTCGCGTCACGGACATTTTTGATCAGGACGTTATGCCCTCCCCGGGAAAGAGCATCACACTAAAAATAAAGAATGACCGTATTGCAGCGGGTAGCCACAGCTTTGAAACAAGTGCGCTTCACATCAAGAGTAAAGGAAAACTCGTCATCGGCGAGTTCAAAGTCGACAACGAACTTCATTTAACATTAAGGAGCTACAAGGACAAACTTGAGATTCTGGCTGTGCTTCCGGTGGATGTTGAAGCGTATGTACGTGGTGTTTTGGGGCATGAGATGTCCCCGTCATGGCCCATTGAGGCCTTAAAAGCACAGGCAGTCGTTACAAGAACTTTTGCGATTCGCCAGAAGTATGAGCGAGAAACCTGGCCCTATCATATGGAGTCCTCCATCTTAGACCAAGTGTATGGTGGCACATCAAAAATCAACTCAAGAATCGAAGATGCCCAGTCTGCAACCTACGGCGAGGTCCTGACCTATGATCACGAGCTTGCACTCTCAGTTTTTCATTCAACCTGCGGTGGGACTACGGAAAACGTTGAAGACGTGTGGGTTGAAGCCCTGCCCTATTTGCGTTCACGAACATGTGGTTACTGTGAAGAATCTCCCAAGCACCGCTGGGAGGTCTCGTTCTCAAAGAAAGGGCTCGGAAGCCTGCTCGGAGTGCGGGGGCCCATCTCAAAAACCCGGATTAAATCAAGAACTGATGCAGGAACAGCTCGAAAGATCGAGTTGAGAAGTGCAAAATCAAGCACCTCACTCTCTGCCGCGCACCTTCGCAAGAAACTTGGGTATCAAACCATGCCCTCACCGCGAATCGATGCGATACGCTCATCACTGAACAAAGTCCATATCCGAGGACGAGGATTCGGCCATGGGCTTGGCTTATGTCAGTGGGGCGCCAAGGGTCTCGCCGAAGCGAACAAGACCTACCACGAAATTCTTGATCATTACTACACCGGAACACGAACACAGCGACTCTATCGACCCAGCGCGAATTAAACGAAACTCCTGTCATCGTTTCGAAGCGTGGCATACTTAAGATAAAAGAGACGCTTGAACTTGTGTTTGCTCCTCATTTTGCTTAAACCCATATTATTTTTAGGTGTTTGGCTAGCGAGGCTTTTGATGCGAATTACGTCCCCAACTGATATTCGAAATGTAAAGAACAAAGGAAAATCAAAGCGACCGCGTTCACTGTTGAGGTTTGGACTGGCCCTCGGTGGTTTGTGTTTGACTGCAGCATGTGCAAGTTCTGGAAGCAACGGAAAAAAAGACGTCGGCGGCGCATCATCGAAAGAGTTTGCCTTTAGTAGCGAGCCCGCTGTGACTCGCATACAGCTTCTGCATTTGTCGGACCATGAATCCGAAATCATTGCCTCATATCCAAACGGCGGTTTCAACTCGGTTGGTGGTGTCGCGAACACAAGCGCGCTCGTTCGGGCATTAACGGATGCCATCACATCACCGACTCTTGTACTTTCCGCCGGGGACACCTTCATGCCGGCCCCGACCCTGCAGGCAGGAACTGCTGGCGACAACCCCGTTTCAAAGGCGAACAACCTTATAGGTCTTAGTGGAGCTGCACTTGGGAATCATGAATTTGACTTTGGAGAAGACTTTCTCAGCGCAATGATTAAGAACGCCGCTTTCCCGTACATCTCATCAACGATTGAAGTGAAAGACGGCCCTCTCAAAGATGTACTTTTGAATGTCGACATCGATGACCCTGCACCATGGCTGGACGCAATTCCAGGCAAACTCACGCCTCGCGCAAAGTTTTGTGCGAGCCTCAATCGACGCGTACTTTCAAACCAAAACTGTCCAACGGAACTTCTTTTCGGGGTCGTCGGCTCTTTAACACAAGACCTACAAGCGCTCTCAAGCCCTTCATCAAATGTCGTGCTGCCTTTGGATGTTAAAGGTGTCCAGGTTGCCATTCAACGGCAAGTCAACGCACTCAAACGTGAAGGCATCAATAAAGTCATTCTTTTGAGCCACCTTCAAGGTGTGAAGTATGAATTGGAACTCCTCAAAGAGGGGCTGACAGGTGTTGATGTGATTATCGCAGGGGGTGGTGACGATAGACTTGCTGACGAGCCCTCTCATCTTATCGCAGGGGATAGTCGCGGTAAAATCTGCGGCACTGAGCGACGCTGTTACCCCATGTTTCGACAGTCGCTCGACGAAGAACCCGTAGTTATCGTTGCCACAGACGGTCAGTTTCGATACTTGGGTCGGCTGGTTGTGTCCTTTGACGCGGAAGGCCGCCTGACTTGGTTCGATGACAAACGCTCGCGGCCTTGGCCTATCACACGCAACAGTGTTGATTTTTTCTCACCGAGTTTGGATGGAAACCCAGCGTTGGCTCAGCGTTTAGAAGAAAGCACTGTCCGCTTCTTGGAGCCGATGATGAAGTCGTTTGCAACGACAGAAACATACTTTGAAGGTCGCAGGGAGGTCATCCGAAACCAAGAGACCAACCTTGGGGACTTGAGCGCTGATGCCATGGCGTGGTCTGCACGAAAGACCCGCCCGGATCTCGATATTGCTTTTGCACTTCGCAATTCAGGCGGTATCCGAGACTCGATTGGTTATGCATTGCGAGTCAACCGCGATGTGAGCGAAACCCCGATTCGAGAACTTGATATTCGCTCTGCATTTCGTTTTAACAACCCGATAGAAATCGTAGAAACAACACATCAGTCCGTAGTAGAAACACTCGAGGCTGCGCTTCGAGAAGCGGGCTACGGTAACGGTGCATTCCCACAACTCAGTGATGGAGTTCTTCTTCAATACAACTCAAAAGGCGTAGACCAAGTTCAGCGTCGCACGCCTTCCGGCGTTTATGAGATTACGCAGGCAGGTAGTAAAATTGTAAACTTCTCATACATCGATCGTGACGGTAACCGTGTGTACCTCAAAAAAGAGGGCGGGATCGTGAACCCGACACAATCCATCACCATTGCAACATTGAAATACCTCGCAAAGGGTGGCGATGCTTACTTCCCGTTACGCCATGTGCGCCCCTTCCGAACGCGAAAGATGCGAACCAAAGACAGACCCTTTGGCCCAACAGAGCAAGATGCATTCCGAGAATATTTGGATGAATTGACCATCAAGGGGCGATGGGCAAAAGGAAACGCGTACAAATACGATGGGTCGTCATCAAAAGGCCGTCGAATCCAGCGTCTTTAAATAAGCGCATCCGCCGCTCATCCAATCCCTAAGAGGTGCCCGTGCATTGAATCGATCGTCATCAAACACCCCCTCGACCAGGCTCCCCTTGCCAAACAAGCCCTCGCTGAGGCATTCCTCAACGGAAGACTTCTTGAATCTCCTTTCAGGGAATCTCGGCCGCCTCTTTATCCTTGGGCTGCTTGGCCTTTCCCTCTGGGGTGCCCTGGCCCCATATGATCTCTCGGTATTTCACTTTGTAAATCATGATGCCCCTGAAGTCGCACGCTTTGAAGCGACCATGGCAGAGCTTGAAAGCACCTCAACGCTCACGCTGCTTTTTGATGCAGGTCCCACCTGCTCCAAAAGGGCTCTCGCAACAATCCATGATCATGGCGCAAAAGCAACGCAAATTGAGACCTGTATTCAACGTCTGGAGCACGCTGAAAAACGTGCCGGGGCCATCCTAAAAAACCACGGCGCTATTGCAAGTTTCGGTGAAACGCTGAGCAAAGAAGAAGCGCTGGGCATGGCTCCCTTAATGCTTGACGATGCAAGTTTTGCCACACTCTTGAAATGGAGTGCTGACGCAAGCGGCACCTACGATGAAGAACTTCGCGACACATTGCTACACACCCAAAGTGCGCTGGCACGTTACCGCTGGTTGGATCTTCAACTCAAAGGTGAGCTCATGCGTGAAGCCCTCTCGCACGAGGAACTTCTAAGTTTGGAGCACGACTTAAGAATGAAGGCCCTTGAGGTCGACGTCACCACTGGGCTCACAGGGCAACCTGCAGTGATTGCGCATGATCATGTCCGTAGCATCGAGCGTTTTCAGTGGTTGACGCCTCTTAGCTTTATACTCGTCTTACTTATCTTTATTCGGATGCGCCCATCCTTGAGCACCTTACTCGCGATTGCACTAAGCCTGGCCCTAAGTGCAGGTGCAACCTTTGGCCTGATGCGAAGCTTTTTCGGTACGCTCACCATTATGGAGACACTCTTTGGTGTTCTTCTTTTTGGCTTGAGTATTGATTTTGCAATGCATCTTCTTTTTCGTTTTAGGGAGGAAAGACACGTCGACTCCGATGCTCGAGCAGCGCTCCTACGAACCTTAAACGCGTGCTGGCGCCCTCTTCTTGTCGGCGCGATGAGCACCTCTGCGGTCTTTGCAGCCCTTGTTTTAACGGGTGATAAAATGATGGTGCGCCTCGGAGTCGTCGGTGCTTTTGGTGTCGCCCTCGGTGTCGTCTTAATGATTTCGATGTTGGCGATGTTATGGCTACGCTTCCCTGAAGCAAAAGACAGCCGTAATGCGAAGACTGCGTTGAAGACGTTTTTGGGAGCAATGACAAGAAGGCCGCGACTTGCAATGTCGAGTTCGGCACTCCTAATAATTGGCTCTGCACTTGCAAGCACCCAAATTGTCTTTGAAACGGATATGTCGAAACTGATCCAACGGGACCTTCCTCCCATCGAGGTGGCGAGCACGCTGGCAGAGGAATTCGGTTTTACCTCAAGCCCATGGATCTCGACGCACAACCACTCTGACGAACTTAAAAAGATGCATGCCTTTGTCAATCGTGACCCACGGTTTTCGAAAGTGGAGAGCATTGCCACACTGATGGATGCACATCAAAAACGCAGTTCGGCACTCAAACACCAAGGTCGTGCAATTGAAAATCATCTCAAAACATTAGAAGTTCTTTTTGAGCTCGACGACGAGTCTGAAGAAGTGCGCATTGGCATTCAAATACTACAGCGCTTGATTGAGCTCTCCGAAGAAGAGCGATTTTCGCCTGAGGCTCTTCCTCAATCACTGAAACGGCGGCTGTTGACGCCCAGCGGTGATTCTGTCGCTCGAATATACCCAACAAAGGCTGGCCTTGATGCCGCTGAGGCTCGAGCGCAACGACAAGCTTTGAGAGCCGAGGGATTTCGATCGAGCAGTGTTCTCGCCGTCATTGAAAGCATCTTCGCCCCCAAGATGTCGCTTCTTGTTCGAACTCTTGCAATTATGTTGGGTCTCATCTTTACAATGTGCATGATCGATCTGCGCTCCATACGTCTTTCCGTGTTGACTCTTGTCCCCGTCGTAACCAGTGTTGTAACGAGCTTGGGCTTCCTTACCCTCATTGGTTTTAAGATGACCAGTTTATCGATCATGATTTTACCGCTCATCATCGGGCTTGGTCTCGATGATGGCATTCATGTGACGCACCGTTATTTAGAGAACCCACGAGCGGGCGCAATTGAAGCGGCGACCCAAGTAGGCACAGCCCTGACTTACACTACAGTCACAACACTCGCGAGCTTTGGCGTACTTCTCTTCTCCGGTGCTTACGCCCTTGAGAATTTAGGCTGGGTCATGGTTGTTGCGATTCCCATTGCGTGGCTCGCATCATTGACCTTACTGCCCATACTGTTAGACCGGTTTGCGCCCCCAAACGTATTGGCCGTCAAGCGAAGCGAGTATGTCTGAAATGGGAGCATAACATTAGGAGAACCCGTATGCGCGCAACAGAGCTTATCGGCAAAACGCCCATCGTTGAACTCACCAAAATGAACCCGAACCCAAAAGTTAAGCTTTACGCAAAGCTCGAGGGGAACAACCCTGCAAGTTCGGTCAAAGATCGGGCAGCCTACTCCATGATTCGACGTGCAGAAGAGCGAGGGGAGCTCCAACCAGGAATGACCCTTGTTGAAGCCACCAGTGGCAACACGGGCATCGCACTCGCGATGATCGCTGCGATGAAAGGCTATTCTATCGAGCTGATCATGCCGGAGAGCGCAACCCGTGAACGTGTTTTAACCATGCGTGCGTATGGCGCCAAGGTTATTTTGACACCTGCTGCTGCATCGATGGAGGGCGCTATCGATCTCGCCCACGAAAAGGCGAAAGACGACGCGTATCTCATGCTGAACCAATTCTCGAACGACGACAATTGGCGGGCCCATTACGAGACAACCGGGCCAGAAGTCTTCTCTGCTACCGATGGCACAGTGACCCACTTTGTCTCAGCAATGGGAACAACGGGGACAATCATGGGCACGTCACGCTTTCTGAAAGAGAAGAGCTCTGAGATTCAAATCGTTGGGTGCCAGCCGACAGAGGGTTCCAAGATTCCAGGGATCCGCCGATGGCCTAAAGCGTATCTTCCTAAGATTTTTGAGCCTGAGCGTGTGGATCGCATTATCGACATTGCTCAGAATGACGCTGAAGAATGTGCAAGACGCCTCGCACGCGAAGAAGGCATTCTCTCGGGTGCGAGTACTGGCGGTGCATGCTTTGCAGCGATGCAAGTTGCGCGCGAACTCGAAGGTGGGTGCGTCGTCTTTATCGTCTGTGACCGGGGAGACCGCTATCTCTCTTCGGATCTCTTTGACCAATAGGTCATGAGAGAACTGGTTCGAGAAAAGATCCCAGGAGTAACCTATGCAAGTGAGTCTAAAGCTTAAACAAGACGCCGCCTTCGAGATTACAAGCGGCAGCGGACATCAACTTATCGTTGACGGCCCCGAGAGTGTTGGGGGTAAGAATGTGGGTGCGCGCCCGATGGAGTTTTGCTTGAGCTCGCTTGGTGCATGCATGTCGGTCGACATTCTACATATTCTACAAAAAGGGCGGCAAAGCATCGATGACTTGCATATTAAAGTGAATGCGACGCGCGTCGACGAGGTGCCAGCAATCTTTGAACGCATCGAGATTGTCGTTTCTGGGAGTGGCTCCTTCGATGAGAAGCGTTTGTCGCGCGCTGTTGACCTTTCACTAGAGAAGTACTGCTCTGTCGCAAAAATGCTTGCGCCACTTGTTGAAATCAAGGCACATGTCGTCCCCTATGTGAAGTCCAAATAGGGTTTAGCCATGCCGTCTCACAAACTCAGTCAACGCGAAGCGTACCACTATGAGCTCCCAGAGGAGCTCATTGCTTCTGAGCCCTTAAAAGAGCGCGACGCAAGCCGCTTACTGGTTTTAGAGCGTGATAAGGCCCCGCAAGACATGCATTTTTCTGAGCTCGACTCGCTTCTCAACGCAGGAGACTTGCTGGTACTCAATCAAAGTGCTGTCATCCCTGCACGTCTGCGAGCACAAAAACAAAGCGGCGGTGCTTTAGAGCTTCTTCTCGTTCGCCCGACTGAACACCTTGAAGACCATGAATGGTGTGCGTTGGTCAAACCGGCACGCCGGCTTCGCGAAGGGCTCCGAATACAGGTGATGAACACGAGCGGCGAAGCTGTTGCCGATGCCGAGATTCTTAAACGCATTGAAAATGAACCCGGACTTTTCAAGCTTCGTTTTAGTCGTGAGCCCATCGAAATTGCTGAGGACGTTGGCACCATCCCACTGCCGACATACATGAATCGTGATGCTCAAGAGCTCGACCAAGAGCGTTACCAGAGTATTTTCGCGAGCGCGAAACATAAAGGCTCCTCTGCCGCACCGACGGCATCTCTTCATTTCACTCAAAAAGCCCTAGAAAGACTGAAGACCAAAGGGGTCACCACGACAAAGGTGACGCTGCACGTTGGCCCAGGAACATTCTTCCCGGTCAAAGCAGATGCACTTGATGACCATCAAATGCATGTGGAACCATGGTCAATCGACGCGCAAGCATGCGAGGCAATTGCTGAAACCCGTGCGGGAGGTGGCCGAGTGATTGCGGTGGGCACCACTGCGCTTCGTGTTCTTGAGTCCTCAACGCTCGACGCGGCAGGGAACCCAACCCCAGGAGAGGGTCTTACCCGCCTTTTTGTTCG
>JAHDBA010000020.1:0-29874 GCA_020630615.1 Myxococcota bacterium | reverse complement strand
TAAAGATGCGCGGGCGCGGGCCTGCACCCTTCGCACACCCCACGGTGAGATCCAGACACCCATCTTCATGCCTGTGGGCACGGTTGGCTCGGTGAAAGGCCTTTCGCCACAGCAGCTCGATGATGCCGGGGCCCAGATTATCCTCGGGAACACCTACCATTTGATGTTGCGCCCGGGGGCAGATCTTATGCGTGAACTTGGCGGCCTTCACCAGTTCATGTCATGGGACAAACCCATCCTGACCGATTCTGGCGGTTTTCAAGTTTTCTCTCTCGCTTCCGGTCAAGCCCGGGGGCAAAGCAAGAAGACGGGCATGAAGGGCCCGCTGGTCACAATTGGTGATGATGGTGTGACCTTTCGATCGCATTTAGACGGTTCGAAGCACCGCATGCGGCCTGAAGACTCGATGCAAATCCAAATGGCAATTGGTGCCGATATCATCATGGCCTTCGACCAGTGCCCGCCAGGTCAAAGCGATGAAGCGCAAGTGCGCCTGGCGATGACCAAAACAAGCGCCTGGCTTCGCCGTTGCATGCAATCCATGACCCGCAAACAATCGCGCCTCTTTGGGATTGTCCAAGGCGGAGTCTACCCACACCTACGCCGTGAGCATGTTGATGATATCTGCTCAACGGACCTCTTTGGTTATTCGATTGGGGGTCTCTCGGTCGGTGAATCCAAGACACAAATGCTTGAGACGCTTGATGCCACGACCGAAGTCATGCCCGACGACAAACCCCGCTACCTCATGGGCGTTGGCACACCGAACGATCTCCTGGATGGCATTCGTCTCGGCGTTGATATGTTTGACTGCGTGATGCCAACGCGAAACGCGAGAAACGGTACATTGTTTACAAGCACTGGGCGCGTTTCAATCAAGAGGCGTGAGCATCGAAACTCCAGGGACCCGCTTGACCCCAATTGCTCCTGTTACACTTGCATAAACTTCTCGAAGGCTTATCTGCATCACCTTTACCGCACACACGAGCTTCTCTACTTTCAACTCGCAAGCCTTCACAACATTACCTACTACCTTGATTTGGTCCGTGGGGCCCGCGCGGCTATCGAGCAAGGCGCCTTTGAAAGTTATTATCACCAACACCATGGCATCAATCACTAACGCCCCCTTGCCCCACGCCGAGAAGATCGCTAACGCAAAGGACTAACATTGAGTGGGGCCCTCGGGCAGGCATTCAAAACTCTCTGAGGGGTCTATTATGGCAGATCAAGGTTTATTCGGCGCACTCTTGCCTATGTTGGTGATGTTTGCCTTCATGTATTTCTTGCTGCTCAGGCCGCGCCAAAAAGAACAAAGCGAACATGAAAATCGAGTTCGTGCACTCAAACGTGGGGACGAAGTCATCCTCACCAGTGGCATCGTGGGTAAGATCCACAGTGTTGAAGATCAGTTCCTTGAGCTTGATATCGCAAACCAAACGCGTATCCGCGTACTCAAGTCGGCGGTTAGCATTCTTTCAAGCGAACTCAAGAAAGCGAGTGTAAAAGCCGAAGTTGTAAACGCACAAAACGCAACGAAGGCTTAGAGCCTTACCCCATTCCTTTATTTTAGATTTTATTGTTACGGCCGAAGGGCACAAATTCCGGAGTCACCATGAGAAACTCAATCGCAGGAAGGCTTGTTATTGCATTGGCAATGCTTGTTGTTGCAATCTATTTCATTGCGCCGACCCTCTATTATTTCAATCTTGACGCTGAGTCACTCAAAGAAGTGCGGCAAAAACCCGAGACTTTTCGCTCGAAGGTTCCGGCACTCTTTGGCACGAGTCATATTGTCCCGGGCCTTGACCTTCAGGGTGGTGTATCAATGGTTCTCGGTATCGATCTTGATAAAGCACTCTCCGACAAAACGCGTCGTGTCGCAAATCGAATGCGCAACGAGCTTGAGAATGAAAAGGTTGATTTTAATGAAGTTAAGCACGTCATCAACGATAGCGGTCTCGACCGAGTTGTTGCTTCGATTGGCGCTTCGGGCGTTGATGCATTTGAAGACTTGCTCGATGATGGTTACCCTGACCTTCAGCTCCTTTCTGAAAGTGGCGGCGAGTACACTTTTCGTCTACAAGACGACTATGTGCGTCAGATTCGCACCCAAACAGTCGACCAAACGCGCCAAACCGTACAAAAACGTATCGATGCATTGGGTGTGACAGAGCCTCGTATCGAGCTGCGTGGCAGCGACCAAATCCAGATTCAACTGCCCGGTTACGACAACCCTGAAGAAGCCAAAAATCTTATTGGGCGAACCGCACAACTTGAGTTTCAGATGCTCGATGAATCGAGCCCCTTTTTGAGTACAGTTCAAGGCTTGCCCTCGTATGCAACTTTATTGGGTGGCGGCCCGGGCGCTACGATTACCTTCCCTGAAGATAAACTCGAAGACATGCAGAAGTTTTTCAGAGGCAAGGTGCCCAGTGGCCTTACTGTTAAATTTGGTGACTATAAAGAAGGCGAGCTTCAAACATACCTTTTGAAATCAAACGTTGAGTTGACCGGTGATGACCTTTCTGACGCTCAGGTCGCGCAAGGTACACCAACAGACCCAAAACCCTACGTCTCACTTGAGTTCACGCCGGCTGGCGGTAAGCTTTTTGGCGATTTAACCACGAAAAACGTCGGCAAACGTATGGCCATTGTACTTGAAGATAAAGTCAATAGTGCACCAAACATTACGCAACCCATTCTTGGTGGTCGTGCAAGCATTACCATGGGCGGTGGTGGCAACGCGCTTCGAGAAGCAAAAGACTTAGCCTTTGTCTTGAAGTCGGGTGCCTTGCCCGCCCCGGTTCAGTTTCGTGAAGAACGCACTGTTGGTGCAAGTCTCGGTGACGCTTCTGTCAATGCAGGGAAACTGGCTGCCATGATTGGCGTGTTTGCGATCTTTGCATTCATGGCCATCTATTACCGAATTGCGGGTTTGATTGCGATTATCGGCCTTGTTTTTAACATCTCCTTCGTTCTTGCCTTTCTATCCATGGTTGGTGGTACGGTGACGCTCCCAGGTTTAGCCGGCTTGCTCTTGACGGTGGGTATGGCGGTCGATGCGAACATTATTATTATCGAACGCATTCGCGAAGAGCTGCGCAATGGCAAGCGTGCGCGTGCTGCGGTGAGTGCGGGTTACGACCATGCTTACTCTGCCATTGTCGATGCGAACATCACGACCTTTATTGCGGCGATCGTTCTTTTAAGTTTTGGTACAGGACTTATTAAGAACTTTGCAACGCTTCTGGCTGTAGGTACTGTCTCATCGGTGGTTTCAGCGGTCTTTATTACTCGTATTTTCTTTGATTTTTATGTACGCAACAACCCCGAAAAGGTGTCTGTTTAAGCGCTTGAGCGTGAGGTGAATTGTTATGGAATTATTAAAACGTAGTCGTGATTACAATCTCGTTGGCTTCATCCCTACCGCTCGAGTGATCGGCATTGCCATCTCTCTTGTGAGTCTTTTGGCTCTTCTCGCCGTGGGCATACCATGGGGCCTTGACTTTAAAGGTGGCGCAGAGCTTCTTGTTCGATTTGAAAAGAATGTCTCCGATAAAGATGTACGCGACACTTTGAACACCAACGGTTTCAAAGGCAGTCAGGTTCAGAGTGTTGGCGATAGCGGGTCGACCGACATGCTGATTCGAATTGAGCGCATGTCTTCGGTCACAGATGAGACGGTGGCTGAGCTCAACACTCTGGTGAAAGAGAACATTGCATCGTTAACGCAAGGTGCGCCCTCTAAAGATATTAATATCAGCTTCGATAAAAACGAAGGGGACCAACTCCATGTTGTCTTGCCCCAGCCTGTTGCGACGAACCCGAACGATGGTTCTGCCTTTGTGCAAGAAATTGCCGATCTGAAGCTTATCGATTCGCAACAAAGCGCATTGCGTAGCGTTGTGCAAAAGCTCACATCCGTGAAACTTCGCCAAGTGAAGAACAAGGCGGGGGCGATTACCGATGCATCTGCGATTACACGTGATGAACCTTATCAAGGCAAGGTGAAATACCTTGTCCAATTTGCGGGTATTAGCCAAGACATCGAAAAGGCTTTAACGACAGACCTTGGCGGCGCAGAGATTCTTAAAGTTGATTTTGTCGATGCGACTGTTGCGAAAGAATTGCAGGGTAAAGGTTTGATTGCAGTGCTGATTGCCCTCTTTGCCATTCTTGTTTACGTTGCCCTTCGTTTTGACATTCTCTTCTCACCTGGCGCGGTTTTGGCCTTGGTGCACGATGCCTTAGGGGCGTTGCTCCTCTTCCCTCTGTCAAAGTTGCTTGGCTTTGGGCTTGAGTTCCAGCAACCCTCCGTTGCTGCATTGCTCACCGTTGTGGGTTACTCGATTAACAACACGATTGTTATTTACGATCGTATTCGCGAGACAATGCCAGAAGATGTCAGCGCAACTTTGACGGATGACCAAGTCAAAACGCACGTTAACAAAGCCATCAACGATACCTTAAGCCGTACGATCAACACATCGCTAACAACATTGCTCGCCTGCCTTGCTCTTATTTTCGCGGCAACTGGGACAATCCGTGACTTTGCGATTGTACTCTCTGGCGGCATCTTTCTTGGGGCCTTCTCATCGACCTTCCTTGCACCAGCGGCATACCTCTTCTTTCGAAACAACTTTAAGAACGTCGGCGCTGCAGACGATGCAAAGAAGGCACGCACGCAAGAAGACCGTCTGAAGGGTATTGTTTAAGCGTTCGCTTGAAGTTTGAGGTGAAGTCAATGTTGAAGCATGAAAGGTTCAATAGTCTTGGTGAGAAGACTCGAAGCACGGTGACCGACCTTGGGTCAAGAGCTTTTCCCGTTAACGAGAAAGCTCTTCTCCCAGGCTTCACGACTTTGGCATCGCGTTCAGCACACTCAGTCTTTTTAACCGCGACCTTTCTCGTGACCTTAATCTTTGGGGCGCAAGACGTTTTGGCTTGGCAGTTCTCGAGTACGACCCTTGAACAAAGTGAAAAATGGATCTCAGTTGAAAACCTTGGTCACGGCTTTTGGTCTTACGAAGCACTGAGTGACCACTTGACTCCGCGTAAGGTGCGCGGGGTTGCAGTGCAGCACAACGACTCCCTAATCTTGGTGAACTCCGGGTGGAATACCCGGCAAGCAAAGAACATTGTAACGACACTGAAGAGCAAGACTGGTCTGAAGGTATCGGCAGTGGTCCTCACCGAAGTTAAAAGACATGCTTTTGGCGGTGCCCCCTATTTCATGGAAAACAACATACCGGTCTATGGCGCTGTCCCCAGCGCTTTTCCGCTTCCTGGGGTTCTACCGATCGACAAATTGGCTTCTGCATTGAATCGCCAAGGGTTCAGACAGACTCGACCGCCTCTTTTCTTTGGCGAAGTCTTCAAGGCGGGCAAAACCTCGATCTGGGTTGCCTCGAACGATTTCAAGATTGCTTATTTCTCAAGTGCACTGAGCGAAGCAAAAGTTATCGGCATGGTGTGTGCAGAAGACGATGCGCGTCAAGGCTGTGCAACAGGCCTTGAGTCAATTGCAAACCACTGGGGCGACAGCGAAAAAGACTTTCGCGATACCGATGAGATACTCAACACTAAACGAGCACAAAACCCTCGGCGCGCCGAACTTTGAAACACTCCCGCTTTCGCTCACTCTTTCTACCCTATTTTCTAGGGTCGATGGGCTGGGTTCTTTTAGACCGCTTGCTTTTGGCTTGGGGTCTTTACTTTTACTTGCCTCCCGATCTTGGTGCTGAAGGGGCGGCGACAATCCCCCTTCGACTACCCAACACTTTGATTCTTGGTACCATCACGGTCTTTGGGCTTATCAGTCTGCTTGTTCGATTTTTTGATGCCGCCCTTGATCCTTGGGTTGCGAGAATGAGCGATAACTTCAGCTCGCGTTTTGGTAAACGTAAGCCTTTCATGCTTTTTGGCGCACCCCTTTTTGCATTCTCGACTTTAGCCTTTTTCATGCCGCCGTCTCCCGAGGCAAGCATGATGAATGCAATATACCTTGCTTTCGTTTGGCTTTCATTTTTTGTAGGTTTCACCTTCTTTGTCGTGCCCTTCACGGCATGGCTCTCAGAACTGCCCGAAACCAGCCCGCTTCGAATGCGTCTTTCGATCTACAAGGCCTATGGGCAATTGATCGGCGGGGCGGTCGTGATGGTAGGCGCACCTTACTTGCTTCAATTGTTTCGAAACGAATATGCAAGAATCGACACGCAGAGCTATCAATCTGCAGCGATTGGTATTGCATCACTTGCACTTGCCTTGATGGTCATTTCAATTGTTGCTACACGCGAAAAGAATACTGAGACCTCTGTTGCGAGTTTTGGCGCTGACAACAATGCAAAGGCGCTTAAAAATGAAGATCGCGTTGCAGCTTCGGGCCCCATGATTGGTTGGCGAGCGCTTTGGTCGCTTTCTGAAATGCGTCTCTACATTGTTGCTTCAACCTCCATGTGGTTTGGCTTTAATACCGTCGCAGTGGTTGCGCCCTATTATGTCACGGTGTTGATGCAAAAACCCGAGGCCGCTGTGGGTCAAGTCTTGGCTTTGGCTTTTTTGACAAGTGCCATCGTGTTCCCCTTTATTCCACGTGTCGCACGAAGCCTGGGTCGCGCGAAGCTTCTCGCGTTTTCATCATTGGCTTTTGCGCTCTTGCTTGCATTGCTACCTTACGCACTACAAGGGTCAGCCACGAGCATGCTTGTGTTTGCGGCACTCGGTTTACCGATGAGTGTGCTGCTCTCGGTACCCAATTCGATGCTAAGTGACCTCGCCCATCTCTTGAGTGTGCGTTTTGAGCAGAAACTTGAGGCAAGCGTGTTTGCGTGTCAGAGCTTCGCCATGAAAGCGAACCTTGGCCTAAGCCAGATGATTGTTGCAACGTGTCTGGCATACGGCAAAAGTGTCACGAACCCCTTTGGGGTCGTGTTAACGGCATGGGTGGGTGCGGGCATCCTTCTGTTTTCTGCTCTCGTTTTTTTTAGAATTGACCGTCGCGCCGAGTCTTGGGGCGAGTGGTGTTTTTAACACCTTTTAAATAAGGGAGAGAGCAAACTCACCAGACCAAAGTCTTTTAAGATACGATTGCCATGGAATTATCTCAATGCCATCTTCACTAAGACGGGGTGCATCACATTGACAGACAAGAATATACTTTTGAAATACGCCTTCTTCTTTGAGTGCTCGAAGGCCTTTGAGGTGCTTCTTGCTGGGCTTTTGGGTTGCCTTAAACTCAAAGGCAAAATCACGATCAAAGAGCAAATCAACCTCGTACCCATTATGCGTGCGCCAAAATGAAAACTCTCTACGCATTTTCAAATACGAGTTCGCAGCCCGTGCTTCAAGAATGCAAAAGTGTTTAAAAGCGTCACCAAAAGCAGGGCTACCTTCAGCCACTTGAAAACTTCGGGTCAGCGAGCGAACAACACCGCAGTCAAAAAAATAGAGCTTTGAACGTGATGTCGCTTTTCGTTTTCGGGTTCCACGAAACACAGGTAATGAAAAGGCCAAAAGGGTGTCTTCTAAAATTTCAATATAATTTTTTATTGTTTGGGCACTAACACCACAGTCACCTGCAAAACTCTGGAACGAAATCTCATGGCCGTTTGAATGGGCGAAAAGGCGCATTGACTCTGCGAAGGCTGGCACGTTTCGCGTGAGAGCCTCAGCTTTAATCTCTTCGAGTAAATACGTTGCGCAATAATTCTCGAGTTCATCGGTCGCGTAATCGCTCCGATGAATATGCGGCAAACCACCAGAACTGAGGTATGTGTTGAGATTAAACTCGGGGATTTCTTGAGAGGTTAAAGGGTAAAGGTGCGATACCCATGCCCGCCCTGCCATAAGGTTCTCCCCCCGCCACGTTTCAGCTTTCGTGCGCTTGAGCCTGTTAAGAGAAAACGTACTCCCGGTATACACTCGATGAGTCGATGTACCTCATCCAAAATCCATGGCAGCTTTTGAACTTCGTCAATTACAACGATATCTGCCGACTCTGCTCGTATACGCTCCTCTAAGATTGTTGGCTGTCGCGTTAGATCGTGGAACGTTGAAGGTTTGAGCAAGTCAAAGATAAGGGGGTTATCAAGCTGGTGATTGTAGAGGTGCGTTTTACCAGTGGCACGGGGGCCAAATAGAAAAATACTTTTTGGTTTTAGCGCATCATTCAACTTTAATACTCTTGGGTACATACTATTATTACACATCCACAGAGTTAAAATTCCGAAACTCTCTTTGTGTTTTTTAAGAAATTCCCAAATTCTCATTGGGGATTTTGGTTTCTGTGCCACTTTCGAGCTTTATTTCTTAAAAGTCTCGCGGGTTAGGCGTGTTCACTCAACTTGTGGTCCACCTTTCATAGGTGTATACTCTTCTGAGTCTGGATGTAACAATCGAGGCCCTCAAAGCGAATATCGACTTTTCGTTGCGCGACGCGAACCTTAGACTTTCTCACGAAGAACGTATATTGCGACTGCAGGCCATGCAAGAGTTGGCCAAAGAGGCACGCCGCGCGATGAAAGAAGCAAAACGTAAGCAAAACAAAAATACGATTTGATAAGCGCGTACTAAAAACAATAAGCCACCGACAATTTCTGTCACTCGTCGCGAATCACACTCAAAATTGACACGAGTGACAACTTACGCTGACAATTAACGTCACTTCTGAGGTGCGGCTGAAGGTTTAATCGGCACAGTGGCGCACACCTTGAAGGGGCCCTCGGGAATTTAATTTAGAGCTAAGCAACTTATTATTTGAGACTTAATTCTTTTTTATAGAAAAACAAAGCCGCAAGCGAAAAGTTGGCACGCCCTCTGCATTCTCTTTGTACCAACCAAACAAGTCCTGTGTATAAACACCAGGCGAGGAGAAAAGAGTTATGGCAAAGAAAGGATTTACACTTATCGAATTGATGATCGTTGTGGCTATTATCGGTATTTTGGCGGCAATCGCGATTCCGCAGTTTGGGAAGTTTAGATGCAATGCAAATGTTGCTGCCGCACAAGCTGAGGTTCGCGGCGAGTTAGTATCATTTGCGGCTGAATTTGCCGTCCAAGACGATGGCGCAGCAGCGGCTACCGCTGCTGGTGGTGGCACATGGGCGTCACCAGTTTATACGTCAACCTCAATCACCAAAGGGTCGCAAACCCTTAGCGGGACTTACGATGCGGATACAGGTGCTATGAGTATTGGTGCCGGAACTTGCCCATAATCCGAAGTTAAAGAATATATACCTGGCCTCGGCCAGGTTTTTTTTTGAGAGAAATCTATGTGGAAACTTAAAAGGGGCTTCACGCTCATTGAGCTTATGATTGTCGTCGCCATCATCGGCATTTTAGCAGCCATCGCTGTCCCACAATACTCTCGTTTCAATTGTAAGGCGTACTCTGCACAGGCGATTTCAGAAATGCGAGTAGAGATTGTTGAGTTTACTTCGCACTTTGGTACTGCTTCGGCGAGCGGCTCTGTTGATGGCCCCACGGCGGTTAGCAACGCTGGCCTCCCCGGCTCATTTGTAAGCGGCGCCTATGTCACATCACCCAACGATGCTGATGGCCGTACCGACCATGCGGCGAGTGCAAGCTACAATACGCTCACGGGCGAGATTCATATGCCTGGCGTTGCTGATTTTTGTGATTAGAGTTGTAATCATGATTCCGATAATCACAAAAGTTCAACCTCTCAGTAATTACCGCTTGAGGCTTACTTTTAAAGATGCCGGTGTGCGGGACTTTGATATGAATCCCTTTTTAAATCGCGGTGTTTTCAAAGAGCTGCAAAACCCGGCTCTCTTTCGACAGGTCTATATTTCATTGGGTACCATCGCGTGGCCAAATGATGTACGCCAAAAATAGAAAAAAGAGATCCTGAATCTCTTTTTGAGCTCTCGAAGCCTGTCGAGTACTAAGCGCCTGCTACAGCTACCTACAAACATACACTTCCATACACTTCCCGAGGGCTACACCCCTAAAGTCTAAACTTGTCTAAACTTCCCGCTGGCTGGTCGCCCTACTGCGAGATCTCACCCAAAATCACATTCAAAAGCCCGGCCTTGGTACGCACAATCTGTGAGCATGCATCATGTGCGCCAGCCGAAAAAAGAACGATACATAAATAGCGCATAAAAACGCAAACAGGCTCTTAATCCTACGCATCATAAGTATGAGACACACACAATTGAAACTACCATACACGAAAAATGTCGTTGACATTTTTCGACATTCATCCTAACCTGAAGACATGCAAATCACCGCAAGAATGCCACCTGAATTGATTTCACGACTTGATCAAGCGTCACAACGGGCAAACAAGAATCGTGCAGAACTGGTACGCTTAGCAGTTGAGTATTATCTCGATGAACTCGAAGATTTAAACTTAGCTATTGAACGTATGCGAGACCCAAGCGACCCTGTGCTCGATTGGGAGGTCGTGCGTGAAGAACTACTCGCTCAAGATTAAAAAGAGTGCTGCAAAAGATCTCATGCAGATTGAAAGGCGTGATCGACTGCGCATAATCAGAGAGATTGATGAACTCTGCGCTGCCCCATTGCTGGGTAGCGCTCTCAAGGGCCGCTTCCTTGGGTTGCGTCGACTCCGAATCGGTCATTACCGAGTCATTTATGAAGTTCTTGAATGTGAGGTTGTCTTGCACGTTTTGCGAGTTGGGCATCGCAAAGAGATCTACCGGAAGTGAAGACTGATAGCGTAAGTGGGTATCGTCAAACTTGACATCATCAGCTCAAATTTGAACAATAAAGTTATGGGGCATTTCTTTCAACATGCAAAACGAGCGTTACTACTTTTGAGTATCGTCCTGGTTGCTCCAAACTTGGTTGCGGGAGAACCAAGCAAACAATGCCATCAACGCTATCAAAAACATAGTGCTCAGATACGTTCAAAGATGCTCACTAGGATTGCTGATGCGATATCGAAAAGCGAGCCGATTACATCTATTTACGAAGTGTACCCAGAGCCCTATTTTAAAGAGCAGAAAGTTAAAGGGTGGGTCAATGGTGATGGTGATATTGAGCTCTCAACCAATCTCTGCCCAAAAGCGAAGGGTAAATCTTAAGCACACTTTACATTGAAGCACCTGCACATACGAGCTGCCCCGGTAGAGCGCCTGAAACTCTTTGAAAAATCGTTTCGGAACTTATTAACTCCAACTCTTCGCTGATCGCTGATTGGGCAATCAAAGCATCTGGCGTTGACATTGATACCCCCATCTTCCGTAAAGAAGATCGAAGCCGCCCGCTTGCAAGTGCCAAATCGAATGAAATCTCAATGAAAGGTAGCTCTCGAAAGAGCCGGCTCAGCTGATCGCGTTGCTTCTTTGATAGCGCACCGCTCATAATTTCAGCAACAATAACTGGCGACGTGTAAACGAGACCTCTTGATAGCGCTGAATCAATATCGATTGACACTTCACGCCCCGCAAAGAACTCGATCCAAACGCTGGTGTCGATGAGGTAGCCCAGAGGCTTAATCGCATTCATCATCACGCTCACGCGACTCCGCAAGGTCAATTTTCAAGTCTAAAGTACCACGTAAATCTCTCGCAATTGAAAGTGCGCGTCGACGACGTATCATTTCAAGCCCAAGTTTAATCGTCTCGGTCATATTTACTCCTGATTCATGCATTGCATCCTCCAATAACTGTGAAGGAAGGTTGATGGTGATTCGCTTCACACTTTCCATGCCTCAGCATGGCACAACCACACCAAAATATCAATACCATAATACATACACCAATACATACCATCCTAAACACTGTCCTCCTTTAATGGTTGCGATCCTCACACATCAAACTTGCACCCAAGAAAATGAATTGTATGTCATTACCTATGGGGCTACGAACGATGCGTGACTCCTGCACCTCCAAACACAAAACTTAGCCAAGTGCGCAAAGAACTTTGGAATCTTGCATGGCAGCGCTGGCAGAGCCCGATTCCAAGCGTGAGAAAAATCAGGCTTTCACGAAACTTTCGAACACGCTTCGTTTCAATGGATGGCTTGAAGGTACGCCTGCCCCTCGGGCAGAGTACGGACTGTGAAGAATGCCTGAATATCTGTTGTGCGGGGCCAACATCGAAAGTCACACTCAATACTCATGACCTCGCTCGTCTGCTTGACGCAGGCTATGAGCACTCGATTGAAACGCAGCATCAAGTGGGTGCCCTGGGGACGATGCAAGACAGACGTCTGGTAAAGCAAAAGCGAAAGAAGGCGTCGCTTAATGTTCTGAGCACTACACTATCTAAACCCTCCATGAATGTTTGGGAATCCTGCTTCCCCACACTGCGGCAAGATACGTGGCAAACCTGCACGCTTCTCACAGAGGGTCGTCGATGCTCGATTTATGAGATTTGGCCCTCGAGCTGTGCGCGATACCCCGTCGCATACGACGCTCAAAACCACCTTGTCTTCTGGGCGAAGGGTTGCCGAAGCGTGACGCGCGTTGTGACTCCCGGCTCTCTTGCAACACCACAACATATGCTGGTTCGTGCCGCACTCGAAGCCTACAATGAAAAGATACGAGACCTCATTCTTCTGGCGATGTGCGCTAAAGAAGTCCGCGAAAGTCGTCTTGGGCCTTACCTCAACTGGGAGGCACTTCCAAAGGTGTTATCGCCATGACAGCGATTTGGATTTCCGAGTCTACTCCTGCTAAACGAAAGCTATGAAACCCGCTGAAGACAACGTGTCATGGCGCGAATGGTGCAAGCATTCAATCATTGGTGTGGAAACCCGCTCCGGGCGACTCTTTGATGGATTTGTGATTTTAATGATTGTCGGCACAATCGTGGCGATGATTCTCGAGAGTGTTCTGCCCTCGCCCAGTGATTATGCAACATGGCTGCATCGTTTTAGTCTCGCAGCCGGTGCGTTCTTTATGTTCGAATATGTGCTAAGGGCATGGGTGGCAGACCAAGCGCGGCATTATCTATTCGGTTTTTGGGGCATCATCGACGCTATTAGTATTGTCGGCTTCTTAATGCCGGGTTTACATCTCGGTTTTTTACGGATTCTCAGACTGCTTCGCATTTTCACAATTTTTCAAGCAAGCGCCTATGGGAACGCTGCTGATGAGCTTACGCGCGGTCTGCGTGAAAGCACGACGAAGATTACGGTCTTTATTTTGAGTGTCACTGTTCTTGTCTTCTTCGTCTCCTTCACCCTATATCGCGTCGAACCTGAAACTTTCGGAACGGTGCCCCAAGCGATCTGGTGGACCATCGTGACCATCACGACCGTCGGTTACGGCGACGTCTCGCCAGTGACACCGCTTGGGAAGTTCGTAGCCTCAATCGCAATGCTCCTTTCGTTTGGAATCATCGCGGTGCCGACCGGCATTGTTGTTTCAAGCGTGAACAATGCGCAATCCCCACAGGGGCCGGGAACCACTTCGAGCTCTGGTTCGAGCTCTGGTTCGAGCTCTGGTTCGAGCTCTGGTTCGAGCTCTGGGTCTGGCAACCAAGGCAACAGTCAAGTCATCAACCCACGTGCAAAACAACAACGCAAAGACAAAGGGTTGGGCGATGCGATGCGGGCATCATGCGCTCATGTGACCCTTACCGGTGCGAATTTCTGCCATCACTGTGGTTATGACTTGCGTACAGATGCCACGTGACTCAACACTCCCTTTTTGAACCGATTCATCCCAATGTCGTTGAACCCGCTGCAACGCGAGAGCGCCTTCTTCAAAAAGCCCGACACAATGATCTCGTTTTAGGTACATGTACATGGACATTCCCTGGGTGGGCACACTTCTATAGCAACTTCCTTAAGGCATCACCTGCCCCTCAAAATCAACATAAGCTTTCCAAGGCCGCAAAGAGTTTAGCGCAATATGCACGAGCGCTCTCCTTGAATGGAGTCTGCATCGATCATGCATACTACCGGCCGGTCGATGTCTCGACGTTTAAGAGTTATGCCTCGGTTGTCCCTGAATCGTTCCGCTTTACAGTGAAGGCTTTTCAAGAAATCACGCGCACCGACTTGAGCCCTCATTCATTTCTTGATGCGAGCCTCTTTGAAGACGCGTGCTGGGCGCCAGCACTCGAAGGTCTTGGTTCGAAGCTTGGCTACCTTCTCTTACAGTTCTCAGCAGAAGCCGGTCATTCTTTTTCGCCGCAACGCTTCGCAGGTGCGCTCACCGAATTCCTACACGATTTAAAATGTGACCTCCCGCGAATCGCGGTTGAGATTCGCGCACCAACACACCTGACGCGTGAACTTATTCATCAAATGCGGCGCCTCAACATTCCCGATCTTCTTTTGATTCACCCTTCTGCGAATACCCTCGCACGACAGCTGGAACTCTTTGGCGAAGACCTCCTACAAAGGCCCTTGCTTATTCGTTGGATGTTGCACCCCGATCTTAGCTATAACAACGCGCGAGAAGCGTTTGAACCCTTCAATCAAATACTTAAAAAAGATGAGTACACACGCACGCTATTAAAAAGTCTGATTGCATTGCGAAGTGCTAAGACAACGATACTATGCAACAACAAAGCCGAAGGGTCCTCGCCTTTGAGTCTATACAGTCTAATGTCGTAGCGCGCACAGATGAGGTACCACAAGACTACTCGTAACGATTCAGAACCAACTCACCGCTATCCACATTGCTTGTGGCCTGCTCTTCTGCGTTCTCAAAGTTGTCCCACGAGGCGTCTGAGGTGCCAGAAACTCCTGAAAGTCGAAGCTCAAAGTCGTCCCGGTTGGTAGCATTTTGCAAGGCAACATCTTTTGAGATGAGCCCACGTTTATAATGCCCCATGAGCGATTGGTCGAAGGTTTGCATCCCATACGAAATGAAACCTTCCATCATGACATCGCGAAGCTCAACCGTTTTATAGGGGTCCGCGATGCACTCTTTCGCACGACTCGTCACTTTGAGAAGCTCCACTGCAGGGACGCGCCCATTCCCGTCGACGGTGGGAATAAGCCGTTGTGAGAGCACCCCTCGCAACACTGAAGAGAGTTGAATCCGAATAAATTCTTGTTCGTGCGGCTCAAAGACCGCAACAATTCGTGAGATGGTTTCCACGGCATCCAACGTATGCAAGGTCGAGAAAACCAAATGACCCGTACTTGCAGCTTTAAATGCAGTTTCGATGGTCTCTTTATCACGCATTTCACCGACAAGAATGACGTCCGGGTCTTCGCGTAAGGCTGCCCGAAGTGCGTTCCCGAACGATAAGGTGTCCATTCCCACTTCGCGCTGATTAATGATCGAACGGCGATCACTAAAAATGTATTCAATCGGATCTTCAATCGTTATGATATGTGCACTGCGCGACACATTGATGTAGTTGATGAGCGATGCCAACGAGGTCGACTTACCAGACCCCGTGACGCCCGTCACCAAAACCAAGCCTCGCTCTTCTTTTGCAAGGTCAATCACAGCTTTTGGTAAATTCAACTGTGCTGCAGTGGGAATCTCAGCGGAGATTCGGCGCATCACCATTCCAACTTCGCCACGCTGGCGAAAAGCATTCACACGAAAACGACCGATTGAACCCGCATCGTACGCAAAGTCGAGTTCATGGTCACGCTCGAAACGTGCAACTTTATCTTCACTCAACACCGTGCGCATCACGCCCATCATCCATGCAGAGGTTAAGCGCGGTGCATCTTTAAAGGGTACCAAGCGCCCATTCACTCGACATACCGGTGGCAAACCGACCTTTAAATGAATGTCACTTGCCGACGCTTGATGCGCGCCATTTAATATTGCTGCTAGTTCCAAATCACTCCCAACCTTAGTTTAGCCTAGGGCTTCAAACGTATTTCAATCGCGTCGACTGATTTTGCTTGAATATTTTCCCCGAGTCGAACCGTCATACGAAGGTCGGAGCCTCGTGAGTTTAAAGTTGTTGCTGAGCCCGAAACCTTCTTCCCACTTTTCAGGATTAGACGCAGGCTCGAGATATCCCTACCGCGCGGTACGGTTGAAAATGCACTTTTAGCGACTGCAATATCAATCAGATTCCCTGCGGCAACAACAGCGAGCGAGTCGCCTTTTTTGTACGATGCTCCTGGCGCAACCAGAACTTCCCGTAAGTTCCCTGTGACCGGGCTAATCACAGACTCAACTTTTTTCGCAGCGGCTTTTGCCTGACGAATCTTGGCTTCCAATGCCACAACTTTGGGTGAGCCGGGCTCACGCGGTGGTTCTGCTGATCTTAACTTTTGTAACTCCTGCTCGAGTGCGGCGGTGCCAGAGGCAATTCCTTGACCACGCCCCACTTTTGAACCCTTCTTCAAAGACGCTCCAGCATCAAACAACCACTCTGTTAAAACTCCAGCGGATTGCGCACGAATACGAAACGGGGTTCCCGATGCACTTTTTACTTTCGAGTACACCAGCTCACCTTGAGCCTCCTCTTTCACAATAATTTCACGCTTGGGTTCTTCGGGGACTTTGGGTGTTAGGGTAGACGGAGCCTTCGACTTCTCAACTTTTCGAGAGGGTCGCGATGTTTTCGTCTCAGCTTTTCCAGGTTTTACAAGCTTTGCCTTCGATTCTTTCCGGGGTGCTGCTTTCAACGATGCTTCCGGGGATGCTTTCGACGAATCTTCTTTTGATCCTGCCTGCACTGCAGTCTTGACCGTGTTGTCCGAACCACTCTTTTGAGCATCTTCGTTGACCGTGTCATTGTTCTTCTCGCTCTCACTCTTCTCCTCGTTCTCTCCCTCATCTTTCACAACAGAACTCCCTGTGGCCGTCTGAAGCCCCAGACTCGCCTCATCGCCGTTGGCAGAATTTAAAGCGACATTCGAATCAACGTTGTTCAGGTCATTCGCCTCTTGACGCATCCCTATGGCGTCTCGCGCGAGATTCGAGAGTGGCCATGCACATGAAGCAGCACACAATACCCCGAGGATGCGTCCGGACCAACGAGCACTACCTGAAGTCGAAGAAGCGCTTCGAACACGTCGAGTTGATTCCTTGGCGCCGGCCCATGAACTGGTCGCGAGCTCTGTTGATGCAATATGAATCTTGAAGCGACCAAAACCAATTTGTATTTGATCGCCATCGGCCAAGATTGCAGTTTGGATATTTTGGCCGTTGAGCTTTGTACCATTGCGGCTCGCCAAGTCACGAAGTCGCAATCCTCCGTGTGGGTCAATGCTGATCTCCGCGTGCGATTTGGATACCCCTTTCTCATCTTTCAAAAGAACTTGGCATTCGGGAAAGCGCCCAACCATCGTTTTTGTGTTGGCAATCGTCCATGAGCGTCCGCGATAGGCGCCATCAATACACACAAGTTTTGCGCGAACATCCTCCAAGCGATGCCCTCCTCAAATCAATTTCCCCTATGCTTTCACCTTTCCATGCACAAGTTCAAGAAATGATGGACGAAAAGTTGAGCTTTTGTGATTAGTTCACGTTGGGAAGCGATGGCGTATCGACTCCATCGATGAAGCAACGCCTGCACCGAGCCTCATAGGCGTCTGTCGCACCGACCAAAACCCGGTCTTTACTCTGTGCGTCCACACGGCAATCATGTGCAACGCGCTGAGAGCGTGAAGCTGGAGCACCACAGGCGATACATACCGCAAGCACTTTGGTGACCGACTCCGAGATTGCAAGTAAACGCGGCATCGGCCCAAAAGGCTCTGCACGGTAATCCAGATCAAGCCCTGCAACGATCACACGAACCCCTTGGCCGGCCATCGCGTCTGCGATCCCTACGATTCGATCATCAAAAAACTGGACTTCATCAATGCCCAAAACATCCGGTAGCAAGCTCTGATTGTTCAAAAAGCTTTCGATCTCAACCGCAGAGCTCACGGGGATCGAACTCAAATGTTGTGCGCTGTGACTCACGATATCTGCGTCTGCATAACGCGTATCGCGTGAGGGTTTAAAACAAAATACACGTTGTCGCGCAATCTGGGCACGGCGCAGCCGACGTATTAATTCCTCGGTCTTGCCCGAGAACATCGGGCCGCAAATCACTTCTATGCTCCCTGGGTTGCGGGAGACAAATTCAGGGAGCCGTGAAACTTGTGCCATGTTTTACCTGCCGGTTATCCCCATAAGGGGCGTGTGCGCCGCATCCGCAATTGAAAGCTTATGGCCAGACCCTACACAACGGTTTTCGGACATCAAGTTCCATGCTCGCAACGTACTACCATTGTTTACAAGATCCTCAAAAGCGCTTAGAACTGGCGACGCGAGCCCTCTTCGTGGCGCATCAACCGAAGTGGATGCCAAGCGTAAGAGTCGAATGTTAAGGAGAAGGAATGACACACCGAATTTCACAGATCGCAGAATACACAGGCCAAGAAGTCGAGCTGAAGGGCTGGGTTTTTAATCGCCGTGGTTCCAATAAAGTGCAATTCCTTCATCTTCGTGATGGGTCAGGATTTATCCAATGTGTGCTCGGTGCAAACGATGGGCCGGACGAACTCTTCGCAAATGTGAAAAAGCTCTCGCAAGAAAGCTCTGTTGTTGTAAGAGGCACGGTCAAAGCTGAAGCGCGTGCCCCCTACTGTGGGCATGAACTTTCAATCACCGACGTTGAGCTCGTTGGCGATGCCAAAGAGTATCCAATTTCAAAGAAAGCCCACGGCGATGGTTTTTTAATGGACAACCGCCATCTTTGGCTACGCTCGAGAAAGCAAAATCTCATTTTACGAGTTCGGGCAACGATTATTAAGGCGGTTCGAGATTACCTTGACGATGCAGGTTTTTTGCTGGTCGACAGCCCTATTTTCACACCGAATGCCTGTGAGGGGACCTCGACACTCTTTGAAACCGATTGGTTTGACGATCGTAAAGCCTACCTTTCGCAGTCGGGGCAACTCTATCAAGAGGCTGCAGCAATGGCTTTCGGTAAGTCGTATTGCTTTGGCCCAACATTTCGAGCGGAGAAAAGTAAAACACGACGACATCTCAACGAGTTTTGGATGGTCGAACCCGAAGCTGCCTACATGGATCTCGATGGCGATATGGATCTCATGGAGGATTTCATGGTTCATGTCGTTGAGTGTGTTCTTGAAAAGCATGCAGAAGAACTCGAAAGTGTTCTTGAGCGTGACCTGAGTGCGTTAAAGCGCGTAAAAAAACCACTTCAGCGAATCCATTACGACGATGCGGTTAAGATGATTCAAGATCTCGAAAGCAAGTGCGAAGACCCCGATCTTAAAGAGCTTCTCAAGATCGAATGGGGGGCAGACTTTGGTTCTCCACATGAGACCGAACTTACAAAACTCTTCGACCGACCGATTATGGTGTATGGTTTCCCTTCACAAATTAAGGCATTTTACATGAAAAAGTGGCCTGGGCGCCCCGAAGTGTCGAAGAGTGTGGATATGCTTGCACCCGAGGGCTATGGCGAAATCATCGGTGGTGGTGAGCGTGAAGAGAATCTTGAAATGCTTCTCTCAGAGATTAAACGTCACGAGCTCGACCCGAAAGACTTCGAATGGTATTTGGATCTAAGACGTTACGGAAGCGTCCCTCATGCCGGTTTCGGTCTTGGGATCGAGCGTGCTGTTGCGTGGATCTGCGGGCTCAACCACGTGCGTGAGACAATTCCCTTTGCGAGAACCTTAGATCGACTCACACCTTGAGTTTTCGAGATCGATTCGTAGGAGTCGTACCAGTCAGGCAATATAATCGTTGCGGTTGTACACATGAACATGACTCATTCTTAGAATGTTGATGCTCTGCCTTGCCGCTGCCTCGGTCTCGCCACTAGACTAATAGAGTGACTGCTACCGGACTTGAGCAAAATTTCTTACTGGCGCTTCGAAAGCGTGGATTCAGTATGCGTGATGCCTATAATACGGCACGCGCAGTCGCCCCTGTGAAGCTTGGCTTCATTGCCGATCGTCTTGTTCATGAACATGGTTGCGAGAGCACCCTCATCTACGACGCACTGTCCGAGTGTGCAGGTTTGGTGCGCTATATGCTAGCAAGCCATGGGGGCGATCGAACGATGAAACAACTCCGAGCTGGAGAAGTAATCATCGGAGAGCTTGTTGAAAGACGAAGTGAAAATCAAAGCGAAAAACGCTTTTGTGTTATTGTGAATCCTGAAGACAGGGAGCAAGCCACGAGTCTGGGCTTCACACACCAAAAGATTCAACTGATTTCTCTTAGCGACTTTCGTGCACTTCAAAACAGCCCTACGGGCTCACATGCTGCGGTACAAATCCAAAAGACGAGTCCGAATGAGCCGTCTACCCAGAGAACTCTCGCGCTCGAAATCCCCAATCTAGCACCAACCCAAGAACCCGATTCGAAACTCAACATCTCGTTCTCGAATCATCGGGAGTCACCGAATACAAACGCTTCTGCTCCTGCACCAATCCATGTGCCATCGTCTTCGAAGAAGCCACCACCCGCGCCAGAGACTTTGGTAACCGGTACACACATCTCTGGTATTGACGACGAAGTTATCAACACCGATACAGCAGCACCGTCTGCATCCGATACCATGCTCTCTATTCCTATTCCCGGCCAAGAGTATGGTTTAGAACTCGACGCAGGTGTGCCCTTAGGCGTCTCGGCTGATGACGGTTTTGATGCAACGATGGCGCATAATGCACTTCCGCCTTTTGCAGCAAGTCCACCGCTCGCCTCACCCTCGACTGTGGAAATAAAGTTACCTGCCATTGATAGCCAGATGGGTCGAGCCCTTGGGAACGCCTTTGATAGTACCTTTGGACAAACGAGCCATGATGAAATGGATAGGGAAGTTGAGGTTGATTCTTTCGAAGAAGCGACAATGCAACACCAAGCCGTTATGATTCAGGAGATCGACGAGGAACCTATCAATAGTGAATCCATCGCAGTTCCAGAACTCGACTTGAAAGCATTAGCGCATTCTCAGCTGGCGTCTCAACTTACGCCCACCCCAGAGGTACAGGCCAACACGAACGAAGCGACCAAAACACCTCGAAGCGACACTTCGGGGTTCTTAAGTGATTCGTTGCCGGTTGTTGAGGTTGACCATGCTGAACTGTCTCAAGACCTCAGCGACTATGAAGTGACTCGAACTCTTGGTGAAGGGGGAATGGCAACCGTCTACCTTGCCAAAGAGACCCCTTCGAATCGAGAGGTCGCGCTTAAGGTTATGGCGGGTGAACTCTCTGCCGAGTCTGTGTTTGTGCAGCGTTTCATTCGAGAGGCCAAGACCTCGGCGAGCTTGATCCACCCCCATATTGTCCGTGTGTTGGGTTACGGCGAAAGTGAAGGTAAGCATTTTATGGCGATGGAGGTCGTGGACGGCGGCACCCCGGCGGACCTCTCTGAAAAGCTAAACAACAAGTTACCAGTTCCTGCAGTCGTAATGTTACTCGACTCTGTTCTGGACGCATTGAGTTACGCGCATGAAAAAGATGTTATTCACCGGGACTTGAAGCCCGCCAATATTATGATTACTCGAGGTGGGCGCATTAAGCTTACCGACTTCGGGATCGCCAAGTGTCTTGGTGAGCAAGGCCTCACGAAAACGGGAGACGTGATTGG
The DNA here is from genome assembly GCA_020630615.1 of Myxococcota bacterium. GTDB lineage: Bacteria > Myxococcota > UBA727 > UBA727 > JAHDBA01 > JAHDBA01. Next base: position 8,383 of record JAHDBA010000020.1, on the reverse strand, counting down.
TACTCCTTCATACATGAGCCCAGAGCAGACGATGGGCCGCGAACTCAGCGGAAGAAGCGATCTCTTTAGTATCGGTATTGTTGCGTATCGTTTGCTTGCTGGCTTCAACCCTTATTTTGATGAGCAGCCCGCTACCACGCTGCTTAACATTGCAACCAAAGACTCACCCAAAATTTATGAGGCCGTACCCGGCCTACCGGAAGATCTCGAAAGGTTCATGAATACGCTCACCGCAAAAGACCCAGAAGATCGTTACCGCGATGCCGCTGAGGCTCGTGAAGCGCTTTCACCAATTGCACAACGAATGCGCAAAGAATTCGGTCATGTGTTTCAAAAACTCCTGCTCTCTCCCATAATAACCAACGATGAAATTGCGGATCAAATCGCACGTCCGCTTATCAAAGAGGCTCGAAAGCTTGAGGCTCAAAACCCTGAGGCAGCAGTACTTTTATATTATCGTGCGTCCTTAAGTGCGCCGAAAAACCAAGACGCATTAAAAGGTTTTACCAGTCTTTGCTCGAAACATGGATACAACTTCAATCCGAGTACCGACCCGGGTATTCAGAAACTCGAAGCTAAACTGGAAAAAAAGGAAAACGACCCTGGCCTTTTGCGTAAGCTGACAACAGCGTACCGCAAAGAAGGCAACATTCACCGTGCCGTGTGCCTGTTGAAACGATATACCCGACTCAAAAATGACCCCGTAAGTGAACGAGAACTTAACGAGCTTGCCCCTCCCCAAACACCTTCAAGTTCCTTAGACGCGTCGACCAATGGTGCCCTCCAAGGCAGAGGAAAAGCCGCAATTAAAAGTAAGATCGGACGGAGTTCTGACAAACCTTCTGAACGCGGACATCAAAAGAGTTCGGCAAAAGGTGCGAGTCAAAAACGTGCCAAGAATACGCCTGCAGACAAGGACTCCCATAAAAACTCAGGCCTGAAGACCAAGAAACTTCCAAGCTCTGCCCAAATTGATTTCGCAAACGCAGAGAAAGGCAGCGCGACGCAGATTGGCATTGGGCTTCGTCTGCTCTTATGGGCTTTGGCCCTTATTATAATTGGTGGCGGGTTGTATGCGGTTGTCCAAGGCTCAAAGGCCCCGGCTGAAAAAGCTTCAGAAGGCACAGAAGATCGAGATGTTGAGCGGTCCAATAAGCAGAAGAAAAAACGCTTCCTCGCCCAATAAACCAGTTGAAAAAATGAGAAGACGATTCACCGACAAAAGGCGCACCGAAGGTACGCCGTTGTCATATCATGTGTGAATCCTCTCCAAGGACTAAACTTCTTCGACATTGCGGAGTGTTCTACCGCGATATACGCCACACGACGCACATACATGGTGCGGACGCTTCGGCTCACCGCAGTTGGAACAGGTCGAATATCCAATCGCCGGTGTTTTAAGGTTTGCCGCACGTTGCTTGCGCGAGCGTGTTTTCGATTTTCGTCTTTGTGGAACTGCCATAATTCACCACCTAAAAATTAGAATTGAAGTCTATCCACTGTGTTCATCGAGATCAAGGGGTATTCTCCCTTTCGCGCATCACTTTGACCCTCCACCACCAATTTTGCCCTTTAAGGCAGCAAGAGGCCCCCATCGCAGATCAATATCTCCAAGCTCTGGGTCCGACAATTCACCCGAACCAAGTTTTGAAAATTTGGCAAAATGAGCGTCACAATCCGAAACCCGTTCTGCTGCGAGGTCGGCACAGATTGGATTTATGGGTAGATTTAGACTCACCTCTTCAACCAGATGTGAAAAGAGATCCAACCTGTCGCCAGAGGCGATCCATTCATCCTCATCGAGATCTAGGGGCTCCTCATCGCTACCCTCAAGAACTTTTGCATCGGTCCAATGCCGCTCAAAAATAGAGGTAAAAGGCACATCAAGTTGCGTCAAACAACGTGTGCACTGGCTTTGAAAAGCCCCTTGAGCCCTATATTGAGCCCGAACACCCATAGCACCCTTTTGGCCTTTACAGTGTGCTGACAACTCGCCCAGCGCTTTAAATTTTGCGCCACTAACCTTCGCGAGATGCTCAAAAATCGTTGAGACATCGGAGGGCTGAAGCGTCACATCAAGGTTAAAGTCACGCATTGAATCTTCGTAAATAAGACACCAGTCTTCCAAAAGAGGATGCTGGGTGATTGTGCGCGCGCGTTGCACTGCTTCTTTTGACATCTTTTAACCTCGTTTACGGGGTGCTTCATTGCATACCATACTATAGAGTTCTCTCTATGGGTTTTGACCTCGACCCTGCTCACAAGGCCCACAATCCAATCGTTCATGGGGAGACCCATTCACTGGCGCTAAATCATGGTTGTAACCATCAATAAACTGGTTTAACTCTCTTCTATAGGTGCACGCATCTATCGAGGAGACCGGCAATGCTCTTTTCACGCAACATTTCAAATCAGAATAAACGAGTCTCACCATCACGCTTGTTACGACCCAACGAACATTTAATGTGCACCTATCTAATTTGCACTTATGTTGTCACTCTGGGGACAGCGTGCGAATCCAAGCTCGAGGACGGTGAATATAGGGTGCCCCCAATTCAAGTTTCGTTCGCGGAGTGCCCCGGTGGGTCAACACCGAACGTTCCAAGTGCAGAAGCTTGGCATGAAGCTTTTTTGAGTCAGAACGATCGAGTTTTAGCAGGACGTCAAGGTCCAATGAATGATATCGTTTTCGACAATGTCAGTGGCGGCGATGGTTTTCGACTCTCGCTTTATGCATTTGATGCCGAAGAAAAACCGGACACGGGGCTCCCATCGTACCGAGGCTTGACTCCAAGCTTTCGATTGAATGTTGATGACGATGGCGTTTTTACGAGTGATGATGCAATTGAGATGTTAATGGTGCCGGTTACAGCGCCAGGTTGCACAAAGAACGAGATGGCAACACAGCGTACTTTTCACCAATCAACCCTTCTCGACGATGGACGCGTTCTTATTACGGGTGGTGGTCGGCTTAGTGGCGGTGGTACAAGCGGACAAATCTTTGAGGCGACACGTAGCGCTGAGATTTATGACCCCAAAAGCGGTGTTTTCACGCCAGTTGGAGACATGTTTTCTCCTCGCTTGATGCATACGGCAACCAAACTTGATGATGGCAGGGTCCTGATCGTAGGTGGAGCAGGTTCGGTTCAGATCAACAGCGCCGGAACAGCAAGTGAGCCTTTCCCTATCCTTCCCATGGATGTTCGTGCAGTTGTTGAAGTTTTCAACCCGGAAACGGGCTCCTTTGCACAAGTTCAAGATGACGACGCGGGCCCACGTGTCTTTCATTCATCAATAAAAATGCGCGATGGAAGCGTATTGATAACTGGCGGGATTGGAAGCACAAGCCCCGGGGATGCGCTCACGAATCCAATCCTTGAGAGTACGGTATGCACAGGTGCTGGCGCCAATCTTGGGTGTTCTTCAAGCGACACGACCGGCATGTACCGAAGTGTGAAGGCGAGAGTTGGGCACGCATCATTTCTTGCTCCCAACGGCGATGTCATCCTTTGGGGCGGTGTCTTGGACACTGCAGAGGTTCCGAATGTATGTGGTTCGTCGGCGGCCCCGTGGTATTCGAATGAACGACTTCGCTTGAGTGCGGGCTCAACGACATTTGAGTCCTTCCCGGTAAGCGGAATGAGTCAGAGTAAAAACGTCTTCCTTGCATCGACTACCGCTTATCGAGACGAGCGCTTTATCAGCGTAGGCGGCTTGGTTCGAAATGAATCGGGGATTTGGAGCCTTTCAACTGTATCCGGTATCGCAAGCGATGGAACCCCAAGACAAGGCGGCTCAGTCTTCGTTTTTGATATGGTTTCAAGCGGCGGTGAGAACGTCTCGAGCTGCAGCGTGACGCAAACAGGCGATTATGGAGCTCTATCAAGCGCCGATCAAAGTGTCTCGGGTAGCCCTGTTTGGCGAACTCCTACACCAATTTGGGGTGCGTCCACAGTTGCCGCACACACCTGGTGGGGCGCTATGATTTTTGGTGGTTTTCAAGACCTTGAGCTCACACCTGTAAAAAACATTAGCTTTTTTCGGGAGCCCGACTGGAATTGCGGACAAGAGCCATTTAGTGTCGTTGGCATCAACTACGGCAGTGCAGACAATCCAGGGCTTCTTGAAATGCGTGTTGCGCGAGGTGGCCATCATGTTGTTGGCACCCTTGATGGAACCTATGCGATTAGTGGCGGGTACAATCCGAACGGTGGCGCTCTAAGCGATGGCGAAATTATTGCTGACTTCATTGATCCGGATGATCGTTACCCGAGGATACCGTCATGCGGACCTTAACGAATAGTACAACGCCTCAAAGCATCGAATGGCACGGTCTTGCTTTTCGATTTAGGGCACTTCTCAGTCACGATGAGACACGCGAGCGAAATAAAGGTCAACGCAAAGGACAAAGCAGATGAAAATCTTCCCGAAAAGTCTACGGATTGTAATTGCTCTTTCGTTGCTCTGCCCAAGTTTTGCAATGGCTCAAGATGAGATGCCAGACGGTGACTTTGATATTGACAGTGATGTTGAAAACATCGAGGTTCGCGCCACGGAGAAAGAAGCGAAAAAACCACGACGACGTTCAACTGTTTTAGAAGAGGTTCCTGTCGAGGACGCGTTAGCAGACGACTCGGAAAGCGAAGATATTCCTGAGCCTCAAGATATCCGAACACCAGACAACTCTCAGGACGTGAGCACCGCTCCCATACAAGGGGCTAAAGAGCCCAACCCCTCAATAAACAAAAGGCGTATTCTCTTAGAGCAAGATGGGCAAAGCCAAGAGCCCGGCAGCTCGGTTGAGGGTGAAAGTGAAGACGAGAAGCGGACTTCTCCCTGGGTGTGGGTCGGCGTGACAACTGGCGTTGTGATAACAGCAGGCATGGCAACACACTTTGTAGGTTGTGCTGGCTTTGGCGCGTGGGGATGCTGGTTTGGCCAAGGTGGCGGTAACGATCTCTACATCATCCGCAGTGAATAAAGTACATCATGAGGCGACTCTTTAAGTTCCTATTCTGGCTCGCAGCGCTATGTTGTATTGCTATAGGTATTGTTGGTGCAATCGTCTGGCGGGACATCAATGAATCGCTTCCGCGTATGGACGCCATTCTCGACTACACGCCAAGCGAAGCCACAATTTTTCTGGATCAAACGGGAAAAAAAGTTGGAACTCTTGCCAAAGAGCGGCGTTTTTTAGTCAAAAGCGAGGACATCCCAAAGCATGTGATCGACGCATTCTTAGCGGCCGAAGACGACGCATTTTATGAGCATTCGGGTATCGATTATCCGGCTGTGATTGCGGCTGTGGTCAATGAGCTCAAACATAAGATGTTGGGAGGCAAGCGTCGAGGTGGTGGTACCATTACAATGCAGACCGCACGCACCTTTGTGCTTACACGTGAAAAAACGTACAAGCGCAAGCTCAAAGAAATGATTCTTGCAAAACGCATCGAGGAGAATCTCTCTAAAGACGAGATTCTTTTTCTTTACCTCAACCAAATCTATTTTGGGAACGGTGCCTATGGTATTGAGGCGGCAGCACAAACCTATTTCGACAAAAGTATTTCTGAGGTGAGTGTTGCTGAAGCAGCAGCACTCGCGTGCATGCCCAAGGCCCCCTCACGCATCAATCCGTGGAAGGACCGAAAGCGACTCAAGTCAAGGCGACAATATGTGTTGAATCAGATGGTCGAGAAACTTGGTGTAATCACGAAGGCGCAAGCACAGAAGTTTGGCGAAGAGCCCATTGCAAGAACGCAAGCCAAAGATTGGGCTGAGGTTGGCCCGGCTTATCTTGAGGCCTCTCGACAACTCGCGGTTGAGATTCTGGGCGAGAAACAAGTCCTCGAAGGTGGCCTTAAGATCCACCTCGCGATGGACTCACAGGCGCAACGAAAAGCTGAACACCATATGCGCGAAGGGCTCATGCAACTCGCATTACGTCAAGGGCGCTTTGCACCTTTGGCGCGTCTGGGTGACACCAGTCAAAACGCAGCAGACGCTTTCCTTGAAAAGATTGAAAACCGGCAAAAAGAACTTTCGAAAGACAATGACCAACCCTACTTCTTTGTCGCCAAAGAAGAGAGTGTCAAAGCAGCCCATAAAAGCCTGGATTGGCTCAATCACTCCACTGGCAACTTTAACACAACAAAAATTCTGTCCTCCGCCAATGTCGCCATAGGCATCGTATCAATGGTTGATGAGGAGCAGGCACACGTCATTGTTGGACGAGAAATATGTTTGCTCAAGGGGGAAAAGCACCGGTGGGTTAAGATTAATGAGAAGGGAAAACCAAAGCGCAAGGCAAAGATGAACGCTTTTCTTGCTCGTGGTGACGTGGTCGCACTCGGTGAGATTGAAAGCTTGAAATCATCCGAAAGTGAAGAAAGCAAAGATAACAATAAAGATAATCAATGCAGGGCTACGCTTGCACCAGGTGTTGAAGCACAGGGCGCCTTGGTTGCAATCAATATTGAGAACTACGGTGTCGAAGCGATGGTGGGTGGTTATGATTTTTCGCAATCCAAATTTAACCGTGCGACACAAGCGTGGCGTCAACCTGGATCAACATTCAAGCCATTCATTTACGCGACAGGGATATCGAAGCAAGCATTCTCATCAATTGGGCGATATCTTGACGGAGAACATCATCTCATCACCGATGCGCCAAAAACCTACTACGATCGGTGGACGAAAAAATCATGGAAACCCAAAAATGCCGGTGGGAAATTTCGTGGTGACATCACACTTGAGACTTGCCTAACCTACTCAGTGAATACTTGCAGTATCGATATTTTAGAGACCGTTGGCACCACCCCGGTACTAGCTCTCGCAAAACGTCTTGAGCTCGTTGATGATAAGCATAAGCTTCCCAACAATCTAACCTTGGCCCTCGGTACCGGTGAAACGACACTGATGAGACTTACAAATGCATACACCCTATTCGCCGACAACGGGCGCTGGGGGCATGCTCACCTCATATCGAAGATTGAAGACCGCTCGGGCAATACCTTGTACGAGCCTGACACCTCCAAGACTCAGGTTTTAGATGCCCAGAGCGCTTACATCACCCGAAAACTGATGGAGAATGTAGTCCAAGAAGGTACAGCGAAAGCTGCAGCAAAATTTCGAGTCCCATTGGCTGGTAAGACAGGGACAACAGATAAAGCGCGAAGCGCATGGTTCTTAGGCTTTAGTAATGAGCGCGTCGTTGGCGTCTATGTTGGGCATGATGACAATCGTTCGCTTGGGCGACGTGAATATGGCGGAAAAGCGGCGCTTCCGATATGGCTTGATTATATGGACTCCACAACACCAAAGGAAACGGCCCAGCGCAACGCAGCGACAAAGAAGCTCGGTGGTACGAAAAAATACAATACTGCCTCCACACTGCACAGACCTCCCGGTATCGCGAAACGCTTCATTGAGCGAGGTACAACACGGGCACGCCCTGGAATCGCCAGTACGAACAGCCTCTCCACCCAAGAACCAAGTGCCAAAGATATTTTGGCAAACCATGGTTTCAGAGACTCATCCTTTGATGAAACGCCTCCTCCCAACACACGACCTCTCTATTTCATACGCGGGACCGAGCCCTCCATACCACTCCCCGAGGAGGATGCGCCCGGCAAAGCTCAAGAACAACTCTATGAGCTCGAGTCACCCTTCTAAAACACGGCATTGACCGTGTCTTGATTTGAGATTTCCCACAAGCATAATGGACACCAGCTCAGCTCTTCTGTCACTATCGCATTATGCTTTGGTGGTTCTGGGTCGCTTTGGGAATATCGCTGCTTGTCGCAGAGTTTTTTGTGAGCGGCTTTGTCGTCGCCTTCTTTGGCGTCTCTGCTTTACTCAGTGCTCTTTCGTCTTGGTTGGGGTTAACGACATCATGGGCCAGTTCGAGTACATTCTTTATCGTGACTTCAGCCCTCTCCTTCTTTTTCTCAAAACGTCTTGCAGACCGATACTTCCCAAAAGACAGCGTTCAGCATGATGGCAGTGAAGAGGCGGCACATCGTGGCCAGCGCGTCAAAGTTGAAAGCAAATGCACTGAGGATAGAGCTGGGCAGATTCGCTACCAAGGGACGCTCTGGCGAGCGGTCTCGTTACACGGGGAGATCAAAGCTGGAGCCGATGCGAAGATCCTATATTTTGATCAAGGGTCATGGGTGATTGAAGCACTCGAGACAGACCTTGTCCCAGACACCAAATCTTTAAATACATCCACGTCAGAAGACTTAGCGGAGACGTCGACATCAACTTAAAAGGAAACGCTCATGTTTTTTTACTTCACACTTTTTACGATTACCGTTGCCACACTTTTTTTGAAGACGATTGTTATCGTTCCCGAGCGAGAAGCCAACATCAAAGAGCGATGGGG
>JAHDBA010000019.1:29712-50728 GCA_020630615.1 Myxococcota bacterium | reverse complement strand
GTTTTTGAGGGAAAATTCAAACTAAAAAACTGTCGGGTTTGACGGGGCCACTCCAGAGAGGTATCAGCTCCTCCCCGCTTTATTTTTTTGATAGACACCGAAGCTGTTTATTGGGACCGATAGCCACACTTCCGCTATGAGATGATTTACGCAGAACCTATATCGAGACTTTAAGGCTTCGACAGGTCGCTTGAAATTGCACAAATAATTGTCGAGTAGCGTTGTCTAGGTGCCTCTGGGTACTTTAACCAATAGGTCCTCACCCCAAACCATTATGTCGGACTAGCGCATCGACCCGTGGCCCTCGCCCGCGAAAAGCTTGAAAAACCTCGGCTGCAGGCCTGCTACCACCCAAGCCCAAGACCGTGTCACGAAACTTTCGCCCGACCTCTTTGAGGCCATCGATATCGTTAAGGCCTTTTTCTTCAAAGGCAGCGAAGGCGTCTGCTGAAAGCACCTCTGCCCACTTGTAGCTGTAGTACCCGGCAGCGTAACCTCCCGCGAAAATATGTGAGAAGGCACAAAGAAATGAATCGTTCGGGTGTCGCGGCGTTACCAGAACCTCTGCTGCAATCTCACTTTGAAGTGCCAACATTGCATCACCGTTTTCAAATTCTCGACCGTCATGAATCGCAAGGTCAAGCTTTGCAAAGAAAAGTTGGCGAAGCGTTGCTAGACCACTCTGAAAATTCTTGGCGTCACGAATCTTTTTCAAAAGCGCTTCGGGTATCACCTCACCACTCTCATAATGTGTCGCCATCACCTCACAAACCCAGGGTTCAAGACACCAGTTCTCCATGAACTGACTCGGGAGCTCAACAGCATCCCACTCGACACCACTGATACCACTCACATCGGGCTCCCTGACTTGCGTCAGCATATGCTGCAAGCCGTGCCCAAATTCATGAAAGAGTGTTTCAACTTCCCCAAAACTCATCAACGAAGGCACACCATCCGCCGGTGGCGTTTGATTACAAACCAAATAAGCAATCGGAAGCCTCGATTCTGAATCGACTCGCGTTTCACAAACGTCCATCCATGCGCCGCCGCGTTTCTCACCCGAACGTACGAATGGGTCCAAGTAAAAAGCAGCAACACGCTGGTCGCGATGATCCTTCACCCAGTAAAAGCGAACGTTGTCGTCCCACGTTTCGACACTGGAGTCTCTCTCAAAGGAAACTTCAAAAAGGGTGCTAGCAACAAGGAAGAGCCCGTCGAGAACTCGGTCAAAAGAGAAATAAGGCCGGGTGTCTTCATCTCGATAATCGAAGGTCGCCTCACGGAGCCGCTCTGAAACAAAGGCAATGTCCGATGCTTCAAGCTCTGAATTCGCATCGATATAGCCCTTCTCTCGCGCGAAGCTCTGCAGATCCGCCCATTCGCGGGTCGCAGCAACTCGAGCAGGCTCTTCAAGCTGACCCAACAGTGCGTGTACACTCTCGACCTTCCCTGCCATCTTAACTTCTAGACTGTAGGCACAATAATTAGCGTAGCCGAGCAAACGGCTGCGTTCATTCCGAAGCGCGACAATTTCATGCATAATCGACTGGTTTGCAAAGTCGTCCAAGGCTCCGCGCTGAACAAAGGCCTCATACACCTGGCTTCGCAACTCGCGATTCGGAGAGTGCTTTAAAAAAGGAAGCACGATGGGATAATCAAGGGTCACAACCCAAGGACCCTCGGGGCCTTCGGCCATTTGCCTTTTAAGCGTTTCAGGGAGCGCCTCTATTTCACTCTCATCTTGAATTTCTAAACGGTAAGCTTTCGTCGCGTCGAGCACATTGTTCGAGAACTTCATCCCAAGCTCTGCAAGTTTCGTTTCAATCCCATTAAAACGTTCTTGCTCTGCCCCACTCAAACTGACGCCAGAGCGCACGCTCCCATCAATGCTCAGATCGACAACGCGTCGCTGTGCGTCACTCAAATTCTCCCACAAGGGTGACCCTTTGAGCGCACACAACTTGTCGTACAGAACGTTGTCCTGCGACATTTCTGTGAAGACCTCAACAATTCGCGGCTGAACCTTCTCATACACACTTCGCAATTCGTCATTGTTTCTCACACCATGAAGATGAGAAACCCAACCCCAAGGTCGAGCCATCTTACGCTCAATCTTGCCAAGCGCATCGACCAAATCAGGGTACGTCGGGTTCGCAGAATCAACCTGAGCCCTGAAATCTTTCATGCCGCTTGTGAGGCGTTCTTCAACAGCGCCTTCAATCTGCTCGGCCTTCATTGCGGAAAAAGCAGGCAAACTCTCTTCAGAGAGAAAGGGGTTCTCATCGCTTTTCAAACTGTTCTGGATTGACTTGTTCGCCTTATTCATAACACACCTCTACCCACTGAGACTGCCATTCTGAAACGTACAATATCAAATCGACACGACCGAAATCTTGGTTCAGGCTCTGCTCTACGAAAATGCAGCAAGAACAATCAGCGCGATGGTCCCTAGATGTTGAATCGCAATCGTACCTTTATTGACCACAACAAAGTCTCGAGAGTCCCAGGTTGCGCGATAACGCAATGTCAATGCACTGCCAGCCACAAGGATGAGCGCAGCAACGAGCACTTGTGATACCCCGGACAAAAAGGATGGTGGGTAAAGCAATGCGATGGCACCTGGCGCGCACATCAATAGAGCATAAAAGAGCCATGACGAGCTTTCTCCCATCGTCACCAATAGATTGGTCTTTCCGGTGCGTCGGTCGCTCGCTGCGTCTGGAATCTGATTGGCCCAGAGTATGCCGGCTGTCCACAGACCTACCATTGTTCCAAGGATCCAAGAGTTACTCGACATCGCAAACCATGACTCGGCCGCTAAGGTATCATAACCAAAGAAGATGAGAGGGCCGAAGGTCAATGCTATTGTAAGCTCACCAAGTCCTTTCCTCGCGATGAGATAAAGGGGTGGTGCAGTGTAACCTGCTCCAAGAACAAGACCCAAGAGCCCAACACCCAGCGCATACCGGTTGCCGGCAAGAAGAGTCAACGAACCAACAACAGCCGTTACAACCAGGATTCGCCTCGCAAGAGCTCGCATTTCATCTTGCGTGAAGAGACCCAACTCCACGACTCGACTCCCACCCGATAACGCGAGGAAGTAACCATTGTTGGCGTCATCAACGCCACGCTCAACGTCGTGAATGTCATTCACAACATTCGCATACAAATGAAGCCCGACAACACTCAGCAACGCCCCAAAAGCAACGAAGGGAGCGGTCAACCAGAGCTTTGATGAAAACCCAGCCAGAATACATGCAAGAATACTTGCGCCGGTAAATGGAGCACGCATCGCAATTAACCACTTTAAGATATGCGTGCCCTTCGAGATCGACGGACGGACCTTCTCAAGAGGCTCATCGATAACCTCAGACACGCCGCAGTATCCAAGTCTCTCGCCAGTCTTTTTATCTTTGAAAGTCGGGGTTATTTTAATCTTCGCAGCAAAACGTGTATTGTCTTTTCGCACGAACACTGTCTTCCCCACGTATTCGCCTTCTTCGTCCGCTTTCTTAAGCCAAGCTGGGACATGTTCGAGAACCGTCTCGCCGGGCGAAAAGAGGGAAACTCGTTTACGGTCGATAACCTCATCAGCGCCGTAGCCAAATATGGATTCCGCGCCTTTGTTGAAGCTGGTAATGCGCCCTTCCATATCACATGTAATTACACTCTTCATTGATTCCATCCCCTTCTCTCCTGACAGAAATTAGTCTCGCACATCAGTACAGAAGCACCGCATGCCTCTTGCTTTTACGTAAAGGGGGAAGCAAGGGCCGCTTTTTTTCGACGATTGCCCAATCCTCAAGAAGGGCTTTTGAGCGCTGCTCGAGCTCTGCGTCAAGTGGAATAACGACATCACGAGCACGGTTTCGCTTCATGTATTGCCCGATTCGACTGTCAAGTCTTGACTTGAGCCAACTTAAAAGTGCCGGCTTCGCCCGAAGCATCTCGCGAAAGGTTGCTTTACGATCTTCGCCCGAGAGTCGTTCAAGTGACTCCGGCAAGTGTTCGCTCAACGTTAGTGTAGCCCAACTCGGCGTCCAGTTTTGAATATCCAAGCCACCGTCTTTCGTGTAGCGAACAGGCTGCAGCAAAGCAGCCACGTCGAGCACGTCGTCAACATGCTGAAAAACTCGACCGAGCGAACGACTCCGGTCCAACCAAAGCTCCTCGTCGACAACCTCACCTCCAAAGACATCGGACACCACGTAGCAAGCACAGCGTGCAGCCAATACGAAGAGTGCCCCGGTCTTAGCGTCTGCCAATTCCTCAACCAACCAAGGGGAGGATAACCACTCACTACTTCCGCACAGTTCATTCTCGAGGTGGGCCCCCCTCGCAAGTACGCTCAATGTCTTCGCAAAGTCTAGCGTCAATGCAGGACAACGCTGGGCTACCTGCTCGAGTGTTTCAGCAAAAAGGACATCGGCTCCCAGAATCGCTACCGACATTCCATGTTCAAACCACACACTCTTAGCGCCTCTGCGGAAGTAGCTCTCGTCAACGACATCGTCGTGAGCAAGCGTTGCGTCTTGAATCTTTTCAACGCTTTCGAGTAAGAAGTTTAGTGTTGATAGAGCCTGAACTCGTCCTTCGCAATCTTCACTCTCAAGCGACCTAACTTTGGCTTTATTGGTGCGCTCCTCAGCTTTTCCCCAAAGCGTGTCGAAGACTTGCACTCCAAAAAGGCTGCGTATTTTCTTTCCTGGATTGTTTCGGACTAGAGCAACAACATCGTTCATGCACACAGCATAAAACAATGTAAACACGATCACAAACAAAACATTCTAAACCTGTTCACAAATCGTCGAGTCGCGGAAAGCCGTCTTAACTCCTTCTTAATCCCTCCACAACAAAAGAGGGCCGAAGCCCTCTGAAGATGAACAAAGCCTAGACACTAGTAGCCGCGTTCAAGTTTGACGACCAAACGTTTCAGGTCTTGATTTGTTCGTACGTACTCGGTCTTCCCCATATCCCGCTCGCATATTTTTCGGACGGGCTTGAGAGCAAATTTGGGTAGAGTTCGCGACAGTCCCATCATCGCAAAACTGCGAACTTCATTGTCCTTATCCCCTACGGCATTCACCAAGAGTTTTTGTGCGCCTTCACTTTTCTTCCATACAAGCTCGAGTGCTGCGCGTCGTCGAGCCGCAGCCGATTTGTTTTCAAGCTCTTTTGCCCAACACGACTCTTCGCCTTTTTCACACCGGGATGCAGCTGAAAGTGCTTCTACACCTTCTTTTAGCACCGACTTCAATTTCGATGCTGTATTCGATTTTTCCATGGTCTCAAATTTCGTTTTCATCGAGCCTGGCGCAATCATTGAAAGCCACTTCAGCCGTGGTGCTCGAACTGTGGGGCCATACTTCTCACACACCGCTTTTTTACTTGAACCTTCTACTTTCATGCATTGAGACACAAAACCCTCTTGTGTCGACATCTTCATGAGTTCCCCTGCGAGTTCCGTTTTACCAATACGCGCGATAGCCTCCAGTGCATGTTCAGCCTTGCTTTGATCGGTGTCATCCCAGCTTTTCTTCAGTGCCGCTGTCGCCTCTTGATAGCCCATCCAACCCACACATTTACGAGAAAAAGTCGCAGCGATTGCATTGCCGGTGAGTTCACCTTTTGACGCTACGCCATCGAGACACGCTTTTTTAATACGCGGGTCCCCACCGATATCACTTAGCACTTGCAGGGCCTTGGCCACCTGAACACCACGGTCAACATGAAGCTCTTCTATTGCACTCCACTCTCCTTTGAAAAGCTGAATCAAAGGCTCTACCGCCGGCTTTCCGATTTGAAAGAGTGCATAGCTTGACTCGGGGTAAAACGATGCTCCCTTGCGTTCAAAGAACATCTTCTCAATCAAGGCAGGTATAGCTTTAGCGTCCGCGATTTCCCCAAGTGCGATAATCGCATTTTTAACAATAAAGTTATTCGCGTGGTTTTCGGCAAGTTCGATAAGAATCGGCAAAGCTTCTTTCTTCTTTAAGACACCGAGCGCAGTCACGGCGGCGAGTTGAGATTCGTTGTGATTCACATCGGCCATTTTGATCAAAGCTGCGAGCGTCTCACTGTTGACATCACCAAAGTCTGCGAATGCATTTGCAATCTCGACATTCGCCATTTGAATACTCTTCAGTTTCGGGTCGGTCGATGGGTAACGCTTCAGATCCAAAAGACTTAGAAGTGAGCCTTCCCAGCCTCTATTTTTGAAAGTTCGAGCAAAAGCGACAACTTCTTTTCGCATCGGTAAAGCATCGCTCCCTTGAACGAGCTTAAAGAGAAGGGGCACGGCCGCGGCATTCTTCGTTGCTAAAAGTTTCGACACAGCCTCTGATTTCGCATCCCCCTCAAGGGTATCAACTTTGGCGCTATAGTACGTGATTTCTTCTCCGGACTTTGGGCCAGAGTCACATGCACTAACGAGCAGACCCAATGTCGCCGAAACCAAAATGCTGCCCATCCAACTACGTGTATTCATCACTTTCATAGAGTCCCCTTTTGAGATCTCTTCTTTTAAAAAACTTATTGCGGTGCGCAAGGAAGGTTCAGATTTTGGCGCATTAAAAAGTCCGATCGTTGACCGATATGCTCCGACATCTCACAACTTCTCCCGAAAAAACTCGATAATCCCCACATGAGTATCTATTTTAAGCCTTCTGTTGCACTCCGTTTAAGGACATCAACTCAAGGTCGAGATCTCAAAGACACCTCAATTCGCTCCGAAAGTAGTGTCCTCGAAGCTCTCCCACAACGAGCAAACGTAGGCAGCGATGAAACATGTACTACGACTGTTGCCCGACCGCCCCAATCCATCACCGCCATACCCACGAACGCACACGACACTCTTTCACTCTTCATCGATCTCGTCAGCACTCTAAAAGAAAGCGATGGGTTTAGCGATGGCGCACTTGAAGCCATGGCGACTGAGCTTTCTGCGGCTGCGAAGAGTGTACCTCTTCTATCGGTTTTGTCAGACTACGAAGTCGAAGAACAAAAGCGCGCATTGAATGAAGGCAGAGCCGAGTTTAGAGCCCCCACCCTTGAAGAGCCTTCGATCGATGAAATCCCATCGCGGGTGACGCATGTGAACAATGAAGTGACCAAGGCTGAAGGTAAGACCCACGAACCCCTAAACTGAGTTGAAGCACCACGGTACTTGGCCTTATCAAAAAAAAGCAAAGACGCTAAGCGATTTTCAAGGAATCAACTCGTACGTATCCTCATCTGCATTCTCAGGATTGTCACCTTTTGAGGTACTTTCGTCATTGCGACGCAGCATTTGAACTGGCGTGTCGTTATCGAGAGGATTCTCTTGAAGCTCAACAAATGTTTCTTTTTGGTAGATTCTTTTGTCGTTTCATTGTTTCTCTCACAGAACACAAATTTTAAGCGAATCTACAAGTAAAGATTCTCGCTCGCAAACAATCGCAATCTTAAAACATCGAAAGCGGAGCAACTCGGTTGAAAGAATGGTACACTAGAAAAGAGGTTGAACATGGAAGCATCACTCAATGTACTTGGCGAAGAACTTCAACTCTGCTCCGAAGAACCGAAGACCGGTTTCTTTCGTGACGGCTGCTGCAACACCGATGAACGCGACCGTGGGTTGCATACCGTATGCGTAATTCTGACGGACGACTTTCTTGGCTTCAGCAAGGCAAGAGGCAATGACTTATCGACACCACGCCCGGAGTATAACTTCCCCGGGCTTAAAGCCGGGGACCAATGGTGTTTGTGCGCAACACGCTGGAAAGAAGCGTTCGATCATCAAGTGGCTCCACGCGTCGTGTTGCAATCAACCCACGTACGCACTCTCGATGTGGTCTCAATCGATGAACTCAAGGCCTACGCAATAGACATCAATTAGTACCACGCTACTCATGATTCTCGATGTATGCGATTGCATCTAAGTCAAAGCCTGCATTCGTCGTATTCGCGTTCTCAGTACTCTCGGTGATCGAGATATCGCGTATCCGTACAAAACGAAAGGCGTCGACCCCCAAGAGATCGGCATCAAAGAAATCACCGCCGACAGATGCAAGATCCTGCTCAATATAATTTGCTGAGTTCAGGGACACCGGAGTTATACCCGCGCACCCCATCTCGGGTAGAGCTTCATCACAGGGAAAGTTCACCCAGTTTTCACCATCCGAGCTTAGGGCGACTTCGGCGTACTCAAAAAAGCCACCTAGATTCGGATCGCCGAGAATGTAGAAAGGGTTTTCAAAAACAATAAGATCTGGCCCCGCATGGGTCTCGACTCTTCGCCCAAAGTCTAACGTGATCTCCCCACCAAAACCGAGGCTCAAAACATCGGTGCTGCCAGACACCGCCCCTGTACCCTCTGGCGGGCCAAGCACAACATCGGGGAAGCCGTCGGTACCAAAGCCGCTTCCATACCCTGGGCTAAAATCAACAACGCTCTCTGCGAAAGTCAGCCTGGTCTCATCTGCAAGAATCCAACTCTCTTCGCCGCGACAGGAAAGGGCGCCCACAAGAGAGAGCACCACTATTCCGGTCGGTCCCGAGAAGGTATCCCAAATTTTCTTATGCAAGTTCAATGAGACCCGCAGCGCCCATACCGCCACCGATACACATCGTTACAATACCAAATTTCTCGCCACGACGTTGGAGCTCCGGAATCAACGTCGCAATCTGACGCGCGCCCGTACACCCGAGTGGGTGCCCGAGGGCAATCGCTCCCCCATTTGGGTTAACTTTTGATACGTCCAAACCAAGCTCACGGATCACCGGCAACGACTGAGCCGCAAAAGCTTCATTCAATTCGATAACGCCGATGTCACCAAGGCTCTTACCCGTCTTCTGCAGCAGTTTCGTAACCGCAGGAATGGGCCCGATCCCCATAATCTCTGGGGCAACCCCAGACGTTACAAAGTGTCGAAAGTACGCTTGGACTTCAAGTCCTTCGTTTTTCGCAGCCTCGGCATCCATCATCACCAGTGCAGCAGCTCCGTCCGAAACTTGAGATGCGTTCGCTGCCGTTACTGTTCCGTCTTTTGCGAATACCGGGCGTAGCTTCGCCAACGATTCCATCGATGAACCTGCCCGAGGGCCCTCATCGGTATCAAAGACTTTCTTCGAAGCACCGCTCGCAGAGTAGACATCAACC
Organism: Myxococcota bacterium; assembly: GCA_020630615.1. Classification (GTDB taxonomy): domain Bacteria; phylum Myxococcota; class UBA727; order UBA727; family JAHDBA01; genus JAHDBA01. The sequence goes on along the minus strand of JAHDBA010000019.1, from coordinate 41,589 downwards.
TCGATCGGTGTGATTTCGTCTTTGAATTTTCCGTCCGATATCGCAGCCAAAGCACGCCGGTGACTCTCAAGTGCAAAGGCATCTTGTTCTTCACGAGTCACGCCATATTTTTTCGCAACGTTCTCGGCCGTAATTCCCATTGGGGTGTACGCAGCAGGATTCGAGCTCATAAGTTCTGGATTCGCACTCGGCTTGTGCCCACCCATCGGCACCATGCTCATCGACTCAACACCGCCTGCGATACCCACATCGATCTGGCCGACAGCAATCGACTTCCAAACATCTGCGGCAGCATGAAGACCGCTCGAACAAAAGCGATTCACGGTGCACGCAGCAGACTCATCTGGAAGCTCTGCTAGAAAAGATGCAATACGAGCAACGTTCATCCCCTGCTCTGCTTCAGGCATCGCACAGCCAAGAATGACGTCCTCAACGCGGTCGCCAGAAACTTTTGCTCTTGAGAGTGCTTCTCGCATAACGTGGGCGGCCAAGGTATCTGGCCGTACGTCCTTGAGTGTTCCCTTGTTTGCTTTTCCGATTGCGGTCCGAACCGCTGATACAATTGCTACTTCACGCATGGTTCGCTCCCTTTAGTTACGTAATGGTTTGTTGTTTTGCAGCATGTAAGAAATACGAGCCTGTGACTTTTCTTCCCCACAAAGAGATAAAAAGGCCTCGCGCTCAAGATCCAAGAGGCGATCTTCACTTAGAAGTTGTCGTGGCGTCGTGTCCCCACCGGTGAGCACTGAAGCAATCTTCATTGCAATATGACGGTCATGGTCCGAGATAAACCCACCATCTTTCATCGAGTCGACAACCATTTGAAAGGTTGCCATCCCGGACTTCCCTGGCAAACGATATGTCCGTACACTCGGAGGCCTAAAGCCCGTGCGTGCCATGCCCAGCGCGCGTTGCTTCGCTGCATTTAAGAGTTGTGCACGATTCATCGTCACACCGTCCGACGCAGCTAAAAAGAGTTTCTCTCGACCTTCCTCTGCAGAAGTCGCAACCTTCGCCATCGCAATATTTTCAAACACGCGTTGCAATGCAGCAGTTTGTGGTTCGTAAGGCTTGTTCGGCATGTTTGAGAACGAGCGTGCAAGCATCTCAATATTGCCACCCGCACCGGGAAGAAGACCGACGCCGACCTCGACAAGGCCAATGTACGTTTCAGCATGCGCTTGAATGGCATTACACCACATTGCAACCTCGCAACCACCGCCCAAAGTCATTTGGAAAGGTGCTGCTACCGTTGGAACCCAAGAGTACTTAAGACGCTGCATTGTTTTCTGGAAGCTCCCAATCGTTTTATCAAGCTCGTCCCATTGGCCCGATTGTGCTGCCATGAATATCATTAAAATATTCGCACCAACGCAAAAGTTCTGACCGTCATTCGCCAATACAAGAGCATCGAATTCACCATTTTCACATCGGTCAAGACCTTCGTTAATGGTGTCCATGATTTCCGTATCAAGCGCATTCATTTTGGAATGAAACTCAACGGCCAGTGCGCCGTCCCCAAGATCGACGAGTGACGCAGAAAAACCATTTTTGACCACGTTGGTCTTTTCAGCTTTGATGACATCAAAACTCAGTTCGCGCGCGTCACCCTCGATTGCAATCGCTTTCTTGGCGTTCGGGCACCAGACGTCTTTTGAACCATCGGCGTGAACCACGTAAAAGCGTTCGCGCCCGGACGCCAACATGTCGTCAACCCACGACGGTACAGTGCCGCCCTCAGACTTCCATTTCTTCACCGACTCGGGAACACCAATGGCATCCCAACTCTCAAAGGGCCCCTGTTCATAGCGAAAGCCCCATTTGACGCCATTGTCGATTGCTTCAATCGAGTCCGCGATCTCACCGAATCGTTTTGCGGCGTAGACGCAGGTGCCCATGCCAACCTTCCAAGCGAGTTGCCCTGCGCGATCGTCAGCCCACACCAAAGTTTTCACTTTTTCGTTCAGGTCCTCAATCTTCCGAACTTTACCAAGAGAGTCGTAGCGAACTTTCTCTTTGGGGCGATAAACCAGTTCGTCACTTTTGAGCTTCTCTGTATCGAGAGCAAAAAGCTCTTTCCCTTCTTTTTTGTAAAAGCCTTTCTTGACCTTCTGCCCGAGGAATCCTTCGGCGACCATTTTACGCAGCCAAGATGGGCTGTCGAAGACTTCACATTGCTCATCATGCTTGAGGTTGTCGAAGCAGTTTTGCGCGACGTGTATGAAGGTGTCCAAACCAACGACATCCGCTGTTCTAAAGATCGCACTTTTCGGTCGGCCCATTGCTTGACCGAATGTCGCGTCGACTTCTTCAATCGAATAGCCGTCCTCCATCATGACGCGCATCGTCTCCATGATGCCAAAGACACCGATTCGATTTGCGATAAAGTTCGTCGTATCTTTACCGACCACAATCCCTTTGCCGAGGACATCGCGACCGAAAGTCGAAATGCGCTCAAGAATGTCCGCTCGGGTTTCGTCAGCAGGCACAAGCTCGAGAAGCTCCAGATAACGAACAGGGTTAAAGAAGTGCGTCACGAGAAAGCGCTCTTTGAAGGATTCCGAGCGTCCGTCCAGCATACCTTTAATCGACATGCCAGACGTATTGGAGGACACGATAGCGTCATCGCGAACCACGCCCTCAAGTTTGGCAAAGAGTTCTTGTTTGATCTTCAAGTTCTCGATCACAACCTCAACAACCCAATCGCAGTCTTTGAGCAAATCGATATCATCTTCAAGATTGCCAGTTTGGATCAGACTTGCTGCGCCTTTGGTGAAAAATGGCGCGGGTTTCATCTTCGTTGCGCGCTTTAAACCGCCATCTACAAATTTGTTGCGAAAAGCCTTTGAATCTTTTGGCGCGTCCCCTTCCTTCCAGTTGGGAGGCACGATATCGAGTAGAACCACTGGGATTCTCGCGTTCGCGAGATGCGCTGCGATACCGCTCCCCATTACACCAGCGCCAATAACGCCTACCTTCTTAAAGGGTTTATGCTTGACTTGATGCGACATGAGTACCTCCACGAATCGCCATAAACTTTAGATGCGTGCTAGCAAAACAGTTGCGTTTTGCATAGTAAAGTTAAGCGAGACTTGCATCTATTCGATTCATCGTCCTGGAATGTTTGCATGGCGCTACACACATGAAATACACTCGATGTCGATGTCTTTGCGCCTCATAATGTACGTTTTTCTATCTTTTGTGGCGCACGCAAGCTTTGCGAGCGAAGTTGTCGCTAAAGAACCTAACGGTACATTAACGAATGCGCTATCTGCAGAGAGGGTGAACAAAAGCAAAGCAAAATGGGGTCTAGAGTTCGGTGGACATCTCGCCCTGCTCTCTTCAGTCGCTTCCGGGAACCTGGTTCAGCCAGCCCCCGGGTATGCCCTTCAGCTCAATCTTCAACCGGCAAAGTGGAGAAGGCCCTCGGGATCCTCGTTTGGGGTATTCTTGAGAGTCGAGCACAACCTTTGGCTCCGAAATGAATATCAGGCGGGTGCCGTACCCGGGGTTATGAGTATAAGTTTAGGCGGCTCCTGGCTTTATTTCTCTGAGCGGGTTTCTACAGAAGCAGCATTGGGTTCTACAACACTGCTTTTTGCAACCGGCCTTGATGGCCCCGGACAAACAGGTCTCTACCTTGACGTGAAGCCGGCGATACTAAACTGGTCGATTCACCCCAGGTGGCGACTCAAATGGGCGCCTCTCGGTGCAACGATTTTGGCACCGGCGATTTGGGGAATTCCATTGATTCGCGTCCAGTACCGAACATCTTTAAGCGCACAGTGGAGCTTCTAAGTATGTCGCATCTTCCATACTACACAACAGCAACACCAAACGATTCGACGTCTACATCATATACCACCGCGTTCGGGGGCCCAAAAGACCATACGATACTTCGCTCTTTGATTCAGATTTCTCTGTCTTTTATCGTGTTGTTCATATTTGGGCTACCGCTCCGTGCTTTTACGATCGGCACTGCGTATACGGAACCCTGCCATGAGTCCATTACCCTTGAGGCAATCAACTTTGAACAGGTAGAGGCCTTAACCCAGGACTTGGTGTTGCCAGACTCGGATGAGTGGCTTGCGGTCGCAGACACATTACCTTTTGTGAATTCGCAAAACCGAAGCCTCGAAACGAAATATGTTCTCATGTCTTTCTTGATTGGCGTTCGAGCCCCGGACGTCGAAGAAGCCTCTGCACTCGACCTTTCAGCACTTCGCCAGATTCATCTTGCAAACGACAAGCAAGCCGAGCATTGCTTGCGAAAAAGTGAGCACGACGGCGAGCCTGGCAATTATCGTGCAGTTGAATCCTGTAGAGATGCCATTGCCCACAGCCTTGAACAAGCAAGAGAGAGTTTTAGCCGAGAACCCATTGGGCAAAATGTGCGTCGTTCGCTCCAACTTAATTTTTATGGACCGGTTCAAACAAGTGTATGGGCTCCAGCGTATTGGCTGGGGCGAGCTGCCCATACTGTACAAGATGGTTTTTCACATGCGATTCGCAGCGAGAACCTGCGAGAGATTTATCATGTTTTAAACTACATTGAAGTGCCGGGCGAAGACTACGAAGAACATCGGGATGGTTTCGCACATTCTAGCAACGCCGATGATTGCACCAGCACAACAGAGCATCGCCAACTTGCGCTAGAGGCACAAATCGCAACACGCGCACTCTTCGACAACTTCTACGATGTTGTCCTTGAAGACAGCAGCAGAAACATCGACAATTTCTTAGTTACCTGGTTTGATGTGGACACCAATTGCGGTCTCGATAATGCGATGTGTGATACACCTTGGCAAAACCATGCTGAGGTTCATGGGAACCAGTTGGGTTGTTCGAATACTAAACGAGGATTTTCATTAATTGGAACTCTGTTGACCATGCTTTATCTATTCTTCAAAAGGCAAGATTCACCACGGATTTTGATTGAGCGTCACTTTACTAATCACATTAAAAAAACTTTGAAGTAGGATAGTCGCCTTGATCTAAATTGTAACTCGAACTCCCCCAGCAGACTATCTCTTCATCATCTCTTATCGCACATGCATTAGTGCCACCGACACTCACACTTCTAAAACTTCCCTTAGGTGCATTGATGATGTCAAAAGGATTAGGGCTCGACCAGAACCGCCAACATTGTAGACTATTATTTTCATCAATAACACAGGCATCTCCATTCGAACCAACACTGACACTTTTGAAGAGTCCATTCGGTCGTGTGTCTGCAGAGCCAGGCCCCCAACACTCAAGTGCAGAGTCTGTATCAATCGCACAAGTATTTCGAAGGCCCGCACTAACACTCACGTAATTTCGAGCCATATTAGAGTCCACTACTATATCCTCATCGAATGCCCCCCAACATTCAATTGTATCATCATGCGTGAGGCCACAAGTATGTGCACTGCCGGCACTCACATCCTTGAAGTTCCCAGAAGGCGCTGAGCTCTGACCGAATCGATTCCCCCCCCAACATGCCACTATACCATCATCGCGTACGGCACAGGCATGGGCTTCCCCAACATTTAAAGTATTGAACTGTCCCATTGGTGGCGCACTCTGCCCAAAACTGTTATCCCCCCAACATCGTATACTTTTATCCCGTAAAAGAGCACAGCCAAAATCATCACCCACACCAATTTCTAGAGCTTTACTACCGGGGCCTTGCTCACCGTCCGCTTCAGAATTAATGGTTTTGCCAAAACATTTAGTGTTGCCCTCAGTTGTTAATCCACATGAATGTGTGAACCCCGAGCTAACACGCACAAAGGAACCTTTTATCGGTGCCTTTCGACCATGTAAGATTGATCCCCAACAAGCAACGTCATCGTTGTATCGCAACGCACAACCATGCAAACCTCCAACGGCTACCCCAGCAACATCTTTCAAAGGAGGAATCTCGTCCACTGCGCCGAGCCCACCCCAACATTGTAAAACATTGTCAAAATCTAGAGCACAGGTTTGATGTGTACCTGCAATAACTTCTTTGTAGCGTCCTGATGGTTGTGTAAGTTGCCACCTATTGTCCGCCCCCCAACAATCGATAGTGTTATCAACTTTCAAGCCGCAGGCGTGGCGATACCCAGTGTTCACACTTATAAAGTGACTATGAGGTGGCCGAGTGACATCGTACTCTTCGGCGCCCCAACATTCAATCTCATGATCCACATTTAGGGCACACGTGTAGCCACGGCTAGCACTGATATCGATAAAAATACCATTACGCGGGCTACTTTGCCCCTCATCATTAGCTCCCCAACATTCAATCTCACCACTCATCCGAATCGCACAGCTGTGGTTGCCTCCAGCACTCAGCTTTTTAAACGTACCGGGTGGTGTCTGTGTCTGTCCTTCATCATTCCGCCCCCAACAAACCACACTATTATTGCTTCGTAATGCACAAGTATGTGAAGAACCTGCACTTACACTTTTGTATTGACCAATCGGCGGAGTACTTTCGCCGTAATAGTTTGTCCCCCAACACTCCAAGTTGGAATCAAGATTTATCATACAAGTATGAGAGGATCCGCCACTAATCTTTTCGTAGTTTGGTTCTATTTGTACCAACACGTCATCCGAACAGCCCACAAACAAAAAGACAACATATAAAACAAGTGAACCACTCTTCAAATAAGACATTGTTTCTTCCTATAGACTTAAAGCAAGACTTAAAGCAAGACTTAAACAATATAGCGTTCATTTAACAGTCTGCAATATCGGAAATTCAAGAAACAACGCGCCCTGCTTTCCACGCAAGCTTGCAAGTTCAGGCCGAATCGGTACGCTAAAAAACTATGTGTTTTGAAAAAAGTCTCCCGAAAAAGTCATTAATGTGCCGCCCTTGTAGTTTCTTCCCGATTTGCCTTGCCCTTTGTGTGCTCTCCCTAGGGACACCTCTGGGTGCAGCTTCAGGTTTGAATCATCACAGTACAGACTCTGACCTTTCTGCCCAAAATTTAGATGTACCATTAACGCAAAATAAGAACGATGACTTCCGACTTAGCGGGAGAGACTTCTTTAATTACTATGTGCCTGACTACGCCCTCACACTTGCGAGCACCTTAACCTTTCTTAGCCTTTTTCCACATGAGTCGCGCGAGGCCAAGTTCGGCCCCACTCTCGATGATGTTCGTGCAAATCGAAACTTGAGCTCGATTCAAAACCCCATCAGACCCGATACCATACCGGTATGGACGGAAGGTGTCGTTTTAATTGCGGCGGGTCTTGGTAGTGGCATCGCTGTCTCGTACGGTGATGAAAACCCGTGGCTGAATGCGCATGCCTCTTTACTCGGGTTCGCAGAAACACTCATGACAACCCTTGCCACGACTGAGGCTTTAAAGCTTGGGGTCGGGCGCTTGCGACCCGATTATCTGGCACGGCTCAACCTTTATGGCCCTGATTCTTATGAGCTCCGATACGGGCAAAAGAGTTTTGTGTCAGGTCATACCTCTCTCGCATTTGCTGCCGCCAACTACTTATCGATGTCACTTGGCGGGCGCTTTCTCTGGGGACAACGCGCGAAAACATCACCGCTCTGGCAAAAACTTAGTGTGGGTGCCTTTGCAGCATCAACGTGGGCATTTGCAATCGCAACAGGATGGACTCGGGTCAGTGACAACAGGCACTTTACAACCGATGTGATTGGCGGAGCACTGCTCGGCTCGGTGATTGCACAGGCGATATACTGGAGGCACAACGGCGCGAATGGCAGACTTCGGATTCTCCCAAACACATATATCGATCCTGAAGGCGGCACAGCCCTTGGGTTATCAGTTTCCGGCACGTTCTAGTCGTAGCGAACTTTGAGACTCAAAAGTATTTCTAATCTTGCCCGTTACGACGAACACCAAGAATGAGCTTGGCATAGTCCGGCACATGATCGTCCTGCCCCAACATATACACACCATTCCCGTCTCGGTTGAGGTGCTCTAGAAACGAGCGTCCTTCCCATTCGTGGTCTGTAAAATCAAGATGAACATTGAAGACGTCTCCCCCTTCATAAGTTAGGTTTCCTATTCCATAGGTGTATGCGAACGACGCAAAGAAATCTTCTTCCGGCCATTCTGCAACAGGGAAGCCATTGTGACCACTGTCATCAAGGGGTGCCAAGCGTAAAGACACACTGTCGGTCTCGATCAGCGAACCTGCGTCTCGTGCACGAACATAGAGTGCACCGCAAACGATGTCCCCCTGAAATTCAGAGATATCGAACACGGCACCATAAACTGAGTCACGCAAACGAATCGGGTAATCGAAAGGCACAATGTTCGACGTCGGCCCACCCGTACGATCCTGTACCTCTCTTAAAAAGGCTGACCACTGTTCGTTGGGTTCATAGGCCCCGCCAAAGTTAACTGGGCCCTGAAAGTTGTCGACCTCGCCCGCAATAAGTTCATACACTTCTATTCCATCACCCGTACAGCCCGTAAGCTCTGAAGGGATCTCAGGCTCCGGTTCAGGCTCAGGCTCAGGTTCAGGTTCAGGCTCCGGTTCAGGCTCCGGCTCAGGCTCCGGTTCAGGCTCCGGTTCAGGCTCCGGTTCAGGCTCCGGCTCCGGTTCAGGCTCCGGTTCAGGCTCCGGTTCAGGCTCCGGTTCAGGCTCCGGTTCAGGCTCCATATCAGGCGACAGCTGCGCACTGTCTTCACGCTCTTCAATAAGAGCTTCGTCTCCCAATGGCTCGTCGACATATTCACGAACGGCAAGGAGGTCGTCGCTGCCGCACGCACAGCCGTCTGTGAATGCGCCCACTAAAACGAATAAAAGTATCGTATGCTTTAAGTTTCTCAACTTTACCCCCGTCATCCTTTCAGGCGAAGTTAGCGGGGATGCTCACAAAATGCGAACTTTCACGAATAGGTATTTATCGCAGTCGAAGTGTCAGTATGAATCACAAACCGAGGGCGACATCCCACGGCATTCAAAACCCTCTTCAATCTCGCAATTCTCATCACAGCCATCGCCATTGTGTTCATTGCCATCGTCACATACTTCACCATCGTTCGCGGAAACAAGTCCATCACCGCATGGCCTGGACTCTTGGAAACCTTTAACTGCTTCATTGACTTGTGCATCAATCGCACTCTCGCCAACATCGCTGCCGCATGCAGATAAAACCACCGCCCAAACAACGAATACAAAAGTAAATGACTTCATGATAAATCCTCCGTCTCTTTCTATACGGAATGTCCCCACTTTGGCCTACATTCGTCCTGCCCCACACCTACGATAAGACCTTTGACGGATGCATTCATGAATACATGTTTAAAATCAGCAAAGTAAAAGACCCCTTCGGCTTGAAAGGCAACGCTTAAATCTCTACGGGTTGACTCTTTTTCCGGCATGGTTTGGAGTCCCCATGAAACTCTGAGCAGCTTTTAGCATCCAGGCTTTATGTTCTTTGGCCTCATCGCACTCTACATCTCAGCGTTTGTACTTTGGTTGTATTCACTCAAAGTTAGGCGAGTCACGTTCATCGACACATTTTGGAGCCTCGGCTTTGCACTTTCTGCGTGGCTTTATACCCTAAACTCAGGGAATACCTCAGCGCGGCACTTGCTAATGGTGTTCCTCATCAATGCTTGGGCCTTTCGGCTTGCACGCTATCTCCATAAGAGAAACCGTGGCCACGAAGACAGACGTTATCAGAAAATTGCCTCAGGGTTTCAGCCCAATTGGCAAATGAAATCTCTCTTTGTTGTGTTTGGTTTGCAAGCGTCGTTGAACTGGATTGTGGGAGGCACACTCTATGTGTCGAGCACTCACGATGAAGGCTTTAGTCTTCGTGTTGTTTTGGGCTTTATACTTTTAACCTTTGGTATCGTCTGGGAGGCTTGGGCAGATCGCGAACTTGTAAAATTTAAGAGCGATCCAAGCACTCGCGGGCAAACGTGCCGCAATGGCCCCTGGCAATATTCAAGGCATCCCAACTACTTTGGAAACTTCTGTATTTGGTGGGGCGTTTTTCTCGTTTCAGTCCAAGGGCTCAGTCATCTTCCTGCCCTTCTCTCGCCACTTGTGATGAGCTTTCTTTTGATGCGTGTTTCCGGGGTTCCAATGACCTCAGAACATATGCGTAGCTCACGAAGCGACTACGCGGAATACCTTCGAACGACGAATACATTCTTCCCCTGGCCGCCTCGAAAATAAAAAAGACCGAGTGAACGAAGGGATTCACAAGGGACGCCCCAAAACACAAATGAGAGCATGCAATGATACAAACATGGATTAAAGCCGCGATAGCGTTCACCCTATTGGACCTACTCTTCCTCGGTGTTCTCGCGCGTGACTTCTTCGACCGAAACCTCGGGCCACTCAAAGCAAACCCGATTAATATCCCGGCGGCTGTACTCTTTTATGTGATGTACCTCACTTTCATCACCTTTTTTGCTTGTGAATCAGCGAGCTCACGGGGGGATGCTGCACTTCGCGGAGCTGCTTTGGGCTTCTTCGCGTATGCGACCTATGAACTGACCAATTGGGCAGTGATTCAAGATTGGCCTGGTAAACTTGTACCCGTCGATATTCTTTGGGGGACAATCCTTACTTGTTTGGTTTGCGCCTTTGCCTATACTGCTAAGCATGGCTAAGTCGAACTTAACGTCTGCGATTGAAAAACTCACCAGCCCGGAAACTCCGGCTTTTATTCGGCGACTTGTCACCATTCCTCTCCTTTGGCTAAGCACTCTGCTTATCGCAAAGACCTTGCTCCTCCTTTTGAGCGCGACCCTCGTGTTTGACCTTGTGCGAAGACGCTTCGAGTTACCTACGACCCGAGTTCTTTTGGCAATTTTGGTTTTCATCGTCGGTGAATGGTCCGGTGTTGCGCTTGGTGCTGCGTCTTTTCTTGCCTCCATTGCTTTACGTTTGGGGGCTGATGAAGGGCAACGTATTGATATTGAAATCCAGAGGCGATGGTCGCAGGCTTTGTGGGCTGCATTCTCATTTTTGATAGGATTTGAAGTGAAAGTTGAGGGTGAACTTGAACCCACAAACAATCAATTCATCTTATGGGTACGCCACACAAGCCTTTTGGACGTGTTTGTTTCCGCCAATGTTATCGCGAATCCGAATCGTCGTTTTCTTGGCTATGTTCTCAAAGACTCAATACTGATGTCGCCGGCAATCGATATTTTTGGTTCGCGTTTACCCAACGCATTTGTTCGTCGCGGTGTTAACAGAGACAAAGCGCTCGCGAAGATACGAGACATGGCGAATCGGCTCCCTGATAATGGTGGTGCTCTAATCTACCCTGAGGGCACTCGGTTTTCAGAACGAAAGCGCCAAAGAGCAGTTGAAAAAATACAAGAACACGGAGAGCCGACACTCGCCCAGAAAGCGAGTCTTTTTATCAATGTCTTACCACCCAAGACAGAAGGCTCGAAGATACTCTTTGAAACATTACCAGACGCAGACCTCGTCGTTCTCAATCATTATGGCTTCGAGGGCGGACTTCACCTCATTGATATTCTCAAGGGCGGCCTCTTTGGTAAAACTCTGAATATACGAGTAACGCACCACTCACATGAGAGTCTTCCTCAACCCTTAGATGATGATGCGCTCTTTGATTTATGGTTGCGTGAGGATGAGTGGCTCACCGAAAACAACATTGAATAGGAATACACATGTGCTGGGGATGTTCTTCCAGCAAAGTTCTAGTCAAGACAGACGATATGTATTATTATTCAATCGGGGCGCCCTTAGCTCAGCTGGATAGAGCATCTGCCTTCTAAGCAGAGGGTCACACGTTCGAGTCGTGTAGGGCGTGCCATTTTAACAAAAAATATTGCGAAGCTTTCGTGTATCAGCACGGTAGAGCATCTGCCCTCTAAGCAGAGGGTCACACGTTCACGAGTTCTTTGGACTCGGGTG
>JAHDBA010000019.1:0-29612 GCA_020630615.1 Myxococcota bacterium | reverse complement strand
GTTCTTTGGACTCGGGTGTAGGGCGTGCCATTTTAACAAAAAATATTGCGAAGCTATCGTGTATCAGCACGGTAGCGCATCTGCCCTCTAAGCAGAGGGTCACACGTTCACGAGTTCTTTGGACTCGGGTGTAGGGCGTGCCATTTTAACAAAAAATATTGCGAAGCTTTCGTGTATCAGCACGGTAGAGCATCTGCCCTCTAAGCAGAGGGTCACACGTTCACGAGTTCTTTGGACTCGGGTGTAGGGCGTGCCATTTTAACAAAAAATATTGCGAAGCTATCGTGTATCAGCACGGTAGCGCATCTGCCTTCTAAGCAGAGGGTCACACGTTCATTCAGCTGAGGCGGGTGATGAATGATTTGCATGGAACCTTTGAGGATTACAACGAAATGGCGCCACAGAAGGGTCTTCATATGTTGTCACCACGAATACTTTTGAGGGCAAATTTGAAACAATTAAGTGTCGTGTTTGACGGGGCCACGCCAGGCTACTCCATACTCGTTGACTGCTTATTAAAGATTCCCATCTTACGATGCCCCAAGAGTTGCAGCTCAGGCGCAACAGCGTTAATCCGGGTTTAATGAAAGACAACGACTCAAAGTTTCTGATCCGCAATGCTCGCAAAGATGACCTGTCTCAACTGCTCGAGCTCACAAAGTCTTTCGATACGATTAATCTCCCTTATGACGAAGAGGCAGTGCTTCAACTTTTAGAGGACTCGAATGCGGCATTCAACGATGCAGAACGCAGGAGCGACGGCCACACTTACCTCTTTGTCTTGGAAGATGTCGAATCGAAAGGTAACCTTGTTGGCACTTCCCTCATCATGGCCAAACATGGAACCCTCAGTGCGCCACACACGTTTTTAAGACTGCAACATGAGGAACATTACGCACCGACATTAAAAACATATATGAAACATCAGACTTTAAAGTTGGGCTTCAATTACGACGGCCCAACCGAAGTCGGAGGCTTGGTTTTAGAGCCAGCCTTTCGGGGCCACCCGCAACGACTCGGGATGTTGCTCTCGATGATTCGCTTCATGTTCATGGCGATTCGCCCGGAGCGTTTTGAACCAACAGTGCTCGCTGAACTGCTCCCCCACTTTAGAGAAGATGGTACATCGCCTTTATGGGATGCTCTCGGCAAACGCTTCACCGGCCTCGATTACGATGTTGCGGACAAACTTTCACGCGAGGATAAAGAGTTTACTCAACGTCTCTTTCCCAAGTCGGCTATTTACACGACACTCCTATCGGAAGAAGTTCGAGAAACCCTCGGGCAAGTTGGACCCGGCTCGCGGGGCGCGGAAAGAATTTTACGCAAACTTGGCTTCGCCCCTGTCCGGCGCTTAGACCCCTTTGATGGCGGCCCACACTTTGAAGCCAAACTTGAAGATTTATGGTCAACGCGGAATACACAGAACTTTCCATGGCGTGCCGCAGCGGACCTCAATGCACTGCCAACCCATGGTGCCAGAGCGGTCTTAGGACAAACACAGCTCGATGGCCCGCCCCGCTATTTCCGAGCATTGCAAGCCGATTACGTTAATCTACAAGGTACGATTCACGTTTCAGAAAAAGATGCGAGCCTGCTCCGCCTCGATCCGAATCTTCCCTTGAGCGTTTTTCACTACCCCAAAGATGACTCGAGAAAACGGAATTAACGAGTGTCACGTCGCTTCCGCGGCGAAAACGAATCGTTCACGTGCGCCCTTCAAAAAAATGCACTCGTGATTCTTTTGTGCCAGTATCGAGGGGGTAGCAAGAGCGTATGGGGTGCAACATGGGTGTGAAGGTGAAAAGCGGACTCGACCTTTTGGTGGAAGACAACTTCTCGGGGTATACGAATAAGAAAAGCGCCCTGCTTTCGAACCCAACGGGTGTTGACTCTGCGATGACACACATCGCCGACCATTTAAACGCTCACACGCAACTGACACGAATCTTTGCACCCGAACATGGGCTCTTTGCTGACGCCCAAGACATGGCGCACGTCGGCGACACACACTCAGAACGTTATCGCGTACCCGTCCGTTCTCTCTACGGTGCCCAATACGACACCCTTCACATGAACCCAAAAGATTTGGAGGATATCGATATTCTCTTTATCGACATTCAAGATATTGGAAGCCGCTACTATACTTTCGCATACACCGCTGCTTTCGCATTGCGCGCATGCGCAGCATCAAACACCCATTGTGTTGTTCTCGATCGCCCAAACCCAATTACCGGAACCAAGCCCTTCGGTTCATGGGTGGAACCCAAATACAAATCCTTCGTGGGCGAGTATTCATTGCCCAATCGAACAGGATGGACACTGGGCGAGCTCATGCATTTTTTTAAAGACGCAGACAAGCTCGAGTGCTCACTCGAAGTTATCGATATGGCCGGCTGGAATCGAAGCATGTTCTTTGATCAGACGGGACTCCCTTGGGTGATGCCTTCACCCAATATGCCGACGCTTGATACTGCAATCGTCTACCCCGGTGGATGTCTAATCGAAGGCACAAACCTTTCTGAAGGCCGCGGCACAACACGCCCTTTTGAACTTGTCGGCGCCCCCTACATCCAAGATCCATTTGAGTTTCAAGCGCGTGTTGCAAGCCATGGTCTGAAAGGCGCAATGCTTCGACCGACATACTTTACTCCGATGTTTCAAAAGCATTACGGGAAGTTGTGCGCCGGGCTTCAAGTTCATATTCACGATCGAAGAGTTTTTGACAGCATGAAGGTGTACAGCGCAATAATCTATGAAGCCTTCAAAGAGCCGGGCTTCGACTGGCGAAGAGAGACCTATGAGTTTGTCGATGACCGTCTCGCGATGGATCTCCTCTTTGGCTCAACACGCGAACGAAGTCTGATTGAAGGTGGCGCCAGTTTCGATGAGCTCTGGTCTGCTCAATGTGCGATGCGCGAACAAACTCAAAACCGACATCAACGATACGCCAACCCGAACTACTCGAACGAAGCTTGAAATGAATACGAGCAACGAAAATTCCAGAGGTGTCCGTCAACATATTTTATGTTTTGGGGGAGGCTTCAACCCGCCACACCTTGCACATTCATGGGCCATGACCGCTGCTCTTGCCCAAAAGAACTTTTCCCATGCCATCGTGCTTCCCTGTGCAACACCACCCCACAAAAAGAATCTACAAGCCTTCCATCACCGTCTCGAAATGGCGCGAATTCATTTTCGTCACTTTCAAAATGTGATCGTTTCGGAACTTGAAAGTAAACTTGCCCCGCCATCGTATACGTACAACACGATGATTGCGCTTCACGAGAAATACCAAGGTGCGAAGTTCAGCTGGCTTGTCGGGAGCGACCAGGCGGGCAACCTTGACTCATGGCATCGAATTGATGCGCTTCAGCAACTTGTGGACTTTATCGTCATCGGTCGCCAAGGCGAAAACACAGGCAACGCAGAAATCGTTTTGCCCAACATCTCGAGCACGAAAATTAGGGATACGCTGCGAGCAGCAGAAGCGAGCGCTCCTACTTTTTACCTTGATTCGAAAGTTCGAGCATACATTCAAGAGCACGGACTCTATACGTGAAGCCGGTTGCTCAGACACTGAGATTTTCCGACGCGATGAAGAATTGCGTGTCACGTTTTTTTTGATAACGTCAGATATGAACACGCGCGAACCACGGCATTCAAAAGTGAGCTTGGCCCCATCGGAAGAGCTGTCACGACTTTTATCAATTGCTGTTGCCTTTTCCGAGCAAAGTGGTTCCGAGCTTCGCAGCGATCATGTTCTCAATGCTATTTATACAGTACCCAACCAAGCACGGGACGTATTGCGTGAATGCGGTCTGCACGCAGCGCTATCGGAAAGCCTTTCGCAGAATGCATTCAAGGAACCGAAACCTTCGATGCGCTACACCCTAAAAAAGGCGCAAGACTGCGCACGCGAAAGCAAACATGGCGAAGTGCATACGACCCATTTTCTTTTAGCGCTAATTCGTAACAAACGGTCCATCGTTGCACAGATGATGCGAGAAAGCGGGGCCTCTATAGACGGACTCGAGCAAAGTCTGTGGCGCGAGATCTTAAGGTCTCTCCCAGTTCATAACAACGTTCATCACCAGCACCGTTCTAAAATGTGGGCTTCTCGGACACCCAAAGCGAGTGAGCACGAAGAGCTCACATCAAGCGCCAAGAAGAAGAGCGCAGGTGGGGCAAAGGGGAGCAACCTCTCCTACCGCCCCTATCGGTCGATCTTGTCCCAGTGCGAGAGTGACAACATTGTTGTACCGACACGCGCCCCCAAGAAGGTTCAACCCGATGACGAACTTCAATCCAAAAATGTGACATACGCCCCGACGGGTACCACGAGCACATTCGACGCGCCCATGGAAAGCCTTCGGCCTGAAAGCTGCAGCGATGAAAATGAAGCTCTAAACCCTTTCTCAGTGTCCGCGCTTGAATATCCATGGATCGGCCAAATCGGTCGCAATCTTTGTGAACTTGCCTTCCAGGGCGGGCTCGACGAAGTCCATGGTCGCGAGAACGAAATCACACGCGTCGTGGATATCCTCGGCAAACGCCGCGTCAACAACCCCTGCCTCGTTGGTGAAGCAGGCGTCGGAAAGAGCGCAATCGCCGAAGGTCTTGCGGTTAAGATTGCAAGTGGAGACCCCGGGGTAAAGCCCTTGCACGGACGTATTATCATTGAGCTTAGTACGAGTGCGCTCACTGCTGGCACCGCGTTGCGCGGTTCTTTTTCGGAGCGACTGCAAGGAATTATTGCCGACATCGATCGATCCGGCGGTCGTTTTATTGTATTCCTCGATGAGATTCACACCCTGATGGGTGCAGGTGGGGGCCCAGACGGAGCACAAGATGCAGCGAACGCTCTTAAAACGGTGCTAGCACGAGGTCACTTCCCCTGTATTGGTTCTACGACCACCGATGAATATGAGCGCTACATCGAGAACGATGGTGCAATGGCGCGTCGTTTTGTGAAGGTTCAAGTTCGAGAACCCTCGCGCGAAGAGTGCGAATCGATGTTGGTGCAAAGCATTGAGCGCTATGAATCGCATCATGGTGTACAGGTGTCGAAGGCCATCATTCGAAAAGCTGTAGCCTTCAGTCAGCGTTTTATCTTTGACCGAAAGCTCCCGGGCAAGGCCGTTGACTTTCTCGACTTGGCGATGTCGAGGTGTCAACGTCTTGGGCTCACCACATTGCGTGATGAGCAACTTGCGTGGACATGTCATGAACTCACAGGAACACCTTTTGAACGCGTTAAAAGCTCGCAGGCGGATCACATTGTGAACTTGTCCTCAGACCTTGGCAAACTTGTCTTTGGTCATGACCATGCTCTTGAAAAAATCGAATCGGTCGTAATGCGGCACTTTGCGGGCTTTCAACAAAGTCGCCCGATGGGCGCCTTCTTCTTGATTGGTTCGCAAGGCATCGGGAAGAGCCACATCGCCCAAACGCTTGCGAAGCATATGTTTGGGCGGGATGATGCATGTCTTCGCCTTGACATGGGCATGTATTCCAACCAGCAGGATCTACAGAAACTCATTGGCGCACCGCCTGGCTATCTCGGGTATCAAGACTCAAATGCCCTCGGCAGCGCTCTTCGTTCACGCCCGCATCAGTTGGTGCATTTCAAAAATATTCACCATGCTGCTCCTTCGGTGCAACGCCTGATTGCAACGTTAATTGGTGAGGGCCAATGTCTTGATGGTCGAGGTCGTGTCATTGATGCTCGAAATGCGATGTTTATTTTAAGTGCGGACCACACCCACTCAACTGCAAGTGGCCGCCTTGGCTTTATGCGTCGTGACGACATCGAGAATCCAGACGATGGCAACAATCTTGCTAGGGAGCTTCTCGAGAACGAACTTGCCGGTTCACTCGACGAAACATTGCTCTTGTCCGATCTTTCAGAAGACTCTGCACTCAAGCTTGTGGCAACGCATATTGCACGGGAACTCGACTGGATTGAGCGTGAGCGAGGCATTGATATCTCAATCGACAATCAGACCATCGGCGAGCTCTTACGACTCACCCGGGAACTTGCGAAAGGCGAAGACCGAAGTCACGCTGAGAGAGCTTCCAAAGCATCGATGCTGCTTGGCAACGTGGTTGCCAGAGCACTTCTTCGTGACGAGATTCGTCGCAGCGATCGCATTCGAGTCGAAGTCCATGAGAACCTGTTAACCCTAATTGATGACTCCTCCTTTTCACGACCGGGCCTGTTGTGAGTTGTGAGCTTGATTCTTGGTTTTCAAGTTTGAGAATTCACATTGTGGGTTATGGGAAGGTTGGCTCCTCTTTTGCGAAGACCTGTATCGAAGAGTTGAATCAGCCACTGCATCTCTGGACGGATTCTGCCCCAAAGAGCAATGAAGACACTCCAAACTTTCACAGTATTGAGCGCAGAGACGCCTTCCGACTGACGAGCGGCACGACAAATCTCGTATGCCTTGCGATTCCAGATCGAGCGCTAAGTACGTACTACAGGACAAAAGTTGAAGCCGCTTTGGGAGAACACGACTGCGTCATTCACTTCGCGGGTTCACAGAGTCTTCTGCCTTCCGACCAATTCGAAAGTGCGTGCCTTCATCCGCCGGCGTCACTCTCAAGGAATAAGCGCTGGCCTCGAGGGCTGCAAGTTGCGTTGAGTGCTTCTTCGAAGACGATGTTTAAACGCTTGGTGCTTTTGTGCGATTCGCTCAAGCTTGAAAACTTCGAGCGCCCGGACAATGTTGAAGTCTATCACGCGGGCTGTGTTGTTGCCGCTTCGCTGCCCTATGCTCTTCTTCACGCCGCTCACACGATTCTTTGTCAAGGTGGCCTGACGCCAGAACAAGCCACGCGCACCGTAAATCAGCTCTTTGCCTCAGTGAAAAGTTTGACGACAGACAACAAGGACCAACGCACGCTTCTACACGAAGCCACAGGCCCAGCGACGCGTAACGATCGTAAAAGTATTGAAGGTCATCTCAATGTGTTGGAGCCAGAGCATTCACAACTCTATCGAATACTCTCGGACTATTTAGAACGACACGCTCAACCGGATACTTAACTCCAGAGTGACTTGACACCTTTCATGATGACACTGGCGTACGAATAACCACCATAGAGTGCGAGGGCCGTCAGGCACCACAAGAGAACATTGCGAGGCAAAATGGTTGCGCGCCGCATACCAACCCGGCCCAAGCCTTCGCGCTCTACAAAAATCACGCTAGGGTCGGCAACTTCCCATGCGCCTCGTAAGGCATAGGCGCGTTGGTCAAGACCTTTGGCTTCGGATTCCACACATAAATCGCCGGCACGCTCAAGGTGCAAGCGTGGCAGCGGGTCGCTGGGTAATGAACGCCAATCGCCCTCAACTCGACTCTGGCTCAACAGTTCTCGAATACGCGTTGGCTCTTTTTGATGGGTGAAGCGAGACAACAAACCAGACTTTTCTTTGAGCGTATTTCGAGAGCGCTCACCAGGATTGCCCTTTGCCTTTTGCGCAGCCATCACTTGCTTGACTTTATCCCGGTCAACTTTTGACGTCGCTTTCGAGCGGGTTCCCTCCGGCAAACCCGAGCCTAACGCACGCGCACTCGCGCTCTCGTCATTCCCATCGAGGATTTGCTCGGGCGCCAAAAGCAAATCCGCTGCTTTCATTGCTTCTTCGGCAACAACCATGGTGTGCGAAGGTACAGCTGCGGCACTCCTCCTCGCATTTGCTTGTGCCTTCGTCATGGGTAACGCACCACGTTCGGGCAAGCTCTCAATCGTTTCACTGGAATCGATTTTGGCTTCACCTGTCGATGCAAGAGCCACCGCTTGATGACTCAAGTCGGTTGCAAGCACATCAAACTCGTGTGCCGGCGGGGCGACCTCGGCAATGACGGGTGATGGTGCAAGAGGTGTAGCCTTCGCTTGAATACTCAGTTCAGGCATGCGCCAAGCCGTCTCGGGAACCATTTCTGGTGCATTGTCCGCTAAGACGGGCGGTGCCCGCTTCGATTGCGGTTCAGACAGACTTACGTTTGCGGGCGTCTCATGAACCTCTGCTCTTTCTTCCGCGTCTTCCCGCTTATTGGCGTCTGGCGGAAGTTCAACGAAGGGCTGCGCGAGGGTTGGCAATACGATCGCTTCCTCATCTTGTTGCCGCTCCGCAACGCCTCCAGCACCCTCGTTTACTCTCGAAACTCCATCTGCGGGCGACAAAGCAAGAGCCGTATTCAAATCCATCGTGTGTGGACCTTCTGCAAGGTTGCTGGTTTCTTGAGGATGTTGCGGAGGTGTCGCTTCAATCGTTTGCGCACTTCCGATAGGCCCCGCTGCTGGCAGTGGGATTTTGGGTGCGAGCACACCAGTCTCACTATGTTTCTTCGATTCATCGAGGAGTGCGCTAAGCTCGTCAATGCTCATGTCTTGTGTTGGACTTGAATCCTCGTGCGCATTCTTTGCCGCACTCGCGATCAAGGTATCTTGTACGCCTTCCTTTGAAAGCACTGGGACATTCAAGGGTTCTCCCTCGAGACTTTCGGCCGGTGAGGCTCCGGTCAATGCCGCCATGAAAGCCGCGCTCTCTGGGTCCCTACGGGTGGCATCAAAGTCGCCCGTTAATAGGGCACTCGCCCATGAGGTCAAAGGGTTTGGGTGTTGGTTCTTCCGATTCGGGTCCAGTGTTAAGGTTTGAAGCCAGGCTTGCGCACTTTCAATTCGTGCATTGGGATCTGCCTGAGTCACCCCCTGCAGGGATGCCCACGTCGAATCCGAGATATGGCTAACCTTAGCATCACTACGGTGTGGGATTGACTTCCCCTCACGGATCTCTTGTAGAGCCTCCATGGTATTCGTACTGTAGAGACGTTTGAGGGTGCACATTTCATACGCCAACAGCCCGAGTGCGTACAAATCGCTCCTTGCATCCACCCGTTCTCCCCGCGCCTGCTCCGGGGCAAGGTACCCAATCTTACCGATCAAGTCACCGCCAATGGTTTTAATGCCGGGGGATACCACGCGCGCAATGCCAAAGTCTGCCAGTTTAATCTCGCCACGATCGGAAATAAGAATGTTGTCCGGTGAAATATCACGATGCACCAGCTCCATCGCTTGTCCGTCCGAGCGCGTGAGTGTGTGGACATAATGCAGGGCTTTTAGTGTTTGCCGAAGCACTTCAAGGAGCGCAGCTTCAGGGAAAGGTTTCTTAACCTTTTTTGCCAGTCGCAACAGATGCGCCAGGCTGGTCCCCCGCACATACTCAAGAACTAGAAAATAATCCCCACTTTTTGAACGACGAAAATCATGAACCCGTACAATATTCGGATGTTTTAACTTGGAAGCTATCTTCGCCTCGCGTGCAAAGACCTTTACAAAGTCAATATTCCGACAGTATTGCGGGAGTATACGTTTAACAGCAACCCAGCTTTCGACGTTGCCCGGCTTCAACTCACGCGCAAGGTATACCTCTGCCATTCCACCGACCCCCAGTCGGCGTACAAGCTCAAGATCACCAAGCACTTTCTTCATACGCTTAGTTGAACAAAGGGCCAGTCAAAACACAAGATTTCAGGTAAGACAATGTAGGTCTCGCGGGCTTCAGGCCGTGTCTGTGCCCAATGTTCTATTGTTCCGTGTTGAGCTTGTCCCAATACACTCTTCTTGGCTAATGTGGGGTCGTGCATAGACCAAAGACACAAATGCTTTCAAGAATCGAAGTTTCGCAGCTTGGGCTCCCCCCTTATGTCGAAAACATCGAAAGCCGTTTAAGCAAGGCTTTGGAAATCACGCTGCGCGAAGACAGGCTTCCAATACTTCAGACCATCCTTGTCGATCTGCATGAACAACAGAACCCGCAGCGTCTGGCACACCACGACCATTTGCTCCTTGCGGAAATCTATTGGGAGCTCAACCGGAGTGAAGAGTCGATTGCGAGCCTAAAGGAAGCCATTACGAGCGCGCCGAAGGATGCGCGTGCCTTCGGATTGCTTGGGCGTTACCTTTTATACAAAGGGCTCCCTGCACAAGCGCTCAATTTCTTAGACCGTGCCATCGAGCTCAACCCACAAGACACGGGTTTCAGAAAACTTCGAATGCGTGCACAACGGCAAAAAGATAAAGCCTATGCGATCCTCGGGCAACAACGCCGTGTCGTCATCCATGATGATCGAACTCAGAATCGTGCGATGAAACGTGAACGCGAAGTCACACAAATGTTGGATCTTGGCAAAGTCAATGAAGCGCTTGGCGCATGGAGTCCAAACACCCAAACGGGAACGAATGGTAGCGCCAACCTGAATACGCAAGCGCTTTCTCCCTTAGTTGCCCTCTCAGGCGCCCAGAAACTCAAGATCGCCCTCAGCGAATCGGGTTCGACCTTTGCTGAGCGCAATTCACGAAACTTCACTCGGTTCTTCGTCACTTTGTTATGTATGAGCGCTGCACTTGTGATCGGTGCGTTGGCGCGAGAACAGGTCGATCCTGTAGCAGCACTCAAGTCTCAAACCTCTCTTGAAGAGATTGACCCCTCCCTCAGCCACCTCAACGGAAAAATTGCTCTTCTAAACCAAGAGCCCGAAGCGATCGCTTTTGAGTGCCTCCGCCACGTCCTTTACAAAACGCCATTTGAAAGTTCTTCCTTGAAGAACAAAAGCAACCCTCTCTCTGCGTGCCCGACACCGATCATCAAACTTGCACAAACCCTCGAGGGCAATGAAAATCGCAGGGCACAAGCGACTCCAAAGCTCAATGCAGATTTACCCCCCGATGCAACAACGGAAACTCAGAGTCTTCCCTTTACGATGGATGCGCTTAAAATCAAGGTCAAAGAGATTGCGGTACAGGCCCGTGGTGACGTTATTCCCGAGGCTCAAACGACAACAGTGATGGGCCAGGATACCTTCTCAGAACTGGACGTGCGGCTGCAGACCCTCTTCGCACTTTCGAAGAACCCATCGAAGAGTCTCCTTAACCCCAAGGACCTTGCAACACGTATCGCGAACAAGACTCTTAACCCGTACGCACTTTACGACTACGCAGCCATGTCCATGCTCGTTGAGAATCGAGTGCAGGCAACAGAAGATCGCTCGCAAATCAAAAGCGTCCTTCAAGCATTTAACACGAATGACATTGCAAACCATGACGATGCAATCCTTGATACGTTGACGAGCTTGCTCTACCACGGTGAACACAACCACGTTCTCGATTTTATGAATGCCCACCCGGAACTTCATGAAGAGAACTTAAAAGGCGCAAAGCTTTACGCTCGTGTCAGCACTCTCTTGACAGACGCCGAAGCCAAGAAGGCCTTGGCTCGTACTGGGAGCGAAGGTCAAAATACACGGGTTAAAAATCATATTGTGGTCTCCTTTCGCCCCCATGCTCGAGGTTCCCTCTTCACAACAGAATTTGCGGCGACCTTAGCGGGCGAAGACTTTATGCGAGATATCGAGGCGCAAACGAGCTCCCCCTTCCTTTTGGTTGAGCGGGCAAAAGAGGCTTACCCACTCATCAAACTTTTAGAAGAAACGAATTCAGAGACTCTTGAGCAAAGCATTGCCAACTTCGCGGAACTCTCTGACGATACCGTGGCGTCCCCTCTTGGGCGTCTTGTTGCAGCGAAGATTGCTCTCCTAGAAGAGGATCGGGATAGCGCCATCGAAGAGCTTGAAATCGCCATTGAAGAAGTCGGTGAAAAGGAATGGCGAACATACAATGTTCTTTTGGAGGAACTTCAAGGCTTAGGCAAAGGCAACCATCTCAAGAAACGAGGCCCCCCTAACCTTCAAGTCAAGGCATCGGGTCACGCGATCGAAGACGCACAAAAGGTGGAGGACTGAATGCTCTTGGATCCCCACGCTACACCCCCAGACGAAGGGGGCGGTAAGAAACAAAAAGGGAAAACTTCAAAACGCGTATTGAAACCTGCCCCCACACCTTCTCCTTCTCGGCTTTCCGAGTTGGACATCTTCTCGAAGGTTAAGAAAAAACACTTTCAGGAACTCGTATCGCATTGTGAAGGCCTTGTGCTGCAGCGTGACACCCGTCTCTCAACCTCTATAGATGAGCCTCAGGTCTTGATTCTACTTACCGGGCAAATTTGCCTTTGCGACGACGGAGAAGCACTGCGAGCAGCAGAAAAGAAGCGTCGCAAGAAAGAACTTTTCAAAGCAACTGAGAAGACCCATGCTCTTTTCGGTTCAGGCGATGTGATTTGGCCAAGTCACATCGAAACAAGTGAGGCATTGGCCCTCATCACGATAACAGAATGCGATGCGATTCAGATTCCCCTTGCGGTTTTCGAAAAATTTCTTGCGGGCTCGAGTGCGTTCAAAAGTGCGCTACGTTCGCGCATCGAGAATTGGCTTAGCGTTTTCGATGGCCTTAAGAACGATTCTCGACGTGCGGACATTTTTGATTTCTATCTCAAAAACGGATTTTCGTATTCGACACGTACCAAGATTCGCCAGCTCGAACTCTGTATCGATTGCGACAAGTGTGTTGAAGGCTGCGAAGAGCGTCACGGCTTTTCACGCCTTGAACGTTTTGGTCCTGAAGTGGGTCTGGTCAACTTTTCCGTGAGCTGTCGTCAGTGCTATGACCCCCGTTGCCTGACCGAGTGCAACTTCGATGCGATTGCACGTGACCCCATTTCGAAAGAGATTCGCATTGTGATGGACCGATGCACCGGGTGCTCTGTATGCGCAAGGAATTGTCCAAACGACTCAATCTTTATCCACCCCCTCACCGAAGATATTGATAAGAGCTTGTGGGAAGAGCAAGGAAAACGCGCGCCAAAGAAAACTGCGGTAAAATGCGATCGCTGTGCTGGCTACGACGACATGGCATGCATCAGTGCATGCCCGACGGGTTCGATGATCGATATCGAGCCGAAGGACATCTTCTCTCTCCTTGAAAGCTCACCTCGTCCTGTGATGAGTGAGGCTCCTTTTGAAAGCGGTGTCTCTGAAGAACGTGAACGTAAAAGTTTTGCGCCTTTTATCTACGCGATCGCAGCAATGGTTTTTGGCGCACTCTTTCTTGAGTGGCTGTCCCGAGAACACTTTGGCAACATTTTGTGGTTGAAGGCCTACGCTGAAGACCTCGCTCCTTCGACGAGCGGACGTCGAGTTGTGCCCTACAAGGGCTTTGGTTATGCACTGGGAGTCGGTGGCGCAATCTGTCTTGCATCAACGCTTTTGTATGTTTTTCGAAAGCGCATGCCGCGCCTCTTCTTTTGGTTGGGCCCAACACGCATGTGGTATATCCTCCATAATGCTCTTGGTGGTTTGGCACCCGGCCTTCTCGTTCTGCATGCAAGCTTTCACTTTAACCAATGGCCAGCACTTGGCGTCATCGCAGGTCTCGCCCTCGTGGTGACGGGGTGGCTTGGGCAATATTTAAGCAGCCGCCTCCCTGGGCAAGAGTATGTCCACCAACGCGAACGTGATTCGATGAATGGCTTGCTACAGGAGATGTCCAAAGATTGGGGTGAGCACACACGCTCTGTCAACTTGGCGGAAGTAATGTTGACCCTCGAACGCGACAAGGAGGCCCGAAAAGCCAAAGAGATGAGCGTCATTGCAACCCTTGGACGCTTTATTCGAGATGATTTTGCGCAACGCCGACAACTCGTACGGATACGTTTTGGCCCCCTACGTTCAATACGCAACCGAAAGCTTCGAGCACAGATGCTGCGTGTTTATCGTGACAAACTCACATTGGACCGATTCGAGCGTTACCATCAGCGTCTTGCGCCAATCGTGAATGCATGGCGCAAGGTCCATATCTTTTTTGCAATTGGTTTTGTATTCGTATCATTCTTGCATGTTGCATTTATTTTATGGGATGAGTTTGCATCATGAAGGACGGATTGAGCCAGCCTCTTTACCTTGCAAGACTGTGCTTTTGCTTTGCATTCGTATGGATATGCGCCCTGCCCGCACAGGCGCAATTCGGATCGTCGCCGGGCGCATTGAGCCGCAGCCATAAAGGTATCGACTGCAAAAGCTGCCATGTTGAGCGCGGAGAAATCAGCAGCACTCAATGCCTCGGATGTCACACCCATAAAAAACTCAAAGACAACATTCGAAAAGGCAAGGGTCTGCATTCACGTTCGCGCTTCAAAAGCAAGAGCTGTTCCGAATGTCACATGGAGCACAAAGGCGCCAATGCGAAGATTATTGACTGGCGCTCGGTTGGAGGCCAGACCTCATTTGACCACGGCCAAACCGGTTACGAGCTTCAGGGTGCACACACCAAGGTCGATTGTCGGGAATGTCATACGCAGAAATACAAAAAGACCGGCTCGACGCAGTATATTGGTCTAGGTACCGACTGCAAATCATGCCACGAAGACACACACGGCTTTCAATCGACCCACCCCAAACTTGTACGTTGCTCACTGTGTCACAACAAAGATGCAAAACCCATCAACTCAGCTCGTGGGCTCCGTTTTAAGCATGAAAAATTTGCCGAGTTTCCGCTTCAAGGTCAGCATCGAAAAATTTCATGTCAAAAATGTCACAAGGCGAAAGTGAAATCGAACTTCAAGTACTCCGGCGACTTTCAGAAGTGCGCATCGTGTCATGACGATGTCCACCAAAACGTCTATACTTGGAAGGGCCGCGACTGCAACGCATGCCACTCTGTGGAGGCGTCCCGCTTTTCGAAATCTTTGTCTGGCTTTCGACATGAGCGAGTATCGAGCTTTGCGCTCAAGGGTCAACATAAAAAACTTGCTTGCAATACTTGCCACAAGGCGAAGGAAAAATCCTTACCCAAAACTGCTTGTAAAACATGCCATCAGAAAGATTCGATTCACGTTGTACGAGGTCAAGATCGCTTCCCGAAACGCGACTGCATCCAATGCCACCAGGACCAGACTCGATTCTCACGCGTGCGCTTCAATCACAAGAAGCGTGCAAGGATGGAACTTCAAGGCAAGCATGCAAAAGTCAAATGCACATCGTGCCATCGTGCGACGCAATCGATGAAGCGAGCGCGTGTCCCCGAAGACAGGTTCGAAAAACTGAAATCGGGTTCTTGCATCGACTGTCATGCTCATAAAAATGCACATGGTGGCCAATACAATTCTCGGCCACAAATATGTATCAGTTGTCACAAGCCTGGAGTCAAAGAACAACGGGACGACGCAACCTACCTTGACCATAGCGAGTTTTCCGATCGCTTTCGACAACTCGGCAAGCATCGTAGTGTCCGCTGTACAGAATGCCACGGGCAAAACATGGTTAAAGCCAAACCCGCATCGGATTGTATCAGCTGTCATCAAGACAAGGATGTGCACAAGTCTTCGCTGGGTACAGAATGCGAAGAGTGCCACATTGAAGGCGCGCCTTGGGATGTCTCACGTTTCACACATTCAAACACAGGCTTTCAACTCGACGGTGCGCACCAAGAGGCAAACTGTAAAGCCTGTCATCAGAATGCTCCAGAGCGATTTGAGAACCCAAAGCGCGACTGCATTGACTGTCACTCGAACGAGAGTCCACACACGGGTGCGCGCTTTCAGCAGTGCGGCGACTGTCATACGACACGCGGGGACGCATCCTTATTCAAGCATGGCGCAACAGGATTCCGTCTCGAGGGGAAACACGCCAAGGTCGATTGTCAATCCTGTCACCAGTCAAACGCAAGCCCTACACTTGACTTGAACTTTGGTGTTGCGGGAACAACCTGTGGAACATGCCATGACAATCCCCATGGGATTCCCAAGGAAAGCACCTGTGCAGGATGCCACTCGACGGAATCCTTCACTTCACTCAGCAACCCAGGCATTCGCGATGGGGAAAGCAGCCAAGCAAGTGAGGACGGTTTCTTCACGCGACTCTTTAACGCGCGCACCCTAGCCGAAGCCTTTTCGAAGAAAAAACCTAGCGCAATCAACGTGGTTGACCCCTATCACAATGCAAGGCCCTTCTCGCTCAATGGGAGCCACGCGAAACTTGATTGCAAATCATGCCATTCCTCACAAGCTGCGCTTTCAGGAACAGGGCCCGAGTGCGCGACGTGCCACCAGAACGATGACATTCATGCAAACTCCTTCGGTCCCAACTGCGGTGATTGCCATACACAAAACGCCTTTACACTTGCCCGCTTCAACCACCAAGGTGTTGGCTTCCCACTCACAGGTTCGCACCGCATGCTCGACTGCAAACAGTGTCACACTGCAGGCAACGCCTTTGGCCTCTCGCCGGACTGCGTATCATGTCATATTGATGACGCCTTTCGTGCACAGCGCACAGCAGGTCAAGAGCATGCAGATTTTGTCAGCGAGCCATGTACGCGATGCCATTCGACCTACTCATGGATGTTGCGTCCTTTCATCCGGAGGCGCTTCTAATGCCCTCTCCCTTGAAACACCAACATGTGCTGAGCACACTTTGTTACGTGGCACTGGTGTTCATCTTGAATGCCTCCGGCCCCCTTTTGGCTGAAGCACCTTCCCGCGAAGACAGTGCAGACGTATTTGAAAGCAATATTGAAAACACGGATGACGACCCGTCTACTGACATTGGATTGGCGGGTATCGAAGGCAAAACGCTCGACGACAATGAAATCACGACGACGGGCCAAGAGGATGAGGGCACTTCTCAAAACGATACCGGGGATCGAATCGATGAAGAGGTCTCTGAAGTCAAGGGTTCTCTGAAAGGACAAGTTCGACTCGGGAACACCTTCGCACAAACAGAACCTTTTGGCTCACGCACGGGCTGGTTTGATTTGAACTCGAATGGGCTTTACGACAATGCTGAAAAAACATGGAAACTGCAGTGGTCCTTTGGTGTGCGGATGGGCTTTAACCTCTTTGAACGAAGCGACCGAACTGTTGTGAGTGACGACAATCTGTTGGTCACGAATGAACGGCTACCCGAACATCACTACCATCGCCCGGGAACGTACATCACTGGGCGTGTGAATGACTTTCTTCGCATTGATCAATTGAGTGCATCTCGGTCGTGGTCCAAGATGCGCTTACGCTTTGGGCGACTGATTCTTAAAGACCTAGGCGGACAACAACTTGATGGTGTCGAGTTTGAACTTGGCAATGATAAACGTGGGATCGCTTTCTTCGCCGGACTCATGCCCAATCCATGGCATCAACGTTTGGTCGGCGCAGGCAATGGTGGGTTTTACCCGGTACAAACAGGCCAAGGTTGGACGGAGTGGGTACCCTATCGCTACGGGGATGTGATTCCCAGCCAACAACTCAGTTATACGGGCCAAACATCGGGCGCCTACAGCAATGAATTGGGGAGTTCGCTTTTCGGCCAAGGGTATCCGTGGTTTCAACTCGGCTCCTGGCGTTTTCAGAGCGCAGGTGTTCGTGGGCATCTCCATCACAACATGTCGTCTACCACGGGTGGACTTAGCGCAATCACTTTTATTGACCCTGAGACGAGTGTTGATGCCGATTCGAGAAGCCTCAATCAAAATCAAGGAAGCGGTTTTCGACTCGACAGGTTCTCTCTTTACGTCAACAACAGCACACGGCTTTCACGCCCATTAACGCTTCAAGCGCGTGGCGTTTTGGAGCTTTTTGGAGCGCGTCCACTTCAGCCTCGAGACCTCTTCTTTGCACTTCGATGGGCCAATCAATCTCCTTTCTTTGGCCGGCTAGCGTACTCTCGTTTCAACACTGTTGCGACTGGCTATAGTTTCGCACGCTTCTTTCAGCCGCTTGAAAACGTACGCACCTTGCCTCAAGACTTTGAAAATGGCGGCCAGGCAGGCTTCCCTACAACGCTTGAAAACGTCAACAACACTGCGTTATTTCTTGTCAATCGCGATCGCGTGACACTCTCGGGTGGCGTCCATTTGGTCGACTCGCTGAGTTGGTGGTTTAAAGGGAGCTATGAGTATCGAGGTGACCACCCTTATGCTTACGCGGACGATGGCCGCTCATTCTTTCAGCGCGTTGGCGATGCGTATAGTGCAGGCTCTGCCCGCTTATCAAGAGGCCTTGGTAGTTGCTTTAGCTCGGGGAGCGCAAGCAACGATGGCGTGAACCCAAATGTTGACACCTCCCCTATCGCCTGTCGCCTAGGTTTTTCCACTGGCTTGAGCGACCCTTACCTTTGGGGGCTCGGTAGCGCAAACCTGTCGTATTCGTATCAACACCATGGCTTTGGCTCATCATGGCGAGTCGATGCTGATTTGCAGGTCAACTTGCACCGAAGGTTTTGGGCCTATTTGGCAGGCGGTGTGCAACGCAGCCGTGAGCTTCGCGTTTATGCTCCAGAGCGTGCGCCTGAAGATTTTACGGATTCCTTGCAAGTGCAATATACGTACACAGAGCAGTCTCTCACCTCTTTCGATCTTATGCTCGCCTTGCATTGGGATATCACGAAAGCACTCTACCTCGAGACCGCCGGCACAGCATCTTTTGAGCAGCTCCCTTATCAAGGGGACTTTTACGACAACAATTTTGGTGATTTAAATGCACCGCCCAATCGTCGCGACACACGCCAGCAAGTGTACTGGGTGAACACGCGTCTAGGTTTTCGATTTTAACTCGTGTCTGCCAAACGAGGCCGCCATCGAAGTTTAATCTGTTTGCTAGAAACAGCAACACGGAGAGCATTACGACGGTTAATGTAAGCACAGACAAATATGCTTTACGACGACCTATACTGGTTAAACTGACTTCTTCTTTACTCAAAGAAAGTGTATCTTGACCGTATAATGGCTCGATTGCAAAATTCTTCGCGTCGTCAACATCATGATTAAGATAGAGAGTTAAATGTGTTGCGTCTTTAACATGGCCGTAAGCTACGGGCTCAAAAAAAACCTCTTTATCAACCTCCTTTTCGTTGTAGTTGTAACTTACGCTCACGTGACTTACATCTTTCGAGTCGCTTATATCAAAATCATCATCCTCGTCTTGAAGGCTCTCTAGCCATCTTGGGTAGAGATGGATTCTTTTTATTGTCGCATTTTGAAATGGTGCGTTTCTCAAAACGTAAATCCTACATCGATTTTTTTTACTTGAAGAGCAACAACAAGAAATAACGCCAGTACCACGATTGCAAAGAAACTATCAAGCAAAAGTCGAACCAACATCATAGCACCTAAGAATGTCTCTGGTATGGGCTGAGAACCCATACCCGAAGAGAGAAACCCCCAAAAGCCAAGCACCACTGCACTCAAAATCTACAAGCCCTGTGTACCCGCAAGCGACAAGAACATGCGAGACAACAATGAAATGTGTCGAGACCTGGTCAGCTCAACAGGCAACGTCAATACGGCCATTTCGCGATAGTTATCGGCTCTTTCAGCCTCAGCACTTACAAGTTTTGATGAAGTCATGCTCAAGTATAAAATGGCATTCCTGACACTCGCAAACTCATACCTTCATTATTGCGTTGAAGATCGTTCGCATCAGAAGACCAAAGGCACCCACGGTCATTGGTGTAAGAATGAAGTTGTAGATACTTGGACACAGCCCCGACCGAACACGAACCCTATCGTCCTCAATAAGCAACATGTCATTGGGAATGACATCATCTAATAAAATGGCATCAACCCAGGCTCGACTTTTAAGGTAGAGCGCTTTCCCTTTCGTCTGGCCTTGCAACTCTTGAGGGTAGAATGTTTTGTGTGTCCTACTAACTCGCATCCCCTCATCGTTATCGAAGGCAAATCGATAAGTTGAGGGACGCAACCTAGATTCTTTACTGCCTTCTACAAAAAAGAGTGGTTTCAGTTCGCAATCGTAAAGAGTTCCGTAGCGAAGTAAGCTCAATATCTTAAAGCGTCGTAAATATTTTCGTAAAGACTTGCGAAGGCTCAGACACAAGAGAACAATCGCCGTGACTGCTGTGATATATTTTGTAATTTCGCTATCCGTTTGAGCCTTTTTAAAAAAAGAGATTGCAACCAGTACCAAGGCCAAATGGAACTCCATAAGGCCCAGTCCCGGCATCGCTCTGAAAAGTGTGCGCGGCAGATTGCCTGTACCAAAGGAACCACAAAGGTGGTCAATAGCCCAAGCCGCCGATCGGCTCTAACGCGAAACTTGCTGGAGATGACAGGAGTTTCCCGGTAGGTGTCTGGCTTTATCGCCTCACGTTCTTTGGTAGGGCTCTGCATCGATGAACACCGCCGCTATAGCGCCTTTTCAGCGTGATAGCTCGAACGCACAAGAGGGCCACTCTCGACGTAACCAAAACCCATATCGTCTGCAAAAGCTTTGAAACGTGCAAACTCTTCGGGTGAAACATAGCGATGAACCGGGTGATGTTTCATGCTGGGGCGCAGATACTGCCCTAATGTTAAAATGTCGACGTTTGCAGCATAGAGGTCACGAATCGCAACCTCGATTTCATCGTCGAGCTCTCCCATACCGAGCATAATCCCCGATTTGGATTTAATATGCGGTGCATACACTTTGGCCAGAGCCAGCACATTGAGAGAACGCCCGTATTGTGCACCCGAGCGAATCTTTTTCGTAAGGCGATTTACTGTCTCAAGGTTGTGATTGAAAATATCAGGGCCAGCGTCCAACACAGTTTTAACAGCTTCTCGATCGCCCTGAAAGTCGGAAGTCAACACCTCAATGGTGACAGGCTTTGATAACTTACGAAGCTCTTCGATGCAACGTACGAATTGCATTGCGCCACCGTCGGCGACATCATCGCGGGCGACCGCAGTAATGACAATATGATCAAGCCCCATCAACTCAGCAGCCTCAGCCAAACGCTTGGGCTCGTCCAGGTCGACCGCTTTTGGTGTCCTCGATGTCTTGACATCACAAAAGCGACACGCTCGCGTACACTCATTCCCAAGAATCATGAATGTGGCCGTGCCTGCGTTCCAACACTCGCCCATATTGGGGCATGCAGCCGATGAGCAAACAGTATGCAGTCTTCTCTCGCGCAGAGTCTTATAAATCTGCTGAAAGCGTGCTCCCGTTGGCGCACGCACCCGAATCCAATCGGGTCGTTTCAAAACTTCGTCTTTCGAGTTGAGTATATTGAGGCTCACCTTCAGAGGCTATCAAAGCTTTACAAATGCGCTAGCCCCGCCCGTTATGGCGAAGCTCCTTTCACTCCTACAGAACGCTAACCCCACGAAGCGATAGCCCATGCGAGCGTAATGCCCGCGACAAATCGTTGACACCTGCCTGAAAGAGGCGTGCGTCGTTTTCACTTACGCCAACGAGCTCGATTTTCACCGATTTTGCCTCATCGACATCCACGCGAAGCTTGCCGCCTCCCATAAACCCCTCGTCAAAGTCAAATTCAAAGACACCCGAGCCTTTTCCGCGAATCGAATATGCAATCTTCGACACCAAAGATTTGAGCCATCCCAAGTAGGCCTCCGTCAAGACCTCAGCCGAGGCCGAGCCCCGTCCCACTAACGCCTCTTTTGCCTGAATCGAAGCATCGTGGGCATCCCCTTGCCGCGTATCGCCGTCCGAATCCCGATGTGCACCCGATTCACTCTGCTTTTGCCCCTTTGCATCCGCATCAACCCGTAGCTGACCACTCGCATGAAGCGCTTGGTCTTGTGATTCTTTTTGTGCGCTCTCGATGCCGAGCTCATGCTCGCGCTCGTTTTCTTGTACGTCATGGATATCGGCGTTTGAAAGTTCCTTTAAGGTATCGTCTCCCGCACGTGCTTCTTGAGTCAAATCGCTTGCAACATTCTCTTCTCCTGCGAGTCGCGCATGAAGCGCACGGGCGAGGTTCGATGCTTGCGCCGTCCCTTGGCGTGACGCACGTGCTTGGTGATGGTTTGCGCTTGTTTGCGAGGCTTGCTTCGCGCTTTGTTTCTGCTTTGAGCGTTTGCGAGTTTGCTCTGTACTCTGTGACGCTTCACGCTTCGACATCATTTCTTTGAAACGCCCTCGCTTCTCCCCAGCCTTGTGTGAGCGCGCCTCTTTTTGTGCACGTTGATTCATGCGCTCCGCTTCACGCACCTGTTCTTGTCTGCGATCATCGACCTTCGACACCTTTTGCTCCTTGCATTCTGGCTCGCGGCACTTTGAGAGGCCACACCTTTCTTATCGCTCTTCGCTCTTCGAAGTTGCGTCGCTGCGCTCATCGATAACACATTCAACCTCTTCGAGTTCTGACATTAGTCGAGCGCGTTCCGCTCGCAACTCATGAATGCTCAGCGCGTCCCAAGCCGAATCACGGGGCATGTTCTTTCCCTTTTTGACCCGTGAGTAGATGCCTCGGCCGGCATCTGCCCCCATCGTCACGAGTACCGCCTTGGCGACTTCTTTCACAAGCTTCGCTACACCTGGTCCCATTTTATCCCCGCTTTTTTTCTTTCGATTCGACAAGCCTTGAAAAGTATTGGGCTTGCGAAATGTCTTCAGCTGTCATCTCTGCTTTCAACATTGCTTCACGTTTTTTTTCTTTGATCCATTTCTCTTTATGCTTTTCAAGCGCTTTAAAGGCCTGAGTGGCTTCAACCATTAACTTTTTCTTTTCTTCCGCGACGTGTGCGACCTCGTCCACCTCTTCTTGATGACGGTGAATCTGAACTTGATAGGCGCTTTCTTCTGCCTTGAGACGGTCAATGTGTCGGTCATTCGCACGAATCTGGTCGATCGTCAGCTCGCCCTGACGTGTTTTTTCGGCGTAACCTTCGCGTCGCTCCTCTCGAGCAAAGACCATCGTCTTGAGATGAGATTCCATCTGGGCATGTTCTTCCTGAATTTTTTGAAGCGCTTTCATCGCCTGCGCGTAGACCTCTTCGGCTTCTTCTTTTTCGCGCTCTCGAATACCAAAAAGCGTTTGCAGTCGATATGCTTCTTTTTTTCCCATCAACACTCCAACCTGACTACTCCGTCAACACACCACTCACAGGATTAAAACTCAGGCGCGTCACTGAAAAGCTCCACCAAGGCGGCAGTGGTCTCTTCGTATGAAGAATGCTCTTCAGTTCTTTGTTTCAGAAAGGCTTCGATCTCACTCATTTTATCAATCGCGTAATCGGTTACCGGGTCACTGCCGTACTCATAGGCTCCCAACATAATCAAATCCCGATTTTTTTCGTAGGCTGCGAGAACACGACGGAGTGTTGCAGCGGCTTCTTTATGGGACTCATCCGCAATGCCCGCCATGACGCGTGAAAGCGAAGGAAGTACATCGATTGCGGGCCAATGGTTGCGCGCGCCCAAATCCCGATTCAATATCACATGACCGTCCAAGATACCGCGGACTTCATCTGCGATGGGCTCCTCCATGTCGCCCCCTTGGACAAGAATCGTGTAAAGTGCCGTGATCGATCCCTTGTCGTTGTTTCCCGTTCGCTCCATGAGTTTTGGTATCTTTGCAAATACAGAGGGTGGGTACCCCTGGCGTGCGGGAGGCTCCCCGAGGGCCAAACCAATTTCTCGTTGCGCACGAGCAAAACGTGTCGAACTGTCCATCATGAAGAGTACATCTTTCCCTTCATCTCTGAACCATTCCGCTATCGCCGTCGCGACGAAACAGCATTTGAGGCGCACTAAGCTTGGCGTGTCCGATGTCGCACACACTACGACACTGCGCTTGAGTCCTTCTTCACCCAAAGACTCATCGATAAACTCAAGAACCTCCCGGCCACGTTCACCCACCAAACACACCACAACGATTTCTGCAGAGGTTTGACGCGCAATCTGCCCCATCAACGTTGACTTACCAACTCCTGAACCCGCGAAGAGTCCAATACGTTGACCTCGGCCCACCGTGAGCAAGCCGTCCCACGCGCGAACGCCAAAAGATATGGGACGGTCGACAGGCTGACGCGTATAAGGGTCGGGACACTCACGCTCTACGGACCAGTCCACCAGTCCGTCAACACTATCAAGAGCCGGACCACCATCAATAGGGTCCCCTGTCCCATTTAAGGTTCGACCCAAGAGTCCGTAGCCAGCCTTGATCATAAATGGACTACCGGTCGGGATAACCTCACTCTCGGGGCCAAGGCCCCGGGCGTCTCCCAAGGGCATCAAAAATACAGCACCGTCTTTAAAACCCACGACTTCGGTCCGCAAAGGCGCACTGCTTCCATCCGGGTTCACAACCCAGCACATTTCTCCGATCCGCACCCCCGGAACAACCGCACGAATCAGTAAACCGGTAACTTCAATAATTCGACCGCGAATTCGATAGGGTTGAGCTTCTCGAACACGCATCACCAGACTACGCAAGTCCAAAACCTGACCCACCGGGAGAGGCCCCTGCTCTAAGCTTAGGTTTCTTTCGAGAGCGCTACCCATGTTTGTCTCCCATGTTTTGAAATATTCTCTTGTATCGATTAACCACCGAAGAGCCTCCAGCGCCCCTTGGTCTTGGGTTCCTCGTTCATGTCTTCCCGTGCAGCAATCTCGATATCATCTTCACTCAGCTGAAAACGTTCGCCAGCCGCGACGAATCGAAGAAGAACGTTACCCAGTTCAACGATGTCGCCATCTTCTAAGGTCGCTTCGTCCACTTCGTCATCATTGACAACGACACCATTCGTCCCCCCCAAATCAACGACGCGAACACTGCCCGACTGAACCCAAACTTTGGCATGGGTGCGTGAGATCGATCGATGGGCAATCACAATATCGTTATTCTCTGTACGCCCTACCGTATACTCGCCTTCTTCTAGAGGTAGGATCGTTCCGGCAAAAATACTACTCATGACAACAAAGCGAGCTTGGTCCGCGTAGTCCTTCGTAATCGATGCATCATAGGCCGCGACCTGGTCCGTGTGCTCATCAAAACTTTCGAAATCCCTCGTTGGGCTTCCCTTATCATCGAGCTCAGAAGGTAGGGCGCTCGATACCGGAGCGCTGGCCCCAGAGCCTAGCCCGTCAAAACTTGTGGTAACAGAATCAATATCAAAACCCTTTTTCCGATACTCGCGGGTCGCACCGGGTGAGGCCTCTTCAAAGTCATTGAGTTTAATTTGATAGTCACCAATTCGGATAACATCACCATGCGTTACGACGCTTTCACCTTGCACTCGTGCTCCGTTGAGGAACACTCCGGTTGAAGAGTCCAAATCGTAGAGTGAAACTTTCGCTTCGGAACCATCGTTGGCACCACCCACATTCTGCGCAAAAGATATTAAGGCGTGTTGGCGAGAGACATTACGATCTCGAAGTTGAATATCATTGGAGTCCCCGCGCCCAAGCCGATATTCAGACTGTGTTGCACGAAGAACATACCCGCGACCCTCTTCGTCACGTAAAACCAGATGAAAGCGACTGTGTGTCATACTTAGAGATTAACCGGATCACCCGTGTCGGGGCAATCTTCTACCCAAGATAGTTGGCTCCAATCGACTTCGTCACTCACCTTCAACTCAAGGACGCGTCCAGCATCAGGCATTAGCGAAGTGTTCGCTGAGACACGCTCGTCTTGGACTTCGTAATGATGCACCCTTTAATACTTTGCCTTGGGATAGGCGCACTCGGATATGTTTTGAGCAACGCGTTCAAACATGCAGACACCGACCCACCTCTCCCCACCCCGAACCTCCGATCGTGTGATTTGAAACCCGCATTCATCTTGCCTTCAACCCATTCTCCAGCTTCGTTCTTGCCGGAAACATCTCTTCGTAAACTTCCTTGCCGGGTGGTCCGAGGACTCTCTTGAGGGTGGCGTCTACGCGTTATATTTCTCCTCTGCTTAAACGCACTGTCTCTTAATGTTTGGAAACGTCCTGTGCTCATCACAAGAGTACAGTGTCTAAGAGTTCGTGCTATTTTTGAAGGCCTATTGTTCACTTTAGTCTGTGACATCGTGCGATTTTGGATAGGGATTGGGATATGTGTTTGCATCAAACGTTTACCGAACATCGGCTCTCCCACAAGGGTTGCGCCTATCGACACCTTCAAGGCATCCGCAAAAAGCTCGGCTGCCGACGCACTTCGTGAGTCCACCAGTAGCCAGATCCTTTTTTTCTTCGGGCCAACGCTTCCTCGCGAGTTGAAAACATTCCCTTTCTCTTTTGCGCAAAATGGAATCTTGAACGCATTGGGGTGCGCGTAATGATTGCGCACATCACCGCCTCGTTTTTGTGTTCTCGCAACGAGGCCTTTCTCGGCAAAGAGATCAATCATCTTGAGACCCTCATCAATTAGTCCGCCCGGATTGCCTCGAAGATCAATCACCAATGCATCGAGGCACTTTAAGTCTTCTTCACGCCAAGTGTCTTGCATCCACGCGGTAGCGCCAAACGCAAAGCTTTTCAAACGCACGAAACCCAAAGTCGTGTCATACCACTTTTCAAAGTATGCGTTGCCATCGGCAAAAAGCTCCGACGCACGGGGTAATACGTTGAGTGTCAATCGTTGCGAACCGCGCTGAACAACCACTGGGCAGATTTCATGTTCACTGGCATTGACCCGTCTCTCAAAATGTGTAGCGCTACCCACTTTCATTTCGCCATCAGGTACTCTTGAGGCACACATCGAAAGAACACGATCCCCAACCTTAAGGCCTGCTCGGCTTCCCGCACGTCCATTCGCGACAACGCCAACGGTAAGCCCGTGACGAGGAGAGTCTTTACCACCGGGTTCAAACAAGGGTACACGTTGAAGCTTGAAGCCAAAGCGCTCAAAGAACGAAATATTACGAGCATTCTGCTCCTCAACCTCACAACCTTTAAGCTGAGTATAAGGGTCGATAACGCTTGGCATGTTCTCACGCGTGACACTTTCCAATGTCACATCATTAAGCTCATCGACGTAACCCAAACGAAGATGGTGTCGAACAAGGTCTAGGGTCGGATCTTTCGCATCGTTGTTGTCGGTAGCACTTGTATTATGAGTAGAGCCTCTGACCGCATTTAACTTGCCGGACATTAATGAGCCTCCAAGCAAAATGCAAACCAATAGTGTGTTGGTCGTGACCCTCGACGTATAAACAAAACTCAACATGCACCTTGGCTTTATCCTGGACCCCAATCTTTCGGTAGTATAAATCGGGTGCTATCCTCAATGCAATCAAGGTCGGGTTGGAAGCTTAGGAAAGAAAGCGGGAGAAACGATGAACGCACTGGATTCAAAGGTTGAAGCATACCTGAAATCTGAACTTGAACCTTTACGCAAACAAGAATTGTATGAGCTTGTCGAAGCGTCAAAAACGTCATCAAAGTCTCGTGCAGAACTTGAAAGCGCATTTGAAGGGCCTCTTCACTTCGGGACCGCAGGCCTTCGGGCGAAAGTTGGACCTGGCCCCAATCGAATGAACGCACAAACGGTGATCAAGACGACCTGGGCCATCGCTCAAGAAGCAGGGTGTGGGACTCAAGAAGGTCTTCATGCGGTCATTGCTTTTGATGGGCGTCAAGACAGTCGCGCCTTGGCTTGCTGGTCGGCGCGAACATGTATCTCCGCCGGAGTTCATGTTTCGCTTTTTGATGAAGCCGTACCAACACCTATCGCTGCGTACGCAATGAAAAAACTCCGTGCATCCTTTGGAATGATCGTGACGGCGAGCCATAACCCGCCGGCCGACAATGGGTTCAAAGTGTACTGGGATAATGCCGCTCAAATCATCCCGCCTGTCGACACCCAAATTGCTGCACGTATTCTCGATGCGCCCTGCCCCAAAACGTTGACTCCGAAAAACCTCTTTGAGGCCATCGAGAGCGGCTTACTTCATTCGCTTGGGCGTGAGATGATTGATGCGTACTTTCAAGAGATGCTCGAAGTCAATACGAAGCTCCTATCCAAAGTCAACGACGACGCCCCAGCCAAAAAGCAAGTGAAGACCAGGCCGCTTCGGGTTGTCTATACTGCCATGCATGGCGTTGGGAACCCATACACCTACAAGGCTATCGACTCGCTCAACGATGTTGTTTGCGTTAGTGAACCTGTCCAAGCGGATCGAGACCCGCATTTTAGCAGTACAGATTTTCCAAACCCAGAAGAAGAAGGCGCGTTGACGCATGCACTTTCTTGCGCAACGAGCAACAACGCCAACCTCATACTTGCCAACGACCCTGATGCTGACAGGCTATCAATTGCGATACCTCCCGAGGGCAGTGCTCACTTTGGGCCTAGTCAAAGTAAAAATGCATACGTCAAGCTGACAGGAAATCAAATTGGCACCTTAATGCTCGACTACTTACTGGCAAATGCTCAGGACCCACAAAACGCTATCGTGGCATCGACTGTGGTCTCAACACAGCTTTCGCGTACAATTTGTTCTGCGTACGGTGCCAGCTTTATCGAAACATTGACTGGCTTTAAATGGATTGCAAACATGGCGCAACGCGAACTCATGGCACAT
The DNA here is from genome assembly GCA_020630615.1 of Myxococcota bacterium. Taxonomy (GTDB): domain Bacteria; phylum Myxococcota; class UBA727; order UBA727; family JAHDBA01; genus JAHDBA01. Next base: position 1,392 of record JAHDBA010000019.1, on the reverse strand, counting down.
CCTAAGAAGTTTTTCCTTATGGGTTTTGAAGAGGCAATTGGTTTTTCTGTTGGGAATCTCGTCCGCGACAAGGATGGTGTGCACGCGGCACGAGTTGCAGCCCAAATGGGTATTTCTTTTCAGGCTCGCGGGTGGTCGTGGCATGACGCACTTCATGATCTTTACACCCGTTTTGGGACTCCCCGAGGGCAAAACGGCTATGTCAAACTTGAAGGCCATGACGCCGGGGCCAAAATGGTTAACTCAATGGCAGAATTACGGGCTGAGCCCTTCAGTACGCTTTGCGATGAAAAGATTATACACGTTGAGGATTATTTAGAGAGCGAAACCATGCGATCGAATATCCTCGTCTACTTTGGTGAACATGGTACGCGCTTGGTTATTCGCCCAAGTGGAACCGAACCCAAGGTGAAGTATTATTTAGAGAATATCGCCCCTGCGGATTCAAACTACAAACTTGATCTCGAGGAAGCGGTCAAAGCGATCAAAGCTCGACTGGTCTAGTACAGCGTCATGTGCGTCAAGGACCCAATACCACCCCCAGAACTTGAAGTCCTCTTTGAAGATGACCAGTTGATTGTTCTGAATAAACCTCGCAACCTTTTGATGCATCGCACCCCAATGAGTCCCGATCGGGTGTTCTTGCTGCAACGTGCACGGCGACAATTCGGTGTTGAGATTCATCTTATTCATCGCCTTGACCGGGCCACCTCAGGGGTCTTACTTATTTCCAAAACAAAGTCTCTCGCCTCACGGCTATCCGTTGAGTTCCAAGAAAGACGTGTTTTAAAACGCTACGAAGCAATCCTGCGCGGTTGGCCAAGCGACCAAGAGATTGACTATCCAATAGCCCGAGAGCCAGGTCATGAGCCACAACCCGCCCAATCGCGACTCAGCGTTCTTCGCCAAAGTGAGATCGACGTCCAAACCAGTAAGCGCTATCCAACATCGCGCTACGCGCTCGTGGAGCTCTTTCCCAAAACGGGCAAGCGAAATCAGCTCCGAAGACATATGAACCATATTCGCCACCCAATCCTGGGCGACACGCGTTATGGATGCAACAAACAAAACAAGTTTCTTCGCGATGTCATAGGCCGACCGGGTCTCTGCCTTCATGCGCGAGAGATTCAATTTCATGACCCCCGATGCAATACGCTTCGCACTTTTAGTGCAAGGCCTCCAGTTCCTTTTCTTGGGGTTGTGAGAGACTTGGGGTTGGCGTGAGTTGCTCGTCTCCTCGTTTTTCGTTTTCGTTTTTCGTTTCGTTTTTCGTTTCCTCCCCAGGGCCCCTTACCTTTTGAAGAATCTGCGAGTCTTGGGTCAATATCCTCCTTTGGCCTTCGCATGGGTATTGAAGGTGTTTACAAGGAGGATTAATGGCTACACTTCCAC
>JAHDBA010000042.1 GCA_020630615.1 Myxococcota bacterium | reverse complement strand
GCTGAAAAACCTGGGAATCGAATCTGTGGCGTTCGACGATCTCTTGACTCAATCGGATGTGGTCTCGTTGCATGTTCCCCTTGTTGCCGGCACCCAAAATCTTATCAATGCGGACACCCTCTCAAAGATGAAAAAAGGAGCAATCGTGGTGAACGCTTCTCGTGGTGGAACGCTTGATGAGGAAGCCCTGGCTTCAGCCCTCAAGTCGGGTCATTTAAGGGCAGCGGCGCTCGATGTGTTTAGTGAAGAGCCACTCAATGGGCGAGAAAAGCTCTTCGGTGGCGTGCCCAACCTGGTCCTTTCGCCGCATATTGGAGCAAGCACCGAGGATGCACAAGTACGTGTTGCTGTGCAGGCAGCAGAGCAGATTGAAAAATTTCTTGTCGATGGTCAGGTCGTGAACCGGGTTGGCGGTTAAGCTTTTTTGGGGTCCGGACACCCAAGCAATTGGGTTTTAGCGTTCAGTTCGTTCTTTTTTATATAATGAACTTAGGCGTTTTACCCTGGTGCTTTGGTTGATGGAGATTTATCGTAAACGAAAGCATTTTATTCGGGAGTTCTTCATGGGTAGTTATTTTATTAAGTCTGGTGTGTTTACTTCTTTGCTGTGTGCATCCTCGCTACTCTTCGCGACATCGTCAGAATCACAAGGGGGTGGAGCAACGCTCTCTAAGGAGGACTTCCGACTTTTCTGTGGCTATCAGGATGCAGCAATGGAGCCAACGTTTGAAACGCTGTCCGAGTAAGCTTTCAAAAATCTCCCGGCTCGCGAAAGTGAAAAAAGCGACGATGAAGGGTGCGCTTGAGCGTGCTCGGAGCTTTGGTGAGAGTTGCGAAGAAATTGCAAAAGTTTTTGATGCAAAGCTGCAGGCTTCAGTCAAGAAGCGCTTTCCAAAGCGCATCGGGCTTGCCAAGTTGGATGCCAGCGACCCGAGTCATGTTGTGGTTTCGGTGCGTTGGCGTGGGATGAACCCGAAGAAGGTGTTTGAGGAAGCAGCCTTTCTTTCGCGTGATATGAGCGCTGCGGTACCTTTTGCCAAAACCCTCGCTTTTCGTGCTGTGAACCCCAAAATCAAAGACGCGAGTTCTGATAAAGCGATATGGTTTGAAGCGACAATGGCTGCAGAGCGCAGCGATCGCATCGATGAATCTCGCATTGTTGATTTTGCCAATTCGCGATACAACCGGCTCTTTGATGGGGTGCAATGCGCAAGTGCGCTTGCGAAAGATCATGTTTTAGGTTCCCGGCGAGGCCCATGTTTTAATAAAGCTTTACGCAAAGGAACTGCACCGAAGCCTGTGGTTCAGTCGAAGCTATGAGCGCGAGGGTTTGTATTGGCGGTCAGTGGGGTGACGAGGCAAAGGGAAACCTTCTAGCCCATTTGGCCCACGACGCAGATTATATCGTTCGCTACGACAGTGGTCCAGGCACGCGAACTGTTGATCGCGATGACGTTAGCTTTCGCCTTCGAGTCTTACCGACGGGAGTCTTGCAACCGCAAACGACATCCGTGATTAGTGACGGTGCGTTTATCGAGCCGGAACTCCTACGTCAGGAGCTTGAAAGGTTGTCCGCCTCAAACTTGGAACCCACTTCCGACAGCTTAGTTATTGACCCGGGTGTTCAAATTGTGATGCCCTATCATAAGGCGGTGGCAATTGCCTCAGGGAGTGTCCCCCGAGTCGGTGGCCGTGAGGTTGTTCCTGACGGTGTAACCGTCGCAATGGAATACCGCTCGAGCGGTGTTGGCTTAAGGGTGAGCGATCTTTTCAATCTTGAGCGATTAAAAGAAAAAGTGCGCGCACAGGTGTTCCGCGCGAATAGCGTCTTGGCAGCCTTCGGGAAAAATGTTGTCTCTGGGAAAGACATCGAAGCAATGCTCAAGCGCCTAGAAAGGTTTGCCAGTCTTTTAAAACCGTTTGTCCGACCCAGTGCACATCTTCTTCAAGAAGCATTGCGTTCGAATAAGAATGTGTTGTGTGAAGGGTCCGGCGGTGCATTTATAGACCGCGATATTCATGAGGGCAGTGAGATTAATAACTTTGCCCATCGTGCAGGCGTGGCAGGTCTAATACCTGGTATTGGATGCACCGGGGTTCAGAGTATCGTAATGGTGGCCAAGAGCTATCTGACCCGTATGGGAAAGGGGCCTTTCCCAAGTGAAATTCAAGGGCCAGAAGTCGATGTGATTCGTCGGGTGGGTGTTGAGTCGAGCACCCGGCACAGTGTTGATCGTCGCGTTGGCTGGCTTGATTTGGTGATGCTGCGCCGTGCAGCGCTATTGCACGGGGCCACAGAGCTTGCGATTACGAAGCTTGATGTTCTCGCTCAGCTTGGGGACGCCGCAATATGTGTTGACTACCGTTCTGGAGAACAACGCGTGACCGGCGCGAGTTTCGATATGGTTGAGTTGGATGACGTGTCTCCGGAAACCCAAAGGGTGTCAGGATTATCCGAGATTCAGGACGCTCATCTTAAAAGTTCACGAGCGCAGTGGCCTAAGGGACTTGAGACCTTCATAGCCACGGTTGAAAACCATGTTGGGCTTCCAGTCACGCTGATTGGCTTCGGTCGTAAGATATATCCTGTCGTGTAAATTGACTACAGGGTCAACACGAAGAGACTTTCCGTCCAAGCACTTAGAGTTGAGGTAGGTCGTTCAATTTGTAGTCAATATTTCGTTTGTCCGCTGTCGCTTCGAAATCTCTTAAGATGCTAAGGACATCGTGGTGAACCTTCTTGAGTGAACCCGCCTCGACGGTAAGCCGGCTGTTTTCCGGTATCTTACTTAAAGCAAGTTTCAAATCACTTTTGTGAAGGAATGACATGTACGGTGCCAAAGATAACGTTGTATGAAGCGCGCCGCTTTCATCTCGTGTCTCCTCGTGATCAAAAGTATCTTCGAGGATATGATAAGCAATGAAGACGAGGGCGGCAGCCAGACCTGCTGCGATCCCTACGAGTAAGTCCGAAAAGAATGTGACTGCAATGGTTGTGATGAATGGAATTCCGCACTCCAATGAGCGTGTCATAACCTGAAAACTACGCTGAACATTAACTAGTCTCAGTCCGATGTGAATCAAAATAGCAGCGAGTGCAGCGAGCGGAACCATATTCAAGTACTGTGGAAAAACCAGCGCGCCGACGAGTAAGAAGGTTCCTTGAATGATGGTGGAGGTCCGATGGGTTGCACCAGATTGTATATTGGCAGTCGCACGAACAATCACAGAGGTCATTGGGAGAGCCCCAAAAAGACCACATAAGATATTGCCAATGCCTTGTGCCTTTAGTTCTCGGTTTTTGTCTGTATGACGATGTTTTGGGTCCATGCTATCAACGGCTTCAACGGTTAGCAACGATTGCAAGCTCGCTACGGCAGAAAGTGTGAGAGCCACAACATAAGTGGCTGGGTTTAAAAAGGCGTTCACATCCGGGTACGTTAGCAAGCTGCTTTCACCTTCACCCCCGAGCATTGGTAGGGCTACAAGGTGCTCCTGGCCCACCACAAGACTTGGTGCTAACGCAGAGAAGATTTGATTCATGATAAGTCCCGCGAATACAATGAAGAGACCGATAGGGAGACGTTTCACGAAGGCAGTCTCTGAGCGGTTCTGAAGCTTTGCAGCTACCCAGAAGAGCACAAAACATGCGATACCAATGGTTGCCGCCCCACTGTGGATTTTTGATAACATTGCCTGCAGTGCTGTTAGCGTGTTGTTCCCGTCAGCTTGTTGAAAAGCAAGCGAACCAAAGGCTTCTTTCTCGTAGCCAACCAGGTAGGGAACCTGCTTGGATATAATGATAATACCGATGGCAGACATCATCCCAAAGATGACAGAGGACGGTACAAAGCGAGCGAGTTTACCGAGGCCTAGAAAGCCCATCAACATCTGAATGACTCCGGCGATGACAACTGCTGCAAGAAAGGCCTCAAAGCTGCCGCCCAACTTCGCTACACCTGCTAACACAATAGTGATCAAACCTGCCGCAGGACCAGAGATGCTAAGGTGTGAACCGCTCACAAAACCTACAGCGAGGCCACCGATGACTCCAGTCAGAACCCCTGAAAAGAGTGGAGCCTCGGAGGCAAGCGCGATGCCAAGACACAGAGGTAGTGCCACTAAAAATACAGTAATGCCTGCAGCAAAGTTGATTGGAAAGTCTTTGACGGTCGTGGGTTGGATAAATGCCATACAAAAAGCTAATACACGAAATACATTTCGTCAATCAAAAGACAGGTTAGGTTTTTCGTGTGATCGACTTATGGGGGGGGGAATATTGTGTTCCATCTCCGGTGTAAGCTATTATCTTCATTGAGCTTTGAGGTGTAAAATGTCATTCGAGCAGGGTATTGCATTGGTATTGTCCGGGGGCGGCGTTCGGGGAGCTGCACACATCGGTGTCCTTGAAGTCTTTGATGAGCTCAACATTGAGATTAGGTCAATCGCTGGGAGTTCAATGGGCGCACTTGTTGCCGCCGCGTATGCGACCGGTACGCTCCCGGACTTAAAGAATTGGTTGCTTTCTCTCGAGCAACAGTCCTTTCTTTCTTTGGTTGATTTTCAGATCTCGTGGCAGGGGTTTATCCGTGGGACTCGACTCATGGATACGATTCGCGATATTATTCCAGACATGCCAATTGAAGCGCTGCGCATACCCTTTGCGTGTGTCGCAGTTGACTTGATTGAAGGTGAGGAATGTGTCTTTCGAAGTGGACGCCTTCTGCAGGCACTGCGAGCATCAATTGCCGTGCCCACGATTATTCGCCCACAAGTGACGGAAAAGGAATTCTTGGTTGATGGCGGTGTTCTCAATAATTTGCCCCTCGATATTGTTGAGCGCGGGAAGGAGCTCCCACTTGTGGCGGTTGATGTTTGTGCTCCAGACGATGCGGACCGCGAAATTCAATGGCTTGCAAAGAGAAAAGGACCTCTACGAGAGCCGGGATGGTTTGACTCCATCTGGAAGTCCTTCGGTCAGGCCACCATGTCAAAGCCAAGCGACGATATGGGATATTTCCAAATTATGAACCGTAGTATTGATGTTATGATGCGGCACATGACTCGGCTAAAAATTGCGCAACATCAACCTGAAATGCTCTTGCAAATCCCTGCGAATCTATGCTCCATGTTCGCAGTCGAGGAATGCCAGTTTTTATATGAGTATGGTCGAGCTCAGGCGATTCATGCTTTGGACTCGATGCGTTGATTCGTTGTCTGCGTTTGTAGTTCAGGAAAGCACCGAAGGGCTCGCTTTAAGGTTGATCGCAGCATTGCGTCAACGTCGAGAATGACCCATCGCTTCGAATGTATTCCCACATTAAAGTGCGTTTGCGCTGCCAGCCGGGCTGTGGAACACTGTTGTCGCTTTGCAAAAGAATGCGAGTACGTTCTGGAGTAATACGAAAATCGAGTACGCCGCGATAGAAAATGTTCTTCGGTTCAGCGTCATCTTTCAAACCTTCATTTGAGTTCATCTCAACCATAACTTTCACCTGGAAGTGGCGGGGCCCGAGAACATAGCGCAGATCGGGAAGCCGCTTGGAAAACGAAAAGCGAGAAATCAATTGTCCACGAGCTACATCAAGACATTCAATGGATTCAAGCTCGAGAATCTCGCGTGTGTCCTTGTCATGCAGGGGCTTTGAGCGCCAAAATGTCAGCCGAAACACATGCTCTTCTTCATGCTCGATTGGCCAAGTGTAGACGAGGTGTTCTTTTCCCTTCGCGCTTTTCGCAGTGGTCTTTCGAATCCAGGCAGAATGGTTCAGAACGCCGACATGGGTGAGTGCACCGAAGCCGGAGAGGACTTGTTTGATACACGCCACCACTGGGACGCCAAGAATACGTTGCACTTGTCGATTCTGATTCGGAAACTCTGCTCGAACACTGAAGAGTTTCGACTGCGAAGGGATATCGAGGATCGTCAAACCACTTTGAGAGGAGTGATTCATGGTTGGCCGGTTTCGTTGATTCTTTTGAAGAATGTTCAATCCTTTGGTGGTCGACACTTGCTCTGTACTTCGAAAGCGAAAGGCACAGTAGATATCGCCACAATACTCGGGCGAAAGGTTAGCGCTCGGGTAGCGCAAGTCTATTTCAAGAAGCCTTCTTCGGCTGTAGTTTACGATGAGGCCTTCCTTATTCACCATTTTCTCGACACGGAGACCGGCGGAATAGCACTGGATGTTCATTGGCGCAGCGATTTTTCTAGCAAGAAGCGCTGCAATTGGTTCGTCAGGTAAAGCGACAAACTGTTCTCCGCTTACCAAAGACTCAAGCACAAACCAAATGTCCTTTCCTTTGTAGTCGTAGCACAACAGTTCAATCATTGTGAATGGACCATCCCGTGTTGTCGCGACAACAAGGTCGTAGGGCATTGTGAGATGAAGAGGTGTAAATGGGAGGAGCGGCATCGGATGCGGCGAAGGTGACTCAGAATATCGGTACCTATCGTCTGCACGACCCCTACCCTCAAGCGGCAAAGGAGCCATGAGCGGAGCCCGTTCAAGAAACCAGCGAATAGGATTTTTTACAACTCTTTTCATTGCTCTAAGCTAAATGAAAAGGTGCTTGATGCGAACTTTTTAGACTTTTACGACTCAAATAGGCTGAACTCCATTTGTACCTGGGTCGGTGGCGTTGGTAGTTTGCGCCTTACATGTTGTCTGTCTCGCGTCTTGCTTTGACGCCTACGGCTTCCATGAAGTTGGTAAACCTTATGTGCATTCTCCTTTGAGCATTTATTTTTTCGCCATTTCGAATACTGTTGCCGCGCCTGACGCAGGCGAATGTCTGGAGCGGCTCCGAAGAGTGGATAACGAAGGGAGTTCACACTTTTCCAAGGCTCGTAGCGCTCCACACTTTTGAAACTCGAGAGCTCAGGAACCCACTCGAGTATGAAATTATGCCCCGGGTCATTTTTATAGTGCTGGCGAACTGGATTGTACATTCGTGGTACATTAATGCCCGTGACACCTGCCTGCATTTGAACCTGACTAAAGTGAATACCAGGTTCGTAATCTAAAAACTGCCTTGCAAGGTGTAGTGCCGGCCGACGCCAATGCAGATTGTAATGGTACGAGGCAAAAGAGATGAGCATTGCTCGCATGCGAAAGGGGAGCCAGCCGGTGCTGTTTAGGCAGCGCATACTTGCATCAACCAGGGGTACACCCGTTTCTCCATTTTTCCATTTGTGGAAGTGGTCTTGGCAAAAAGCACTTTCACGCATGCCATCGTACTCTGTATTGATGTTGTTAAATTCGATTGCGGGTTCACTCTCCAAGCGCTGAATGAAATGACAATGCCAGAAAAGCCTTGAAAGAAATGCCCTCATCTGACTTTGATGGCCTTTATCTTGAGTGCGTCGAATCTCCGTTAGTGTGCGCTGAAACAATGCATGGAAAGACACGGTGCCCCAAGCGAGATACACACTGAGTCGAGAGCACGAGGCCGATGCGCGGGATGGCTTCGAAATATCGAACAAATAGCGTTTCGAACGACGAGCAAAAAAGGACTCCATGACACGATCGGCTGAGTCCTCTTCATTTTGACAGCCCGCTTCAATGCGCGTGACATGCTCTACTTTTGAGCGGTAGTTGGCCTGAATATGAAAAGACTTGAATTGCTCCTCACGAAAGAGGCTGTCGAGTGTTTCGATAACTTTCCGGCACGATGATGGACCTTGGCGGCCCAATGCAGGCGCCAGTGCTTTAGACATACGTTTGCGGTGGAGAGCTTGCCAATCGTCACGATTCTTTAATCCTCGAAAAACGCAGATGTCGTGGTATTCTTTCCACGGGATCTGACGCGATGCGAGAGCCTTGCCAACCCGTCGGTCACGCGTATACGAAATTGCATTTCCTGTTTCTTGGTACGAATGAAGCCTCGGCTGAATGGCCCGTTGCGTAATCGCAAAAAGGAGATCTTCAACAGGACAGTTGCTAACGACCAGCGGAATATTCTGCGATGCTAGGGCTTTGCCCATGTACCTTAACATCGTGTCGACATAACTTCGATGCCGGTCGGACATATCATCGCCAGTCCACCAAGCTCTATCGTCAAAGTAAAGCGCAAACATTGGCCCTTGTTGAAGCGCTTTCACGAGAGGCCAATGGTTTCGAGTTCGTAGATCCCGCTTGAGCCAAACAACGTCGATGTGCACAATGGAAGTCACCCCTCTGTGCTATATGAAATCATCTGGCATAAAAAGCGTAAAGAGCTCCATGGCAATGAAGAAAGGAAAAGCTGCGCATTTTCCGTATGTCGTGTAACCCAATTGGAGAGGAGGGCTTATGGCAAAGCATCGTCGCGTTGAAGCAAGGAACCAACTAAGTGGGACAGGTATGAGTTCAACACCGGAGCGTATTCAAAAGCTGCAAGATGAAAGAGCTCGACGCGAGCGGGCAAATCATCAAAGCGAAAAGAGTTTTTCAGACGTCATGCAGGAAAGCTTCGACAATGGGATGAGCACATCGGAAGAAGTCCACTTTGAAAGTGAAGAGGTGGTAGGGAAAGATGAAGGTGAAGGAGATATGAACATGGCCAGCTTGAATCTCTCGGTACACCAGGATGCAGCCGAGTCCCAAGCCGCATCGCGGATGCTTGCAAGGAAGCTCCATGGAATGCTCAAGAGTCAGGAAGAGTCATCCTAATATCGCTATTTTAGGATTTCGATACATTCAGGACGATGGATTCAGGCTTGCGAGGTTTGCGCGAGCAGAGGGATGGTTGATAGCGTGGGCCAACAAGGAGTTCCTATGAGTATCATGCCAGATCACTGGATTAGACAACAAGCCACTGAACATCAAATGATAGAGCCTTTTGAGGCGGCTCAGCGTCGAGAGGGAATGATTTCGTACGGCGTGTCGTCTTATGGATACGACTCACGCGTCGCTCCAGAATGGATGGTCTTTACCAATGTCAATAACGCGATCGTTGACCCTAAAAATTTTTCGGAGAAAGCATTCGTCGAGCACAATGAAGATGTTTGTATTATACCACCCAACAGTTTTGCTCTTGGGCGTACGGTTGAATATTTTAAAATTCCTGAAGATGTTATGGTCGTATGTTTGGGTAAATCTACGTATGCACGTTGCGGAATCATCGTGAACGTTACGCCTTTGGAGCCGGGTTGGGAAGGTCACGTCACCTTGGAGTTCTCCAATACGACACCACTCCCTGCGAAAGTGTATGCGAATGAAGGCGCATGCCAGTTTTTGTTCTTCAAAGGAGACTCACCATGTGAGGTTTCATATGCAGACCGAGCGGGCAAATACATGGGACAGCGTAACGTCACCCTTCCCAAACTTTAGCTCTTCGTTCGGACTTGATTAGCAGTCTACTATAAAAAGGGACCCCACGGTCCCTTTTTACATTCAAGTGCTTCAAGAATAGCAGCATCCGATAAAGCAGCCACTGATTCTACAGAATGACCAGTCAGTCTTCAATGCAGAGAGGGTTGTACGAAATGCTAACCTGCGAGTTCGGCTCGGGTGCTAGGTCGAGCTCAAACACGCCGGCGTTGTTTTCCGTATCGTAGTTCACGTCACGGGATTCACAGGTCGTCTCACCATTTTGTGTCACGCAAGCTGTCACGCTTGTTGGCGACGCCTCTTGGGAGAGAGCAAAACGTGTTCTTGGTTCCGCTGCGCGTTCTCCAATCTCGCGCATCGTATTTTGCCAGTTGGGTAGGCATATCGGTGTGTGGGAACCGCCGGTAGCGAGAACAACATCTTGATAGCGGCGCACTTCTTCGTCTTCATAATGAGCCGGGTCGCGACAGACGGTTGGATGCAAATTGATTCCCGTTGAGATAGCAGAGAAGCGGACGCTCGAAGAATCCGAAATCGAATGCTGGAAGAAATCAATATACAACTGCGATGAGCCAGGGGACTGGTCGCGTTCGTCTGCAACGGCCACAATTTCGAGTTTCCCGCCTTTCCGTAGAAAACCACCATTCTCGGACGGGTCATAGATACGAGGCGGGCTTAAGAACTCCTTCGCTGCCACAAGTGCGGCCTCAGCCTCATCCGACTTCGGTCTCAGCGGAGAAACGTTTCCGTTCCCGGAAACTTGGATGTTACAGGTGTATTCACCTTCTGGGTTATTGGACTCACGAGAGATAAAGCGTGGATTTCCTGGGCACGCAGTGATGAGCCCGCAGGATGGATCAAGGTCACACGTTAAGTTACCAAAGTCGTCAATGCAGTTCGCCTCTGTCGAGAGCGTGGTCGTAACGGCGATATGGTAATCGGTCTCGTCGATGCCTGCGACTTCGAAAAACTCGTTAAAATTGTTCGCCATTGCCTCTTGATCATCCGACATTGAGCCAGAGTCATCGACAACAAAGAGAATATCGACAACCGGGCGATTGGGGATGTTGAAAACGTCAGTCACCGGGCCCAGTTCTACACCGCGTGCCTGTACTGGAATCGTAAAGCCAGGTGCTTCTTGACCGTTCTCAAAGGTCGAAACGAGTACGCTTGCAAAGCGGTCTCCGAGGTCTTGCGCTACAGCTCGCACTTCAAAGGAATAGACACCCGCAACACCGATGGTATGCGGCCAACTTTGTGCATTTGATGAATGGCGAATCTCAAAGTCACTCGGGTTTGTGCTATCGGGGTCAAGTGTGGGTTGCCCAATGACGACAGGAGAATCGCTTGTATTGTAGATGCTAACCTGTTGCCAACGCGAACTACAGCCCACTGCAACATCGCCAAAATCGACAGGGTTGGGTACAACCTCGACTTGTGCTTGAACTGGAGTTGCATTGAAACCGATTGAGAAATAGCCCCCACCAAATGCGCTATCAACCTCAACCGCATTGGTGTAAATGCCGAGTCCATTGCACATCGTGCCTGGATTGCCAAAGCCACCAGGGATAAGCGAACAGGCATTGCCGTCAAAGTTGTCGAGCGAGTTGTCACCCGAATAGGAGCCAAAAGAGATAACATCCAAAAGCCCACCATCAATTGTGCGTGTGGGCTGGAAACTGACTTGGTAGATTTTTTGTTCTCCAGGTGCAAGTTCAACACTTGGCAGTGAAAGTGGGTCAATTGCTTCACCCGCATCATTCAACATTTTAAATTCGTTAAATAGCGTGTTGGCTGGGTTGTCCCACTGGACTTGCTCGATGCGACACGCACCGCTTCCAACATTGGTGACGGTCACAGGGAGAGTGGTCTGGAGATCGACACCGACTCGACCAAAGTTTAACGTTCCGTCGCGTTGGCCTTGTCCCGTGAGTGAAAAAGAACTTCCGCTCGGAGCGACTTCAAGAACACAACGATCGCCTGGCTCAGCAGGACCTGCATCCTCACTGGCAATGCCGCGCCCAAAAAGCTCGACGTAGTGTTCCAGTTCAGCGGTCGGTGCTGGGCTGAGAGATGTCGAAAAGCGAGCCCCTTCATTACCAGTCCGTTGGAAAACGCCAGGCTCCCGTGGTTGAAACGAGATGTTAACATTTACCGATTGTCCAATCGATAAGGTGCCGGTGCCAGGGTTCACAATTGCGAAGGGGGCAGCGTCACCAAGAAAGTTTGGCGCGTCCAGCTCCAGTTCAACATTTCCGCAGTTGGTCACGGTGACGGATTCAACGCGCAAGGAATCGACCGGAACATCGCCAAAGTTGATTGCGTTGGGGCTTACACAAAGGGCTGGGCTTTCATTAAACTCTTGGACCTCGTCAGGGGGGGCTTCGACATCGAGCGCGTCGCCGGGATCCAATTGGTTTAATGCGGACAAGTCATCACAGCCGCAGCTTTGCCCAAGCAGGCTCAGAGTTGAGAGTAGTGCAAGAAAAAGTGCCTTGCGCGAGTCAATGCCCAACGGGCCAATACGAAAACGTTGTAAAGCCATGTTTAGGGGTTAGCAAACAATACACCAAGATCAAAGTTTGGCGTATTCATTTCACCACCTCAACACATATTTACTTGAAAATCCGAAGAACAATTCTTGAAAGCCCCCAAGAAGGCTCTTGCGGGCTGCTTTCTTGCGCTTTGTGTGATGACTCTTCATGATAGGCGTATCAAAGGTGGGAGTCATGAAGATTTATACACGTGGTGGGGATTCGGGAGAAACGAGTTTATTCGGGGGACAGCGCGTACTCAAATCAGCTGAACGAGTATGCGCCACAAATCGAAGAAGCCAACGCATCCATAAATTGACG
>JAHDBA010000041.1 GCA_020630615.1 Myxococcota bacterium | reverse complement strand
GTGATATTGCAGCGGAGATTGCCTCGATTCAAAGTGTTGTTCCTGCTGCTGCAGCGGTGTCGATACCCTAAACGAGCTCATAGAGTCTGGTCTATTCCGATGGTAGACGTCGCCATTTCGGTATCTACGAACTCGCCTTCATCCCAACACGGTGCAAAAGAAAAAGAGCGCATATCGCGCTCTATTCGTCTCAGAAATATGGGTGCTTGTCGGCATCCTCTTTGCGAAGCCGCCTAGCCCAAAAGACCTTGAAGCTTCATCGCCAATGACATGTCGCCTTTGACTTTCAGTTTACCTTGCATAAACGCTGCGGTTGGGTTCATTTCACCGCTTGTCAATGCAACCCAGTCTTCGGTTGACGGGACAGTCACGACACATTTTGCTTCCGTCTCACCTTCAGCTTTGGAAATCCAAGGACCTTCCGTTTTCGTGAGATCGGCCAGCCATTTGCCCTCATCACCAACTTCGAAGAGGTATGTGGTGTTAATTTTTTCCGCCATTTCCGGCGTAACTTTGTTGTTCATTGTCTCGAAAATATCAGCTACTGATATCATGATGCCTCCATGTAGAATATGTGCCACGTTAGGCCTGAGCACGAGAGAAGTCAAACCGCAAAGCGTGTCTTCCCGCTACTACTTCCCAACATGTTTCAGAACATCTTCCCGCTGATCACGTAGAATCCCGCCGGCATCGAAGGCAAAACGGGTCTCGAGCTGATCTTCTCCGAAGACTGAGCCTCGAGAGTGGCGATACACCCAAGTCAATCCTCCAAAGGTATTCCGCTCTGTAAGGTCCGGTGTGCCCATTGATTTCATGGTCTTCTTTTGAACAAACGACAACATTCCAGGCGCGGTATTCCCAGGCTCACGCAGACCACACCCAGGAGGCCCCGGGATATCACTCGGCCTTTGTGCCGGCTTGCACCCCATTACGAGTGTCACCAACAAACTTGCACTGAAAAGAAAGACTCGCATGGCTCAACCATGCCAGATTCATTCTTCTTTGCCACGCCTAAATCCTGGCGAGTCCCCAATAAAAAAGCCAGGCCAAAGCCCAGCTTGTTCATGATGCGAATTGCATCTGATTTTCTATATACGATGCTGCTTACTCACCTTGCTGGTCACCCAACTTGGCTGCAAGTGCATCTCCAAGTGTCCCCATTGAGCCACCGCCCGATGTCACTTGCGCCGAAGAAGTGCCTTGTGCAAGGTATGCGCGATAATCTACGCCTTGCTCTGCAGCAGCAACAGCCTTAATCGACAAGCCAATCTTACGATCTTCTTGGTCGACATCAATGATCATGACTTCTTTTTCTTCCCCAATATTCAAAACTGAACGCGGGTCAGACACGTGCTCCTCAGAGATTTCTGAAATATGCACGAGGCCTTCGATTCCTGGCTCAACTTCAACGAAGACTCCAAAATCTGTAATCTTGACGACTTTACCCTTCACGCGAGCACCACGTGGGTATTCGTTCGGGATTCGAGTCCAAGGATCTTCGTGGAGCTGCTTAATCCCGAGTGAGAAACGCTCGTTTTCAGAGTCCACATTCAATACAACAGACTCAACCTCATCGCCTTTTTCGAACATCTCGGATGGATGTTTCACACGTGAAGTCCATGACAAGTCTGAGATATGAACCAGGCCATCGATACCTTCTTCAATACCGACAAAGATACCGAAGTCAGTGATGTTGCGTACTTGACCACGGATCACAGTACCAATTGGATAGCGCTCGCCGAGCACAGTCCATGGGTTCGGGTTCGCCTGCTTCATACCAAGGCTGATACGCTTCTCATCGAAGTCGATATCAAGGACAACTGCTTTCGCCTCGTCACCAATGTCGACAATCTTCGACGGATGTTTCACACGTTGTGTCCAAGACATTTCAGAAATGTGGATCAAGCCTTCAACACCTGGCTCGAGCTCAACGAATGCACCGTAGTCTGTCAATGATACGACACGACCTGCAACATGTTCACCCACTGGGTATTTCTGAGCGACTGTGGTCCATGGGTCATCTTTGATTTGTTTGAGGCCAAGGCTAACGCGCTCACCTTCTTTGTCGAACTTGAGAACCTTAACTTGAATGTCGTCACCAACATTGAAAAGCTCGTTCGGGTGATTGACACGCCCCCAGCTCATATCGGTAATATGCAAGAGACCGTCGATTCCGCCAAGGTCGATAAACGCACCGTATTCGGTAACGTTCTTCACGGTACCGACAACAGTCGAGCCTTCTTCCAATGTTTCAAGCGTAACCTTCTTCTTCGCATCACGTTCGGTTTCGAGAAGAACGCGACGACTTAGAACGATGTTTCCGCGCTTCTTGTTAAACTTGATGACTTTAAAGTCATAGCTTTCACCAATCATCTTGTCGAGGTTGCGTACAGGCCGAAGGTCAACCTGAGAACCGGGCAGGAATGCCTTGATACCGATGTCAACAGCCAACCCACCTTTCACACGTGCGATAATTGTTCCTTTAACGATTTCATCGCGCTCGCAAGCACCTGAAATTTCATCCCAAACGCGCGCGCGATCCGCTTTTTCTTTTGAAAGCATAATCACGCCATGGTCATCTTCACGTGCCACAACAAAAACGTCCACTTTGTCGCCGATCTCGACACTCGGTTTTCCGTCTTTGTATTTAAATTCATGTTTTGGAATCATGCCCTCGGATTTGTACCCGACATCGACAAGGGCATAGTCGTTTTGTACTGCAACGACCTCACCCGTTACGATTTCGCCTTCTTTAATATCGTCTCGACTATAGGACTCCTCGAGAAGGTCAGCGAATGATAATGCGTCTTCAACTTTTCTTGTTTCCATTTCCATTTAGAGTTTTGCCTTCGATTTGTGAACAACTTCGCCGTAGTGCAGTGAAGTGACCACTCGCGCAAAAGAACACCAAATCCAAAAAGCCGATCGCGATTGGATTTTGTAGTCATCAGCGTTGTTCCGGTAAATACCGGGTTAAGAGTTGAGTGAAGCCCGACGGTCACTGTGACCGAGAGCGCCGCGCCTATTCTTGCGTATGGACGTTTTTTGTCAAATGGGAGTCGAATGAGCATCCAGCAGTGGAAATTGCGCGTTTTTCACACCTCTGTGACAGAGCTGATGGTGGTTGAAGGGTAAGAAATTTGGTGTATATTTCTATCAATCGTATATAAGAAGATGTTGTTTAATACCGCGAAATATACAAACATGACGTTTAGGTCAGAGTTAAGGTTAACATGAAAGTTCGTTGTCCCAAATGCAAAACCCGTCACAATGTTGCCAGCCATCAAATCCACTCTGCGGGTTCAGCAGGTGTTACGTTAAAGTGTCAGGGTTGCGGTGCGTCGATTCGAGCACGTGCATCCAAGACATCTTCATCACGACTTAAACAATCCTTTGCAAACTCCAGTGCTGCTCAAAGATTAATGCCTGCACTGACAGACATTCATCATTTCGATCATATGTCCGAGCTCCCGGCATTTCTAAGCCCGAGTGGAACATTTAAGCCGCGCCCCGAAGTTGAACAACGTATTACCGGTCTGCATATGCACGCTGCAGATGACAGTGTGGGGCGAGTTTGGTTTGCAGCCATTAATGGTAAAACAAAGGGCCCTTACACCGAGGACGAAGTTTTGCTTCTGGCGGAGGTCGGTAAGCTGCGCGGCCGCTCGCTCTTATGGAAACCCGGGTTTAAAAAATGGATCCGAGTTCGAAACCCGGAGGGCGACTCTTCAGAACTTGACTGGGTCCGAAAGGCAGTTCTCCAGCGAAAACAGTTAGAAGTGCAGAGCTTCGAAGAAGCACGGAAGACCTTAGGTGTTAAAGCCATGATTCTTAACCGCGAGGCACGGATGCAACCAACGAATGCCTCTGCCGAATTGCTTCATAACAGCGACGATATTCGGCATGTGGCGGCGACGCTTGACTCGAATCAAAATGACGTTTCTTACACCGCAATCGTGCTCATCGCTTTCGTTTTTGTGACAGCGGTCCCCCTTGGCGCTGGGCTCTTCGCCGCAATCCTAGCACTCAGCCGCTGAGCACTCAACCCATTATGAGTTTTAGGAAACGTCTGACACGTCCGGGCTATGAGCAACTTTGTAATGAATATACCGAGCTCTTAAAAGTCACGCGCCCGAAAGTTGTAAGAGGTATTGCGACTGCTGCAGCCGAAGGCGATCGTTCTGAGAATGCAGAATATATTTATGGTAAGAAGCGACTACGCGAAATCGACCGGCGTCTTAAATATTTGGGTGGGCTGCTGAAAGACGTAGAAATCGTCGACAGTGAAAAACTTCGTGGGGCCAAAGCACAGTTCGGTTCCACCGTTGAAATTACTCTCGATTCGGGTGAAAAGCGGCGTTACACTTTGGTAGGCGAAGGAGAAAGCAATCCCGCGGAAGGACGCATCAATATTAACGCACCGGTTGGTCAAGCGATTCAGCACAAAGAGCTCGGCGACATCATTGAAATCCCACGCGATGGAGCCATCATCGACGCCGAGATCACCTGGATTTCTCATGCATAGTACGAAAGGCAATTTTGTTTTAGAGCGCCCCGCTATGCCCTGCGCGAACTTTCGACTCTGTGCTGAACTTCTCCCAACATTGAAACTTTTGCTCTTGGTTTGTTTTGGGGTGCTACCTGCTAACCTTTTGGCAGCACAAAACCTTCTCGTTGAGCGCCCTGAGGAGGTCGCAGAGTCCTTCTTTCTTCCGTCAACGTCACTCTGGATTCACACCCTACCCGAACTGGGTTGGACTCCAGGGGAAGGGACTTTAAGTGCGCTCGATAACGAACTGGCCAAACAGATTCACTTCTACGGCTACTCTCCCCCAGTGGCAGATCAGGGCGGTCCGGATGAAAACGTGGACATTTACCTCGGCCCGCTTGGGGCTCGACTCGGCTTCACGAAATCGGAGAACCCTCTTTCGAATAGAACCAGTGCTTATATCGTGGTTGACCCAGCGGCACCCAACTGGCTCGAGGTCACAGCGCATGAATACCATCATGTATTGCAGCTCGCGTCGTGGGCCCATGCTCCTCGCTTCCTAAAAGAAGCAAGTGCCGTACTCTTTGAAGAAAGTGTGTCGATGTCTGCTGAAACATTCTCGGAACTGAGTGAAGATTACCGCGCGTGTCCCGGATGCTCTCCATTTAGTGACAGCGAAACGCTGGACACCGAAGGTCGCTCATTACCACTCTATGAGTATGGTGGCGCAACTTTCTTTTTCTTCTTAAACGAGTCCTACTTTCAAGACGATCGTGATGCATTGCGAACTTGGTGGGCGACGCAATGGCAGACACTCGGCTCCTTAAACATCGAAGAAGGTGCTGCGCCCATCGAATGGTTTGAGCCCCTCGCTGAATCCCTGAGTGTCTCCCCTCGGACGCTACTTGATGCGTACATGTCGTGGCGGCTCATGTCTCATTACGATTCCCGACTCGATGCATCACGGCCCAACCAAGAACTTGATGGAATTCTTGTTACGACACCCAATATCAACTTGGATGATGTTGTCGAGAGTCCGAGTGAGGGTTCTGAGGCTCGACTTCAGCGTGCGTTCAGCCGGATTCCTTCACGCTATCTCCATGAGGATAGTCTTGCGAAGGGTGGATGCTTACTCTTTGACCTTCGGGTCAGTTTTGACGATCAAGACAGCGATGGATTCTCGTTGTCGCTCTTGTTTGAAAACAGCGGTGACGAAAACGCGAACTCGAATATCGATGACTTCAAGCTTCGCATTCATTCCCGTATGGACGATGCAGTCATTTTTAATGAGGCGTCGGTTCAGCTTGACCGCGACCGCGCCTTTATTCATCTTGCGATACCCGACACGAGTTCTGCACTCATGGTGTGTACATCAATGACGGAGAGCATCACACCAACACATTTCCGCGTCAGTTTGGACGACACCTTCCCTTTGGAGCTCTTTAATGATCCGGATGACCCGCACAACGAAGAGAGAGAAAACGACGACAGCGACCCACAAAGCCAATATGAACTTGACCCAAGGGATGACGATGCAGGCGCACCACCCCCCGAAGGTCCTTCGTGTCAAAGTTCAAGAGGAAATACGCGCTCCGCGCAAGCCGACAAAACACTCTTTGAAACTTTAGGTCGTGTGGCACGCCCGCTGATGACCCTTGTGTTTCTCTTTATCGCCTTTGCGCGCTTTCGAGCGACGCGACGACGCAATAAACTTTTTAAATCAAAACCCACAAATGCGCACACTCGTGGCAACCCTGTTGTTACGAGCTCTTCCGAGAATACGAATCAAAACGCAGCCGAATCCTAAATCATTAAAAGAACAAGCAAAAACGCAGCTGAGACCTTTCGAATGTCAATACTTGAACGATTCAAATCTGACCGCCCAATGATTTTCTCAGCGCCGATGGAAGGCGTCTCAGACCCCGTCTTTCGTGATTGGGTCTCTCGTTTTGATGTTGTCGATATCGCTTGTACTGAGTTCGTTCGAATCTCAAAGGCCAAACCCAATCCTAAACTCTTCAGAGAGGCGCTTCACAAAAGTAAAGGATCCTTGCTGAGTGTGCAGGTGATGGGTATTCATCTCGAGCATATGCAAGAAGCAACTCGAATGCTTGAAGACCACGACGTCGACATTGTTGATATTAATATGGGTTGCCCGACACCTCGCGCTGCGCGTCACGGTGTGGGTGCTGCCATGCTGAAAGATGTTGAAGTCATGTCTCGGGTTGTGAGTACAATGCGAGAATCCACCTCAAAAATACTTTCAGTCAAAATGCGTGCGGGTTTCGATGAATCCGATTGGGTTTTAGAGCGTGCTCGACGCCTTGAGGAGCTCGGTGTCGACTTTATTGCGATTCACCCTCGCCGTGGCTGCGATCATTATCGAGGCGTTGCGGACTGGCGGATCATCGAAGCAGTGGCCTCTGCACTCACAATCCCAGTCATTGGAAACGGAGACCTCTGGTACGCTGGCGATGCTCTTAAGCTCGCGCAAGCAAGTGGCGTAAAAGGTCTCATGTTTGGGCGCCCCTTACTTCGAAACCCTTGGTTGCTAACGCAGCTTCATGCACTGCTTTTAGGCAGCGAAGACTTTACCCCAACACATGACAACATCCGAGGATTCCCAGAGCAGCTGCGAACGATACTCTTGGCCCGCGTTCGTGAAAAGGCGCGGATCGGGCGTTACAAAGAGTGGATTCGCTGGTTTGGCAAGGCTTTTGCCACGGATGTCTTTGACGCAAGGGCCTTAATGCGGCCTGGCACAGTCGATGGTATTCTCGAGGTTTGGCATGCACAGTGCACGAAGCAGGCCCTTGAAACGCATGACTTCCTAAGCAATTCAGGGCCACGGTCGTTGGCAGGGAGCCCACTTTCTGAAATGTTGCCCTCGGCAGACGTGATGCCAAGTGCAAAGCAATCCCTCGCGATTAAAGGTTCAGGTTCAGCTTAGTCGAGAGCAACGACTAAGCCTGCGCAACGCCGACGAGCCGCGCCAAAATTAAGTCCAACGCGACTTGGTTGTCTCCGCCTTCGGGAATAATCAGATCAGCCCATCGCTTCGAAGGTTCCACAAACTGTAGATGCATTGGCCTCACCGAGTTGTAGTATTGATCACGCACAGATTGGAAGGTTCGACCGCGCTGTTCAATATCCCGCCGAATACGGCGAAAGACACGAATATCGGCATCGGTATCCACGAAGAGTTTAATATCAAAAAGATTGCGCAGGCGAGTCTCCACGAAAGTGAGGATCCCCTCAACGATCACAACAGAGGTCGGCTCGATACGACGCGTCTTTTCAAGGCGGCGATGTGTTTTAAAATCATAGTAGGGCGCATCGATAGCCTGGCCCGCCTTGAGCGCTGAGATGTGCTCGATCAAAAGCTCGGTATCCAGGCTGTCTGGGTGATCAAAGTTTAGCGTTGCTCGCTCTTTCGCATCCAGACTGTGATGATCTCTGTAATACCAGTCATGTTCGATTGTTGAACATCGGCTCTCGGGCATTGCAGAGGCAAGACGCGATGCGACTGTTGATTTACCGGACCCAGTCCCACCAGCAATACCGATTACGAGAATCTCAGACATTTTGAACCACCAGACAGAAGGTTTCTCGAAGTATAAAGAGTAACGCAATCGGACACAACACAGAGTCGCTCCTTGGGGTCAAAAAAAGCAGGGTAAACTTTTAGAGAAGCGCATTCACTCGGTTGCGCTGCGCGAAGGCTGAAGGCAGATTGTTTGTACATATTTTTTTGGGAGGCACCTATGTGCGGAATTGTTGGCTATGTTGGCGATCAGAATGCAGAACCGATTTTGTACGAAGGCCTCACCAAGTTAGAGTATCGAGGGTACGACTCCGCAGGCATTGCCACTTTGAAAGAAGGGCGGACCGAGCGTTGCAGAGCAGTCGGAAAACTCGTCAACTTACGCTCGGCACTTGCAGAAACACCTTGCCCAGGCTCAATCGGTATTGGCCATACACGCTGGGCAACGCATGGCGCCCCCACACTTGATAATGCCCACCCTCACCATGTTGACGGTGTCACCGTTGTTCACAATGGCATTATCGAGAACCATGCAAGCCTTCGTGCAGACCTCATTCAATCGGGTTCTCATTTTGCATCCCATACGGATACAGAAATTTTCGCACATTTGATTTCAAAAGCGCGCCAGTCGGGAATGTCGCTCCTGGACTCGTTGCGGGACGCGCTCAAACGCATTGAAGGCGCCTACGCCATTGCCGTTGTCGATGAGAGTGTGCCTGGCCAAATTGCTTTCGCACGTTTGGCCTCGCCTCTGGTTATCGGGCACGCTGAAGACGCCCATCATCTTGCGTCAGATATCCCGGCTGTCCTCAATTACACGCGTCGATTTACCTTTTTAGAAGATGGTGACCACGGTCTCTTATTTCAAGATCGCAGTGAAATCTATGACGCGAACGATGACAGTGTTGAGCGGCCGGTGAAGGTCATCGATTGGTCACCCGTCATGGCTGAAAAAGGTGGTCATAAACACTTTATGCACAAAGAAATCTTTGAGCAGCCGCGTGCAATTACAGACACGCTACGAGGTCGTATTCAAAGCAGTGATAAAAAAGTAAACCTTGAGGGTATTGACCTCGATGCACTTGCAAGCTGTGAACGTCTTGTGATTGTGGCATGCGGCACCAGCTACCATGCGGGGATGACCGGTCGATATCGCTTGGAGGCGCTGACTCGTATCCCGACGCAAGTCGAGCTTGCAAGTGAGTTTCGCTACCGCAAACCGATTTTAGATTCCAAATGTGCTGTGCTTGCCATCTCACAATCCGGAGAAACTGCAGACACCTTGGCGGCGCTTCAAGAGGCCGAGCGTCTGGGTGCCCCCCGCATCGGTATTACCAATGTCATTGATTCTGCTGTGGCGCGTCACTGTGATCAAAGTCTTGGTACATTGTACACACGGGCTGGCCCAGAGATCGGCGTCGCAAGCACCAAAGCCTTCACGACACAGCTCGTTGCCCTTGACTTGCTTGCTCTCGCCCTTGCTCAACACGAAAGTCGCAGTGGCCTTGATGGGGTCCAGTCTCAAGCTGGCGTCGATCTTGCGGAAGCGCTCTTACGATTGCCCCGTGATATTGAAGCTCTTCTCGACAACGAAGACGATGTTTTAAAGGTGGCGAGAGACTTCCTGAAACATGACCATATGCTTTATCTCGGTCGACAAGCGATGTTTCCGATTGCACTTGAGGGCGCCCTGAAGTTGAAAGAAATCTCATACATTCACGCTGAAGGTTATGCGGCCGGTGAAATGAAGCACGGGCCTATCGCACTGATCGATGAGACGATGCCTGTCGTTGTGATTGCCCCGCGTGGTGAAGGTTATGAAAAGGTTGTGTCGAACCTCGAAGAGGTTCGTGCGCGCGGCGGAAAGATTATAGCACTGTGTGATGACGATGACGTTGAGCTCAAAAACTTGAGCGAGGCAAGCTTAATGTTGCCGAAGGCAAGTGCATTAATGCGGCCAGTTCTTGCCACGATTCCTCTACAGCTTTTCGCGTATCATATTGCCGATTTGCGTGGTACCGACGTGGACCAACCTCGCAACCTCGCGAAGAGTGTTACCGTAGAGTAAGAGCTTGTCTATTTCGAATGTTTCAATCGGACGATAGGAGCTTCGAATGTAAGCAGTGTCACATTCCCCATTAAAAACGCGATATCAAAATCACCTGTGCACCCGAAAACGAAGGAAAGATCCGGCACACCCCCGCTACACATTTGAGGCCGCCGCGCTGCGAACCGATTGTTCCCTTTAGGGTAAAGTTCCGACTAAGCTCGGCAAAAAAGATGCCTGCAAGATACACACGCCGAATTCCCGGTGCCAGAGCTTGCGTGTCGTAACCAAGCTCCATGGTGACCCCACCCCATCCGTGCCGGTCCAGGCCTGCTAGAGTTTGTCCAAAGAGTGGAGCTGAGTTTTGAAAACGCCTGAACTGAGTATTGCTCGTGACGTGGAGTGCAACCTGATTACTCAGCATATGAACCCAGTCGATATCAAAGTGCGCAATCGTGCGAAAGAACTGCCCCGAGCCTATAAAGCGCTCATCCCGATAGCCAAGCTGCAGTTCAAAACGACTTGCACCATGCTGATAGCCTTTACGAAAGCCAGCATAGGCATGTATTTCTTGTTTGCCACCATCACGGTGATACTCATTGCGACGAAAGAGTGTGTCTTGATAAAGGTTAAGGTCGTGACCCGCCCAAGTGTAAGAGAGTTTTGAGCGAACACCGGCGACGTCACGAATACTCGGTATTTCTTGATCGATACGAGCCAAGGTTGGTGCTTGATTTAAGATGAAACGTGTACCGAGCGCGCTGTTGGTGCTGCCTTGAACTTGCCAATCTCTAAGAAGCATCGACTCTACGATCCAAGCAAAGGCCCCAGGGCTGATCGTTAAGGCGAGATAGTTGGCGCTTCCCAAAAAGGTGACTCCTGTTTCGTAGCGAAGCTGGCTTGCGTGTTCCGTGTAAAGTGAAAGCCAAGACGTTAAACGTGGAACATTGAGGGTAATCCCAAAGTTTAGATTGTTGTCCTGATGAATACCATCTAGGGATTCCTCCGGCTTAATCAAAACCCCATAAAAGCCCAAGTCTGCTGTTGACTGAAGTTTTAAGTTCCACTCCGTACCAGCAATCCAATCCCAAGGGTTCCGAACCCAGCGCTGTCCAATCGGGTCGATATTGACTGGGTTGAGGCGACCGCCAAAAAAATTAATCTTAACCTTCGACGCATCGTAACGATAACGCGCGCCTCGAATCGCCATATCGACTCCGGCTTCATCAAACTTGCGGAGACTCAACGCAAAACCACGCCCAACTTGCTGGTAAATGTCCCCGATATCAAGCTGAGCTTTCTGAAATCGGTGGGAGATCTGAAAGCGTTCTGCGGCAATCGTACTGCGGTAAACATTGCGGCCATTGGTGGGTTGATGGTCTGGGATAAAATAGAATCCGTTGCCGTCAAGACGAAAATCAACCCGGGTCTGCCCATAACTCAACTTCAAGTTCAAGCGATCAATGAGCGCTGCGTAATAGTCATCCACCGGATCGTTGTTTTGGTTATCGGTCCGCACATCGACACGCGTCGTGTGTGTAATTTGCATCCCCACATCTTCACTCAAGACACAAAAAGAAAAAAGAAATACACTCAATAGCGTAAATCCATTTTCAAGAAATCTGTGCTTTGAGAAACCCATGGTAAAGCCTCGCCTTAGCGCGCCAGAGTCACACAACCTTAACAGTCCTTCTTCAACTGGCGCCCATTGAAAGCTGTACGATTACTTGGGTTCTTTCAAAAGTGTCTTTAAGACTTTCAAATAGCTTTTCTCATCACCGGGTGCATAACCTTCATGCACGTAGGCGATACGTCCTTTTTTATCCAGAACTAGAGTAAAAGGGTTGTTTCCACGTGGGTTGAGCCGATTCACCAACTGACCATCCTTGTCATGAACAACAGGAAATGCCCATTTCTTTTGCTTCACCAACGCAGCAACTTGTGCTGCGGTTTCAGGCCCATCTGTCGATATCGCCCGCAATGAAAGACCTTTACCCCCAAGCTTTCGATGAAACTTATCGAACCATGGAAGCTCTTGCATGCATGGGCCACACCACGTCGCCCAAAAAGAGATGATGCTGACCTGGCCTTCCTCAACAAGCTTAGCGCTTTTACCATCGATCAATTGAACATCTGCGTTCGTCACTGCTTGACGGCTCTCTGCCGGAATTGCACCTTCAGCATTTAA
>JAHDBA010000040.1:11426-12383 GCA_020630615.1 Myxococcota bacterium | reverse complement strand
GCCAATACGACGTCAGCACGAGACGCATCATACACACAGATCATTTATTGTCAACCCTAGGGAAGTGTTTTTGTAGCTTTTGTTTGGAAGTCACTGTACATCAGCCATTAGTACTCAATCAACGACACCCGATACCACGCCCCGGGCCTTGTCGCGTGAGGAAAGAGGAAGAATACATTGAACAATAATCGGGTGCAGAACCATGTATCTGCGGTGGAGTAGGATGTTGAACCTGTCCGAGTCTCAGCGGATGAACTTTGTGGTTTCGCGTCCTATAAGCTCGAAGCTGATATCGGGCACAGAATATGGTACTCGCATGATGCTTCTTTTTCTTGTTTTTACCGCATTGAGATTGAATGGGTGGCACCGATGTGGTACCCGGCAGTGTGCTTAGTTGGTGAGCATCGATAGAACAGGAGAGAAACATGATGAAGAAAGTAATAATGGCAGCATTTGTAGCATGCTTTTGCCTAATGTCTGGATGTTTTACCTATACCACGACCGTTGGTAAAGGTGCACAAACAGGAATAGAGAACGTTGGTAAGAACCACTATCTTATTTATGGCCTAGTCGATCTGAAAACGACTCCAGTTGCAGAGCTTGCCGGCGATGCAACGAATTATGATGTGACGATCACTCATACCTTTGTTGACGGGTTAGTTAACTTTCTAACTGGCGGTATCTACAGCCCAACGACTGTGAAAGTCCGTAAGTAAATACTGATGTGGGACGATAATGCTGCGATTCTTTTGTTTAGTACTTATCTTATTGAGCATGATTCGGGCAGTATTGTTCGTCGTTTCCGCCAGTGACATAACGAGCTACCTGGCGGGACAACTTGCCGGGGCCCTGCTCGTGATCATCCTCGGCCTTTTAGTTTTGTGGAAAACTTCCTCCCCTAAAAGAAATGAGAGGGTGACAGCTAAAGGGTAGCGCTTTGCAACTTTAGCGAGACAC
>JAHDBA010000040.1:0-11416 GCA_020630615.1 Myxococcota bacterium | reverse complement strand
GTGCACTACCACCCTGCTTAAAGTTGACCAAACCGGCCTGCAGTGGCACTTTTTTTTCTGTGGTCGGCAAGATGAAGCCAATCTGGCCCAACATAGCCTGAATAATGGGTATGAAAAACAATATTAGTTTTCCGAATGTCGTTCGAAAATCTCCTTTCGTCGTTTCTGATATTCATCACCCGTTAACAGCTTGTCATCCATCATTTGTTCAAGCACCCTCAGCTCGTCACCTAGTGCCCGTGTTGTGCCAATCTCGAAGACTTGACCTTCATCAATATTATGTCTTTCCTTACTACTCTCCCCTTCTCTTTCTAAAGCAAAAACATATTGACGAGGATGATCTTGATACCATGCAAATGTTAGTCCAAACGTAAAGAAGCCACCGATGATGGCACCCAGGTTTATACCTGCATCTCGACATATTTCACTTATTGAAGATTCATAACCTTCTTTTTTGAGTCGGATTGAGGTGCAACCTCGAGCAAAATTAAGATCTGAAAACGAAACAGGGGTTTTCCCAATTAGCTGTTCGCTGACGTAAACACTGGCACCAGCGGGGTCTGATTTAATCATAGTTGTGCTCGCACACCCTGATTGAATTATCCCAATAACTATGTACACTACTAAAAGTCGACACTCAGCAAGTCTATTCATAAGTTCACCTCACACACTCAACTTATAAATGTTTGCAACGTGATAAAAAGTTTCAAACATGCGACAAACAATGTTGATATGAATCAAACGTTAGAGGTGCCAATATCATGAAGCCATTCGAGATTTTTTCACAGCAACAGCAGACGTGGACAAATTTCTGCGAAACAACTCATGTTCGCGAACCAAGTGCTGTGTGTCTGAGTACTATGGGCGAGAACGGTGTCCCTTCAAGCAGAATGGTTCTACTCAAAGCATGGGATGAACGCGGCTTTGTATTTTATACCAATGCCCAGAGCCGAAAGGGAAAACACCTTCTGGAAAACCCGAACGCCGCAATGCTTTTTTACTGGGATGGGCTGGAGCAACAGATTCGTATTGAGGGTAAGGTTGAACACACCTCTGTGGATGAGTCGGATAGCTACTGGCACTCACGAAGTGTTGATAGCCGTCACGCTTCAGCTGCAAGCGCACAATCACAGGTACTCAATTATTATGGTGAGTATGAAGATAGAGTTGCCAAGCTGAAAGAAAGCTATGGTGACGAAGGGCCACCACGACCAAAGCATTGGCATGGCTTTCGCCTGGTGCCCACGTATTTTGAGTTTTGGGAGGGCGCTCGGCACCGGATGCACACCCGAACCTGCTATGAATTGAAAAATGGAGTATGGCACAGATTTATGCTTTACCCTTAAAACGTAGCCCGGGGGGACACCTCGTCAGCATTAACGTCGCTTGCTCTTTATTCGAGCGCTACGTTGTTTTCCTTGTCTGAATGTTGGGCGCGATAAAGGCCCGTTGAGACTGAACTCAATTAAGCCTTCGTCATTTTTCATGGGCTCCAGAAAGCTGCTTCCCATTGTGACCAAGACATCGATGCCCTTCTTGGATTTCAACGTGTCTTTAAGTAGCAACCCACCGCCCAACTTTAGGCGCGAACGCATTAAGTTTTTATCAAGACGTGTCTCCCCTTCGATATTTGCTTCAATATCCCCACCGACAAAACCGCTCTTCTGAATCACAGCCTGCCCTTTACTGACATTCACTTGAGCTGATAATGTGCCCAAGGACACTTGATCCATATCTGCGTCTTGCAACATTATCGCAGCCATCCCAGCACCTGGCACCTGTGAGATCAACCCTACGGGAAACTTCCCGGCGCCCAATGCGAACCCGTCTCCCTTGAGCTCTATCTTCCCCTCTGCGTCTTTGGCTGGATTGGTACCCAAGTGCAACTCTGCGTTACCGTTCAGACGACCCGAAAAGGGTGTCCCGAGGTAGATATCATCGCCCACCCAGGCACTAAAGTCGAGACCATCGATCTTAAGGTTGAGGTCCCTCAATGCCCCCTTCTTTAAAAGCTGGACATCCCCCTCGATGGTGCCACCAAGCAACTCAGCGTAGAAATCGATATCGGGTTTTGAAGTCAAAAGCCCCCACAGACCGATCTTCGCTCTCGCCTCATCAATTAGAAGCTCAGGTTCTGGATCGTCCTTTTCACGCGACCACGTAATTTGTGTTCGCTTCATCACAAGCGTAGAGAGACCACTCAAGTCAAGTTCTTCGATTCGGACACGAACACTACCGGGTTCTTGAGGGCCGCTCAAAACCTTCGCCAACTGTGCCTCAACCTGCGGCTTCAACATATTGACAGGGAAAGTCCAGACAAAGAAAAAGATAAGCGCCACGATAAAAAGAGATGTCCAGCCGAAACCCTTTGCGATGCGTCTTAAGATATTCATACCGACCTCACTTTTCTGAATCTTCACCAGGTTTCCACGTCACAACCTTCATTCGTGTGATGTCCAAAAGCTCTCGGTTATCAAATCGTGTTTTCAGGCTTAAGTTTTGAACCTGCACATCGGAATTCGAGCGGGCACCTTCAATCGAACGCAAGAAGGTGTCCACTTGATCCACAGAGAGTTTCTTCAGTACGAGTTTTACGCTTTTTTCCTCCACATTAAAATTTCGGACCGGGCTCGACTTCTCATCAAGGTCTTTGAGTGTGACCCCCGATTCATCTGCCGCACTGGAAAGCTTCTTAAAGAGCTCGACTTTGTTTCGTTTCAAACGTTGCGCGGCCTGCGATTCTTCGCTTTTCGCCACTTCGAAGGGGAGCGCCTGGCTTTCAATCTCTGCCAACTCTTGATGCAAGGTTGCAATATCTTTTTCAAGCGAGTTTGCGCTTGAACGTAAATACGTCAGAAGCGCAACCACCACGATGGTCATGGCGACGGCTATCGTTATTCCGACCAATAACTTTTCTCGTGCAGATAAGCCTGCCGTGCTTGCCTTAATTCGTTCAGTCAATTTCATAGGTATTCCTCACACCGTTTAAGGCACAACCGGAAGGTCTTCTGCATCTGTCTCGTTCGCTTCAACTTCTGCGTCGTTCGCTTCAACTATTTCGGAGTTGGGCGAAGCGCCCTCTTCTGCTTCTTCGTCTTCACCGGCACTCTCAGCCCCTTCGATATTGGGCACACCAATCTCCCCAGCATCGGAACCGATTGCAGCATCAGGCATTGGTGGAACCTTGCCCAACTCTGGGTCAGCTTCTAGGATTGGTATCTTGCGCGCACCGGGTCGAACAATGGAGGGTCGCAGTTTCGGGAGCATCTTATTCTTAAGGCGATCCGCTGCCAGGGTTTTTGTTCGCTCAGACGCAGCCTCTTGGAAACCCGGAGCCTGACCGGTAACCCCACCAACTGTTGTTGCTGGCCTTGTTTTCTCCTCTTCTTGTGCCTTATTTTGAAGCTCCCCTTCATTGTTTACATCAAGGTCTTTTGGCGTTGGTGCGGGTTTTGCCCGGCGTGTTGCCAATGCACTTTTTGCCTTCTTGGACGGTTTCACGTTTTTGTTCTTTTTAGACTTCTTTTGTTCCATCGTGTCTTGCGCGATATCCTCTTCAATGACACCTGGGTTTGCGACACAATCAATCTTTGCAGTAAACACGAACTCCCATTCTTCTTTCACACTTCGTGTCCGTCCATCTTTCTCCACGTCGACTAAGCACGGGGCCTCCTTCAGTGCTTGTTCGATTACCTCGACGCCATCAACTGAGCGCACCCGACCTTTGAGACGCAAAGTGTCTTTTTGAATCACCAACTCGTTTACCTTTCGGTAAATTCCTTTCGAGTTTTTCTCTGCATCCAAACTTTTGGTCGTTTCATCTACCGCCTTTTCTTTCTTTGCTCCGCTCTTCGTATCGTCACTCGAATCCAAGCTTTCATCTTCTGAAAAGTCAGGAAAGGCACGAATCACACCAAGATAAACATCGACAGCGCTGTACTTCGGAAAACGAAAGCCTTTGCTCCCATCGATTTGTTCCGCCATCAAACTCTTGCACGCACCTGTGGTCTCAACGCGCTCACCTAAAATCTGGGCGCAGCGTTCCAATACCCGCTCATTGAGATCTGCATGTTGTTGCTTCAGTTGCGAGACTTTGAAGAAGCCTGCTCCTGTGAAGAGTACAAAAGCGACACACAACCACGCAAGAATCGGCGGGATTCGCTCTTTGACAAAATCGTATTCTCCCTTAAACGCGTATCGACCACGACGCAAATTGTAGGATTCGGATGCAGTGTTTTCACCAAGAGCACATAGAGCATACGCGGTCGCCTGAGCAAAGCGCGGTGCAGATTTCAGCAACGCGCTCGAGGCCGCAGCCCCATTCAGAAGGCGCGTTACATGCGAATCTTTTGAAACTGAAACGCCCAACGCCTTACTCAAGTACACTTCAAGATTTGTGAGCTCGGATGCACCGCCGGACATCTGTACCGAAGACACAGCGATATCCATGTCGCGACAACGTAACACCATCTGACGTAAGCGCTCAACCAGGGTGTCGATACTTCGTTTCGCGGCATCGCTGGCTTGAACTTCATTGGGGAACTGTGCCTTACGCGTGTCGACTTCAAGGAAGGTGTTGTCCAACTTGAAGAGTTCCGCATCCGCAAAGCTCAGAGATAGCGCTTTCGCGATCGCCCGTGTGACATCATCACCACCGAGGCGCAAGGTCTGTGCAAAGAGAGCCTCCCCCCCTGAACATATCGAAACATTCGTGCTTTGCGCACCAAGATCTAAAAACAGAATCCCGCTTCGTATTCCGTCCGCAGTGAAGGACGGGGTGTCACTCTCGCTAAGCTTGTTGAGCTCTGAGAGTGCAAGGGCATCCATATAGAGTCCGCGGGTCTGAATTTTGTGTTCATCGAGAAGTGAAAGTCGCTCTTCGAGAATATTGCGAGGTGCAACCAATGCACGTACAAGAGTTTCTTGATTCGCAGACTCATTGCTTCCTTCGGCACGTATGTTGAACCCGTCGACTACGCCCTGCTCTTCGGCGATACGCCAACTGTATGCAAGTTCTTCAAGCGCGAAGGGCAAGACATCTTCAAGTTCAAAGCCCAATGTCTGCTCAATCTGCTTTTTGTTGCGATATGGAAAACGCAATTCTTTAAGGCTGCAGCGCGCACCGTTGATGCCCGTGCGAATATCTTCACCATTGAAGGCTCCCTCTTCGTTCAGGGAAATGAGCGCTGAAGTGAGTTCCGCTGCATCGACAACGCCATCGTGTGCGCGTTGAAATCTTCGTTCAAAAGCATTCTCGATGTAGACGCCATCATTCTTCGACGCACCATAATGCACAACTCGGACTCCCGTGGTGCCTATATCTAAACCAATCACTTTTGCCATGAGGACTCCACTGTGGCTTGTGTTGAATAAAAGTATCGAGCTTCGTTGCGGCCTTCCATACGCATTACCAAGGCAACCGTACGTTCGACATCGTTCACACGACCCGTACTGTATATCGTAAAGGTTTTGGACTCGTTACCAATGTTGCTTTGGCAATTGCTATTGTCGAGCGAAAGCCCAATGTTGTTGGTCGCAAAACCCGATTGAAGGAAGCTCATGAAACCCTGAGGCGATGGCGCAATGGGACAACCACCCATAACGCCTGCCGACTTGCACGCAAACCAACCTTGCACCGTGGCCATCAGCCACTGTGGGTCAAAAAGAAGAGGGTCTTGGGGATTCGCAGCACAAATACGAACCAAAGCCTCAATCGCGTTTGGGTCTGCAGTCAAGAGATTCACTTTTTGATCACCGTAAATCGAAATCTCATCGGCGAAAGCTCGCATGTGTGCATCACTCATGCCTGCAACGCGCGACAATTCCCCATGCGATACAAAAAAGTCGTTGCGCGGGCCGACGCTGTCATAAACACCGTAGGAGGAATCCTCAGAACCACCGCCACTTCTACCCCAGTCTGTTTCTGCATCGTTGCCATTGGTTTCGTTTTGATCCACGTCAAGCCAGTCAAAAATATTGGCGACAAGCTCTTCACGAGACACACGCTCACCATAGGCGTCCGGGTCTTCAAATAGAAAGTCATATCGCTCGGGCTGAAAGAGCGCGTAAAGTTTTTGAGCAATGGTATAACGCATCGACTGACCGACTGTACCCCAGTTTCGAAGTGAAACCAGTTTCCGTTCTTCGTCATCGATCTTCACCGAGAAGGAGCCTTCGAATGCGCCAAAGCCACCAACCGGGACTTCGAAATGGTCATTGTCAGCAATGAAGCCCTCGAGCTCCTCGGGGTCAAAACTCGATACACTTGAGTCATCGTCGCCACCTTGACCTCTTTCGTTACGCAAAGGTCTATCGCCATCTTCGTCTCGCGCGTCTTCAGGAAGTTCACCCCTGCGTATAGCCTCGAGTTTTTCTTCATGCGACAGCGCACGCTCTTCAATGGAATCGCTCATGTCGAGGCCAAAACCCGACTGGATATCCCCGGAGATAAGCCCTTTTAGGATTTCCGAATCCAAAGGAATGAGCTTCCAGACGGTGTATTCAGGGAGCGGGATTCCAAGGCCACCCACGAGTTGGTTCATCAAGGGCTGAAGCTTCGCTTGAACTGCGACAATCAAACGTGCGCTCTGGACTCCACTCTGTGCAAGTGCTTCCGCTTTCAATGTGTCTCGGTCATAGGTTGCAAGGCGATAGCGAACCATCTCGTTCACCGACATGTCCGTGTTGATGACCACTAGAATCAATATTGCTATTTGAACCATCAAAAGCGCAAAACCACGTCTCACCTTCAGGTGACGCTCTTTAAAGGTTGGTCGTCGCTTTGTCACACTACGCATCGTTTAGATCCTTAAATCGATCGGCCGCGTGAGCCAAATACGCGACTGGGTTACAAAGCGCTCGGTCTCGCCAAAAGGCATTTCGACTTCGACTTCAAACTTGATGCGAGACGGAAGCCGCCCCCTAAACCTGGAATCATCGGTGTCCCAGCGTTCGATCCATTCTCGATTCTGTTCGTCCCAATACTCAAAGGCGATCCTTCGAACACCGGTGAGAAGTGTTCGCCAACGACCACCGTCCTCAAGTTCATCATCGGGGTTCGGCGCCTCACGCCTCTTGAGGGAATCGGTCGAGCTTCTGTCGTCGTAATCAAGCTTGAAACCGAGTTCACGTTGCTCGCTCTCTTTGCTCTCCGCCCGTCTCGAGACATGGCCAAAGGCGGTAAAATCCAAAGTGTCTCGTGTACCGATCAAACCCGATTTATAGCGTAGCTCCGGACCGTTGATATGCGAATCAATATAGGCCATTGAAATCTCTTCGCTGACGCGACGCATTGCTTGTCGTATCAAATGTGTGCGTTTTGAGATGTCTGCGACTTCATCTTTCATGTCCAAGGTTGAAGACATATGCATCGAAATTGAAGCGCCTATCGTTGCGACAAGCGCAAGCGCAATCATGATTTCGAGAAGTGAGAAGCCGCGTTTCACCATTAAAAGGCGCCTCCCAAAGCACCTGCAGCATCGAAGATGGATGGGGTGTCTGCTGGTGGTGTTGCACCGGAACTCGGTAACCCTGGAATACCGCCAGAGGGAATCGGTGCATTCAATACCGCCGTCGTATCGGTGAGGTGAGTAACCACGCGGAGAGAATCCGGCACCTCGCCGTTCTTCCACCTTACGATCACCACCACCTCTCGAATGGAGTCTGCGACGATATCACTAATGATTTGCATTGCAGGAACCAGCATGCCCATTCCGATATCTGCCATCGGATTGTTTTGATTGAGCCCTTGGGGGTCCCTCATTTCGTTGGCACTCTCCATGCCTTCTGCGATATCACCATCGGAGGGTTGCGGAAACTCCGGTTTGTAAACATGACACTCCCAAAAAAAGTCTTCGTGACCTTCTTCATCAAACTTACCTTCGCGTTCATACTCATCTTCTCGGAAACCTTTTTCGAGATAGTCGTTCTCACAATCAAGAAGTTTCCCTCGAGCAAGTTGAACTGCCACGGTGAGGTTTTTGGACTCCTCCACCATAATGACGGTTTGGCCTTTTACGTCGTTCAAATACACGAGCGACACCGCGAGTATTGCGATTGCAATAAGCACCTCAAGCAGAGTAAAGCCGCGCTGGTCACGAACCATTATCGTTCCTCCGAGGGGATCTCTGGCGTGTCGTTCTCGACAAAGATTTCACCCGTAAGAGGCTCAAGCACCAAAGTCAGCGTGTCGTCTTCTTCTTCACCATCTTCAAGCACGATATGTGCTTCTTGAGTGTGGCCCCCCGGATAAAACATAAGGGCTACGACGCCACCGGAAAGCCTGTCCTTAAGATGGTCGCCCCAGACCGAGCGAAAACGAATATCGCCCTCTAGAGCATGCGCTTCTCCGCTTTCATCATCGGTTTTCGACCAGGTTTGAGGCTTCAGTAAGTTGAGTTTGGCTTGGTCTTCTTCATCACGACTGTCGACGAGGCGCTCAAGGTCTTCATCAAGCTTGTCGAGCTCGCCTTTCGCATCTTCACTTGCCACACTTTTATCGCTGACCGGCCAAATCCGCTCGCGGGGTGCAACAGCACCACCTTGCGTTTTCTCAAGCCAGAAGGTGTTGGCATCAAGGTCAAAGACCGCTCGATGCGTATCGCTTGTAAGCGCTGCACGGGTGTAGGCTTCATTACACAAAGCTTGCACCATCGTCGCACTCTTACGTAAATGTGCACCCGAAACCCCTGCGAGTGCAGGCGTGACCATCGCCAACGCCCCACCCACAAGCACTAGAACGATCATGATTTCAAGCAATGTCATCCCGCGCTGCTTCAGCGCTATATTCAAAACCAACTTTGCCTTCGTCATGGTCAAGTTCTCAAACCTTCCTTAATCCATTGGCCAGTTGCCAACATCATCTTCGGTGTTCTCTTGGCCATCTTCACCTTTTGAGCGAACATCAGGTTTCGTACGGTTCTTCACACCTGGGTTGACGTAGATGTAGTCGTTGCCCCATGGGTCTTTCGGCACGCGCTCGATAAAGGGTTGACCTTTGGGTGGGTTCGCAAGCGCATTCAAGCCTTCCGATGCCGTCGGGTATTTACCCACGCGAAGTTTAAACGATTGTAGTGCATCGCTCAAAGAGTTGGCCTGGTTCATTGCTGCTTTCTCTTGCCCGGCACTCAACTGACCAAAAACAGCGACACCAACTGTACCGGCGAGTAGACCGATAAGTACCAAGACAACCATGATTTCAAGAAGTGACATACCTCGATGTGCAGGTGTGGCTAATTTTCTATTTTTCATTTCATTTCCTCCTAGGGGGTCAACTCGACCACTAGTGAACCATCTGACTCATCGCCATAATGGGTTGAAGTATCGAGAACATAATAAAGCCGACACCGCTCGCCATAAAGACCAGCATCAAGGGGCTAATCGCAGACATGATTGCCTTCGTGCGAACTTCAACCCGCTCTTCATAGGTATTCGCAACCCGTGCGAGCATCTGCTCAAGCTCACCCGACTTTTCACCGATAGCAACCATATGATTTACCATCGGCGGGAACTGGCCTGTTTGCTTCAAAGGCGGTGCAATACTTTCACCTTCGCGCACAGCATCACGTATGAATTCAACTGCATCGGCAAGTGTATGATTGGCAACAACATTCTTAACAATCTCGAGTGAAGATAAGAGAGGCACACCCGAAGACAAGAGCGTACTTAAGGTTCTCGCAAAGCGTGCGACACCAAGCAGGCGTACGATTTCGCCAAACATTGGCGCATTGAGGATCCAGGCGTCCCATTTTCGTGAGCCGGACTCCGATCGCCTCCAGCGACGAAAAGCATAAATACATATTCCCGCGAAAAGCATGACAAGCCACCAGTATTTTGAGGCAAAGTCGGTAGCGCCAATCAGAAGTTTTGTATTCCACGGCAATGTCGATTTGGTATGCTCAAACACCGCTGTGATTTTAGGCACAACGACGACAAACATGAGACCGACAAGCAACACACCCATCACAAGCATGATAATTGGGTAAATCAACATCCCCACAACTTGCGAACGAATTCGAGCTTGCCCTTCTTTGAACTCGGCGAGGCGCTCCAAGACAACGTCGAGAGTCCCTGAATGCTCTGCTGCGCGCACCATATTCACATAGATTTTATCAAACTCTTTATGTTTCTTCATGGCGTCTGCAAGAGAAATACCCTCATTCACATCGCGTTTAATATCGGCGAAGATATCTTTCAGAAGCTCGTTGTCAATCTGCTCAATGAGTGCGCTGAGTGCAGAAACCATATCGACGCCCGCACCAAGCAAGGTTGCGAGCTGTCGTGTCGCGAGCGCCAAATCATTGGTGCTGACACTCTGAAACATCTTTTTGAAGTTAACTTGAGTTGAAAGTGCGCCTTCTCGCGTTTTGGTTGTCTCATCTTTTAGCGTCGAGATTTCCGATACGCGAACACCTTCATTTTTGAGCGAACGTCTCAACGCGCGGTCGGAGTCTGCATCGCGCTTCCCCTTGACGGCCTTCCCTTTCGAATCAAAACCTTTGTACGCAAATACTGGCAATCTAAACCTCTAAGCTGCTTCGCTTTGTCCTTCTACCGCACCGTCATCTTGGGTCACACGCATCAACTCTTCGACCGTCGTATGACCTGCTAAAACTTTTTGAGCGCCGTCTTCCCTGAGGGTCAACATACCCTTTCGACGCGCTTCTTTTTTAATTGTTCCCGCATCAACGTTTTGCAAAACAAGGCTTTTCACATCGTCGTCAACTTTCATTAACTCGTAGATCCCCAAGCGACCGCGGTAGCCTGTTTGGGTGCACGCCTTACAACCCTCACCTTTGTAGAGTGTGTACGATTGTGAAGGATCGAGCCCAAGCTTTTCAATCTCGCCGGGAGTCGCCGGGTACGACGTCTTACACTCGGGGCAAATCGTACGGACCAAGCGCTGTGCTAAAACCCCAATCACGGACGATGCAACCAAAAAAGGCTCGATCCCCATATCAACCATTCGCGTAAAAGCACCCGCCGAATCGTTGGTGTGAATCGTTGAAAGAACCAAGTGGCCGGTCAACGATGCCTGAATCGCAATCTCGGCAGTTTCACGGTCACGAATCTCACCGACCATGATGATGTCCGGGTCTTGACGAAGAAAGGCGCGAAGCCCGGATGCAAAGGTGAGATCAATCTTTGAGTTGACTTGAACCTGCCCCACCCCTTTGAGTTGGTACTCAACCGGATCTTCAA
This sequence comes from Myxococcota bacterium, assembly GCA_020630615.1. Lineage (GTDB taxonomy): Bacteria > Myxococcota > UBA727 > UBA727 > JAHDBA01 > JAHDBA01. The sequence goes on along the minus strand of JAHDBA010000040.1, from coordinate 217 downwards.
TGGTTAAGATATTAACGTCAGGCTTATTCACTTTGGCAAGGCACCCGTAGAGCGTTGTTGTTTTTCCCGAGCCTGTTGGGCCCGTCACCAAGACAAAGCCATTCGGTTTATGAATCAACTCATACATGAGCTCAAGGTTCCCTTCACTAAAACCAATGGTACTCAAGTCACGCAAAACGCTTGAACGATCGAGAAGACGCATCACAATTCGTTCACC
>JAHDBA010000018.1 GCA_020630615.1 Myxococcota bacterium | reverse complement strand
GAATGTTTCGAACTCTTTAGTGGAAAAAGCCCGTAACTTGGTGCCACAAAGTGATGCATTGACATTCATGTATGCGGGACTCTTTGGCTGGGCACAGGGGCTTGACCAGCTTCTGGATGTCGCGAAGCTTGCGAAGAGAGATTCTTTGAATGCCCGCTTTGTACTGGTCGGCGATGGGCCAGAAAAAGAGCAGCTCTCAGAGCGCATTCAGCGTGAAGATCTTCAGAATGTATTGATGGTTCCGCGCCAAGATAGGGAGATGATTCCCCCTCTCTTGAGCCTTTGTGACGTTGCCTACATCACGCTGGGCATGTCGATTCCTGGGGCAGTGCCGAGCAAGATTTATGAGGCGATGGCAAGCTCAAAGGCGATTCTGCTCGCAGCAGATGGTGAGCCAGCCACCAAGGTGCAGAACCACCAATGTGGCTTGGTCGCAAACCCTGGTGATGTTGCCAAGCAATATGAACATGTACAAGCGATGGTTCGAGACTCGAACCTTTCGGTGTCCCTCGGTAGAAGAGGGCGAACGATTGCGGAGTCACATTATTCTCGAGACAGTGTGGCAAGTCGTCTTGATGACTTTCTTTCAAGTTGTTTGAGTGCGAGTTAGTCTCAAGTGATGTGTTGTCCACTCGACCAAGGTCTTGGTGACTTGAAAGCTATGGAGACACGCGTAGACTCTCTTCTATGAATGAGCATCATCCAGCATTTCGGCGAAAGCGACTCTTTGACCTGGTCTTGGTTTTTTGTGCTTTGCCTTTTTGGGGGCCTCTGCTTATTCTTTGTGCGTTTCTCGTTCGCATTCTCGACGGTTCACCGGTTTTGTTCAGGCAGACTCGAGTTGGAATGAACTTCGAGCCTTTTCAAGTCTTAAAACTCCGCACAATGAAAATGCCATCGCAGCCGTCCAACAATGCAGAGCCTGGTGCGGAACTTAAAATAACGGCACGTTCGGATTCTAGGATTACGTCCCTCGGGAAGTGGTTGCGACTCTTGAAACTTGATGAACTGCCGCAACTCATTAATGTTGTACGAGGTGAGATGAGTCTTGTGGGCTCTCGGCCTGAAGTCCCCGACTATGTCGAACGCGACGATTTGTGGAGTGAGATTCTATCGCTCCCGCCAGGGATTACCGATCTTTCGTCGCTGGCTTTTCGAGACGAAGAAGATCTTCTTGCCAACCATGTGGACACGGAAATGGTCTATCGAACCTACATCTTGCCAGAAAAACTGCGCCTTGCTGCACGCAGTGTTCGAGAGGATTCCATTCGGCAAAATTTGCAAATCATCGTGAAGACCATCGAGGTGATTTTCACACATCGCGAAGTTGAAGCACCACTCTTGAATGAGGTGCGCGCACGAATTTTACACCATAAGGAATGAGGCCGAGAATGAAGGTTCCCTATTTTAAACCGCATATGGGTGATGATGAAGTGAATGCCGTGTCCAATGTCATTCGTTCCGGTTGGCTCACAACAGGAAAACACGCGCGCGCCTTTGAGGAGGAGTTTGCACAATGTGTTGGTGCCAAGCATGCCATAGCACTCAACTCATGTACTGCGGGGCTTCATTTAGGCCTTGATGCTCTTGGTTTGAAACGTGGTGATGTTGTGATGGTGCCCTCGCTCACCTTTGCTGCAACCGCCGAAGTGGTTCGTTACTTTGATGCGCACCCCTTGCTGGTCGACAGTGACCCCGAAACCCTTTGCATGTGCCCCGAGTCGTTACGAAAGACTCTGGAGAAAGTCCGAGACGGCAAGCGCGTCCCTGGCTTTTCTGCAGGTTCTATTGCTTTGAACCAAATTAAAGGAGTCGTGCCCGTGCATTTTGCGGGGCAGATGGCAGATATGGAATCCATTCATACAATTGCAAGCGAGTACAATCTTTTTGTGATGGAGGATGCCGCACACTGCATGCCAGCGCAAACACTTTACCATGGCGAATGGAAATCATGTGGGCAAGTGTCGGGGCTCACTGCATTTTCATTTTACGCCAACAAATGCATTACAACGGGTGAAGGCGGTATGTTGGTTTGTGACGACGACGATGTTGCAGCACGTGTCCGTCGCATGTCTTTACACGGGTTGTCGAAGGATGCATGGAAACGCTTCGATGGTAAGAGCACCCCTTTTTACGATATTGTTGAGGCGGGGTACAAGTACAATCTTACGGACATTGCAGCGGCCTTGGGGCGTGTGCAGCTTGACAAACATAAAGAACTTCATCAACTGCGGATCGTCAATGCCAAGCGTTATGACCAGCTATTGAGCAATCATCCTTTTCTTGACACACCAGTCGAGTTGGAGACGAAGAAAAGTTCATGGCACCTCTATGTGGTGCGACTTAAAGGAAAAGCGGCTTCGCTGAGAGATTCACTGATCTCGGAGCTTCAAGATGTGGGCGTTGGCACATCGGTACACTACCGGCCACTTCATGCCCATCAATATTATCGTGAGAATTATGAGTTTGTGAGCGGTGACTTTCCGATTGTGGATGAGGTCTGGCCCCGCATGCTATCACTTCCATTGTTTGCAGGGATGACAGAGAGAGATTCACAGGTCGTTGTTGACGAGCTTTCTCGGGCCCTGGAAAAACTGACGGCCCTGGAGTCCTAGATGAATGGCAACAGAGTTCACGGGAAGCAAGAACGAGGGTTAAGGGTCTTGCATGTGATGAATGCCTTCGCGGGCGGTGCGGCGCGTTCAACCTTTGAGTTGGCTCGAGGTTTAGAAGACTTTGGCGTCGAGTCGTGGTTTCTTGGCTCGGAAGACTCGACGAACCTGTCGATGGTTGTTGCAAGAGCGGGGCAGGTCGAGCGCGTACGCTCAACCAAACTTTATTGGTGGAACTCGAAGATACGCAGTGCCTGGTGGAAGAGGCCAGTGCATGAATTGCTTCAGGCTTTTACGACTTGCTTGGGTGCCCGTGGCCTTTGGGAAATTCGTAGGTTGCACGAAGAGGTCGGCTTTGACTTGATACACACCAATACAGGTGTTACGCCTGAGGGGGCACTTGCAGCGTCTTCGCTTTCGCTCCCTCATATCTGGCACGTGCGGGAAGAACTTGGTCCTGGGACACTGTACCCCTTGGGGATCTGGCAGAAAAGTGCAGCCAAAGTCTTTGCACAAAGTGCAGCCGTCATTGCGAACTCGAGCTTCAGCGAGAGTGCTTTTCAAAAATGCTTCCCTGGAGTCGACACGACACGAATACCGAATGGGCTGCAGCTCTCACATTTCGCAGAAGCATTTGAGGGCCGGCCTTCATGGCAAGAGCGCGTAAAAAAGGGGCTTCGGGTCTCGCTGGTCGGGCACTTGAGTGCGCGAATGAAAGGGCATGATGAGTTTCTGGTGATTGCAGATAAAATGAGTGGGCTCTTTCCCAAATGGAAGTTTCAAATTTTCGGCTCACGGGCTCCGACAGACCCTTATGCGGTAGAAGTCGTGCGCTCGGCAACCGGGTTGGTCGATCTTATGGGGCAAGCAACACCCGAAGCACTATTCCGCGAAAGCGATGTACTTTTGGTTCTCAATCCGAGTGAAAGTTTCGGACGTGTTGCCGTAGAGGCGATGGCTGCTGGCGTCATGGTTGTGGGGGCGGATGGGGGCGGCATTGCTGAAATCCTTAACGACCGTCAAAGCGGTTTCCTGGTGACACCCCACGATGTTGAAGCCTATGTTGAGTGCCTTGCCTCACTACCTGCCTTGGGCGAGAAAGGGCAAAGGATTTTAGACAATGCGAAAGCACGTGCGCATGAATCTTATGCTTTAAAGCGGTGCGCGGGAGCCGTGCACGCTTGTTATCAAAAGGTCTTGTCGTAGTTCTCTAAAGAGGGCTAAGCTGATAGAGTTTCTGGGATTGGAGCGGGGTGGTAGGCAATGTTTTCGATATGTATTCCAAACTATAATTACGCACACTATTTACCGAAAACACTCAAGAGCATCTTTGCGCAGACACTGACGGACTATGAAGTCGTCGTTGCGGACAACTGCAGTAGCGATGCGTCTGTCAAAGTGATTGAAGGCTTTGGTGATGATCGCGTACAGGTGAAAGTGAATCAATGCAATGTTGGGTTTTCTCGCAACCTGGACATGGCAGCATCAATGGCCACGCGTACACATATGATTATGCTTTCCTCGGATGATAGAATGCGTTTTGATGCCTTGGAGTCGTATTCAAAAATATTGAGCGCGCTTCCCGAAAGTGAACGCACAAAAGTAGTTGTCTGTTCTCGCATGAACCAAATTGACCCCAACGATGTCACCACAGGCACATTGGCCCGAGAGGAGCGAGTTTGGGATAGCATGTATTTCGACCAGTCCATGTCGAATGCGTTTGGGCTAAGGGTGTATCGTGCACCTGCTGCAGAGCTTTTGCAGCGCGCATTGAAAAATATGATCAACCCTTTCCCCTTTGCATCGACCTGTTACCCGAAGGGCCTTTATGAGAAACTGGAAGGTTATGGAAGCGGCCGGATGATCAACCCAGACAAATGGTTTCACTGGCGACTCTTGAATGTAGCCGAAGAAGCGATCTTTATCGATGACCCACTTTTTGACTATCGATGGCACCCGAGCAATCAGAGTGCGCAACAAGCGGCCTCAGGTGCGCTCAAATATCTGGCGGATGAGTATGCTTCAACTCTAGAAGTCAGCAATGACATGCTAGAGCAAGCACAGATGTCACGCGTTGAACTCGAAAAAGCTTTTGTTGAACATGATATTATCAATCACGGTCTCGCGACGCTCGGGCGAGGGAATACGACGAAAGCACGACGTATCTACAATTACGGTAAGGCGACGTATCCACAGCATCTGCGCAACAATCGTCGGGCGGCTCTTTTTTCAAGCCTGCTTAAAGGCGGAAGTCTTGGGCGCGCGATTACGGCTCGCGCGTACAAGTGGGCGTCTTCAAGATAAGTGATAGGGGCGAAGCCGGTCTACGACTTCACAACGTGTTAATTTCTTTCGATAGTCCGTAGGATGGATTTGATCTCATCCAAGATGGTGTCATCGGCATAACTTTCAAGAGTGCCAATGAGTGCGTACCCGCGAACGTTCTCTCCCTCTTGGTCGAGCCAAAACAATCCTTCTTGGTGAAGCGTTCGAGTAGATGTTGCATCGCTTATCGTCGTCTGGCTCTGCGTCTGAATGGCATTGAAGGAACCCTTGGCAAAGGGAGAGCGTAGAACAGGTTGGTTTGCGACTTTAAAGTTGGCCTCACGAAGAACTTTATGAGTGGCCTCTTGGGATTCAATTTGCATTGAAACATAGTCGTCCAAGTCCAAACTTGGCGCCAGCTCAGGATCTTCGAAGACCTGGATGCGAGCCCGTGAACGACTTGCTGCGGGGCGTGCAGCTTCAAATACAAGCTTGCTTTGGAGAGTCATTGTCGAGTTCTCTTCTCTGACACTCTTTTCTTTGTTACCTTTTTTTGTCTTTGATGAATCGTTGACCTCTTTAAGTGGATCAAGACCACGCTTTAAAAGTGATTCATTGCCCGAATTGAAGGCCTGCACTGGGATGATTTTCCAAGATGGAGGGAAGGTCAAGTCGACTTTTGCCTGACGTAAATGATAGGTGTTTGAAGGTGTTTCACTCAAAAGATCGGCCGGAACGATAGGTTCAGCAGGTGTGTTAACCTCTGCATTGGTAGGGACTCTGTCTGTGCTCTCGCGCTGGCTTTTAATGATCCATCCTTCACCTGCGGCAAATTCCTTGAGGGCATCGCATGCGCTTAGCGTTAAGGTGAGAAGAAGTAGCATGGGGGCTGAGGCTTTCGTTGGCGTGCTCTTGAACTTCTTTGCGAGACCAGCATAAAACGTGCATATGAACTTGGGATGCATATCGGGTGAGCCTTCCTCGATTGGAGCGTAACACTTTCCTTTGAGTTTATGACGATTTTGGGTTTAATGTCACATATGGATGAGAAGAACTTTGCAGAACAAACGTCGGATTGGCTTCACATTGTGTTGCTTCAACCCAAAATTGCGGGAAACCTCGGATCGATTGTGCGTCTTGCCGCTAATTTACGTTTCACATTGCATGTGGTCGGGCCAACGCCCTTTGAGTCGGGGAAGAATAGGGCATTATGGCGAGCAGGGCTCGACTACTGGGCACAGGCCAATGTATATTTTCATTCATCCTTTGATGGGACTGCCGAATCTATTGGGATAACGGGGCGGGAAGGCTCAGCGCCCTATGCCGTTGAGGTGTGCGGCGAGAAAACAATCTATGATCAAGATTTTTCGCATGGTAGCACGCTGATCTTTGGACCCGAGGATGGTTCAGTCTCTGATGATATTATTCAAAAGGTAGGTGAGGAGCGGACATTAAGCTTGCCAAAAGGTTCCGGAGCGCGCTGCATTAACCTTGCTCAATGCGTAGCGGTTTGCTCCTATGAATTGTGGCGCCAGAATTTTACAAACACTTAGCGTAGCGCACGACATAGCGCGGGAGTAAGGCCCGGGCTTGCTGGCCCTTTGGTGAGAGTCGCAAGAGCTATTGAGTCCGCACTGGCTGCATCGAGGACATAACCTCTCGCCAATATTCGGTCCGACAAAGCAATCTTTAACGATGTGTCTGCGACTTCTGCGTAAAGGGTACCCTTTGTGCTCGCAATCTCTCTAAAGAACAAAGTTGAAAGAAATGCGTGCTGTCCCTGGCTGCGAACAAGCTTGGCCCTTGTGTCAAAGCTTTGGCCGGTTCTCAAAACCTTAACAAGGGACTGAAAGCGCCAGTAATCGGGCGAATAGCTTAGTTCTTCAACACTTTGAACTTTCAAAAGCTTTTCGAATATCAACTCAGCATTCATTACGATATCTTTTAGATAGTCGTTATGCTTCGCGAGGAGAGACTCCGCGCTAAGCTCCGCGTACAAGAAGGCCAAGACCAGGTCGTGAATATCTATGTTGCTCTCAGATGTAAGCTCTTCCTTGGCCTCACCCGAACCTTTCAATGTGCCGATCTCCTTACTCAAGCGCTCAAGACTCTTCTCAATACTGGGCTCGATTTTGAGGAGGGTGTTTGCAGGATCGTTGTCCTCGTCCTTGACACCCTCGATCACCTTCTCGCCGAAGGTGTCCACGCTTTTTGTGCTGAGAGTTTGATAATAGTTCATGAGAATACGTAGCGCTTGCTCAGGCCTATTCTCGTTTTTTTCTGTGTTTGCCTGCTCGATTGATTCGTCGACTTGTGTAAAGGGAGAGATGTTGGGCTTCCATTGACCGCCAACGAGGTCAAAAGTCTCGCAGCCTTCTGAATTGTCACAGTTGCGAACCAAGGGGCGAGATGTACTCTTGGCTATCGATTTGAGCGAGGGGGTTGCTGGTGTATAAAGGGGCGGTGGTGCACGGCCTTTCGATATCGTGCGCAAAGCAAGCTGATACGCTATTAGTTTTTTGACTCGCCCTTGAAGAAGTTCATCTGGGAACTCAAGCAAGCCATAAATCCAAGTATCGAAGATAGGAGTTGTTGAGGGAATCACTGAAAAGTCTTGGCATGGAGTAATCCACTCTAATGCGTAGGGAACCATTCGACCCAAAATATCCCTCATTGCCTTACTCTTTTCAGGGCTTACCGTTGTGGAGAGCTCAATAAACACAGAATGCGCTTCCCGCGCATAAGAAGATGCCTTCGAAATTGCATTCATTTCGATAAATCGGAATGCGTTGCAGGTCTGATGCCAGAAGTAGACACGAGGATACTCTTCAATGGGAAAATGAGCACGAAGGCTGTTGCAATATTCTCTGTCATCATCGCCAGGTGTTTTTGGGTTGCCGTCGCCAAATTGCAGACTTGCAGCTTTTAAGCGAACAACTCTTTTTTCAACGTTTTCAGCAGAAAACTTGGGGGCTTTTGTCTTTTGGGTGGTCGTGGATTTCTGTTTCGAGTCTGAGGCTGGAGCCTTCGCTTTCTTTGGTGCTGAGCTCTCTTTCCCCTTGGGTGCCTTGTTTTGAGAAGTTTCCTTTTTGTTCTGCGCTTCGTCCTTAGGCTGCCGGTCCTTTGGCTTCTTAGGCGTTTGCCTCTCCGGCTTGTCGCTTTGCACTACTTTCGCAGAAGCTTGCGGACTTTCAGCTGCCCCTTCGCCTTGGGCCGATGCCTGTCCAAAGATGGGCAGCGCCAACACAAGAGTACTCGCCAACCCAAAAACGAAGGTACGCATTCGACGATGAAGAGAGAGCTCTTCGAAGAACACGAAGATGTCACCCTTCAGTTGGGTGGTCTTGACAATGGCTTGGGCAGACCTCATAAGGAGTCCCTTCGTCGATTGGATTCGGAAAAGCGCACAACCCAACCCACTTTCTTAACTGGGTATTGTGAGTTTAAAGCTTTTTAAAGCTTACCTTCGCTTGCTCGCCCTTAATCGTGAGAAGTGCAGCCATCCCTACAGCATAGGATCCGTCGAGCATTTTCCATTTCATCGCGTCAACAGGGCCAGCATTCACGTATACGCTGTCCGCGTAAGTTCCCTCGACGCGCAACGTATTACCTGGAAGGTCAGTGGCGCGACCACCTGCTTCTTGGATGTTGCCAAAAAGACCAAAGGGTACCCTGTTATTGGAGATCCATGACGCTAGGGCTGGGTCGCCCACGTTGCCGCCATCGGTCACACGATCGAGGGCGTGGGTCCCGCTCATTTTCGGCGGCCCGTGCGCAGCGATAACCTTTGCTTTTCCTTTGGCCGAATTCAGTGTTGTACTTAAGGCGATAAGATCATCTTTCGTATAGGTACAGCCTCGGTCGCAGTGCGCATAGTCATGGTTGTAATACCCAGGAAGTGATACCAGCGCCATATCATCGGTATCAAAGAGGCGAACTTGCGTCATGTCAACAACTTGCGGGTAGGCACTCAGTTGCGACAATGCGCGCTGATAATCGTCTGCACATTCGCGGTTCCCTGGGAATACCAAAATTGGCACGTTCATTTGAGCAAGTTGCTTCAAGCTAGACTTGATGCTTGCGGTGGACTCTCCGATGTCTCCAGTGACCACAACCGCATCCACTTCGTTTTCTGTAAACCACTTTGAAAATTGATCGATGTTCGCCTTGTTGGATTCGTTATAATCTTTGATGTCACTCAGGTGACCCAAGCGGAATTCATCATCGATATCCTCACTAACTCGTCGAAGAGTTTGGCCAATGCGTTGGTATTTGAGTGAGCCAATGGAGAGTTCCAGTGCTTCTGTCGGACCACTCTTACCAAAGCATATTTCCCGAAGGCCATCGCTTTTTGTGGTCGTTGCAGCCTTCCGAGCACTGTCTTGCATGGCCTTCGTATTGGACGCCGTTGAAGCACTGTTTTGTTGTGAAGCTACCGTTGACGTTTTTTCGCTGCCTTCAGTTTTTTTCTTCTTCGTGCATGCAGCTCCAAGTGAAATCAAAGCAGCCAGCACGAGAAGTGCTCGTATAGAAGGAGTCTGATTTCGCGCTTGAATTGATATTTTAGTCATAACTTTCATCCTCGAAATCTTCTAGGTCTTCAAACTCGCCAAGCGCCGAAGGGTCAGCCTCGGTGACATCATAGGAACCAAGTGCTTCTAGAAGCTCTTCTACGGTATCACGCCCTTCTTCGGATTCCATTGAAATGAGGATTGTGTTTTCACGCGAACGCCCCACTGGCGCCTCTTCCCAGTTCACATCTTCGCCCGCTTCCAAGACATAGTCTTCAGTGGTCACATCAAAACGCTCAAAGATTTCAGGGCAATCCTCGGGATCACCTTCGACGACCCAATGAAACCATGCATTCAGCGCCTTGGCTATTTCACGTGCAGTGTCTTCACTTTCAAATGTTGCTAAAAGTTCGAATGTTCCCATCGTCCTGTTCCCTCATCACTCAGTAGAGTCTTCAACACAAAAATGCGGAATTTCAAGGGATATTTAGAAAATATCAAAAATAAGTAAAGGTATCGCTTGTATCTCCAATTTTAGGACTCACTTTTCAGCCTGCCATCAAAAAAACGGAGTTCTTTTGTTGCGAAAGTCTTCGCAAAGGGGAGATCGTGCGTTGCAATGATGAATGTCTGCTGCGTTCTGGACTGAAGGAGGTCGAGGAGGCGTTTGCGATGTTCTTCATCCAAATGTTGAACCAGCTCATCAATGACCAAAAGTCGCGCCGGGAAGTGAAGGAGCACGCCGATTGCCAATCGCGCAAGCATCCCTTTTGAGTAGGTTCTAATCGCTTGCGATAAGGGAAGGCCGTCGCACCAGTCGATAATGTCTTGTTTCGCTTGTCGGTATTCTTGGCTTGAACCACCCAAAAGACCCCACAACAAGGCACACCCTTCAAGCCCGGTTGAACGTGAATCGAAGCCTGCACCCAGCTCGAGCAGACCTGCACTTCGCCCTGAAACAATCGTCCCTGAGCTTGGCTCTGTACATTGAAGAATTAATCGCAACAGTGTCGATTTACCCGAGCCGTTCGGGCCGAGAAGTGCAATGCGCTCACCTTTAAAGAGCTTGAAAGACACGTCGTTTAGGACAAGCTTGGTTTTTGTTGAGTCCGAGTAGCCCTTCGCTAGATTTTGTACGCGAAGGACTGCGACGTCTTCCGATGGGCGTTTCACCTGTGTACCTCGGGGCGCACCGATTGTCTGCTCGCTTCTTGCGTTTTTGGGATGTTTAACAGAGGCGATCACGCACCTCCTTTGACTTCAACGTTGCAAGAAAAACACTTCCACTTGATATTAGAACGACTCCGAAGAGCAAAGCAAGAAGCGAGAAGGACTGCGAACTTTCATTGGCATGAAGAAGAAAGGAGCGCCCAGAGTCGATCAGCAGCGCCAAAGGCGAGAAGCTGGAGACTGTACGATGTGCACCAAAAGTTTCACTGGATCGATAAAATACGGGCGTCGCGAGAAGTAAAAAATTCAAGCAATAGGGAAGCCCAATCGATAAATCGCGCCAGTACACCGAAAGCACGCCGAGCAGGTAGCCCAAGCTGGAACCCAAGAGAAAAAGGAGAGCCGAAGCGCCTACAAAAAGGAGGATCGCATGAGAGTTCTGGACACTGCCTGAGAGCAGGGCGAAAAAAAGGGCAACCAGAAGTGCTGGCAGTGTGTCAAAGAAGGCTGCAGCACACTTCCCAAAGACAACCACAAGAGGGGAGATGGGGAAATTCCGTAGCCACGGCGATGCAGAGTCAAAGGCACGTGAAGCTTGAAGCAAAGGTGTCGCAAACGCCAACCATAAGCTCATGCTGGTCAGTGCAAAAATAGGGTAGGGCGTTGTCCCGCTGTTGACATCCCCGACGCGGTTCAAAACCAAGGTCATAGCAAAGACCCAAGCTAAAGGCTGAACGAAAGGCCAAGCAAGACCAAGACGCGACCCACGGTAGCGTGCGCGCAAATCGCTTAGAACAATCTGGCGAATCTGAAATATCCAAACCTTCAAGAGTTCATCCTGTGTACAGAGTTACGCAAAAGCGAATCGCAATCCTTTTCGGGCTTGTGAACTCTTTTGCAGCATCACGTTGAAGGTCACTTAACCGCTTAAGGCAATTCGGGAAATGGGTTGGATATTCATGTCAGGGCTGAGCTCTTGATAACTCAAGACAGCAAGATTCGGAAACTCGAGCTCCACAAGCTTGCGGAAGTAACGACGAATCTCCATCGTTGTCAGAATCACCGGCTGCTGAGCCGACGAGGGTAGGTTTGCAATCTCAGATCGAACAGCAGCGAGGATCTCCTGTGTGATTTCGGGCTCGAGTGCCAGGTAACTACCCGAAGAAGTGTGTTGAATACTTGAACGTACCGTGTCTTCGATTTGTGGATCCAAGAGATAGACGATCAAGGTCGATTGGCCGCGTGTATATTTATGACTGATATATCGCTTGAGCGCCGAACGAACATGCTCGGTAAGCATGACAGTGTCATTCTCTACCGGGCCCCATTCTGCGAGGGCTTGAAGGACATTTCGTAAATCGCGCACGGATATTTCTTCGTCGACCAAGCGTCGTAGAATATCAGCAAGCTGAAACGGACTTACTGCCTTTGGAATCACTTCTTTGACAAGGGCTGGGAAGGCCTGCTCCAGCTGTTCAAGCATGTTTTGCACTTCTTGAATCCCAAGAAACTCCGAGGCGTTCTTCCGAAGAACTGCAGAAAGGTGCAAGATTAAGTAGCCTGAAGCATCCCATGTGGTGAGCCCAGATCGTTCTGCTAAATCTCGATCACCAATAGAAATCCAAGCGCAAGGTTGGCTGTTCGCAGGGTTCTGCGCTGCTTCTCCTTGAATACCTAAAAGACGTAGACGATCCGGAGTATCGTTAACCAGCACCTTGTCTTCATCGATACTCCCCATGATGAGCGGTATCTCATTAATCATGATAACGTACGAGCCAGCAGGGAGGTCCCCTTCGTTGCCGCGGACGCGCAGGCCAGGGTAGCGGACGCCAAGTTCATAAAAGAGCCCGTCGCGCATCATCGGTACAAGTTCGTTCAAGAACTTTGAGCCCGAAACATCGTCCACAAGGGGAACCAAATCACTTGCAACCTCAAGTGCGACAGGGGTGACCACCGGCATCATTTGCGCCGAGCGACCTTCCTGCGCTTTGGCTTTTTGAACTGCTTGCTGCTTCTCCTGTTGTAGCGCTTCGTTGCGGTCTGCGCTTGTCTCGATTTGTTCTGGTTGGCCTTCCGGAAGGGCTCCGCCCGATTTCGATTTTGGCATCGCAAGCAAGCCTTGTGCTGCAAGCTCTGAACGCTGAAGACCAATCGATGTCACACCAATCATGGCCGCCATAATAATAAAGGGTACCGTCGGTAGGCCCGGTATCAGCCCAATCGCGACGAGGAAGACCGAGGCGATCATAAAGGCTTTGGGCTTGCCAAGAATCTGCTTTGCGAGGTCCATCCCTAGGTTTGCATTTTCCTCGTCCGATGCCACTCGCGTGACAATTAGACCGGCGGTAATACTCATTAAGAGGGATGGGATAATAGAGACAAGCCCGTCACCAATTGTCAGAATACTGTAAAGCTCAACGGCATCGCCGGCAGACATGTCGCGTTGGACAACACCGATAATAATCCCTGCGATAACATTGATCGCTGTAATGATGAGCCCGGCGATCGAATCACCTTTCACGAACTTCATCGCGCCATCCATCGCGCCAAAGAGCTGACTTTCTCGCCCTAAGTCTGCGCGTTTCTTTCGTGCTTCGTCCAGCCCAAAAGCACCTGCGCGGAGATCCGCGTCGATGGACATTTGTTTCCCCGGCATGGCATCCAAGGTGAAACGTGCCGCGACTTCTGCAACCCTCTCAGAACCTTTGGCAATCACCAGAAAATTGATCAGGACCAAAACAAGGAAAATGACCGCACCGACAACGAAATTTCCACGTACCACAAATTGGCCAAAAGACGTGATCACTTCACCGGCTTTTCCATCAAGAAGAATCATTCGGGTCGATGAAACATTCAAAGACAAACGAAACAAAGTTGAAACCAAGATGATTGTCGGGAAAGACGCCAGCTCAAGTGCATTGGGAAGATACATGGCGATCAAAACCATAATTAGGGATATCGACATGTTGAGAACAAGGAGAAGGTCGAGTACGGCCCCGGGGACTGGCACAATCATGAGTGCCACGACCACCATTACGAGCGTCGCAAGGATAAGATCTGCATACTTCCGAAGAAGTTGTAACAGACCCCCGGACATAAAGGTGTCGACGATATTCATATGCAAAAGATATTCTTGATGCAGGCCTAAGGTCAAACTCGTGATGCGAAAGAACGTTAGCCCCCCAAAGACCCTATTATCAGCGCACGCAGCTCACTTTCTTGAATCAGCTCTTTGGACCCACCCGTCAGAGATATTGCAAGTGGGACACACTCTACGCGGCAAGCATCTAAAGGTCGCGATAAAGGGCAAAAGCAACCCCGAGGATACTCACCTCTGCCTGGCGCTCGCCCTCAAAGAGAATCGGCTCCATGGTGTCATTCTCTGGAATCAGCTCGATACGATTTTTGGACTTCCGAAATGTTTTTAGCGTGGCTTCACCATCAATGAGTGCCACAACAATATCACCTTTGTTAGCGCTTTGACGCTTCTCAACCAGAACAAAGTCACCACTCAAAATACCTTTATTGATCATGGATTCACCACTGACCTCAAGCACAAACACTTCCGAGGGCGCACGCCCGCGCAAAAGGGATTCTGAAATTGGTAACGAATGCTCAAAACCTTCAAAATTTTGCTCTTCAAATGCAAGCAAGGGCGCACCGGCTGCGATTTTACCCAAGACCGGGATCTCAAAAGCGACAACTTCTGCTGGCCCCATGGGGACGAGCTTCATACTGCGAGACTTGCCATCGCTTCTCTCGAGATAGCCTTTCTTCTCAAGCGCCAAGAGATGGTCATTCACACCGTTCGTTGACTTCAAGCCTAGGGCGCTCCCGATTTCTCGTATGGTTGGAGGGTAACCGGAATCTTTGATCGCCGATGCGATGAAATCATAAACCTGCTGTTGTCGAGTGGTCAGTGGCGTTAAATTCATACCTCAAGTTAACTGAACATCTGTTCAATGTCAACGTTTCCTGTATTGCCCTGAGGGCCACTGAAAGAACTCTTTGATCGTGGTGAATTCATCTGCTATCGCTGGGCCATGAATGAGACGAATCCAAAAACCTATCGACGTATCCTTCTAAAGTTGAGTGGGGAGGCCCTACAAGGTGAGCGCGGTTTTGGCCTCGACCCCAAGGTCGTTGGGTCCATTGCAGCGCAAGTGCTTGAGGTGCATCGCTCGGGGGTTGAAATCGCAATCGTGATTGGCGGCGGAAATATTTTTCGTGGTGTTAAGGGTAGTACGGAAGGCATGGACCGGACGACAGCAGATTATATGGGTATGCTTGCGACCGTGATGAACTGCATTGCGATGCAAGATGCGCTCGAGCAAGCGGGCGGAGAAGTGAGGGTTCTCTCTGCAATTCCCATGCAGGAACTGTGTGAGCCTTACATCCGTCGGAAAGCAATGCGGCATTTGGAGAAAGGGCGTATTGTTATTTTCGCAGCGGGCACGGGTAACCCTTATTTTACAACCGATACTGCAGCAGCACTTCGCGGTATGGAAATCAACGCGGAAGTCTTGCTCAAAGCGACTAAGGTCGATGGCGTGTACGACAAAGACCCAATGGCCCATGACGACGCGGTGAAATTTGAAACGATTGACTTTCATGATGCCTTGACGCGGAACTTGAAAGTTATGGACGCGACGGCACTGTCACTTGCAATGGATAATGCCTTGCCGATTTGTGTGTTCAAAATGAGCGAGCCTGGAGCCTTAAAGCGGGTGGTTGACGGCGATGCTGTTGGGACTCTGGTGCATGCGAAAAGTTGAGTGCATCAACGGTGAGATGCTTAGTTTTTGGGGCCTTGCACTTCTTTGTGCTTGACTTGCATTGAGGGTATAAATCGACGATGCTCAAGAAATCGTGATAGGATGGCCTGCGGGCGCTAGATTGTGTGAGGTAGAGGATGTTGGACGAAGCGAAAGACATGACAAAGTCAGCGATGGAGAAGGCAATGGAGTCCTATAAAAAAGGACTTTCAACTATTCGTGCGGGTCGTGCGCATCCGGGTGTCTTGGATGGCGTTCGAGTCAATTACTATGGGAGCCCGACACCTCTGAGTCAGGTTGCGAGCGTAAGCATTGCCGATGCAACCATGCTTCTCGTTAAACCGTGGGAGAAAAATATTATTAATGATATTGAACGCGCGATTCATGAAGCAAACCTTGGCTTCTCGCCTTCCAATGATGGCGAAGCGGTGCGTGTTCCGATTCCACCTCTCTCTGAAGATCGACGTAAGGAATACGTGAAGCTTGCGAAGCAGAGGTCTGAAGATGCGAAAATCGTGATTCGGAATGCGCGAAGAGACGGCAACGATTTATTGAAGAGTGCAGTCAAGGACAAGGAAATCTCGGAAGACGATGAAAAACGTGGCCTGAAAGATATCCAAACTCTTACTGACGCCTATATCGCTGAAATCGACAGTCTTTTGGGTAAGAAAGAGAAAGAGATTCTTGAAGTTTGACTCTTTTGATGCTTCCGATCTGAGTGCGAGCGATGCCTACAGTTTATTGACAAACTTGGTCGTGCCTCGCCCGATTGCCTGGGTGAGTACGCGAGACGTTCATGGAAAGTCGAACGTCGCTCCCTTTAGTTATTTCAATGCGTTGTGTTCCGACCCACCCATGGTTTCGCTTTCAATTGTCGACCGCATGAACGAGCACGGGGAATCTCAGTCGAAAGACACATTGCGGAATATCCGACATGGCAATGTTTTTTGTGTCAATATTTGCGAAGAAGGCGACTTGGAAAAAGTTGATCGAAGTGCATCGCCATTGGCAGAGGACCTTTCTGAGTTTCGCCAATTCGATATCGCCGAGGGGGAATGCACAACGATTGAGTGTCCTTGTGTCAGCACGGCGCGTGCTCGTTTGGAGTGTCGCTTGGTTGAGGTGCGTCGATACGGTCGTGAGCACGTGTGCAACCTTGTTGTCGGGGACGTGCTAACGATTCACGTTGCCTCCGAACTTGTACGAAGGGACCGAGCCAATCGTATTGATGGTGCACAGCTCAATCTGCTCGGACGAGCCGGTTCGGGTAACTATTACACGAAGGGTCGCTTCATCAGGTCGCAGCCCGAGCGTTAGCAAACTTTAAGCCTATTGGTGAACGATGCCGCCGGGCTTTGCGACGATAGTCTCTGTTAAGACATTCTTCTCGTCCACGAGGATTGTTGTTGCAGAAAACTCTGCTGCTTCATCGAGTGGAACTTGCGCGTAACCAATAATTATGACGATATCACCCACTGCAACTTTTCGTGCCGCCGCGCCATTCAGGCATATTTTACCGCTACCTCGTGGCCCCGGGATGATATAGGTCTCAAGGCGCTCACCGTTGTTGCAGTTGACAATCTGTACGCGTTCATGGGCCATCATATTGGCGGCATCGATGAGGTTTTGATCGATGGTTATGCTCCCAATGTAGTTGAGGTCAGCCTCGGTGACAACGCATCGGTGAATCTTGGATTTGAACATCGTAGTTAAAGCAGTCATGGTGTGAAGCTACACGAGAAGGGCTGCGCCGCACAGGGGGAGGGAAGTTATTTTTGTGAGGTAAAGATATTTTGCGACATGCTCTATGTATCTTTCGACTTTCAGCTGGGCTTTTTCCCTATGAGCGTTTTTGTCCGCGCTACGTGCTTTGTAGGCTCGACTCAGGAATTAATGCCTTCTCGTAACGCTTATGGTAAATGTCGACCAAGGTTAAGAACAAAGTTGTGAAGAGAGGGCCGTAAAAGAGACCAAGTACGCCCCATGTCTGTAGCCCGCCGAGGATGCTTATGAAAATCAGGATGGCCGGCATGGCCGCCTTATTACCAATCAGGCGTGGCTTTAGTCCGTACTCAAAGATGAGCATGTAAGTCATGTTGAACGTAAAGTAGATGGCCGCGATGCCATAGCTTTGCTTCCAAATAAGATAAAAAGTCGCAGGGAAGAAGACTCCCGATGCGCCGACCAATGGCATAAAGCTAAAGATCATGATGATGGTACCCCAAAGAATGGCAGGCAGCCCAAGGGCCATTGAAATCGCAAACCCACCAAAAAGTCCTTGAAGAAGACTTGCGGTCCCATTACCCAAGAACACTGCAGTGGCAATCTCTTTGAAGCGTGTTGCCAAACGGATCTCATCTTCGCGTGGGAGAGGGCTCAAGGTCATGAGGTACTCGCCAACCAATGCGCCTCTCGCGAGGAAGGTATACATGAGCAAAAGCATGACGAAAATATTGAGCCCGAAGGAAAAGAAGTTGTTGAGAAGGGACGATGCGTGTTCGCTAAGCCAGGAGGCAACGCTTGCACTCAAGTTTCGAAGCTGCAGCTCAAGATTTTCATAGGAGAGCTCGAAGTTTAGCCCCTTTGCACCTCTTGAAAGCAACGAGTTTGGGTCTTGTATCATCGCTTGCAACTCGTCGTACCAAAAACCCAGGTCACCGCTTTGCGCACTGTAGAAAACATCCGCTGCTTGACCGTAAAGTGTGAATGCGAACCACGTCAGCGGTCCATAAATCAAGGATGCAGCGATTAAGGTTGCAATCAGGGGACCAAAGGATCGAAGCCGCGGCACCTTGGTCTGGATGCTTGAAACCAGTGGCGCAAAAAGAACGGCGAAGACAAGCGCCATAATTAAGGCATGTATAAAAGGAAAGATTTGCATTGCGACCAATGCCCCGGAGGTTGCCAAGAGAACAAGGAAGGTGCGGGTCACAAAGATAGGTTGGCTCATACCCGCAGCTTAGCTTCGACAGGATATTCTGCTAAGGAAATCTTTTTGCACTTCGACATTTTCATAGGCCGATTGAATCGGCGATCTCTCGGGTCAACGCTAGGCAGAGCGGCGAAGGGTTTCGATGCCTTCTTCGAGCCCCGCCAATGTGAGTTCAGACATTGGGAAGAGTTCTCGAATCATGCGAATGCTTTCTGCACCCCATATCCTCTTGGGTTCGGGGTTTAACCACAAGGCTTTTCGCGTTGCCTTTCGAAGGCGCCCGAGAATTTCGAGGCCCGAAACCGGGTTATGATGGCCCATTTCGATAGCGCCGCCAATATGTGTGAGCTCATAGGGGCTCATCCATGCATCCCCGACGAAGATGAGACTCCATTCATCGTTGAGCTTTTCAAGAAGGTCGCGGGTGAACACCGGTCGCCGATCATAAATGTTTGTGAAAACTTCCTCGTAAACGCAGTTGTGAAAGTAGTACGATTCAAACTTCTGAAAACGGCCAAGTTGACTTGCTGCAGAGAAGAGGCGCTCGCAGAGTTGTGAGTGTGGATCCATCGAGCCGCCAACATCCATGAGGAGCATCACTTTTGTTTTGTTAAGGCGTGGCTTCCTGAAAACAAGATCGATTTCCCCTCCCGAGCTTCCTGTGGCCCGAATGGTTTCTGGGAGGTCAAGCTCGTCTTCCGCGCCCTCGCGAACCAGATGTCGTAGTTTGCGAAGCGCTGCACCCATTTGGCGTGTGTCCAGAACGCGGTCATCACGCAGGTTTTTAAAACGTCGTTGTCCAGCCACTTGAACAGCGGAACGACCTCCCCCAGCACCACCGACGCGTATACCTGCGGGATTGACTCCACCATGCCCGAAGGGGGATGTGCCACCGGTACCAATCCAATGGCTGCCACCGTCGTGCCTTTCGTCTTGTTCATTGAGACGCGTCTTGAATTCATCGTGGAGCTTGTCCCAGTCCCATTCATCAAGTTTCGCCCGGTCTTCATCACTGAGTGCAGGGAATGCTTTGGGATCTTGGAGCCATTCAAAGAGAGAGTTCTCAAATGCATCGAGGGCGTCCGCTGAGAATCTAGATGCGAATTCATGTTCGTTGCCCTTAAAGACAGCAGCGAAGGCCAAGTCGAAAGTATCAAAGTCTTGCTCTTTGTGAATCAATATCGAGCGCGCACATACATAAAGACCCATCAAAGAGTTGCGATGGTGCCCTCGGGCCAGTGCTCTGAGAAAGGTTACCCACGACCCCAGACACACAGATAGACCTCTACGGCGAAGTTCGCTTCGAAGCTTTTGAAAAGGGTCGGATTCGATAGGCACGTTGTGTTGGGTCCTAATTGTTGTGGGGTCTGTGCTTATGTGCGCCAGCGCGGCTTCTTAAGAGCATCGATGTCTTGTTCGCGTTTGAGAAGGGTCCCGATAAAAGGAAGTTCATCGTGCAGGGTCTCAACACGAACGCCGCCAATCTTGAGCGCGCGAATCCAGTCTACGAGTTCACTCGTGCTTGGACGTTTGCGTACCATCGGCTGCTCCCTGAGCCAATAGAATTTTTTTAGACACGCATCGAGAAGCTTGCTTTCGAGTTGAGGTTCATGGATCGCAACAATCGAACGCATGAGCTCTTCTTCGGGGAAGGCGATCCAATGAAAGATGCACCGCCTTAGAAATGCGTCTGGGAGTTCCTTTTCGTTGTTCGATGTCAAAATGATGATTGGGCGGTGCTCAGCAGAAATCGTGTCGCCCGTTTCATTGACTGTGAAGGTCATGCGATCAAGTTCGTGAAGTAAATCATTCGGAAACTCAATGTCAGCCTTGTCAATCTCATCGATGAGCACGATAACGCGCTCACTGGATCGAAACGCTTCGCCTAAAGGCCCCATTTTGATGTACTGGCGAATGTCGTTCACATCTCCATCGCCAAAACGCGCGTCGTTCAAACGTGACAGGGTGTCGTAGCTGTAAAGGCCATCAGCGGCTTTGGTCGTCGACTTCACCGGCCAATGAATTAGTTGGCAGCCTAGTGACTCTGAGATTGCCTCAGCAAGACATGTCTTGCCGGTGCCGGGTTCACCTTTGAGTAAAAGTGGTTTTTCGAGGTCGATGGCAAGGTTAACCGTAGCAACCAGCTCTGGCGATGCGACGTAACGTGGTGTACTTTGAAAGGAGTTCTTCATAGGGCCTCAGGTCTTGCAAAGAGTGCAGAGTGAGCGTAAGCCTGTCGGCAACGTGCGCAAGTCAGGCTTTTGTTTTTTGCAGTTGGTTTGGCGTAGTGTTTTTGCGAAAGATAAATTTCGTGTTGAACTTTGCTGAGGCGCGCATTGGGTTGAGGGGAGAGGAATGGGTTCACGAAAGCCAAAGATGTACGTGGGGAAAAAGAAGACCAAGGCGCGTAGTGCCGACAAGCATGTGCTCTACGAGCGTTCGGTGCAAAACCCTGAGGGCGAAGTCGATCTTTTGGACCAATTTTATAGGGATGAGTTCCGCAAGAAAAGTGCAGGCTTGTTCCGTGAAGATTTCTCGGGCACCTTCGCGGTGTGCTGCGAATGGGTGAAGCGCCACCCTGAATCACGCGCGTTGGCCATCGACCTTGATAAGCCCACTTTGGATTGGGGGCGTGAAAACAACCTGGGGAGATTGGAAGAAGACTTAAGAGCAAAGGTGGAAGTGGTTGAAGGCAATGTTCTGGACCTTCACGATGATAAAGCAGACATCGTCGCCGCGATGAATTTTTCGTATCAGATCTTTAAAACTCGCAAAGCACTCGGTGATTACTTCAAATCTGTCTATAACAACTTGGGAAGTGAAGGCATCTTTGCGCTGGATACCTTTGGTGGTTATGAGACCTTTGAAGACGATAAAGAAGAAGATACCGAGCATGATGCTGAAGATGGTGAAGTTGAGTTCACCTATGTTTGGGACCAACATCGCTTTGACCCCATCACGCGCAACTATCAGTTTCATATCCATTTTGAGTTCCCAGATGGTTCGCGAATGGAAAAGGCATTTAGTTACGATTGGCGGATGTGGACGATCCCCGAGATACGTGAGCTCTTGGAGGAGGCAGGCTTTGCAGCGTCACATGTGTACTGGGAAGACACCGATGAAGAGAGTGGTGAGGGCAATGGTGAATATCGAAGGCGGTCCCGTGGGGATGCGGACCCGGCCTGGGTATCGTATATCGTTGCCGTGAAGCGCTGAACGTTGGTCTCTTCACGGCTTTCACTTTTCGTGTAGACTCTTTCGAGTCTATTTGCGAACCGCTGACTACTGGACTTTGCTTTTGGCCTTCTGAGCCAGAGTATTCTTTTCCTCTTTCCCTTTCTTCTTTTTTTCGTCACGTTGTCTTTCGTCACTTTTTCGTCACTTTCCTAGGGCAAATTCGAGATGAACTTTTTGACGTCGGGTCGTGTCCCTTTGTGGATACGTGAGGGAACGCCGTATTTTATGAGCGCTATGAGCTCTTCATCCTCTGGGACGGCCAAGAGGCCGCGGGTCTCTTGGTGGTTGAGCAATGGACCTGAGCTCCATTGTGAGCCGATGCCCTGGCTCCACAACGAAAGCGTCAAGTTTTGAATTGCACAGCAGGTTGCATCGCGATCTTCCTCTTCAAGCAATGGGTCTTGAGGGCTCTTTCGAGTCGACACAAAAAGCAACCCTGGAGTTTTGGAGAAGCGTTGAAGCTTGTGCTCTGTTTTCTCTTTCGTTTCGTCGTCCGTCATACCCTTCGCAAGGCATTTGACCTGAATGATTTTTTTTACCACCGGCACAAGAGCGTTTCGCGTGGTTGGGCCAATTGTATAAAAGCGCCACGGGAATGTCCTGTGGTGGCAAGGGGCCCAATGTGCGGCTGCGATGGCTTCATCAAGTGAATCGTTGAGACGCACTTCGTCTTGCACTTCTGCAAATTCATAAATACTACGGCGTGATTCTACGAGTTCTTTAAAATGCTGCGCTTCCATTCGTTCTTCGCCTTTTAAGTTTCTACATCGTATAGACGATGGTTGAGAATTTCAATGTTTCCCATGTCGCATTTGCCCTTGATTGTTGTGATAGAGAGATTCTGGGTTATGTCGCAAAACCCCACCATCTTCGCTCTGAAGACATTCAGGACTTGATGCTGAAAAGCGTCCAGCATCGCTTTAAAGATATTGAAACACCTAAGACGATTCAATGGTTGTCAGACAATGGGCCGCAATACACTGCGAACGATACTCGGTGGTTGGGACGTACACTTGGCTTTGATGTTAGAACCACACCATCCTATTCACCCGAGTCGAATGGGATGGCTGAAGCTTTTGTGAAGACCATTAAGCGTGATTATATCTACGTGAATAATGTTCATTCGGCTAAGCAGGTGATGAATGATTTGCATAGTTATTTTGAGGATTACAACGAAGTGGCACCGCACAAGGGTCTCAACATGTTGTCACCAAGAATGTTTTTGAGGGAAAATTCAAACTAAAAAACTGTCGGGTTTGACGGGGCCACTCCAATACGCTAGTAGGCAGCGAAGGTCTCACTGGGAAACGAAGGATGATCTGGTATGAATAACAATATACTAGAACAAGAGAGAACACTATCCAAGGACGAGTTCCTAGTTTTTGAATCCGAGTTAGGATGTGAGCTTCCAGAACGCTACAAAGACTTTATCTTGAAGAACAATGGCGGGACTCCGGAGTATGAAGTGTATGAAGCCGAGGATGAAAGATTATTCTATGTACATGAGTTTCACAGCATCAAGTATGGCGAGTATCCCATTGAGGAGATACTCGAAAACTTTAAAGAGCTAGGGGTTTCGATTGACTACTTTCCCTTTGCTTGCAACGAGGGAGGAGGTCATTTTTGTATCTTTACAGGTAAGGCATCTTATGGGGAAATATTTTTGCTAGTAAAAGATGGTACTGCCGAAAAACCAGTTTACGTTGCCCCATCCTTCGAAGTGTTTTTTGACAGGCTCAAAGAAGAAGATGAAGAGTATGATTTCTAGTTGAGTGCATATCGTTCTGCTACGTGTTGAAAGCAAAGAGGTTCGTGAATATTTTGCAACCAAGATGCTGAACAATTGGGTTGATAAGGGTATGACGGATAAACTGCGCAGTGAGTTTTACCCCAAGCTCGTTGCTAAACTTCGGTATGACTATTCGCAAGTGGAACCTGAAACCTTGCGCAAGTTCTTAAGGACCAGTGTAGGTAAAAAGTCTGCTGCAACAATGAAGATTATATCAGGGCTGCAGAACCAAATCCTGTTTAATGTGAAAGCCCACAAGGAGCTCAAACGTAGTTTTGAAATGCTGGTGCTTAATGAGCTTGAGAAGTTAGTGATGTGAAGTAATGCTCTAGTGGTTGGGCAGACCGCGAAGCTCTCCAAGCAAAGAGCGGTCTTAAGGTGGAATATTTTCGACGGCATTAAGGGCAAGTCAGCCGGATCCAATAGCGCAAGCAATTCTGTTGCAGGCTAATAGAAGCCACCACTTAACCCAGCGTGTTCTTTGCCCTCGGGTAAGCCAGCATTAATATTTAACGTCGTGGTGCACCCAGCCCCTGGGGCGCTCCGTATATGCACCGAGCCATTAATCGCCTGGGCCCGTTCTTGCATGTTGATTAAACCGTAATGATGCTCGGGTGTCGAATCGAAGTCAAAACCCACACCGTTGTCTTCAACAATGACTTGTGCCTTGTCACCCTCAAATGCAACCGAAACACGAACCCTTTCAGCCTTCGCATGCTTGGAAATATTGGTGAGGCATTCTTGGATAATTCGAAACATGGTCAACTGTTGTTCATCGCTAAAGTCCGCGCTTGGTTCTCCGACAATTTCAAGTGTGACCGGAAGTTTGTTGCGTGTGCGGTAGGTTGTGCAGAGTTTTTCAAATTGCGGAATAAGGTCAAACTCGTCGCGCATCATGGTCAGTGCCCGACGAACCTCGTCGATACACTCTTCTGCACTGCCTTTAAGTTCGCGCAACTCACCTTGAACCTTCTCATCTTCGTGTTTTCGAAGGAGGGCCTGAAGGTATTCGATTTGGATGATTAGCCCAGAGAGCGAACCACCCAGGCCGTCGTGAATATCGCGGGACAATCGGTTACGCTCGTTCACTGTGGCCGCGTGGCGTAGGGCGTTTTCAATTTGTAGGAGATCCCGACTTTGCTTTTCTTCGTGGGCGGTGAGGTAGACAATGACAGAGATGGCGCTCCCGCATATAATTGCAAACCACAGCATATCGGAGAGCTCTTCGATGCCTGCCGCGTGACGATTTGCAAATGAAGCAGCCTTCATGATGAAGGGAAGGGCAAGCAAGGGCGGAACAACAGCAACTGCAGAATGAAAAAGCAATGCAAAGAACACACTGTAGAGCACGATTGCAACCGCAAAGGGTGACTGCAGTCCTCCACTATGGGTCGCAAGATGAGAAAGCAAAAACAAATCGATACACAAGCCAAAGAAGACAACGCGCCTCCCTTGTTTTTCGTGGCCAGCAAAGAAATGCGTTAAAAGTGTCATCAGAAGAAAGACGCTTGCATGAAGTGCAAGACGCATTGAACTTGGACCACCGTGCAAACTCACCCAAAGCCTATGCTCACTTTCTATGCCGCCCGCCTTATTCCAATGCAGGATGATATACCCCGAGAGCGCGATGAGGATAAGCAGACGTGAAATATTTAAGGTTGCGACACGATTCAGAAAACGTGTTCGCAGGCGCAGGGCTTCCTGAGATAATATTTTGAGCCCATCTTCATGAATAGGAGCCTTTGTCATGGTGCGACTGACACCCGAAGCATTCCAAGCGTGGCGTGTTCGCCCGGTCGGAGCAATGCTGCGGGGCGCGGGACTTCATCTACCACCAAGAGGCGCCTGTCGCCCGCGACCGACACCACAACCCCTTCAGGAATCGGGGTCAGGATCAAGGAGGACTCTGCGGCGATATAGCTTTGTGAACCACCGTCTCTGGGGTTCCCGTCCTCACCGATAACAAGAAAGGGGGCTTTAACGCGAAGCCGTTGTACGATCGTATCGTGGTGCTCAATCACGACTTCCCATGGTTTAACCCCAGGCGAACGCGAACCAAGAATATCGTTAGGGTTTGCTTGGTTACTGTGTGTCAAGGCTCCTGTTCGTGCCTGGCTCGCAGCGATGCTCGCAGGGAAAAACTCTCCATCATGAAGTAGGACATCTTGAGTGCCAGCGGGCTTGACGAACTCATTCGCATAGGCGCCAGCGTCGCTGGCCTCAGCGGAGTCGATATTTTCATGAACGTGACCAACATGAACGCGCCCGGCAACCGAGTCCGTTCTCTGAACGTCACCTTCCATATAAGCAGCATTGGCGAGCGCGGACTTATCGATTAGCATCGTACTTTTTTGGGCATTCTTCGAAGGGTCACCCTTCAGATGCCCAATCCGCAGTGTGAAATCTGAGATCTCGATTTTATCGTCACCGCCAACTTTAACAGGTTTGGTAATCGTAATGCCATTGACCCGGGTCCCGTTTTGGCTTCCGAGGTCTTCAATGAAATACTGCGAGCCTTGAATCGAAATCTTGAGGTGTCGCCGTGAGATACTCTTGTGGCCGATGGCGATATCACAACTTGGAGCCCTGCCGAGTACGATTTCATTGCCCACAAGTGCAAAACGATGGTTGCCCTCGGGGCCACTCAGCGTGAGAACTGGTGTGTCGTCTTCCAGAGCCTGCACATCGTCAATAACGAGGTGGTAGCTCCCCAGTCGTATGGTGTCGTTTGCCTGTATCGCTACCGAAGCGTCAATTCGTTCTTCATTAACGAAGGTACCATTCTGACTTCCCAGGTCGGAGATCCATATTGAAGCTCCCCGCATCTCAATCTGAGCATGACGCCGAGAGAGTGAGCGGTTGTCGAGGTAGATGTCGGCACCTGCATCGCGGCCCACGATTATCGGTTCTGCTCCCAACTCAAAAGAGCAGACTTCTTCATCACCATCGTATGCGCGAACCTGAACCACACTAAACCTCTCTGCTCTTGATAGCATGGACACACACCCAAGAACCAGAATATGGCAGCGCAAAAGGAATTTTTTTGTTATGATTCCCTCGTGCTTTTTGACCAAAACCCAATGCAGCGACTCTTCGCTACTTCAGAGGACTCTGCGCGAAGTTTTGCGGACAAGTTCTTAGCCCAGCGCGCATTGATCGTGGGTGCCGGGGGTCTTGGTACGCCCCTTGCGCTTCTTCTGGCGCGAATGAATGTTGGGCATATTGTGATAGTGGACGATGACCGGGTGGAAACTTCGAACCTCGGTCGGCAGTGGGCGTTCTCGGCTCAAGATTTAGGGGAGTCAAAAGCATCGCTATTGGCAACGATGCTTCAACAAATGCATGGCGCCCAAAAGGTCGAAGCACTCCACGAGAGAGTGCTTTCGCACAACGTACGGAATTTAATGCGAGACTGCGATGTCGTCTTCGATTGCGTGGACAACATTCAAACAAAGCTCAGATTGCACGATGCGGCACTTGCCCTCGGGAAAACCTTTGTCTACGGCGCAACATCGGGTTGGAATGGCGCAAGTGCATTAATTCATGCACAAACCCGTAAGGACCCAGACCGAGGGTGTCTTCGATGTGTCTTTGAGGGTGAAGCGCTTCGTCAATCGACTCGCCCATGCGCTCTTATCGGGACGATGCCGGCCCATACCATGCACATTGCGTCATCGATGGTAAATCTTTGGGTGCAAGACTGTGTTTTAGGAATCCCTTTCGATGGGGATGACGGCGTGAACAGAGATATTCAATCGCTGCAGAATAGGTATCATTTCTTTGACCTCAGAAACCTTAAAATCCGCAAGGTGCCCTTGCAGGCCACAAGGGACTGCATCGCATGTGGACCGAATGCT
This sequence comes from Myxococcota bacterium, assembly GCA_020630615.1. Taxonomy (GTDB): domain Bacteria; phylum Myxococcota; class UBA727; order UBA727; family JAHDBA01; genus JAHDBA01. Next base: position 31,676 of record JAHDBA010000018.1, on the reverse strand, counting down.
TTTGTGCGTGGCGACGAGCCTCGAGTCCTATAACAAGCGGCCAATGTAAAGTTGTGACGCAAACGTGTCCCGTGTTTGCATGCAAAAATGTTGCCTCACGATCGCAGATAATTTGAAGCTCTAACGCGGGAAGGTTTTGAATGCGTAGGAATTGTCATGTGACGAGATGTTTTTTCGGGGCAGTTAAGGTTGTGCTACCGTTGATGGTTTTCATAGGTTGTTCAAACTTCGCATTGGCCTCAACCCCGCAGACTCACTTTCATCAGAAACAAGTTGATACAAGCATGATGCACGACCAGGGCGAGGGCGAGCTCGAACGCATGGAAATCTGGATGGACGAGGTGGGAAGTCTTGCGAGCACCCTTGCGTTAAAGGTGAAAAGGGTTGAACGAAATCTTGAAGAGAAAGTACTGGATGAGATGCAGAGAAGAGCGCGAAGGCGGAATTGGCTCCCGAGGATAAGCATTGGTGCAGACTATGGCGAAGATAGAGATACTCGACGAGACCTCGATGTTTTTGCGTACGAAGAGGGGCGGCGAACCAACCAGGGGGCACTATTCCGTGTCGGGCTTGATTTATCATGGGACCTCAAAGGCCAAATGTATGATTCGGAAGAGCGCTTGCTCTTGCAAGCTTTTGCTTCAGCGTCGCGACCTTCAAAAGAAGACCCGAAGTCATGGGTCAAACGATTGCAGCGTCTTTGGCGTTTGGGTCTCTGCCACGATGTCGCGTGGGGAGATTTGAGTGCATTCGACTTTTTACCCCAAGGACAAGGACTCCGCCGCTTCTTATTGAGCCGTCTTGAGTCCTTATGCCTGCGTTTTGGAGACCTTCGATTCAGTGCACTTGAGCTGGAGGCAATCCATGGTGGTTCGTAATGTTCTACTCTTGAACTTGGTGCTGACTCTTGTTGTGTGTGGTGGCAACTGGCCCCGCGCCAACACCGAACTTGCGTTGCTCTCAACCCGCGTCACGTCAAATGGTGACCATTCAATTGTTCATGTGCGCTGGTACGAGCGCACGCAAACTAATAAGCATGGAGAACATGATGAGATGCAAGATTTGAGAGTTGTGACGCGCACAGACGGTGATCGGCTTGCATGTCGGGAGGAATCCAGTGCAGCGAAACCTTCTGAGGCTGACCAAACGTGGAAGTGCGCGTTTCACGAACCAAGTCAAAGTGCGACCCAAGAGGGCGAACCACAAAGTGATGTCGAAGCAATTGTGTTGCAAGTGGGTCGAGGTGGTGCGCGTGATGTAAAGTCGTGTGAGAAGCTTGCAGCAGGTCGTGCTGCGACCTTCGCGCAAGGAAGCAGGGGTACATTAGAAGACGAATATAGGAGGTGGCCCTGTGAGATTACGCTTTGGCAGCGTAGCAATGTTTCGGTGACGCGTATCGAAGCCGAGACGGGGGTGCCTCATTTTGCGAGTAATGCTGCCTCTCTTTTCGGCAGTGAGAGCCTCGTGCATTTACGCTCGGGTGAAGAAGGTTCCGAGCACACATCCTTCGTTGACGTGTCACTTGTGCTTGAGTCAGACTCAGAGAACTCATACATCGAACTCGCGGATGTTCGTTTGACCAAGAGGGACAAGGGCGAACACGATGAGAGGGGCTTTAGTGTTGTAAAGTGGCTGTACAACCCGGGCGTGAAATTGGTATCGCTTCAACTCAAAGATGACCTGTTGAGGGAAGGGCCCCAGCTGGTTTCTTTGTTTGTGGACATAAGGGACGAGTTGGGAGTGCGTACACTCAAATGGTCGGGTTTCGTCGATGCACAATACAAAAATACAGCAAACACTTTGCAGGGCGATGTCAAATACATCTCGGCGCAGAAAGGAGCAAAAGACGCTTGTTTGATTGCGGGTACTCTTGGGTTGTCACTGAGTAGCGTCCCCGATGATCCTATTCAGACATTCAATGCGATTGCGAGTGATAAGCAGTGGTTGTCACCCCAACACCCAAAAGTAATGCGCTGCATTCAGAGCGCTTCGAGTGGTGACAATGACATACCAAGCAACAGTTCTGTAGGCATGCTAAGTGTCAATTTCATTGAGGTGGCCCCAAACCCAGAAGGGCCTGATGCCTCTCGTGAATACTTGATTATCAGCGTGCACAATCACCTTGATAGACCCGTAGAATGGAAGCAGCCTCTAGCGCTTATCTCACAAAATTTGGCGGTGAATGTCGAGCTTGATGAAGCCATCGTAATCAACGCTGGGGAGAGTACGAGTTTAATGTTAGTGCAGTCTCTAAATACTCTTCCTGAGAGTTTGGTTGACGCCGACTATTATGTTGAAGTGCCCTCATTGAGGGTTCCAAACAAGGTGCGTGCGTTGTGGCTCACAAATTCTAGCTGCAAAGGCAACCACGATGAATGCGAGGTCTTTGCCGCTATCATGCCTAACCTTGTCGACTATGACCAAGCAATCCCGAATGATGCCCGGTGGCGTGCAATGATTTCTTCGTCGCCAATTCGCCAGAAGTGGTGTCTGACCAGATCCATGAGCGAAATTTTGAGGGAGTCTGATTGTCTTGCTCTTGCAGGCGGGTTCTAGGTGACCCTGAAGCTAGTATGGGTGGTCGGGAGCATTGTAGAAGAAGGGTGAAAATCCCTCATTGGGTGAGAATGCGAGGTCCATCCGAAATACAAAGTTGTGGTTGAGGGCAAGTCGCAGGGCAACACCGTAACTCATGTGCATCTGTCCAAGCGCCGATCCGAGCTTGCCGATGGAAGTGGACGAGGCACCAAGGTCACCAAAGGCTACCCAAATGGGGTCAATGAACTGCCCGAAAATTTTGAATGGACGTGTGCGATAACGGAACTCAATTTGCTGGCCGACTTTGATAGGGCCAGGGTAGCGCCGTGCACGGATACCGCGTCCCCAATAGACACCTCCGACTCCACGATGCCATGTCGCTAACCCACCCATGTTCGCCAACTCATTAACGGGCGCTGTGCCGAACAGAAAGTCTGCTAAAGTTCGTGATGTTAACGTTAAGCGTTTCGTAAGAGGCATGTAGAAGCGGAGGTCAGTGTGAAGTGCCACATTCGACCAGTTGGAACCCGACCATTTTCCTCCTGAACGCAATGTTGTGACGAGCCACATCCCTCGTGAAGGTTGAGGCTCGTCGTCGCGCGTATCGTAAGATAGACCCGCTTCGAACTGATTGAAAAAGCCGTTTTCTCCATTCGGGAAGGCCAAGGCATAGCGGGTCTCAGGGAAAGGGTAGTGGTCTGAACGACCATCTTTGTCTGGGTCCAGCCATGTACCGCTACGATAATAATTGAGTCTTGCACCAACAATAAGCTCCAACTTTTTCTCTGTCTTACCCAAGTTATATCTCAAATGTGAAACCCAATAGGGCTGATAAAAGCGCATCAGGTTATATCGACGTCCTTGGCGCGCTGCAAAGGTTTCTGCATCGTGGTTTGAGCTTTGGTTCGTGCCTTCAGAGGGGGATTCACAATCACTCGCTTCGCCGACTCCACAATAAATGTTGCTCCGCGTTTGAAAAAAACCGGCTGTCGAGGTGAGACGTAGCGGTTTTGATCCAATATCAAGCCAATCAATTTGAATGTAATGGTGTTGCACAAACTTGGTGCTCATCCACGCTTGGCCTGCGATCATCATTTTGTATGGGCGATAACCCGGTTTGAGTTGGTACGCGTTGAAACGAAGCCCGGCCCCAAAACCATCATCGTTGGTGAAGGTGAAACGCGGAACTCCTGCAAAGGTCCATTTTTCTTCATCGACTTGATTGGGGCGTTCAGCTTCATCGGCCCATTCGAGTATTTTTGCTTTCGATTCGTTGGCGCTGATTAGGGTCAACACTATCGCACATACGACAGGGTAAGCGCAGCGCACCCAATAAGGGGCAAAGCAAGGTTGCGCTCCACCTCTTTCGCTGCTTGCAAACGTGTAATGTTTGTCGGGAGAGATCATCAGAGCTACTATGAAAGAGCGAATTCTGAAACGCAATCAACATGAGTTCAATTCTTCAGGGGGCTTTGTCCTCTACTGGATGACTTCGGCAAGACGTGCGACCTACAACGCCGGTCTTCAATGCGCGGTAGCGGCAGCGTACAAACATCAGAAGCCACTCGTCGTTTTTGAGGCTTTACGGTCGCAATATGAGCACGCGTCGGCACGGCATCATACTTTTATCCTTCAAGGAATGAAAGACAATCGAGATGCCTTTGCGGCCCTCGGGATCCCCTACGTGTCTTTTGTCGAGTCCGAGGGCCATAGCGGAAGCGGACTCTTGTCCCAATTGTGTCAAGACGCGTGCATGGTTGTAACGGACTGGTTCCCCTGTTTTTTTATCCCCAAAATGATTGATGCTGCTGCCAAAAAAGTGGAGTGCGCTTTACTTGCAGTCGATTCATGCGGGTGGGTTGCGCTGAACTCGACTGAGCGAAGCTTCCCGACGGCCCATTCTTTTCGTCGCTATCTTCATAAGAATGCACATCGCCTTTGCGCAAACACACTAAGTAAACATGCACCCGATGAGGCACATGCGTGGCTGCGTAAGGAATGTGCGAGTGAGCCTGCACAAAAAATCAGCGCCGAACTCAATGAAAAACTCCGACACTTTAAGGGTGTCTCTCTCGAGTTGCCGACAGAGGAAATTGTGAAAAAGACCGGGGTGCCCAGTAGCCCTCGGGCGGTTGAAGGGTGTGTCGGCGGGGCCCACGAGGCACAAAAGCAGTGGCGTCACTTTCTTGAGGAAGGGCTTTCGCGTTACGCGAGTGAGCGAAGTCACCCAGACCTGTCTGCAGCATCGGGGCTTTCCCCTTATCTGCATTACGGGCATATCTCAACGCACCAGATTTTGAATGACCTATGGGAGAGGGAAGGGTGGTCGCCTGACCGAATGATGGAGCCACCAAACGGTCGACGCGCAGGGTTCTGGGGGATGTCTGAGGGTGCGGAGTCGTTCTTTGATGAGGTTGTGACATGGCGTGAGCTCGGACATATTTTCTGTCATTATCATTTAGAGAACTACGCATCCTTTGATTCACTACCGGAGTGGGCGATTCGAACGCTCGACGAACACTCGGGTGACGAGCGAGAATATACCTATACGTGTGAAGAGTTTGAGCAGGCGCAAACACATGACCCAATTTGGAATGCGGCACAACGTGAACTTATCGAGACCGGGATTATTCAAAATTACATTCGTATGTTGTGGGGAAAGAAAATACTGCACTGGTCGAGTTCACCGCGCGAGGCGCTCAAGACAATGCTTTATCTTAACAACAAATATGCACTCGATGGTCGTGACCCAAACTCGTACTCCGGTATCATGTGGGTGCTTGGGAGATTCGATCGAGCCTGGGGGCCTGAACGACCCATTTTCGGCAAAATACGTTACATGACATCTGCACAAACCAAGCGAAAGTTGAAAGCGAAGCAATATTTTGAAAGGTGGGAGGCACACGGTCAAGCAAGACTACTGTAAATTCTTTCTCGGTACATTGGTCGCCATAGACATAAAGAGAGCGCATCGCTGAGTGATGACGCATACAACCAGTATAAAAGGTCGCGGTTCGTGGAAATGTGGTGTTCTGTCGTAGGTTTGTCGCCGCTTTCCATTAAATTGGCGGCCGAGTTCGCCATTCGCTGACTCTCTTTCGCGCTTGATGATAGACCAATGCCTTTTGCTTTTCATCAAGATCCCTAGGGAAGAGTGTATACGAACATGTTTGAGCGCCCTCGACCGCTGATTGTCCCTTCTTCCATTTTAGCGGCCAGTGGTCGAATTTTAAGCGTGCATTCTTCATCGCCCGGACCTTTTTGTCTTGAAAAAAGTTCGTCATAAAATCGTTGCAGGTGTCGAGCTTCGAGCTTCGGTAACGAACAATACAAGGGAAGCTTGAACAGTCCCATTTGGCATTCGTAAGCTTTGCCTTCTTCGCAATAGGGGCGACGAGGCGTTTCAAGTTTTTCTCTTGATAGGCCTCCGGCCAACTCCCTGCATCAAAGACGGGTGCCTTTCTTTCTGCTTCAGAAAGCGTGTTGAGATCAAATGGCTGCGGTATTTTCGGAAGGTCTCCGACAGTTCTTTCGGCTTTCTTTAACCTGTCTCCTTTCGCAGCATCTTCTTTCGCTGGCGAATTGAGGTCAATGGCTTCAAGTTCAAGGGTCGCACTTTTCGTTTGTATTTGTGCGGGTTCGATCACTTGTGCTGCGGGTTCTGATTTTGAACAACCAGTGATTAGGTGGGTGAAAGTCGCGATGCATAAATATGATAGTATGATTCTCATGGCATGCTCCGTTGAATTTTAAACGTACCTTAGAGCAGCGCTCGTATTCAATCCGTGTGACAAAAAAAACCAAAATGTTTTATGTTGTCGCTCTTATCTTATTCCACCTGACAGTTCGCATCACACCCATCACCATCACTCGGCGGCAAATCGCTCATGCCATCATCGCAAGTTTCTGTGCCGCTTACAACGCCATCACCGCAGACTTGGCATGACCCAGTCTCGTCATTAAAACCGCCATTCCATGGCATACCAGTATTGTCTACGCTTTGCAGGAAACTAGTTAGAGTTACATTGTCTCCAGAAGTTAAACACTCGTTTCGGTCTAAATGCAAACCGCCGACTAAAGGCAAGTTTGCGGCATTTATGTCTGGGGGCACAAGTCCCTCCAAGTTGTTCAAAGATAAGTTTGCAAAAGTTAATGATGAGAGGTCTCCGATCTCAGGCGGAATTGTGCCTGACAATGAATTCCCAAAAAGAAGCAGCTGTTGTAAGTTGAGGAGGCCTCCTATTTGAGGCGGGATATTGCCCGAAAAGTTGTTTTCACTCAAAAACAGATATCTAAGGGCTGTCATGTTCCCCAGCCAACTCGGTATGATACCAGTCAAAGAGTTCCCATTGAGTTGTAGATCAAACATAACACTTAAATTTTCCAGTTCACTTGGGATAGTGTTCACTAAATTATTTGAAGGAAGTCCAATATTTTTAACTCTAGCGCCAGAAACATTGATGCCAAACCAAGTACTCGGCCCTTTATTCACCGTGTCAGAATCCAACCAGTTCGTATTCGTCGTCCAGTTCGGCCCATCAGTATCGTTGTAAAGTGCAACCAATGCTTCACATTCTGAGACCGGTATGTCGGTTTGGGCGCAGCAATCATATGGGATTGTTTCTGAGTCTGAAGTGGTCGAGCATACACTACAATCGGCCATGCAGCCTTCACCATTGATATTATCGCCGTCATCACAAACTTCAGTGCCTTCAACCGTGCCATTACCGCATACTGCGGCCGGGGGAGTCCCCAAAGCGCAATTCGTGTTGATAGTATAGGCACTTGATGATGCGCCCGGCGCGCCCTCAATTTTTAAGTAATAGACGTCTGCCATTGGAATGCCCGGATTGAGTGCGACCGATAATGTACAACCACCTGTTGGCGAGGTGTCGGAGTCTAGACTCGTATAGGAGTCACTTGCGATATCGTAGGCGAGTGCTTCACAGACAACATCGGCTCCAGCAACGACATAATCACTGATGCCCGCTTGAGGGGAGGCCGCACTTTGCGGGTAAATTCTAAAGTAATCCACATCGCCAGCACCACAGCTTCCTCCACTCGCACCACCACCGCAAACAAGTGCTGGTGCGCTAACGTCAGGGTCAGAAGCTTCATTGTCGATGCACGAACATTGACCTATGCCCGCGTCACAAGTCTCGAGCGCATCACACCCGCAGTCGGCAACACAATTCACACATGTTTCTAATGGTGATTCACAGATGTTGTCGCCACAGGTGGGTGGCGTGGCTTCGCAAACACCGCTCGCGATGTGGCAAACCGGGTCTCCCGCAGGACAGTGTGTATCGGTAAAGCAGTCGCAAGCTGGGTAGCCCGTCCAGCCATTGTCCCAATTGGGATCCATTGAGTCGAGCCAGGCTTCTAAGACCGTGTTGTCTCCTGCCGTCAAGCAACCGTTGTTTTGAAGCGAAAGGGTCGATAAAGACAAAGTCATGAGGTCGGCGGGTACAAGTCCTGCAAGCAGGTTGCTGTCCGCATCGATGACGTTGAGATTCGGAAGAGTTGTTAAGAATGAAGGGACAGGTCCGCTAAAGTTGTTCTCGCTGATACTATACTTTTGCAGGTTGGCACTTTCATCAAGCCTCGGCGCCAAACCATCAAAGTTATTGTCCCGTAAGACGATATGTTCTAGCAATGGCATGTCTCGAAAGGTCATTTCTATATCGCCGATAAAATTATTGTGCCCAAGTTCTAGGTCTCTGAGTGCCGACAGCTGTGACCACCCACTGGGAAGCTTGCCTGAAAGGTTTGAGTTGGAGTGAATCCAAATCCGCTCAAGGGTGGTTGCGTTCGTCAGATTTGTAGGAAGTTCACCACCGATGCCATTGGAGGCAATAATGACTTCTCTTAGATTTTGCAGGTCAAAAAGACTTGATGGGATATCGCCACTCGTCAGCGGCGCATTGGCAAACATAAATACTTCGAGTTCAGGATATTCATTAAAATTATTGGGGAGCACCCCTGCGTGATTGTCCCAAGCCAAAACCAATTCCGATACATGATTGTTGGTAACAATGACACCTCGCCAGTCGCTCGGTTGACTGTCCGTAAGAAGCCACTGCTCTGAATCTGATGTAAGGGTTGAGTTCCAATTGTCGCCATCGAGAGAGTGGTAGAGCTCAACAAGGGCATTGCACTCACTCACTGGAATTTCACTTTGCGCACAACAGTCGTAACCGTCATTAGGGTTGTCATCACAAGTACATATTCCGGTGTCAGCGTCACCACATGCGTAAGGGGCTGAGCAGCCACAGTCTTCCGGGCAACCATCGCAGGTTTCGCCTCCATTGTACTCACAAATATCGTTACCGCACACAGGATCGTTATAGCCAACTGTGAGCGTCCAATAGTCTAAACCACCACCATCGCTCTCGATGTCTACTATACTAAGATGAGTCGGCATATATTGGGGGATAGTTGCTGGGTTCAGCCCCATGGAGTTTAAATCAAAATTGTCGACGTTGAAAAAGTCCAAGAAACTGAGGCCAGGTATTCCTGTTGGAACATTGGAAATATCATAAGAGTCCACCTGAAAAGAACCAGATTCCGTCACACTCGATATTGGTGCCGGCAAGAGTATTCCGCCCGAGCCACCCGTAAGCGCTCCATAGCCAAGAATGTTTCCAACCGCCGCGCCATTACGTTGCCACACAATCAGGCCGTAGCCCATGGTTGGTCCTAATTTGTGGCGCCGGTGCTCTAAGGATAAACACGTGGCCAGCCCCTTACGGATCTCTACGCTTTTGGTGTCGGCGCTCACCCCGGAGTCGTCGCTATCGTAACCCGGGCTTTTCAGAGGTGCGGATTGCGCACTCGCAACTAATGCAGCCAATTGTTGTGTGCTGAAATTAGGAGTGCCTCCTTCAGGAGATTGGTAACCGTCTATTTTACCAAAAACAATTCTGTCGATATTTTGCGCCGCAGCGCAAGGTCCAGGCGAACAGCTTCCATGAAGACAAATGTCCCCAGCGGGGCAACCGCCAAGATTGCAGTCGTCTTGACAGACCGCGTCGCCAGAAGCACCGGAGTTTGGGTTGCAGGTCTCGCCAATCTCGCAGGCACAATCCGGTGCACAAGTTTCGCAATCTTCTCCTGCGCCGTTATCGCAGGTGCCGTCACCGCAGGGGAGCACATGTCCCCGTGCCAGCTGTCGTAACCATCTGTGTTAAGGTGACATAGGTGTTAGGGATTGACGTCGCATCAACAAACACTTCAATTGAGCGATCGGTGTCGATTTCAATCTCGAAGCGATCACTGACATGATTGGCGCCAAGGTCAACTGTGATCGCAACAGTGTCGTAGGGGGCAACTCCTGAAAAAGAATGGTTGATTTGAGTTGAAGGTCTTGCGTTCTGAAAGGTCAACGGTGAGGGAAGGTCACTGTAGTTGAGTGTGAAGTTTACGACGCGTCCTTCCGCCGCCAATACCCTTCCCGAGAGGAAAAAAATACAACTTGCAATAAAAATCCACTTGGAAAGTGTGGTCTTGTCATAGCGAGCTTTAGGCTTTGAGTTGGTCACATGACACCTTTGAAAAGTTGAACTTGCTTAGGGTATCAAGATCAACCTTGGTCGCGCCACCGTGTTTCAAATGGACACACTTTCCCAACTCATACTTACTAAAACCATTCGAATTTTTTTGGTGGGGCTTCGAGAGAATTTCGTTTTCAAAAAGTTTGTAGGGTCGTTTTACAAAAGTTTGTATTGTTTCATTTTGCGACTCACAACGAGACAGGTTTGAGGTTAGAGGCGAAAAGACTTTACACTAAAACAAGATTTTAGCGTGCGAGTTGATGTGACTAAAAAAACGAAACATATCGATGTTGAAATGTCGGACACTCGAGAGTTCAAGCAGGGGCGAATAACACGTGGATACGTGTTGGGCATGGTTCTCTTTGCGGTGACCGTAACTTCTATTGCTGTTGGTGTCCTTGTGACAACCCAAGGCGGGAGTCTCGGTGCAACCAATGCTCAGGCCGAACAGCGAGACATGGATGAGACATGCACCGGGCTTGCTGAACCGCTTCGGGTTCACTTGCTGAACTCCATACAAGAACGTGGCCCCCAATTAATGAAAGAATGTGTGGAGGATCCCGACGGTCTACTTGCAATGTATATTGAAGCAGAGTCGTGCTCACTCTTTGGAAGTGACGGGGCACTCGAGACCGATGGTATTGTTTTGCACGATGTCGATGTCGAGATCGATTGCAAGGGCTCTGAGCTCAATGATACGGGTGCGTTAAAAGGCTTGCCGAGTTCAAACGCAATTATTAAAGTTGACGTCGTCGCGGGGCAAGGGAATAGTAATGATGGTCTGTATGACGACGGGGCATCGTGCGCATTTCATGAAGAGTTTCTATTCTCAAAAGTTACACCTTTTGACTTCTCAGTGTATTCAGAGGTTGATATTTCGATGTACCCAGGCAACACAACGGGTGAAAACTTAAGTGTTGAAGGGACCCTCTTTGCCAACGGTGATGTGTGTATTGCAGACACTGAAGTTGCAGCCCTCTCTGCCTCGGAGAAAATCTATGGCCTCGCGAATGGAGCATGTACTTTAGACCCGGACACAACCTTTGCCGTTACCGGTATTATCAATGCTGATGGTTACGACTCTTGCGACCTAACCCAAGCTGGATGCGGAGGAACTCAATCGGTAAAAGAAGCAATTGATGAGTTTGGCGGGCGGGTGCGCGATCAGTACTTGGGAGCGGGAGAGTTCTATTTCGAAGCGGACGGAGCAAGTGCAAAAGATGAGCAAGGTATTCTAAAAGATTACGAACAGTGGGCTGCACTTTCTCAAGACGCATATAAGTCAAAGGCAGACATTTGGATCATTAGCGGTAATTGGTTTGTGCGAAAGCCAGGGGCGGACTGTGAAGAAAGTGTGGAGCCGTGTTGCTTTATGCCGGTATGGTCTGACCATCCGGGGCACTACTCCATACGTTGGGACCGTGATAATGACGCTTCGCTTGAAATGGATTTTGACGTGGGTCAAGCAAGCTTGCGTCGTGTGCGTGGGTGGGGTGTTGAGCCTCCGCGCGGATTTTCACCTTTTCGCTATGGTTACGCTCAATTGGACCCATCGCTTTTTGGCCTCGACATTGATGGCCTCGAAACATATTCTCCAGATACACCCCCAAGCGGTAGCGACACCATTGAAAGCGCAATCCACGCGTTAACTTTACCCGAGTACGCGGTGCTGCAGCTCGATCGTATGACCTATTACAGTGGATATGGTTTTGATGGCTGGCCCAGCGCTGACACCGATCATTTTGGGTCATGGCTGACGAGACGGCAGCGCGCGAACAGAGGTTTCTTGAAACAAGAAAAATATGGTGCGGGCTCTAGCAACACTTTGGTGACGGGTAACTTAGCGCCCGGTTATAACTTCGCAGTTGGGAATGATTCGAGAAACGCTTTTGCAGATCAGATGAAACGCGACGGTGGCTTGCTACCTTTTGAGAGCAGCGATGTTAATATCGTATCGTATGGCCAACTGTGGAATGCAGGGAACGGTTATTTTAGTGCAGGGCGTAACGGTGCTGCACAAACAACACGCGACTTCGTTCTTGCGAGTATGGCTGGCTTTGTAGACCCTTTTTATTCAAACGATGCAAACATGGCAGCGCGCAACATTCTGCCTATGAATGTTGATGTAAGCGCACTTGAAAGCGCCCTGACAAGCGCTTCTCACTGCGGGGAGGGTGAGCTGGGCACTTACTTCCCAAATACAAGTGGGTGTGGCTCTCCACATGATGAAGGCGCCATCAATTTTACTGGGAACGATTTCAACGGGATCATATTTGTTGATAGTGATACGCCAGGCGGACTTGATATAGGGTCGAAAAATATCGCGCTTCTTACACAACCCAACAGCCCAGGCGGTCTTTCTAGTATTGGTAGTGAACCATTTATTTCTTCTGAGCATGGCGGCCGATTCCTCTCCGATAACTTTAATGCCGAGGCACCTGCATCGGCTCTTTGTGAGCAGCTCGAAAAACATTATGGTAGTGTTCTCTATTCTTCAACTTCAGATCGCGATTCCGATGGTCTACTCGACACTGCGCTTTCACCTTTGGCGAGCGGGGGGCCCGCTTCTGATGTGTCGAGTATGTTGGTTTCAAAAACGGACGTGCAATTGCAGGGGGCATATCAGAGCGTGTACAGTCAGTTCGCTGCGAATGGTAGTCTCAATGTTAACGATGGCAATACTTGGCTCACACATTATGTTGACAGTTGCTTGAGTGACCCAAACAATACGGGTTGCGAGCCCGACACCTTCGTCTTCCCACCCGAGTGTAAACCCTACACATCGGGGGTAATCCATACTTCATTCGTTAATGGCGTTCGCGTCTTTGAGAGCACATCGACCTCGGATACCAACAAGTTTATGTTCGCAAGCTCAGGCCCACTCTATGCGACGGGCAAGCTTAAACGGAACATTACCCTCTATGGGGATTCTGTGCGCGTTCAAAGCAACACATGGAGTGACCAGTCACGGAACTGGGGCAGCATTGCTACGGTTGGTGCCGGGGATAATGCATACGATGGTTTTGCTGCCAACATCATGACGGCCAGTCGCTATGCGGCCTCTCCTGCGGGTGGGAATACGACAGACAATGGTTTTCCGATGAATCATGTCTTGGATGCTGTGATTTTCCTTGAGGAAACCAATGCGCCGATAAATCTCGGGTCGTTGATATTGACACGTGAGCTGCGTGCATATGGTGAGCGTTACCGTCAGTTTGAGTCTGATGGTGAAGCTCCGGCACATTACTCGGGCCATGCCCAGTTGAACATCCTTGCTCCAGACCAAGCTTTTATACCGCCGGGAACACCCGAGAAGTTTTATGTTTCGATGCTCGGTAAATCAAGTGTGTACTCAAAAGTGATTCGCAATGCGGAGGCGGGCCAGGGTGACCCCAGTCTGTGCGCCAATATTGATGTCGCCTATTGTGGTGATGGCAATGTCGATCCGGGGGAAGCATGCGACGACGGCGCATTGAACGGCTGGCAGGGAGATTGTTCACCGAAATGTACCGCTGTTAATCCTGCAACGTGCACGAATGATTCTTGCCCTTGTCCAAACGCTGGTGCTTGCCCGAGTGATGGTTGCTTTAATTATTGTTGGAGTGATGCGGATTGTACGGGCCTTAGTGTAGGCTGTGCTACAGGATTCTGCAATATGACTTCGCATGTGTGTGAGACGTCCATGTTGGCGCAAGGGACGGCATGTGACTCGGATGCGGACTCTATTAATGATGGTATTTGTTCGGCAGACGGTTCTTGTGTCGATTGTCTCTCAGATGCAGATTGTGCAGCAAACAACGATGGCGATATTTGTTCGGGCTCGGTCTGCCAAGATGGATCGTGCATCGCTGCAAATGAATCGGATGATACGTCTTGCAACTATGATGGCGTTCCTGCACCTGCTTTTGGCGCGAACGACCCAGAGCTTGACGGTGTCTGTGAAGATGGGGGCTGCCAGCAGTGTAGCCAAGACATACATTGTAATGATAGCAACCCTTGTACGCAAGACGCATGCGATGCAACCACGCATGAATGTACCTATTTGAATGTTGCCGAAGGCAGCACCTGTGGCCCGCCTGACGGTATGATTTGTCAGTTTGGAGTTTGTGGCCCCGACTGTGGAGACGGGGTTGTGACCGCGCCAGAAGCATGTGACCCAGGAAATGCTCTCAACGGGACCGCCTTTTGTGATATCGATTGTTCGGTGCCCGTATGTGGTGACGGTCTTTTGAATACCGCTGCGGGAGAAATCTGCGATGACGGGATTTCGAACGGCCCAGACAATGCATGTACCGAAAACTGTACCTCAAACACATGTGGTGATGGTTTCGCATGGGTGAGCGGTGTGGGCAATGCGCAAGAAGAGTGTGATATCGAATCTCTTACGAGCGAATGTGAAACCTGCAACAGCGATTGTAAGGTCAATCCAAGTTTAGAAAATGTGAGTGCGAGTACGTACGACATTGAGCTTTGCGGTAACGGCGTTGTTGACTTTGGTGAAGATTGTGATGACGGCAATGGCACCGATGTTGCACCAAACCCATTGGAAAGCGCAAGCTGTAACGCAAACTGTACGACAGCAACTTGCGGCGACGGAATTTTAAATGGGAGTGCCGGCGAGCAATGTGATGACGGTAATACGGTCCCAACCGATGCGTGTACCGATTCATGTTTGACCCCTGTGTGCGGGGATAACATCATCGGGCCAGGCGAAGAGTGCGATGATGGTAACACCATCAATACCGATTCATGCACGGCCATTTGTCAAAACGCTGAGTGTGGCGACAATATCATCGGCCCAGGTGAAGAGTGTGATGACGGAAATGCGATTGATACCGATGCCTGTACTGCAAGCTGTTTGAATGCAAAGTGTGGCGATGGAATCCTTTATGGGGCTGTTGAAGAATGCGACGATGGCGATGTAAACAACAACAACTCATGTACGAACGCTTGTGAAAATGCGGAGTGCGGTGACGGTATTGTTCAAAGCGGCGTTGAGCAGTGTGATGATGGCAATCAAATCAATACGGATTCATGTACATCGAGCTGTGTGCCTGCGGTGTGCGGCGATGGTTATACGCAAGGTAGCGAAGAGTGTGATGATGGCAACGCAATTAATACCGACGACTGTACGAACTCGTGTTTAGACCCCGTGTGTGGTGATGGCTTTGTTCAATCTGGTGAAGAATGCGATGATGGCAACAACCTTAACACCGATGCGTGTACAGCAGGGTGTAAGGATGCCTATTGCGGTGATGGGTTTACCGGGCCTGGAGAAGATTGCGATGATGCGAATGGTGACAGCGATGATGCGTGCATTTTGTGTGTTGCCGCGACTTGTGGTGATGGCTTCGTACAGGCTGGCGTTGAAGATTGTGATGAAGGCCCCAAAAGTTCGGCCTGTGACCCGGACTGCTCGGCTGCAATATGTGGGGATGGCTATCTGAATACTTTTGCTGGCGAAGTCTGCGATGATGGCAACTTCTTTGCGGGTGATGGTTGTCAAACTCTTAACCCGGCTCCACCTCTTGGCCCTGGTGGTCTAAGTTGCAATGTTATGGCGTGTTACGAATGTGATTCCGCTTCACCTTCAAGCTGTAACCCTTCACCTGCCGAAACCGTGTGTGCACCCGGTAAAATTTGTGACGGAGCGGGAAGCTGCGTGTTCCCGGAGTGCTCTAATGATTCGGAATGTGATGACAGTGACCCGTGCACAGTCGACTCGTGTTCAGACCCAGGCACCACCACAGCTTTATGTAGTAACATAGCGCACAACGATGATTATCCCTGCGGTAGCGGGCAAAGCTGTCAGGCGGGTGCGTGTGAGACACACTGCGGGGATGGTGTTCTCGGTATTGGTGAGACCTGTGACGACGGAAACGACACCGCGGGTGATGGATGTGATGCGAACTGTCAGGTTGAAGAGTGTTACAATTGCTTCACGCCTGGCGCGAGTTGCAGTGCGGCGGCAATGGATACGGCCTGCGGGAGTCTCGGTGACTTATGTGACGGCAGCGGCACTTGTGTGACCCCAGAGTGTTCGATTGATTCGGACTGCGCAGACCCGGGGAGCTGCCTTGCTGCGACGTGTTGGAAAAACTTCGGTGCCGGTGAGTATACACGTCAATGTGTTACAGCAGGTGACTTAAGCGACTTCGCTGGCTGCCCGGATCATGCTAGTGACCCAGAATGTCGCCCGAAAAAGTGTCTAAAAATCATAGGTGGCACACCGCCAGCAGTTTGTTCCTTCGATACACAAGCGGACGGTACGTCATGTGGGAGCAACGAATCGTGCCAGTCTGGTGCCTGTATTGATGAGTGCGGTGATGGCTTCGTTCATGCATCGGAAGATTGTGATGATGGTAATTTGATAGACGGTGATGGCTGTGAAAGTGATTGTACGCCAACGCCTGTCTGCGGTAACAGTATTGTTGAAGTCGGTGAAGAATGTGATGATGGCAACTTGGCGGCGAACGACGGATGTTCGCCCACCTGTAAACTCTGTGGTAACAATGCGATCGGGGCAGATGAACAATGCGATGATGGCAATACAAACAATAACGACGGATGCTCTTCAGTATGTGTGAACGAACTTTGTTCACTCAATGTTTCGAGTTACGGCAATCCTATCGATTTGGGCGGTGGTAGGTTTAGGCAGTGGTTTGAAGTTACGGGCGAAAACCCAATAAGCTATGTGCCGTCACTGAGCGGTGCCGGAGTTTCATTGGTCTCGTCGTACGATATCATGGGTGGACGACGCTACCAGATTGCTTACAACGACTCGACACCCACGTACACCTTTAGTGTGAACGCATGGCCTATGGCAGGAACATGTGCCGACAGTGTAAGTTGGACGCCAATGTGTGGAAACACTGTTCAAGAATACGGAGAGAACTGTGATGATGGCAACACAAACCCGAACGACGGGTGCAGTTCATCTTGTGACTTGGAGGTGTGCGGTGATGGTATTGTTCAAGGCTCTGAAACTTGCGATGATGGAAACACTTTAGGCGGCGATGGGTGTTCGAAGTTTTGCGCGATAGAAGAGTGCTATCAAAACTCAGGGCTGGGCAGCATTGTTCCAGCTAGCGCAAACACAGCTTGTGGGAATGCCGGCGATGTGTGTGATGGAGCGGGGTCGTGTGTGACGCCTGCCTGCTCAAGCAATTCAGACTGCACGGACCCTGGTGCATGCAATGACGCTGCGTGCGTTAATCCAGGCGAGTTCAATGCGCAATGTGGCTCAACAGCCAATACCTTTGATGTTTTAGGCTGTGTTGGGGCTACCGAATGCCAGTATGCATCGTGTGTTGTGGTTAAGGGCAATGGTAAATGCCAAATTAATAACAAGCTTGACGGCCTGTATTGTGATGACACGGATGGGAACCAATGCACCGATGGCGTTTGCAGTAGTGGAAATTGCGTTGCACAAAACCTAAACGATGATTCACCTTGCGGTACGAATGAGTCTTGCCAGAGCGGGACATGCATGGAGACATGCGGCGATGGGATACAACATGCGAACGAAGCGTGCGACGACGGTAATGCAACAAGCGGTGATGGATGTAGTGCGACCTGCGATGTAGAAGCGATTATCGATGCCACAACAGATTTTAGAGCAAACATTGGTTGCAGCACCGACAAAACGCAGATTCGAGCGATTGTAGATCTGGAAGCTACGGTTCTAGGCACTGTCTCGGAGTACAGGATCGCGAACCAAGTGGGTACCGTGCTTCAGAGCGGTGCATGGACCTTTAGCTCTAGTACGTCGCGTGCGTTCTGGACGTCGTATGCGTCGGATGCGACCCATACAGAGTTTAACCTTCAAACACGTTATCGAGTGGGCCCTTCAACGTGGAGCGTTTGGGTCAATCAAGACACTTTCTCTTTCAATATAAGTACGTGCCAGAAATGTGGAAACGGTCAAAACGAGAGTGCGGATCAATGTGATGATGGAAATGTGAGCGCGTACGATGGTTGTTCGGCGACGTGTCAGAATGAAAGTGCTGTCATTGTGTATAGTGGACATACGTGTAGTGGGGATGATACCGGACTTAAGTATAATTACACAATCTCGGCCCCGAATGGCGCAAGAGTTCATCATCAAACAAGAGATGTTGGCTCGATTGGATTTTATAATACAGGGTCCAATATTCCTCCTGGCGGATCGCTGAATATATCTTCCCCTGTGCGGCCTGACGCGGAAGGGAGCAATCCGAAAAGACGTCAGGGTATTGAGCAACACTGGAACGGCAGTGCTTGGACAGGTACAAGTAGTGCATACTCTCCTGCGACGATCCCCTCATGCGGACCGCAATGCGGCAACGGTCAGCTCGAAAGCGGTGAAGAGTGTGATGATGGCAATCTTATCAACGACGACGGCTGTACCGCTTTATGTGAAGAAGTAATATGTGGTGATGGTGTAGTTGGCGCGGGTGAAGATTGCGATGACGGTAACACCAGCAATGGGGATGGATGCTCAAGTGTATGCGGATGGGATAGCTGCTCGCCGATCTTTGCAGTTTCGACTGATGGTAGTGTTGGGGTGATGGGTGTTGCCGCTGCGCTTGGGCCTGCAGACCATAGTTTCTCTGGGGATATTGATGAATCATCTGACTTGATTTTGAGCTTTCCGCATATTGTGCCGCCGGGTGAGACGATCGACTTGCGACTTGGCAGTACGATTGCGACCAAGCAGGCAATACGAGTGTATACGCGCGCGACAGAGGCGGCAGCATGGGTGTCACACAACTACAAGTGGGGTAACGTGCCCCCAACCACCGAAAGCATTGTCGCTCCAAGTACAGGGGTGCAGGCAATAAGGTTGCAAGGGTACAGTACATACCACGACAACGGGCAGGTCGACGCGGTCGGCACATGCGGTGCTGATGTGACCCCGCCACCCCTCTGTGGAAATGGTTATATAGAGGGCAGTGAATCGTGTGACGATGGTAGCGAAAGCGCATCGTGTGACATTGACTGTAGCCCGGTGTTGTGTGGCGACGGAACGATAAACACGGTGGCTGGAGAAGTCTGTGAAGACTATAACACATCAGACTCTGATGGATGCTCGGCAACATGTGGTGAGCTTGAAGGTCTTAATACGATCAAACTCTCATCGAGCTGCAATGCACAAGATACAGGGGTTCGCGCGAATGTAACACTTACTGGGGTGCCGGGTACCCGGTATCAAGTATATTGTGGCGACATCAATGCTGGAAATCCACTTGCGCTTGACTTGGTTGCAGACAGTGTGTTGCCCGGTACAAGCACCAGTGTCTTTAGTGGTTACTACGATGATAGTGATAGGGACCCTGATGGACAGTTATACTGTTACGCGCGCTACATGGAACATTTGGGGACTGGAGTTTCATCCGCGTGGTCAAGTTGGGCACAGAGAATTATAGCCAAGAATAAAGTTGTGTGTGCCCAATGTGGCAACGGGGACCTTGAGCCTTCAGAGGCCTGTGACGATTCGAACAACATCAACGGTGATGGTTGTACGAATACCTGTTCGTACGAACTTTGTGCGCCGGGCTATGTCCTGTCGACAGTAGGTTCTTCGGCGCCAAGTGCATCCAATGCGAGCTCGAGTCCAGACGATAGCGAGACCGGCGTGGTCGGTTTTAAGAAGACTTTAGTCCTTGATTTTGGCAAAACCGTGCCTGCTGGAACAACAGTTGAGCTTCGTGCTCGAGGTGGGTTTAATGGCTCTAAGGCAAAGATCTATTATTCGCGAGATGGTGGCTCCTACACCCTTGGTGCAGAACTGTCACTTGATCCAAATGAGCTTAGCAATATCAATTATAGCGTGCCCTTTGGCGGGCTTCGTTATGTCAAGTTGTTGAAGAGTGGAAAATTCCCAACTTTCGTGCTTCCCGGGCAGATTGATGGTTTTGTTGCTGATGCTGCGGGTGTTTGTGGGGCCGATATGATTCCGCCACGGTGCGGTGATGGCGTGATTGATGCTGGAGAACTATGCGATGATGGTAACGATAGCCCTGGCGACGGATGCTCTGCAACATGTCAGTTCGAGTCGTGCCTGACTGCAATCTATGCAGAGAATGTTGTAACATCCAATGTTGGTTCTTCGAATGAAGCTTTGAGCTCTGCCAATAACACTTGGACGAATGAGTTTTACCAAGGCCTCGATACCCGCTCAACCTCAAATATTGTGCTGGACATGAACAGGTTGCTTCCACCAGGAGAAGTCGTTGAGCTTCGGGTCATGCGCACAGCTGGTGATGGCACGCCTACTGTGTTTGTAGGGAGCGGTTCTACTTATGGTTCATATTTTAACAGTCCGGCAAGCTACACCCTGTCATCAACAAGCGGTCAAGTGATTTCATATACAGTGCCCGCAAGCGGTGCCCGTTACATTTCTCTTCGAGCAAACGTCGGCCTCATGATGAGTGGGGCATCGACTGCTCGTTTGGATGCAGTAGGGGCCTGTGGTGCAACAATGGTACCCCCATGTGGTAACGCTGTCCTTGATGCTGGAGAAGAATGTGACGATGGTAACACATTGTCGGGTGATGGCTGCTCTGCTGTGTGCGAAAATGAAGCGTGCAGTAATATATTTGTCGCCGCTGCGACTGGGGTCGGGACAACAGGGTACTCAAATGCGACGGGCTCAAGCGACAGCCTTTTTACCGGGGAGCTAAACCTTAGCGACTATGTTGAACTTGATATGGGACGATGGATCCCCGGTGGCGAAACCCTCAAACTTAGAACCAAAGGCCAAGGGAAATACGGGCGATATAAGGTTGATCTTAAGAAGGCGGACGGCAGCTGGCAAAGTGTTTCAACTTATGTGCCGACAGGTACTGCACCAAACATTGACACCCTGACTGTACCTTCCGGGGGAGCGAGGTTTTTCAAGGTGAAAACCTTTAGCACATCGAGTTCGTATGATTTTTATGTGGATGCAGGTGGCGCCTGTGGTGCAGATTTGAGTCCCACAGTTGTATGTGGCGATGGTATAACAGAAGGCAGTGAAGAGTGCGACACTGGGGGCATGAGTGCAACCTGTGATGCGGATTGCTCCTTCGTAGTATGCGGTGACATGGTTGTGAATGGTGCCGCGGGAGAGCAGTGTGATGATGGCAATACCTCCAACACAGATTCATGTACGAATTCCTGTGAGAGTGCTTCTTGTGGTGATGGGTACCTGCAGCCCGGCGAAGCTTGTGATGATGGTAACGTCTCTAACGGCGATGGGTGCAGTGCGACATGCGCAAATGAAAGTTGTTCGAATGTTTATGGTGTTAGCGCGTCTGGAATGGGCTCGTCAGACTATAACGAGGCAACAGGTACACCAAACTCAATGTTTAGTGGGCAACTCTTCGGCGAACTCACGGGCGGTGCCGATTATTTGGATGTTGATATGGGCCGATGGATTCCAGCAGGGGAAACGCTAGAACTTCGAATAAAGGGCATCCCTGGCAACACAAACGAAGGATACAACGTTTATCAGCAGGATGCTAACGGTGACTTTAATCTCGTTGCTGGCTTTTTTGCGCAGGAAAGCGCAAGTGTTCAAAGCGTGACGGTTGCTGCAGGCGGCGCTCGAGTGTTCAGGGTTATGCCGTTGACAGCAATGGCAGTACACGTTGACGCGCTAGGTGCATGTGGTGCTAATATGAATGTCATACCCGTGTGCGGGGATGGAATCGTTCAACCTGGCGAAGACTGTGATGATGGAAACTTTGCGAATGGAGATGGGTGTTCTTCGGCATGCAGTTTTGAAATATGTTCTTCAGATTACGTCGTGTCTGCCACCGGGGTGTCCGTGAGTAACGCAGGCAATAGTGTCGGTGCACCAAACTCAACACACGCAGTCTTGAATAGTACCGGGGATTCCTTAATCCTTGATTATGGAGTTCTCTTGTCATCGGCAACCACAGCTCAGTTGCGAGTTAAACTGTCTTCAACAAGCGCAGATTTTAAAGTTAAATCATCGGTTGATGGTGTTACCTATCAGAGTATTCAACTTTATACGGACCATGGTACTGATTTTGGGATAGTCGATTACAATATGCCGGTTTCCGGAGCTCGGTATCTAAAAGTTGAACTGACAACATCGGGCGCTCTCTACGTTGATTCCGCAGCTGTTTGTGGTGCCCACCCAGAAGTTCCTTCATGCGGAGATGGTATCATTAATGGCACCGAAGAATGTGATGATGAAGGTGAGAGCGCGTCGTGCAATGCAAACTGTACACTGGCATCTTGTTTGGACGGCACGGTGAATGCGACGAGCGGAGAGCTTTGCGATGATGGGGCGGAGAGTGCTTCATGTGATGCTGATTGTACAAATGCACAATGTGGTGATGGCATGTTGAATGTTGTTGCCGGTGAAGACTGTGATGACGGGAACGTTGTTAATGGTGATGGTTGCTCCTCTTCGTGTTCAACTGAAATTATTTGCGGCGATGGAATAACAGGTGGCACTGAAGAGTGTGACGATGGGAATGCATTGTCGGGTGACGGCTGCTCGAACACATGTATTATTGAGTCGACTTGTGGGAATGGCGCGATCGACGCAGGTGAGGAGTGTGATGATTCGAACACTGATAACGGAGATGGTTGCAACGGTTCTTGTATGACCGAAATATGCCCTAATATTACAGATTTGAACGCTTACCCGGCTGACTCAGAACTGACGATTGCTTCTTACTCTGACGTCAGGGTTGAAACTTGGCATACCGGTAGTGAACTTTATTTGACGACTGCTGGGGTTGATCCAAATGTTGACCCCTTGGTTTACGGTGTCAATATGTTGGGCGGTAATGGCTATGCAGGCCCAGGCGAATCCCAATTTGCGGACAATATTGATGATTTCGAGACGGATAACTCAATCTCGTGTGGAGGCAACACCTATCAGTTTGTTGCGAGAAGCCGCTGCAGTGCTGGCGGGGCGAGCTGGTATAGTGATTGGGCAATCTACTCGTTTACAACTCCTGCGTGTGTTTGTGGCGATGGTATCAAGGACCGGACTGAAGAGTGCGACGATGGCAATGCGGATAACACTGATGAGTGCAGCAATTCTTGTACTGCGACATTGTGTGGCAATGGAAACTTGGACCCTGGCGAACAATGTGATGACGGTAACAACGACAATAGTGATGCATGCACAAATAATTGCAAAAACAGTATATGCGGCGATGGCCATGTTGGACCCGGTGAGACTTGCGATGATGGAAATACTGCAAATGGTGACGGCTGCACTGGCGCATGTCAGACCGAAAGCTGCTCAGGTGGGTACGCGTTAAGTGTTCATCGTGTGCATGGCATGTCAGCGCCCGGGAATGCACTTGGCAGTGCCAATGGTGTGTTTACAGGTCAGCTTTCTGGCCAATCCACGAAAGAGGCTGTTTACGATTTAGGACGGACAGTGCCGGGAGGAACAATGTTAGAGTTTGTGGTCAAAACCCTTGCAACAGACCCTCAAAATGCAGAAGGCTACATATCTTTTTCAAGGACTGGTGAGAGAGGTTCCTTTGCAATAGTCTC
Source organism: Myxococcota bacterium (assembly GCA_020630615.1). Classification (GTDB taxonomy): domain Bacteria; phylum Myxococcota; class UBA727; order UBA727; family JAHDBA01; genus JAHDBA01. The sequence continues at coordinate 8,073 of JAHDBA010000018.1, read as the reverse complement.
TGGTGAAAGTTCTTACTCAGTTCAACCGACTGCCAATACGGTCAGCCGAGAGGTCCCTGCGGGCGGAACGCGCTATGTGCGTTTTAGTGACAGGAACTCACGCAAAGGCGGGGTCATGTTTGATGCTCTTGGGTATTGTGGTGCGGCAATGCCTTGACGGGTAAAGCATGTTTTTCTCGGGAGCACAGCAATATCGCCTACTCAACCCCACTCGGTGCAAGAATCATCCAGAGCCCGAGCGCACCACACCAAAGCCCAAGGCCGAGAAGGAGTTGAAGATAGGGCAGGGGCTTTTTGCGCCTGTTCTTTGTCTTCTCACCCTTCTTCTGACTCATGAACAATGCCGCTAAGTACATAGCAATTGATAACGCGGAAATACTCAAAAGTGGGGCCCAAATAGTGATGTCACGGTTCACGGTGTTCCTCTTGTAGGCAAAGGGTCAACGTTGATTCGAGTGACGCGTAACATTATTCGCGCCCATCTCTTACTTGTTCTTGAGAAAGTCTCGCACACCTTGAATACGCTTTCCAATGCTTGTGCCGTAAAAGAGTAAAGCGATGCCCTTCGCCAAGTCCTCCGTTTTTTCAGAGTAGGGCATCCACATGACATCCGCATCGTTGGGTGCAATCATCAACGCTTTTGGAGCAACATAATTCATGAAGCCTTCACGACCCTGAACTCTGCCGAGGCCGGACTCACCAGCGCCGCCAAAGGGGAGTGTAATGCAGCCACCCGACTGTAGTGCATTGTTCACCATGACGTTTCCAGCCTTAAGTTGCAGCGCAAGTCTCGCTGCGCGCTTTTTGTCTTTTGACCATACGCTTCCGCCCAAGCCAAAAGGTGTTGTGTCGTTCGCCAACGAAATCGCTTCCGACTCTGCGCTGAAGCTTTGAATTGGCAGAAAAGGACCAAATGTTTCCTCGCGCATCATCGTCATGTCGGAGTGCATCCCGGTAAGGAGAGTAGGCTCCCAAAAAATACTCCCGGACGCATGTTTTAGCGCCTTTCCGCCGTGGTGGAGCGTAGCACCTTTATCAATGGCATCTTTGGTATGCGCTTCGTAGACCCTGACTTGATTTGCCCATTTCACCGGCCCAACATCATTAACCGGCCCAGATGTATTTTGTTTCAACTCTTCTAACTGACGGTGAAGCTCTTTAACAAGTTCGTCGTGAATCGATTCATGCACAAAAATGCGTTCGATGCCGTTACAAACTTGGCCCGCGTTAAAACATGTTCCGTTGATGAGACCGCGTGCCGTGTAAGGGATGTCTGCGTCTTCAAGAACAATGGCTGCGTCATTCCCGCCAAGCTCGAGCACGCAGGGGATCAGATTTTCTGCTGCGCGGATCGCAACTTTACGCCCGGTTGCGGGCGAACCGACAAAGGTCACCACATCCACGTTGTCGATCAATGTTTGACCAATCTCCGCACCACCATGGACGTTGACGTAGAGGTCCTCTGGGACGCCACACTCGAGGAGTAGGTCTCGACACAAATCACCAACCAAGGGGCAGTGCTCCGAAGGCTTATGAATATAGGCATTCCCGGCAAGCAAGGCCGGAATCGCGTTCTTCATCCCAAGTTCAAAAGGAAAGTTCCAAGGGAGTATGCACCCAACGACACCGATAGGCTCGTAGCGAATACTCGACTTCGCACCAATAAAAAATGTTGAACTGGCCGACTTTTCTTTGAAAACCTTTGAAGCCAGCTGGCTGTAAAATTTGACTCCAGCTGAGGGGGGCATCGTCAACCCGATGACTTCACATCGTGGTTTCCCAATCTCTTTGTGCACAAGTTCTGCAATTTCATCGATACGCTCCTGCATCACGCCAGGTAGTCGACCAAGGATCTCAGCTCGGCGTGTGTGGCCGATACCCCACCAAGCCTTCTGGGCTTTTCGAGCGCTTAAAATCTTTGAACGAGTACTTTCAGGGGTGTCCCCGTGAACGCTACCAATCAATTGTCCATCAATGGGTGAGTAGGATTGTATTTTCGAATCGTCATTTGGCGACGCCACATGGTCAAACTTCGCACCATTACTTTTTGGAGATTTAGGTGAAGCCAGGAGTGGCATTGAATGCTCTTTGCCCTTCGCGCTTTGATGTGTCGTCGGCATTGTAGCTCCTGTTTTTTGCTCACGAGATTCTCGGGCATACCCACAACCGTTATTCGAGAGCTTTTCTCACGCTAGTTGCCCGCACGAACCAGGTCAAATTTGCTATGACAGTAAACGCTGCGTCAGCTTGCGCGGTACCATCCAAATAATGGGGCGAAACTCCCCCACCTAAAACTTTAGCGGCCCAATGCGTGCGATAGTTCCGCAATATCTTTGAAAAGTTCTGGGCCAGGTTGGGCAAAGCGATTATGAAAGAACGTGGTGTTTGTCTTGAATCCACTCGTAAGAGCCTCCGGCAATGCGAAGTCCTTTCCCAAGTAGAAAACAATATCTGGCTCTTGTTGCATAAGCCACTCTTTTGATGCGGGAGGCCATGCAAGCTGGCTCTCAGGCGACACCAAGGTTCCGCCTAAAAGTTCGACAATTTCGTTAATATAGGTCGAGCGCCCAGCCACAATCAATGGGTCGGTTCCTGCAATGGCCAGAGTTTTTAAGTGTCCTTTGTTTAGGGCGAGTTGCTGTGTTTTAAGTCGATGAATGAGGCTTCGGTATTTCTTTTCAAGCGCCTGGGCGATCGCCTTCACCTTCTTTTTTGACGCTCGAGTCAAGTTCGAGATTCTTTGAAGGGAGCGGATGTTGTCTTCCAACGTGTCGTATTTCATAAGAGCAATCTGGAGCTCGGGGTGACCTGTGAATGCATTTCGCATGCGTGCTGCATCGCCTGCGGATTGTGTGAAAATATGTGTAGGTTTCATTTCTGCCAGCGTTTCAAGCTGAGGCCGAAACCCCGTACCCAGTTCTCGTGCCTGAAGGCTCGCATCGCAGAAGCGTGTTTTTCCAACGATGGATGCGCTTAACTCAAGTTCCATCAAGAAGTCTGTGCTCGCAGGGGAAAGCGATATAATTCGAAGCCTTGTTAGAGTTTGCTCTTCTGCATGCTGCTCTCTTTTTTCACTTTTTGCTGCACCGTGTTCTCTTTTGTTGTGTTCTTTCTGTTGCAGGATATTTGTCGCATGACGCTTATTGCTTGCAGAGTGTTGTGTTGTGCTGACGTCTTCGGCGGGTGTGGCCGGATTGGTACAGGCACAAATAGACACACATACGATGTACACGCTCAACTTCGTATAAGCCTTCCGAGTGTTGGTGAAGTGCGACAAAAAATAGAGCATCGCGAAGTGCAAACTCAAGGAGATTCTCCTTCCAACTTGGTTACCATGATTTCGCTGCTAAGTGAGAGTAAGTAAGCATAATGTTGAGTGTCGTCGTATGTGATGCAAGCAATGTCTTGGACCCCTCTGGCCGGCGGCAAGTCGAAAGGGAGTGTGTGTAAATGGAATGCGCCTGTATCGGTTTCAAGTCGATATACTTTATTCGAAAGAAAGCTCGCGCCAAGGGGGCTTGGGCTTCGCTCGTCTGAAGAGGTGCATAGGGTTAGAGCGAAGGTGGCATCTTTTCTGCTCTCGTTTCTGTGACCACTTTGCGTATTTGTCGCATCGAGATTCGCTAAAGTTAGCACTGTTTCATCGGGTGAGTTTAGAGCTAAGGTAGACACTCGATTGCTCAATAGGTCCCCTGTAAAAAGCATGCCATTTGAAATCACCAGTGGCCCATAAGCAAAGACATTGCTGGTAGCCAAAGTTGTCACTGGTGCAAGTGATTCCCCATCGATACGGAGCAGATTGCTGTTGCTTGCAAGGTTCCATTCTGTCTCAAGTTCAAATCGGCCAGAGCACGATACAAAGAACGAGTCCTCACCGAAATTTGGTTCTTGAAGACTTGTGACGTGTTGAGCGTTCTCACATGGGAGCTCAGCACTTGCTTTGAATGAAAGATTGTCCTTGTCGAGTAGCACGAGGTGTGGCGCTTCATATCGGGAGCTGTTCCCATTGTTGATGCTTTCGATGAATCCGCTGTAGACTACGGCCAGGCCATGACTGGTAAGTTCTATCCCTTGTGGACTTCGTGGTGGGCGATCCCAAAATGTTTCCAAGGTGTCGACATCAAGTGGGTTCCATCGTTCTTCTATCTGCTGGCTACAAAGATCCAGTTTGATGATGCTGTTGCTCGCAAAGAGTGAGACGTAAGCTTCTCCTTCAGGTGTTGAAACAAGGTCAAAAGGATTTGTCGCAAGGTCTTCTCCGTCATTGAGTCGTATCGTGCCATTAGGCTTGAGTGGGTTTAGAGAAAAGATTTGCAGTGACGCATTGGCTGAAGACAGCACCGCAATTCTCGGGGAATCATTGCCACATCGAAAGAATGCAAGTTTGTTCGGCAGAGCTTCCGTATCGTGAATCTCCCAGCCCTCATCGTTCTGGGGTGTTGTACCTGTGCACGAAAGTATTGCTGAGGCAATAAAAACAAACAATGCGAACGCGAAATTGGTTGTTCTTGGTTGCATTAAAGCTCCCCCCTTATCGAGGCCATGAATGTCCGAGGTGGTAGAGGTAAGCCGACAACGTCAGCCTGCGTCTTTTGGTCAAGCATGTTGTCGATTAAAAGGGAGAGCGTCAGCTTTCTCATGGTGTGCATCGACGAAAAGCGCCCTGTTTTTTTTAGGAAGGGCGAAAGGTCCCAGTCCATGCCTGCGCTCCAACGCATGTATGCAGGTGCTTGCAATGTGCCAAAAATATTTGCGCTCGATGAAGTGCGGCCTCGGATCTTAGTGTGGAAATGGAAACGCCCAAAAGGAGTGTGTGAACTCTTGCCAATATCGACGAAGCCTTGAAGCCTGGGAAGGAGAGGGGTGTCTGCTCCAGTGAGCTGAAGTCGGGAGATGTTTAACTGCAGGGAACTTCGCATCTGTATTGCAAAGGGTAGGGGCAGCACGGCCGTCAACGATTGGTGGTTCACCCAAGAACGACCCATGTTCTCCGCTTTGAAGCGCCTCGCGTCAAAAGCGTGAGTCACGATTGTATCTTTGATCATGCTGAGTGCGCCTGTGTACTGCACATGGCTTTGAGTGTGCCCAACCTTCGCATGGAAGCGAGCACTCGAAACTTGCTCATAGCGCAACTCAGGGTTCGCGACGCTAAAAGGTGTTGTGAAAAATCGCTGCCTCAGGCTCGGTGTCGTATGCCTGCGCCCAACGTGAAGTGTCGCGTGTGCAGACTTGCCCATGCAGCCAAGTCCAATACCGAAATTGGGTGCAAAGCCTAAAGTCTGTTGTGCGTCAAGTCCGCCTTGGGTCTTGAACTGGCAGTCGCTATCGCCATGAACAATGAAAGGTTGTGTCCAGGTTTGCTGAGTGCGTAATGTTGCAATTCGTGTTTGGTCGTGATCGTTAAGTGCTCCCTGTTGAACGACCTGCGAGGGCGTATTAAGTGTCACGTTGGACACTTCGAGCTTGCCAGAAAGACGGGTGCTCGTTCCCTTCCCTTGTTTTTTGAGCGTACGGCTAGTGCGGTATTCAAATTTGGTGCCGTGTTCATTCCAGCGAACCTGTCGAAAACCATCCGAACTTAAACTTTCGATACCACCGGAGCGGGTTAGCAGTGTCGTTGAAATAGCGAGGCCGCCAAGGTCTGCGTTGGCCCAAAGTGCACCCATAAAGTCGGTATTGGTGATGCTAGCATTCGCGATAGGGAATCGCGGCAGGCCAGGCACGCCGCCACTTCGCCTTGAGTAGAGCGCGAACGAACCGAATTTTGCGCTTATAGGGTGGTGTTCTTGTGTCGCAAAAACTCGAGCTGGGAGCTCAAAAAACACAAGTGCCCGAGTGGCGCTTTGAGCATTGTTACGCCGTGCCATCACATGTGCCGTGCTGCCAAAGAGAAAGGCATTGTTCGCCCTCCCATGATCAACACTCAGGCTAAGTCTTGTTTTGCTAGTCGTAGCTGGGAGGTCATCAGCCTTATCTTTTGTTTCTAGATTTAAGCGGCCTGCTATACTTCGGTACCCAAAAGAACCCAAATTAGCATCAAGCGTTGCCCTCGGGCCTGGGCTTGGTGCTAAAGGTTGGTAGCCGAGCGTGGGATGGGCCATCTCTCTGTCCAAAGCAAAAGAGGATGGCGTATCTGGTCCAGTAGTCTTCTGCAGCCCTTGTTGGGTGAGCCTTGGCAGTAAGCGGAAGTCAAAGCTCTGATCAACGACACTCGAAAGGTTCACCCCTGCCAGTTGGAAGCGCACATGCCTTTCGTGCATTCCTTCCAGGAATACCCGACCCGCACTTAAGAAACCTCCCTGCGATGTGAAGGATGTATCGTCCCGATCCCGAAAGCCACCTTCTAAGTCTTGAAGGCCCGAGTCGGGTAAAGCTTTTTTATGGCGATGTGTCCGGGTAAGAGTCTCGTTGCTACTCTTTGCCTGCAGCGCCCATGACACGAAAAGGGTTGCCCCAAGAAGGAGCAACCGCTTATGCAAGGTTGGCGACATCGAGTACTAGTTGATCAATGTGAAGGGTATGATCTTCGTGGTGCCTTCTTCAGCGCACCCGTTGACAACAAGAGCCATTGTCTCTGAGTCGATTTGTAAAGCACCAACAAAGCCACTGCAGTCAAAGTTCATGAAGTCCACGAGCGTCCCAAGGGCAACCGATTCAACAAGCGATGGGTCGCTGATATTACGCCGATGGAAGTAGAGTTCCACCCTGGTGAGCTCAAGTTCCCAGGCATCATTATATTCACCCAATAAAACTACACTGTAAACGTCCCCTGTAGCGTCAACAAAGAGTTGATTGATACTCTGCACATCAGACAGGGTGAGGTCGCTCGATGTGATGGATACTGCGTCGGGTTCATTGAACAACATTTCATTCATTTCGTTTGCATCAAGAAACACAGCTTGATTTGAGGAGTCGAACCACCCTGCCCATAAGCCATGTCGACCTACAGCTGAAAGTTGCCCCGAAAAGCTGCCCGAGGGGTAAAGCGCAAAGGTGTCTGTTAACGCGAGGCCTAGGTCATATCCATAAAGTCCGTTGCCGTTGCTTTCACCATCTAAGGCAAGTGCATTGACCAACAACTTTGTGTTTGCGGATTCACCCGCATCATAAAAGCTGGCGGTATAAATACCGTCACCCGCAATTCGAATAGCAGGTGCCTGAGGTGCTTCGGTATCAATAATTAAGACTTCTCCACTCAGGTCATCCATTGAGTACCCAAGAGCGAGCCAGTTGTCATGGTGTGCTAAAAAGTCGCTCATGTATGCCGTTGCCGGGATAGTATGGTCGCTTGCTATATTGCTCAGTAGGGTACGTTCGTTGGTCGTTTCACTATGAAGCTGGCCGATGTCACCATAAGAGTAAACTGCCATGCCTTCGAGGCCGATGAGAAAGTTGGAGCCCTCGGGCGATAATCTCACAATCTGTGACGGAGAACCTTGCAGATCGATACTTTCTTGAATCTCCACCGATATATCGCCACCAAAGCTACTTAGTCCTGCATCGCCCTCTTCTGGCTCAGAACGTTCTTCCGGTGTAGTATCTGTCTCGTCGACCTCTTCCGGCTCGTTGTTGTCTTCGCTGTCCTCTGATGTGTTTTCAGCACTGTCGAAGTTGAGGCTTTCCTCATTGCGTTCGTCCGTTAAAAATGAGCAACCAGGCGTTGAGGCTCCAAGCCAAAACGCAAGCGTGATATTTCCAATACAAATCTTCTTCATGATCATGACCTAAGTTCTCCGTCCTTGTGACCCCGCAAAGACTTTCCACCAGCGGCACCGGTCTCCTGGCTTGCGCGATAATCTTGAAACCTTCCCAGCCCGGAGGCCAGTGGTTGGCTTACGCCCAACAAGACAGCAACGCTTACAGTGGCGGGCACCGCGACGGATTTTCACCGTCTTCCCACATGCGCACCATGCGCATGTTTTACCGCTGACTATTTACGATAGTTGGTTACTCTAATTTAAAATTTCTGAAAGAGAGTCGTGAACTTGACAACTGCTGGTTATGCTGTGAACGTCTTCAAGGATGCTGGCGTAGCTCAGTTGGTAGAGCGTCTGCCTTGTAAGCAGAATGTCA
>JAHDBA010000003.1:168005-210978 GCA_020630615.1 Myxococcota bacterium | reverse complement strand
TGATGGGAGCAGTTGTTCTGCTGAATGTACTTGTATTGGCGGCGGCGGCTAGGGCGCAAACACCCATTCAACCTGGGCATGCGTATCACTGCTCTTGAGATGAAGCTCAAGGGCTGCTTCACCAGGCGAAAGAAAGCTTGGTGTGGCGCCTTGCATGTCGGTTGTACGCTCCTGCGTAGCCTTTTGAAGAGTGTGTTGATTTGGTTCAGGACGCATCGGGAAACGCGCTAGAAAAACTCGGTCGAAGCGGTCAACACTGGGGAAAATATCTCTTAGTGCTGACGTTTGGCGTAGCTCATGTACCCATTTCGAATGTACGGTCGCTTGACCCCGTTGAAGATAGAGATCCCAAGGGGAGTAGCGCGACTCAAAAGAGCGCTGGCGAAAGTTAGGCACAAAGACCGCACAGAGTACAAGAACACTGTCTTCATTCTCTTGAATCTCATCTGCGCTCTCAGCCTCGCTGCTCAGGCCCATCTCTTCGAGAACACGAAGCGCGGCATCACTACCAAAGTCGTCACGGTGACTCAACAAGTAGCCTTTGAGCATGGGAGTGATTAAAGTGGCGCGAAGGTCCGCTTTGTTTTCCGTCCAATTGTAGACGCGGTGCCTGCGTGTGTGCTTCTTCACCACGTCGCCCCATTCTGCATCATGGTGGATGGATTGAGTCAGGTTCAAAGGTTCAAAATGTGCCGAGCACCCACTCACCAAAAGAGCCGTGGCGCCAACGGTATGGACCGCAGCGATGTTCATGAGCCACCTGCAAGAGCGCTTGATCTCGCTTTGCTTTTGAGTCGATTTGCGATTCAAGAGTTTCACAAAGCAAAGCTAGCACAATCGGAAGGCCGAAAAGCAATTTTGTCACATTTATGTGAGTAAATCCCTTATGACGTAGGCTGGGTAGGGCGGGGGCGGTTCACAAAAATTGATGCCAGTCTGTGTAGGCCCTTCGAGTGCTCTCATGATACCCTAGGGGGGCATGGCAAAAGTTAAACGGAAACGCGTCAAAGGAAAACGCCGGGTCAAACGCAAACGCTCGGTTCAAAAGGCGAAAGGCGTTGATGGCGTTGATGGGACTGGCGCGACCCAGAATTCATCGTCGTCTCAAAGTGCTGCCGATGCCGAAGCCGCTGCTGAACTTGTAGTATTATCCTTAGGCGATGATGTTGAAGGGAAAGACGACTACGATGAGAACTCAATCCGTCGTTCGAAAGGTCCAGGTGGCCGCGATGACCTTGAGTATGAGCTTGCGATTGGTAATGAAGGTGGTGATGGTTTTGAAGACAGCCAACAGGAGCGTCGTCGTGAGATCGAAGAATATCTAAAAGGGACTCGAAAGGACGAGCAGGATCGTCTCGAAGCTTTACGCTATCAAGGTTACGAAGACTTTTTTGATCCAAGTCTAGACCCCAATGTTGTTGAGGGCTTCGGTCGCATTCGAGCCGCACAGCATCTAGTTCGCCTCGAAGACCATTGGGCCAACATTGGTGACGATCGCTTGAGTGTTATCCGAAAAGCTGCAGGTTGGCTTTGTGGCTTTGATCAAGTTTCAAACATTCGTAAAGTTTTAGGTGAGCTCGAGAGTTTGCCGATACGCGATGTCTACCCGGTGGAAATCATCGCCCATTTGCTTGAAAAGGACCCTGAGCGTCTGCCTGATATTCAGTTTCGAGAGGTTTTTCTTAGAGAAGTGGAGAAGGGTGAGAAGGACGATTTTTCCTTGGAGGCGGGTCAAGAAGAGACGCTCTATTTCCCTGACCATTTACGGGTGAAGGGCTTTGCGCTTAAAGAGGGGATGCGCCCAGGGTACGAGTTTTACCCAAAGCGTTCTGAGCGCGATGGGTGTCATGCGTACTCGCTCATGGTGGATACTCCAGGCGATTGGGTCTTTCAGATTCTTGGCGTCGAAACGAAAAAAATCGGTCGAATGACACGTGAACTGAAGGGCGGGTGGTTTGATGAACTTGCCGTTCATGTGAGGGATGCGTCTCAAAGGCGACAACGACGTAGTGAGGCGAGTCTTGGACTGAATCGTTTGACAGAAATTCCATCGTTGGAAGACCAGGTATGGGAGTCGCTCACGCAAATTGTTCGAGTGCAAAGCGAAGCGATGGTCCCGCGCTACTCATGGTCAATCTCTTTAATGCCTGAGGGCCGTTATAGCGATGGTCATGCGCCCAGCGCAATCACAACAATTGAGTTGGAGGACGTTGAAGCCTTGGACGACGCGTGGGAGTCCGCTCTAGAGACACTTTCGGCCTTCGTGAAGCGACATCAACCCGGTGCCACACTTCCCACGTTAGACAATCTACGTGAAGCCTTTCGGAAGGCGCGAAGCGGATCCCAGCAATAAATCACGCGTACAAAAAGGTGGTTGAGAGTTTCGTCTTCGTTGAGAACTTTGCTAGTCCTAGCGTATGAAAGAACATCAAGCACTTGATTTCAATATTCTGGTTGAGCATCTCCGAACTCAAGTTCAATCTGCGGTGGGCGCAGAGGCCTTGTCTGCGTCGCTCAATGTCGGTGATTACGAAAACGCAAAAGTGTCGCAATCGCAAGCGGAAGACCGTCAACTCGACACCTTGCATCTTGTTGCACTCAACATTGATCCCAGTGCGCTTCCCTTTTCGTCTTTGGGTGATTTGCAGGTCTGCCAAGACCGCTTACGACATTTTAAAACCCTTAACGGGCCCGAGCTTAGTGAAATTCTAAATGCATTGCATGCCGGAACACGCATCTTTGACTGTTGGGACGCACATGGAACTCACAAATCGAGCGAAGGTAAACAAACTTGGCAACCCAATGCGAATCGTGCCGCCGCAAGTCTTTCGGGCAAGCCCTTGTTCCTTGAATGCTTGCATGTTGCGAGAGAGCGCTGTCGCGATCATGAGCAGGCTTTCGAAGCTTTACTCGAATCCTTGGACGATGCCCTGGACGGCCAAGGCTCTTTTCGGGATGACGCGAGCGAAGACCTACTTCGTTTAACGGGAGACCGCCGAAGGCTTGAGAATCGCCTGCTTAAAAGTCTGCAAGAGGAGATCCAAACTCTAGAACCCTTGGGGGTATTAAACTCCAATGTTCCGACGCTGAGACGAGGGCGTCATGTGCTTTGCGTTCGGGCAGGTTTTCAAAATCGAGTTGTGGGCATTGTTCATGATGCCTCTCAAAGCGAGCAGAGTGTTTTTATCGAGCCCGAGAACTATGTGAAACAAGGCAACCGCCTGGTGCTTCTCAACGATGAAATTCAAGCGGAGGAAGCACGCCTTGCAAAGTTGCTGAGCGATAAGCTTGCCGCGGCCATGCCAACATTGAATAGGGTTTGGCAGGCACTGGGCCTTTTTGAAGCCTATTTGCTTCGTGCACAATATGTACGCGAGTCTTCGTCAAAAGCGTATCACTTTAACGCAACGCAATTCGAAGTGGAATCGTTTCGTTCGCCTGCTTTGGAGCTTTCAGAGAGTGAAAGTGCGAATGGGGTCAAGAGTCCGCTTGTCCCCTTGAGTTTGAGCTTACAACTTGGTGAAGCGTGGATGCTCTCTGGGCCCAATGCGGGTGGGAAAAGTGTTGCGCTCAAAGCTATGGGGCTTGCGATTTTGATGAGTCGCGCGGGTCTTCCCTTGCCAACATCACGATCTGCAACTCTACCTTTTGTTGACGACTTGCAGGTTCTCTTGGGTGATGGACAGGACGTGAGTGCCGGAGAATCGAGTTTCAGTGCGCAGCTCAATCAAATTCGCCCATGGCTCGAACCGACTGACGGCAAGCACGTGAGGGTTTTTCTTGTCGACGAACTCGGTGCGTCAACAGACCCCGACGAGGGTTCAAGTCTTGCGCAGGCCCTTTTTGAAGAGTTGTCGGGTCCTCAAAATTTGGTCCTTGCGACAACACATTTTCAGAGTTTGAAAGCGATGGGAATTGCTCGCAAAGGAGCATTCCGAAGTGGAGCTATGGCGGTGGACGAAAGTGGCCGACCGACCTATCAATTTCGTTCGGATGACTTGGGGCAGTCGAAACCCTTGGAGCTTGCTCGACGTTTGAACTTCCCTGAGACCTTGCTCAAACGGGCGAGGGAAATTAAGGGGGGCGACGATAAAACGGATGCGCTCTGGGAGGAGCTCAATCGGCTCCATCAAAAAGTCGAGGCACGCGAGGCGCAAGCCGAGCAAGCACTGTCGGATGCCAAGGCAAAAGAGGCAGAGCTCAACAATGCGCGAGAGGCCCTGCGCCAAAACGAAGAAAATATTGAAGCGCGAGTTCGAGAAAGTCTCTCTTCAGAGATCGCTGAGGTTCGTGCCTTGGTTGGCGATGCAGTACGAAAACAACAGCGGGGTCTTACGAGTCAAGAAACCACCGAACTGAATCATAGCGTTGCGGAAATTGCGGCACGAATCACGCCGGATCATTTCACGAAAACGTCAGCAGACAAGAAAGGTGGAAAGCAAGACGGAACGAGAGCTGCAAATAGCGCTCATCGTGAAGCAGCATCTAAAATAAAAACAAATGATGAAGAGGGCTATCATCTCGGCGATCGTGTACGTGTTAGCGGTTTTGAAGGTACGATTTTTGATGTTATCGAAGTGACCAAGAAGGGTGTGGTTGTCGCGAAAGGTCCTTTGCGCGTCACGCCGAAGTTAGAGGCTTTAACTTTAGTGGAATCCAAAGCACAGAAAGATCGAAACAAGGCTCGCCGCACATCTCAAAGTACGAAAACCAAAAGTTTGAAGAAGCAAAAAAGCGAACCACGGAACCGAAACAACACCCTCGATTTGAGGGGGCACCGTGTTGCGAACGCTGAGAGCACCTTGACCGATTTTGTGGCAAAGATGCTCGAGCGTGGTCATCGCGATGCATACATTCTTCATGGGCACGGTACCGGCGCGATGAAAGCATTCGTACGCGAATGGGTCAGAAGTAGCCCCCTCGTTGGTAAATCGGAATCTGCACATCATGATGATGGTGGAGATGCGGTGACACACGTCTTTTTGTGACTCCGCTACGGTCATCGTGAGGGTATGATTTCCAGTTCCGAGATCGCTCGATTCGCATGAATAGCGTCAAGAAAACTCACATCGAAAGCGTGTGAATAAAAAACGCCAGCAGAAGCTGGCGTTGGTTGGGCTACTAGGATTCGAACCTAGATACTCAGGATCAAAACCTGATGTCCTGCCATTAGACGATAGCCCAACATGGTTCCATTGTTTTCAGGTCTTTAGTCTTTGTCAAGAAGGCGCCTGTAGCTTTGTCAAAATCGATTCAAAGTATTTCGAATAATTTCGATGTGCGTCATGCCATTTCTTCTGGTCTGCAAGGAGCTGGAGCCGATTTGGGGGGACCAGGCGGTAAAGTGTAGGGTGAGCAGCCAAGGTATGAACGACTTTCGCCGCTCCCAGGGGCGAGCCATCGCCGAGCGTCAAGGTGATGACTGGGGCACTTACCGCTCGGAGATCATGTGAGCTTGTTTGGGCCGCAGGGATCTCACCTTTCGGGTGTGCAATTGTTAAAGCGCGAACGCGCAGCTTTTTACTAATACATTTAATGGTCATAAGTTGGCCCAAAGCTCGAACCTCATCGGGAAGGGGGCCATTTTGATCTGCGACTTCTTCTAAAATATCTTCAATCTCAAAGGGATCTTCGATCATCGCAAGCTTTTGGTACCAAAGCAGGCGTTCTCCCAAGTCTTTGACGTAATGATCGGGCAAGAAGGCATCGCAAGGCATCTTGACTTCTGGGTCAAAGCTTTCCTCAAGATCTCTTCCACGCAACTCTTCCACACATTCTTTCAGCAGCGATGCGTAAAGGTCATAACCCACTGCGGTGGCGTGACCATGCTGTGATTTACCGAGCAGGTCTCCCGCGCCCCGCAATTCTAGATCGTGCTGGGCGATCTTGAAGCCTGCACCCAGTTCTGAGAACTGGCGTAAGACCTTAAGCCGTTTTTGCGCTTCGGCACTTAAGGTACTGAGGCTGCCTTGCAGTAGGAGGTATGCAAAAGCACGTTGTGATGAGCGACCAATACGACCACGAAGTTGGTAAAGCTGCGAAAGGCCAAAGTCTTCGGGGTGATGAATGAACATCGTATTGGCGCGCGATACATCGATTCCGTTCTCGACGATTGTGCTGCAAACCAAAACCTGACACGACCCATCGACAAAGCGCAACATCACTTCTTCAAGTTGAGTCGCAGGCATCTGACCGTGTGCGACCTCCACACTCGCCCCGGGCAGAAGGTTGCGTAGATGGCTCGCTACGGTCTCAATTGAACGTACTCGATTGTGAATGAAATACACCTGACCGCCGCGTTCGAGTTCGCGCTCGCTCAGTTCTTTGATGGCATTATCTTCAAAGGCCATAAGCTCGGTTCGTATTGCCTGGCGATCAACTGGCGCGCTTTCAATCACAGAAAGGTCACGCAGCCCCAGAAAACTCATTTGCATTGTCCGAGGGATCGGCGTTGCAGAAAGGGTGAGAATATCGACGCTGCTTCGTAGCCTCTTGAGATGCTCTTTGGCTTTGACGCCAAAACGCTGCTCTTCATCGACAATGATCAAACCCAAGTTTTTAAACTCGACATCGGGTGAAAGCAATCGGTGGGTGCCGATCACCATATCGCATGTTCCCTCGCGAAGTGCCTCGAGCACCTCCAAACCCGCCTTGCCTTTTTGAAGGCGAGAAAGGCCCCGAATTTTAACGGGGAAGCCTTCAAAACGTGCTTGAAAACGTAAAACATGTTGATGGGCAAGTACCGTTGTGGGTGCAAGAACGCAGACCTGCTTACCCGCAAGTAGAGCCACCATCGCAGCGCGCATTGCAACCTCGGTTTTGCCATAACCCACATCACCACAGACGAGGCGATCCATCGGCGACTCGCTCGTCATATCTTGAATAATATCTTCAACGGCACGCTCTTGGTCTTCCGTGGCTTCAAAGGGAAACTTCGCACAGAAATCGTCAAAGATGGGGCCGGGTTTTGATGAAGCTGGCCGTGTTGCAAGTTCCCGTGCTGCATAGAGTTTGAGGAGCTCTCCCGCCATTGAGGCGAGACCCTTTTTGACCTTCTTTTTGGTTGTCGCCCATTTATTGGAACCAAGCTTATCTCGACGTGGCGCGTTTGAGCCCGGTTGCTTGTAGCGTTGGATAAGGTTGATTCGCTGCACGGGTAGAAAAAGTTTGTCATCGTCTTGATAGAGAATCTCGAGATAGTCTTCTTCTTGGGCACCGTGTCGCAAACGTACCAGTTGATTGAAGATTCCCACGCCATGATCGATATGAACCACCGCTTCACCCGGAGTGAGTTCTTCCAGCGAGGTGGAAAATGAAGCGCGTGTACTTTTACGCTTTCTTCGCGTCTGACTGCCAAAGATCAAGCTGAGGGGGACGACAAAGAGGGAGTCTGAATCAAAGAGACCGGCTGAAGACCACGAGTTCTTGACGCGCTTCACAAAAACACTGACCGAAGGGTCGTTGCACCAGGTATGGAAAGGGTTGGTGTCCTGCTCGGTGAGTACGTCTTGAAGTGTTGCTTCCGCGCTCAAAAGGCGAAAGGCGGTGTGACTTTCTTTGAGTATCGTGAGCATGCGCTTTTCTTGTGATGGGCTGTCCGCGAGCAAGAGCAAATTGCTTCCGCGTGCTTTGATTCTGTCGACACACTTCAGAAA
Source organism: Myxococcota bacterium (assembly GCA_020630615.1). GTDB lineage: Bacteria > Myxococcota > UBA727 > UBA727 > JAHDBA01 > JAHDBA01. The sequence continues at coordinate 203,323 of JAHDBA010000003.1, read as the reverse complement.
CGCTGTATAGAGTTCTTTAACAGATTCGCTTCGCGATTCCCGATGGTAGACGTCGAGGCGGACCCCCTCTGAAAGTTCGGCCACCAATGTTTGACATTCGCTGGAAGGAAGCTTTTGCTGCGCTTTCTCACCTTGCCTTTGAAGATCGCCAAGCTCTCTCGCTAAGGTGTCATCGTCACTGAGATAACGTTTCACCGGGAAGACAAGTTCTTTGCTGCGACAGCTCTCAGCATGCGCTTTGATCCATTGATCTTGCGTGTCGCGTGCAAGTTTCTCAAGGTCGATGTGCTCGGCGAGCCACACTTTTGCATTGGCGCGATGGGTGTTGAGCGCTTGAAAAAAAGAGTTTTGGTGTGGGTAAAGCAAGGGTGTGTAGAGTTCGTGTTTAAAAGTGTAGTCGCTTTCCTCAAGCGAACGAATGCGGTCTTGCACCACCTTGGTCGGGATCTCATAGTGATCGCCCAAATCTCGCATGAGTTCGATACACTCTTGTACTCGATTTGAAGATGCGTCTTGAAGCGCGACCGGGCCAACGAAACACTCTTTAAGTTCGCGGAGCGAACGTCCAGAGTCCACATCGAAACTTCGAAGCGACTCAATAGTATCACCAAAAAGATCAATGCGAACAGGGGAGAAAGCACCAGGCCAAAAGATGTCGAGGATACTTCCGCGTGTCGCGTAGCTTCCGGGGGCTTCAACCCGATTGACCCTCAGGTATCCGCTCGCATTGAGATTTGCGATGGTCCGGTCTCGATCGAGGTCTGTACCCACTTTGAAATCTTGAATTGTGTCAAAAACATGTTCGTCATCGGGCCACCTCTCAAGAAGTGCCCCAGCGTTGACGAGAACAACTGAGGGCAGGTCCGTTGCCAGCCAATGTGTTTGCAGGGTTAAGAGCTGAGTGAAGTATGCGCGTGGTGTGCGCTGAGCACGATAGGGGTTCGCTCGCGTTTGTGAAATGGAAAAGAGTGCAGGAGAATCCTTTAAAGACCAAGCACCAAGGTTTTGGCCAAAACGTAAGAGCGATTGTGTCGACGAAAAGAGAACGACCTGCGTTTGTGATCGAGCACGATCGAGAAGATTTTTTGAGCTCGAGAGACCGAGGTCGTGAAATAGGTTCAGGGGTGCGTCTTGGTAGTGCATTCGATCTCAACTTTGCTCTTTGTGCCACTTGCGTGGCGCCATAGGCTACGCATGGCGGACTCGAGGCGCAACCAGTCTCACCGGATTCTCAGCGATTCCTGTGTGGGGCGTTTAGCTGCATTGTCGATTTGGCATTGGGGCGACTCTGTTCTACTCTTAACGCAAGGTGGGTTGGTGACTTCGGTAAAAACAGTTCGTTTTGGACATTATGACCTTGTAGAACGCTTGGCCGTAGGCGGCATGGCGGAGGTCTTTCTCGGTATCGCGCCAGAAAACGTTTGCCCAGCTCGCCTTGTCGCGCTCAAACGGGTGCTTCCAAGTGTCGGTGAAAATCAAGACTTCGTGAACATGTTTTTAGATGAAGCGAAGATTACGAATCGCTTGGTTCACAAGAATATCGGTCGAATCTATGAAGTCGGCAAAACCCAAGAAACGTATTTTATTGCGATGGAGTATATTTCAGGTCACGACCTGCGGGTCTTGTGGGAACGCGACATCGATGTCTCGGATGAACCTTTCCCAATGGACCTCGCGGTCTACATTACAAAACGTATCTGTGACGCCCTCGACTATGCCCATCGCTCGGTCGATGCTGCGGGGCAATTTCAAAAACTCATTCATCGGGACGTCTCACCGCAAAACGTCTTAATCTCATATCGTGGCGAAGTGAAAGTAATCGACTTTGGCATTGCAAAAGCGGCCAATCGTAGCGTTCGGACACGTACCGGTATTCTCAAAGGTAAGTTTGCCTACATGTCACCCGAGCAAGCTTTTGGAGGCGAGATTGATCACCGAACCGACATTTATGCAATCGGTGTGATGCTCTATGAACTTCTAGCCGGAATTCGTGCCTTCCAAGGCAATAGTGATTTTGAGCTTATTGAGAAGGTACGTAAAGGAAAGATTACACCCTTGGGGAAATTGCGACCGGATTTACCAAAACCTTTAGTTGATGTTGTACACAAAGCGATGGCGCGTGACATCGAGGAGCGATACGAGTGGGCATCCGACTTCGCGGAGGCATTAGTGGTGCTGGAAGATCAGCTCGGGCTAAAAGGGAATCGTGTCAAGCTCGGCACCTTCCTCAGAAAACACTTCGGTCAAGAGGTTAAGGAGGAAGCCGGCCGCTTAAAACGCTATAAAGATGCCTTTCGATTGGACGCGACCCAACTCTTTGCACCGCCCGAGCTGACGCAGATGACCTCGCTTGAGGGGATGAGTCCAAGTTCTCAAGGAGCGAACAACGACGTAAATAAGGACTTTGACGAGGAGATGGATGATCGAACTCTCGTGCAAACTCCGAGTGAAGTGCAACGTGAGCTTGAGCGCTTAAGAGCAGCAAAAGCAAAGGGCAGTGCCGACACAAGGCAGGGGAAGTCACGAATCTCAATGGATTCGGCGAATAAAGAAGGGCTTCAAAACGATCCGCAGAGCACCATCATTCAGGCGAGAAGTTCAAGTGCGCAACCCTTACCGAGTTCTGGGCCTCCCACGCCGCCCAATCCGACCGAGCACGAACATCATCCCAATACGAACGCTGCGATCAAGGGTTCATTGGGTGGTAGCGGCGGGCGCAACCTAAAACAGGACCGAACGGAGGATTCACACCGAAAGAAATCTCGGCCCTCGAGTTCAAGTCGTCTCTTATCCTTATTCGCACTCGCGGGAGGGCTGACTCTTGGGGCCTTCGGTTACAAAAGTTATTTGAGCACTCAGCCGACACTGCATTGGGTGAGTACACCCGGGCAAGTTGCGAAAGTTATTATCGATGGTGAAGAGCGATGTGAAGTGACGCCTTGTAAAGTCGAGAATCTTAAAGCCGGGCAGACTGTCGCCTTGGTTCGTGGGGATTTACCTCAAGTCTCTTTTAAGGTCGAGGACCCGGTCCGTGAGCTCTATGCTAAGGCTCTACCGGCATACCACTCCGAATTGACTCTTGTGACAGAACCGATCGGTGCCAAGGTTGAAATTGATGGGCTTGAAGTGAGTGGAACAACCCCACTCAAGTTGCCCTCCGTCGAAGTGGGCAGTGTCCACACGATTGTGATTGAGAGGACCGGTTACCGAACGATTGAGCGTCAGTGGATCGTGCCTCCTTCTACTCTGCGCGAGCAGGGCTTTGAGCTGATTGAAGATGCCCATGTCGACACAGAATGGGAGCTTGAGATCAAGCCGGGTGACGCAGTTGTATTGGACGATACAGGTGAGCCTGTATTTGAGCAGGTGGGGCGCAAACGTATTCAGAAAAAGATCTTGATTCAACAGGGCGATGCAGCATCTTTCCAGGTGGAACGCCCTGGATGCAAAGGAAGACTCATTGCACTGCAAAGTTCTTCGATCCCAAAACAACGCGAAGAAATTGCCCTTGAGTGCGGGAGTTTTGACTCTGCGATCAAAGTGCGTTCGAAAGAGCCGATTCGCGTTGAAGTTGACGGAGTTGTGCTCGCAAAGGAAAAAAAGGCCTATACCTATTGGCTTCCCGCTGGTCCGCACGCTGTGAAATTGGTAGGCTCGGCGGGTGCAATGTATAAAGAGATCGTTACGGAAGCTAAAAAAACAAAGAAACTTAAATTCGAGCTTGAAGACTAAAGTTCAGCACGGGTTCGGTGCTCTTTTAACCTTACTGACTTTGACCCCCTTGTTCGGCGGAGTTTCTGCTTGTGGTGGTTGGGGCGTTCAGCCTCCAGAGTCCAGTCTGAAACCTGGCGCACAATGTCTTCCTGAACAAGGAACTCTACCGGAGCTCGAAGTATGGATCTCGGGGGAGGCCGAACGTGGAGCACTGCCTGAACACATGCGCCAACGTTTGGTGCGCGACGATGGCCTAAACGCACTTTTGAACTCGATCTTTCGTATCCTTGCAGCACTCGACGATGATGCGAGAGGTGTTGTGAATGAATTGCTTCACCCCATTGATGAAGCAATTGAAGAGGATGTTGATTCGAACTCTGCTTCGAATGACAATGGCTCAGAGGACAGCGGAATTCTTGAGTTTATACTGGGTGCCTTTGACTACCTTAGTGGTGCTGATGACGGTGTTTCGAAGCCTGAAATCTTGATTGCTCTTCGAGAAGTGATGACTGTCCGAGGGCAAACGTGCGACTCCACAGAGTATTTGGCTCTCGTTCAAGGTCTTTTGTCATTGAGAATGAACGACCCGGTGACCGGAGAAAATCGTTTGTGGGGTGATGTTTTGGTCGATGCTCTTAGTGGTCTCTCGGAGCACCCCGGTTTAACCTCAGCGCTGGAGTCCTTGAGCTTGAATGATACGTCTTCTGTTGACGATACGAATGTACAAAGCGCTGAGCCCCTATTGGGAGCGGATGCCGTCGCCTTCATCTTTGAATGGCTATTGAAGCAAGTCAAAAATCCAAACTTTGACGCCGTGGGTGTGCGCAACACTATGGATGATTTGGTCTTACAGGTGTTTCCAGGTAATGGCGAGTTGCAAGGACTTGTCTTTGAACTATTGGATATCTTTGACCATCTAATCGAGAATGAGCAGACTTGGCCTCATATTGTGCATTTGGGGACATGTCTTGTTGATCGCGATGCATCGGATGCGATCGCCATAAGTGCATTTGAAATTTTGACCCTAACTACGAATAATGCCGCAGAAAGTGACGCACCGCAAACACCGGGGGAGGGCTCGAGTAGCACTGAACAAAACGCTTCAACGTTGGTGCACGATTTGAATACGAAGTACGGATTGCTCATTGAAAAACTACTCGGTGCCCTGATTAACGATCGAGCGGGTACACTTCGCAGTGCTGCAGTCTTGGGCGATATGCTTGTGTTTGATGACCCGAATGACCTCTATGGAATCCTTCGTAGCTTTTTGGATTCAGACGTCATACCTGCCCTCGGGCAGCTTATTGGCGACTTTGAAGACGGATGCTCTTCCGTTGATTTCTAGAGAGACACCTTGCTCGGATGTGTAAATATCCAATGAGAATTGAGACGATTATGGAAAAGACGAAAATGAAACAATGTTCGCTCCAACTTCGATTCGTGACATTTTTAGTGTTGTGCATCACGCCATCCTATGTTTACGCGACGGGCCCCCTTGGCGATTATGGAGTGAATGGAAAAGACGCTGCTTGGTCTGGTGCAGGTACAGCGATAGGGGAGGCAAGCGGTGCCGCCTACCAAAATCCGGCCAATATCCTATCGAGCAAAAGAGCAGAGATAAGTGTCGGGCTGCATGCAAGTTTCTCAGCACTCAATCTCGAGTTTGAAAACCCGAATACCAATGCGAGGGTTCATTCTGCGAGAAATGCTCAAGGGTTGTCTCTGGGTGTGGCAATACCCTTCACGGGTTTTTTTAAGCGTAAGGTTGGCTTTGGGGTCACACTTTTTAGCCCACCTGGGCATATCGTCGCAGCGAAGGTTCGTGATCCGGAAGACGTATTTTGGTTTCGTTACGATGGTGCGCAAGACCGCCTAGAAACCGGTGTCGGGTTGGCCTTTGAGCCTTGGAAGCATCTTTCGATTGGTGTGGGTGCGGTTGTAGGCTCTGGCGGTGGCGGTGGCGCAAACCTTGATCTTGATCTTGCGGCAGCATCGTTCACCAACCAGACAATTGACATGGCGCTCGGGGTCTCTGCAAAACCACAGGCTGGACTAACCCTAAAAGAGATGAAGCTTGGTAAGTCGGAGTGGACTTTAGCGGCAACATACCGCGGAAGCTCGTATACCGACGTTGGTTTGGGGGCGCGTGTCGGTATTAATGGGGCGGACTCCAATTTGTGGTTACCCATGTACATGCTCACAAACTATTCTCCTGAAACCTATATTGGGGCCCTCGGGGCCGTATTGGGTGGAGAAGAAAGCCATCAAGTTGAGTTGACGGGTGAGTTCAGATGGTCAAGATGGTCCCAAGCGCCGAATCAGTTTCTGCAGGTTGAACAGCGTGTCAGTGGAGATTTAACTCGAGACCTTGGTTTGGGAGACGCAGTCATCACACCAGCCCCTGGGAACAACCGAGTGGTTCCACTGGGTTTACGAGACTCCTGGTCGGTGCGCGCGGGATTTGGCTTTAGAAACCGCTGTAACAACTTTGGTTTTCGGGTCGGGTATGGTTTCAGGCAGACGCCTGTACCGAATCAACAGGGACTCACGAATGTGGTCGACACCCAGGCGCACCTGCTTTCAGGAGGGCTTTGGCTAAAAGTCCCAACGGGACCGATACTCGAAAATCCAATGGAAATCGCCTTTGCGTGGCAATCTCAACTTATGGCGCCCAGAACCATGGAGAAGGCTTCCCAGTTTGATGGTGTGGGGAGTTATTCTTTAAACGGGATGGTACATCGACCGGTCCTTTCATTAACTTATCGTTTCGATTGAATTTTTATCCATATTTGTTAAGATAGAGTTCATTTTGTGAGGGCATCAATCGTGCTGCACTCCTCAATGGTCATGGGAGAACGCGATGGCGCAATCGAAAGCACCGCCTTTTACGCTTTATGAATATCGACCTTCACCGTTTTGCGTTGCTGTTCGTATCGCATTAAACGAGATAGGTACCGAGTTTACCCCAAGGGAAGTCGACCTCAAGAAACCCCGTACCGCAGCGTTTCTTAAGCGCTCGCCCTTTGGCGGTTTGCCTGCGTTGGTGGAGCACCGCCCTGGAGGCGAGCTCGCAATTTTTGAGATCACTGCAATCCTATCGTTTTTGTCTGAACGTTTCCCCGAGTCCAGTCTTGGTTTTCCTGACATGCAGTCACGAGCCGAGGGCGGATGCTGGCTATCATTTATCAATACAGGCTTGGTTGCATCCGTATGGTCTTTGTTGCTGGAGCGCTGTGTTTATCAAGATGAAGAGAAGTCTGAAATGGTAGAGCGTCGAGCGATGCAAAACCTAGAACAGCAGCTTGGTGTCTTGGATAAACATCTTGCGAGACGCGCATTTCTCTCGGGTGCATATTCGGTTGCGGATACGCTCGCGACTCCTATCTTGGACCTTTTTGAGATGGTTGAGATCGATATGGGCGCCTACCCTCGAGTGCGCTCTTGGCGGGATCGTTTGCGAGACAGGCCGAGCTATAAGGGTGTTTGGCCCTACGATGAAGATATTAAGTCCTAGACAAAACTAGCGATGTATTTTGGGAATGGTCTTGGGGCAGCTACGGTCGCTCCAAGGGCTATGGAATAGTATTAACAAGACTTTCAAGAAGCATTGTGCTACCGGTTCTTTTGGATGTCGCTTGTCGTTAGGATGGATAGGGTTCTGCTCTGGCTAGGCCGTGACCAAGTACTCAATACACATTCGATTAAACGTAGCAGCTCCAAAAAGAAACTTCCGCTTTGTCCAGGTACGTGTACCGAAGCATTCATTCGGCGTCTGTAAACATTGCATTGGGTGTCGCCGGGGTATGTCTCACTCGAGTTAGAGCTGATTTTTTGACTCGTATTCTGCGTGCAGTTCGCTCAGTGGAGTCTCAAGAACATCTTTGAGTGGTCGATCAAAACCGACATGGCTCGCTGCAATTTCGCGCAAGGCAATGACCGGCTCTTTATTTTTGTTGTTATCGACAAGCGCTCTCGAACCTTTCATTAGCTGCCTCGCGCGCCCAGTTGCCAAAAGCACTAAAGCAAATCGGTTATCAACAACTTCAAGACAATCTTCAACGGTAACGCGTGCCATAGTAAACTCCGAACTTTGTTATCGCTGATCTTGGCTCTTTTGACAAGACCTTGCAGTCAACAGAAATCCCTTAATAACGTTTTTATTCTAAGAAACAGGCTTCCAGCAAAGGCAATAGTAGGAGGTAAGTTGGTCGAGATGCGTGGGTATCGACAGTGAATGGCTCCCAAAAGTCAAAAAATGGCAGGGATACGCTTTTTGTCTCTTCCGTTTCCGTCGACTTCACGCTAGAAGAAGCCAAAAACAACTTTTGGAGAAGTATGTCAAGAGATGACCAGATAGAGATGGACGGCGTTGTTAAGGAAGTCTTGCGCGGCGGGATGTACCGAGTGACGCTCGAGAATGGACACGAAGTTCTGGTGTCGACCTCTGGAAAGATGCGAAAATATCGCATTCGAATTGTGTTGGGTGACAAAGTTCGAGTCGCACTATCCCCCTATGATTTGACTCGTGGGCGCGTAATTTTTCGACCGAGAAGTTAAGAGCGGAATCGACTTCGCACCACTCATGTTCTTGTCATTGGGTCGTAGGGCCTTTGTCTGAAATCACAGCGTTTCAAGCATTTGAGAGGCAGCGTTTGAGTGGTTCTTTAAGAGAGCTCACCAAGGGTTGTTGCTAAAAGTAAGGCGAGTCCGATTGTTAGGGTAACTTGGACAATCAGTATAAGTTTTTTGTAGCCTTGCTCGGGTTGAAAAACCTGAAAGGTGTGCATCTCTTTCGAGTATGCAAACACCCATAAACGTAGAATGTTGCGTACCGAGATCAGCGACAGGATGACCATGAGCGCAAGGATGGTTGTCGGCATTTCACCGATGGAGTTTTCGGGAAACCCATATCTTGTTTTGGTCCAATACACCAAGCTTAGTGGCGCCCAAGGCCAAATTGATAGTGAAGACAGGAACACGAAATAAGCAAAAGTACGGGCTCGCCCTTGGCCGCTGAGTTTTGTCCAATCGAGGTGACGACCATTCGCATTCGGGGCGAGATACGAGAGTAGCCCCAAGGGTAATAAAGCGAGTAAAAGCGCGAGGCTTTGCAGGATATGAATGGGTATTTTCTTAAATAAGAGCACCGACCCAGACATGTAGAACGCAACGACCTGAGTGATAATGCTGCCAAAAACAATACGGTAGACGTTGCGTTCTTCTCGTTGTGCACAGGCGACCATGATACATGCGCACAAGAGAAAAATATGGATTGTCCTCAGAGCAGGCATATCCTGAGTCAAAAGGATTGGAGCAATCTTGAAGAAGTCTCCCATTGTCCAAACACAAAAGGCAAGAATCAAAGAGGCTAAACGCGAGCGTTGGGCATAAAAGACATCAGCCATGAATCCGTTAAGCGGAGGGAGGCCTGAGCAAAGAGAATAGAGGATAACCCACCCGGCCATGGCTTCAGGAAGGCTGTGAGCAGCCCTGGAATTCAACGATAACCATTGTGTCAGTGAATACCAAAGCACAACGCCTGCGGCCCACGCAACCATCTTAACCTGTTCTCCACCGAGCTTGTTTTTACCCTCAAGTTCGAAAGCGCGCAGCGAGGTGAGCAGAAGAACCCCTGCAAGAATCAAACATCGAATGACAAGGGTCAACGCGCTAACTTGAGCATCCGAGAGAACACTCGAGTACACCAATCCTAGGGTTGAAACAAAAGCAAGGGATGCGTGAAGGGCTTTGTCTTTTCGGGTACCTTTCAGCAGCGTTGGGAGTGCAACGCAACATCCAAGCATCGAGCTGATGAAAAGGGTGCTGAGCATCGAGCTTTGCGAGAGTTCAAGACCACGGCTCAAGCGCATCCAAAAATCGATGAGGCCGCCGTAAAAAGAGTGCGACTCAAAGCTCATTGCGCCATCCAATTAAAGAGAAGGTTCGGAGCAACGAGGCACGTACCCCAATGCAATGCAACAAGTGACAGGGTCAAGGCAGTTGATAGAGCGAAGGGCAAAGGGGCGTTCTTGACACGAGGTGCAAGCGTCAGGGTCATGGTATCGTGCGAGTTTCGACGCGTGATAGGATGCATCTCTTGACGAAAGAAAGAGTGATAACCCAAGAGGGTCGAAATGAGGATTAAACTCAAAACAAGCGCACCTTGTGCTGAAATAGAACGCAGATGACCTCGAAGTCCGAAGGCTACAACGACTGTAGCCACTGCGATGCTGTGAAAAAGTAAAGGCGCGAGTGACAACCTGACACGACGCTGAATGCTCTTGGGAGTCAGCTGTGAGTAATTGAAATCAACAACACGTAAGAGATGTTCATGGGCGGCGTAGGACCCTAAAAGCCCAATCGAGGGGGCGAAAGAAATAATTGCAGCGAGTGTCAGATGAATATTAAGCCCGTTCACATGCAAGAGTAGCAGTACTTGAGTGAGTGTTAACATGACAAGGCGTATCCGAGTTTCCAAAGGTCTGCGCTGCCACTCTGCGAAAAGACGGAGGACAAGATAGATGGCAATGAAGGTTGATAGGAGTGCAACCATCGGTACGGATGCAAAGTGCGCAAGCTCTATCCTTTCTCTAAGGAGAAACCATGGAAGATACCCAACGACATAAACATAAACAACACCGCGCGGCATGTTGTCGATGAACGCAAATGTACCTGTGCGGCCTGGAAAAAGGCCCACTCGAGCTGCGATGGGGAGGATCCGGATCCACTGCCATTGGCCATGTGTATCAAAGGCCTCAACGGTCATCGCAACAGTGTCGGCACATAGAACGAGAAATGCAAAATGATAGATGATTTTTGCGCGCCCTTGATGCTGCCCTTGACTGGAAAGCGGAATCCAAAGGAAGGTGAGGCAAACATTGATAAAGTACAATGCAGAAGGCGAAAGGAAGCGGTCATTCAACCAAATGAGTACAATGAAAGTGAGCCACCACCGGCGACCTTTCAAGAGCCCCTGGTGACCTTCACAAAGGCCCCCGACAGCTGCGATAGGAATCAACGTGCCCCAGTCCATCGCAAGATGGCCTCTCGAGAGCATTGAGGTTGTGCTAAAAACAATCAATGCAATCGAGAGGATTGAAATGCAGGCGGAACGAAGCTTCCACCAAGACTGCGGTGAGAACATCAACGCGATGCAGAGGATAACGATGCTACAATCGATGAGTCTTGATAGGTCAACAAAGCTCATATCAACGACTCACAATTAAGAGGAGTGTCAAGAGCGTAAACGCTAGAAATGTGACGCTCAGATGACGGTGAATATCGCCATGGAAAACCTTGTGACAAAGGGAGCAAAACATAAAGCTGAAGCCATCCAACAAAAACTGAAAGAGTGTCACGACAAGCATCAAACGATTGCGGAGCGATTCGTGTGTCGCGGCGCTTTGGTGAAGGGAGGCCTTTACGTCTTCGTGCTCGCTTTGATTGCTGAAATTTCTCATACACGGGTATCGCGGTTGAAGGTCCGGTCACTGTCTGCGTGACCAAAGTGTCGATGTACTGTGCGCAGTGTGGTATCAACGAGGACAGCTGTGACAAGGGTTACAAGCGTCATAAGGATCGAGTTGTTCGGTGCATGCTCAAGGCCCCGTATGGCCGGGATATTTTGTGGACCCTTAACGTGCGTAAGATGAAGCAAGAAAAGTGGTGTCAAAAGCAGGGCAAAGAGGATTGAAAGCAGAGACCGACGAACCAAGAAAATCATCATGACGAGTCCTAGAGTACAATGCGGCAACCATTGTGAGGCCCGAATGTCTTGATGTTGTATGTTTTCAACTTTCAAGTTGAAGAGAAGAACGACAAAGGCAATCGACGCAATACTTCGGTCTAGGCCCCATCGTCGTGGGATCCAAACTTCGTTCTTCAATGGTGAGGCACACAGTCGGTAAAATACAAAGGAGGACGCCGTGAACATGAGCCCAATGGGGAAAAAGATTTCATTCCGCCATGCGTGATCATGTGTGTCCGCACCCAAGGGGATCGGTGTCCAAAGATGATGCAAGAAGGCCAGACCCCAAACCAGGGCAACCAGAAACGATTGAACACGCTGGCGGCGAGATATCAAGGTTCCGAACACACAGGCACATATCAGAATGAGTGTATATTCTTGAACGAAGTTCGCCATTTGATGACATTGACACATCTTAGCGAGTCGACGCAAGATGAGAGCCATGGGAACTCTAAATCTTTGTTTGAGTCGCACAGAACGCGCAACTTGCCGATACTCACGGTTGGAACTCTACCGAGCGCGACTGCACCTGAGAGTAATGATGATGTTGGGGGTGAACCTCGGATTGCTCTTTTTCGGTGGGGTGGCAGCAGCCAATGACCTAGAGCTTCGTTACGGACGCGACGACGCAAAAAGTTCTCAGTTGTGGCTTGAGTTTGATCTTACGCGGGCGGTCGACGCGTTGGAGTTTCGCCTCACCGGCACGCCGACACACCTCGAGACGCAAAAAACAACTTTGAACCTCAAACAAAAATACACGGGTCTGAAGCCAGGTACGAAGCGTTGGGTGTACCAAGAAAAATGTGTCAGCGCGTATTGGGCGGGAAAAGTTGAAGTGATTTTTAGTGATGGAGCTCGAGGGGAAATGCCACTCAGCTTTGAGAGTGAGTGTCCGCGCACATTGGTACTCAATGTCCCCAAAGAAAAGTTAGACCTTAAATCAAGGGTGCTGACCTTTGAGGCTTCAGAACCGATTCGGTGGCTTGAGCTCTTGCTGTGGCTTGATGGCACAGAGAAAGCGCTCAAAAAATCCTATGAGCGTTTAAGTTTGCAAAGGGGGGAAATTCGTTTCGCAGATCGGGTCCAAGAGAAAGACCATGAAAAGATTGTTCGCATTGACTTGAAAGCGACAAGCTCCTCTGGGGCTTGGTCGAGCTATTCGCTCCTACCTTGGAAGGTGGAAATACCCCATCAGGATGTATTCTTTGAGAGCGCCTCGTCGCGGGTTCCAGAGGGAGAGAAGGAGAAAATAGTCAAAGCAAAGAACGAGATTCAACGTACACTTAAGCGCAATGCACAAGCCCTTCAGCTTGATGGGCTTCACTTCTCCCTTTGGATTGTGGGGCACACCGATCGTGTTGGAACAACACAAAACAATCTGAAGCTTTCAAAGGCGCGTGCAAGCGCTTTGGGCCAAGGCTTACGCGATGCAGGTTTAAGGCTCCCGATTCACGTTTGTGGAGTGGGCGAAGGTCAGCCTCGAGTCCAAACACGAGATGAGGTCGGCGAAGCACGTAATCGCCGGGCGGACTACATTCTCTCAAGTGAACAACCTTCTGGCTTCCCAGAGTGTTGGAGTACGCTGCCGTGAGCATGAATCCAAAACTTGGCGTTCGTATCACGCCATGATTCCTATGACTGCTCTTTTAAGACGACACAACGTCCTTCAGCATGCTCCACGATGGTGGGAGTGGTTGGCGGTGTGTGCGCTGTTGGGCTCGTGGTCATCGATTGGACTTGCTGGTGAAGCCAATGCGGATCCCGATGTACGTGAGGAGAACCTGCCTGAAACACAAGGTCTTGCCTCTCAGTACTTTGACAATGTTACAAGAGAAAGACAAGGAGTTGTTCGTAGCGTTGCAGCCGTCGGTGATGTGCCGGAAGAACTTCGAGAGGATTTTGTGGCACAACTCGACTTTGCGGTTGGTGATGTCTACGACGCGAGTGATGTTGAGTTTGATATTTTACTTCAAGATATGGTGAGTCCTCTTGAAGTTGATGGCATCGAAATTAAGGAAGAAGACTTCGGTGTTCATATTCGTATCGTCGTGAGTCTGAAAGTCACTATCGGTTCGATACGCTTTGAGTACAGTGAAAATATCGAAGCATTGAGTCGTGATGATGAAGATGCTTTGCGGGTGGAGTTCCGCGAGCAAGTTGATACTCGAGAAACGCGCGCGAGACTTCTGCAAGAAATTCGTGCGCTCGCCATGAATTCGGAAGACTCACCCTTGGTTTTTGAGATTCGATCCGACCCAATGATGGGGGAAGGTGCCCTCATTGTGGACGTGCAAGGCCATACCCCAAAGCGTCTGAGCGAAATACGCATCGACCATGACACAACGATGACGCGTCGGGCTTTGATGCGTTTGTTGGCAGTCAACGAAGGAGAAGATTTTAAACGACCTGAATTTCTTGGGGGGGTTGAGCGTTTGCATCGTCGACTTGCATCCAGTGGGTACCGACATGCAAGAGTGAAGTGGGGGCTCAAAAAAAAGGACAAGCATGCACTTTTGCAGGTTGACATTCGCGTGGGTATCAAAACATCGCTCCGTTTTAATTTTACTCGTGCATCGGGCTTCGAGTCGCTCCGCAGGAGAATTGGCACCTGGTATTCAGAAAACCCAGACGCCGGTCGACATGCGCTAGAAAAAATCACACGAAAAGAACTGCAACGCGAGGGTTACCTCTATGCGCGTGTAAAAATAGACGAAGTATTTTTAAGGGAGGACACTTCTAGCATCGAAACCCCTTACCGGCCCCAAAGCAGTGATAGACGTCATAAGAGGCCTCGTGTCCATCAAATTGTGCTGAATATTGATGCAGGCGAACGTGTTTTTATACAAGATGTCGTGTTGACCCAAATGAACCCAACGATTGAAGCTTCGACACGTGCGCAAGTACGCCAATGGTTGAGTGAGTTCGCACCCAAAAGTGGGCCACGGCCCTCGCCAAACTTAAGAGCGCGTCATCCCCACAACAAAAATCTTGCTTTTCATAGGGGGGACTCAAGTGAGGGTGCCGAGGTTTTATGTGTTTACAATGAAGCGTATGTTAAGCGTGTGCGAACCGGGCTGGAACGATGGTTGCGAACTCAGGGATATCTGCAAGCACAGGTGACTCGACTTGCAAATCAATTCACGAAGGGGCCAGAATATGCGACCCTTGCATTTCGTGTTGAAAGTGGGCCGCGCTTTTTCTTAGCAAGTCTGATTGCATTGCCTGACATGTCCGAACGTTACCCAGCCCTAGTGCTTCCACCATCACAAGAAAAAGGTGTTCCGCTCAATCCACTTAGCGTGGAGAGTGCAAGGGCAGGTTATGAAAAAGGGTTGCGTGATTTAGGATATTTTAATGCGAAGGTCCGAGACCTCTGGTTTATCGATGATGACCGTCATGTCGATATCCGACTTAGTGTCGTTACCGGCCCCAAAGTTCGTGTCGGACGGATATTCTTTCGGGGACACGAGCGGACAAAGTCTTGGGTGCTTGAAGAACGCATGAAAATTCAAGAAGGTGACTTGTTGGTACCTGGGGCTGTTGATGCTTCGCGACGTTCGCTCTTACGCTCTGCACTTTTTCAACGCGTCGAGATTGAGATTCGAAACCTCAGCGCATCGCCGAACATTAAGGACTTGATTGTTCGGTTGAAGGAGAGAAGTGCATTTCAACTGGAATTGGGCGGAGGCGCATCGATTGAAGACGGGCCTCGCGGATTCATTGAGTTGGAGGCTAAGAACCCCCTTGGGCTCGCGCTCTATTCACGGACACGCTTGCAGGTTAATTACCCTCGAGCGACCTTCGGTCTCGTTTACGCCGAGGACGACCCGAATCATCCGAGAGATCGCTTTGATCAGATTGACCCGAGTGTGAGGCCTTTTTATTTCTTTGAAGGGCAGGCGACGCAAGAAATTGGCTGGGAAGAAATCCCCAATTGGGATTTGGAGACTCGTCTGCATCTCGACTTGGGCGCGCAACGTGCGATACGCTCCGCTTTTAATCTTCTACAAGCATCGATTGCTCTGGGCGTAGACTTTAATCCTTTTGAGTGGTGGTTTGCGAGTGCAAGCGTCGGGCGTAACTGGTCTGACTTTGATTGTCCCGATGTCGGCGTGGGTGGCCAGAGCACATGCGGGCTTACACAAGCTTTACGAAGAACAGACACAGGTTATATCGCTCAATATGTTGTCAGCACGACGCAGCGCTTTAGCTTTTTGGACGAGCCCAATCTGCCGCACAAAGGTTTTGTTTTGAATGCGACAACAGCGCTGGCTTTGGGCGAGGGGAGTATCGAAAGTCCAGACGGGCCAGCACAATCTGTTAAGCCAAACTATGTTCGTGTTGATCTCGATACCAAAACCTATCTTCCCCTTTCCACCCATACTGTTTTTGCGTTGAATCTGCGTTTGGGTCATATCTTTCCGATTGGCGATCTAAGCAATTGGTATGTTCCTCTCTTTGATCGAAATTACCTTGGTGGAACGGGCTCCTTGAGAGGCTTCTTTCAAGATGCAATATTGCCGGTCGATACCGAGGGATGGCCCTCGGGTCAGGCGAACCCAGGAAGTGGCTATGAATTCTTATCGGACACCCGAACAAGTCTCGGGGGGAACAGCATGCTTCTTGCGCGGCTTGAGCTCCGATTCCTCCTCTCACAGGACCTCGCCTTTGCTCCTTTCACGGATTTCGGCCAGCTCGCCCTCGACACTCGGTCCTTTCGACTGGACTCGATGAGTGTGAGCACCGGAGTGGGACTTCGATATCGTTCCCCGATTGGCCCATTGGCCGTAGACCTGGGCTATCAGCTCTATGATGGCGGGCGTGCACTGAGCCAAGTTTTGGGCCTCGGGCGGATGAACCTTCATTTTTCAATTGGTTACTGAATTGTGTCTGCAAACTTGATTCTCGATGCCATCTTTCGCAAGATGGTTCCAGGAGTGCACAATGCAGTCAATTCATATCAAAATTAGCGAAAAAGATGGTGAGTCCCGCGACGAAGTGTTCGCACAAGAAACCATCACTCTTGGAAGAATCCAGGGCAACGACATTGTGCTTGCGCGCGGGAACATCTCCAAGCGTCACAGTCGCATCGTGTTTCGAGACAACCGAGTTATCGTCGTTGACCTGAAGTCTACGAACGGCACCTACGTCAACGGTAAACGAATTAATGCACCACAAGTGATTCAAGAGGGCGACAAAGTTTACCTTGGTGACTTCATTCTTGATATTTCCTTGGCCGATCCAAAAACGGAAGCGGTTTCCATTCGCGATCTGGAGGCTCCCTCCGCTCCTGGTGTTGGAGCTTTAGGGGGGCAAGCAAGTGGGGCCCCCGAACTGCCAGCCGATGGGATGGATGATCTCTTTGAACTCGACGAGGCGCCGGGTCAAGCGCCCGAAGTCACAATGGGAGGTCCACAACCGAGTCCGGAACCCCTATCTGGCGTAGGAGCTACCGGTGCAAGTGAGGAGCTTTCGGACCTTCTTGGTGGAAACCTGGATATTGATTTTTCCTCGGAAGGATCCGCACTCTCAGAGGTGAAAGCCCGAGCGGCCGAAGAGCCCTATGCGGCTCCCGCTGAACCTGAACCTGTCTCGCCTTCAGCGTCTGCTTCGGACTCTGGCTTGAATGATCTTTTTGATGAAGACTCCGAAGCGCTCGATCTTAAATTGGACGGAATGGTCTCTCTCGATGCTCCGACGCCACCCAATGTCGGAAGCGATGACCTCGACTTGGACCTCGGTCTTGATGACGACAGCACACCCGATGACCTCTTCGGAGACCCAGACCCGAACCCTGCGAGTGGTTTCACCGATGATTTGGCATCGCTGGAAGACCCAAACCACGTTGTTGCCCCGCAGAGCTCGCCTGCAGCAAGTCTTTCACAAGAGGATTTGATTCAAGCCTTGGGTGAACTCGGTCGACTGGCAAACAACGACGCCGTGAAAGGGCTTTGGGTGCAAGAAGTTGATCCCATTGTCGTACGACCTTTTGCGGGCGATGTACGTCGTGTCGATGGCTTCGCATCAAAAGGAGCATTCGAAAAAGCATTATCGGCTTTGAAAAAAGCAGGGGAAAAGACTGGAGAAGAAGATTCAGGAAGCCAGCAGGTTCAAGTTCCTGGTGTGCGAGGCTTATGGTCGGCTGTTGATCTGCGTGGGGTTGGTGGTCAGGCTGTCATCTCTTTTTCTCGCGGCATCAATCCTTCTGCCGGAACAAGTCTCGTGGATCTCGTGCGCGGCGGAACAATGTCCAAGCGTATGGCAAAACTGCTTGATGCAACCTACCAAAAGCAATGCAATATCTTGATTCTAGCGACGAACCCGGTGGACTCTGCCGTTTTAGCTCGAACCTTAGTACAGCGTACACCCAAGCAGGCATTTGCCCTTGTGGGCGATGCCCATGCACGCGTGAGTTCGGCTGAGCTTTTGAACGTTGACAACGTTAGTGTGTCGCATCAATCACGTGATGCTGCCCTGGGGACAATGCTCGATGTCCGCCCCGACCATCTTATCTGGTCGTCTTTGAGTGCGGAGGCTCCGCTCCTTCTTGATGGTATTGTAACGGGGCAATCGGGTGTGGTCGCGATGTTAAACGCAACGAATGCCAGTACCGGTCTTGAAACCCTCATTGATTTGGTGCGTGCAAGACGTGCCAACTCTTCACCTCGTGCATTGCGGCGACAATGGGTTGAGGCTTTTGATTTGATCGTCACGATCTCACGTTTTGCCGATGGTGTGGTTCGCATTACCGAGATGGTGGAGCCAACGGGCACAGAGATGGATATCGTATCCACTCAAGAACTCTTCTCGTTTAAGTTGAAGAGTTCGTCCGCGAGTGCGATACAAGGTGACTTTGTTTCGCACGGTCAAGCGCCCACCTATTACGATCGTCTGAATGAACTTGGCTTTGAAATGGACATGTCTATTTTTAGAGCCTAGTCGACCCAACGCTTCATCGGTGCCAAGAGAGCATTGCAACACCGAGCTTGACCTTCTTTACCTTATGAAAGTCAGAGAAGTGCATGCCGCCCAATGCGAAAACGTGTCTTCCGAAGTCGCGGTGGGCTTTCGAAAGTGCTGCTGCTTTTTGAAAACCCAGAGGCTCTCGATTGTCGAGGGGTTTACTGATTGGGCGTTGGACTGGGCTAATAAAAAGATAGGCATCGCAGGCAGGGGGCGGACAGAGTCGTGCAATTGTATTCTCATGGGTACTAAAGCCCATACGTGGCTTGGCGCTTTGGCCGTATTTGTAGTTTTTGAATACAAGTTTTCCAGCGTTGAGTTCTTCATCTCGGTAATGGGTGCCCATGCCAATGCTAAAGTCACGCTGCGCTAACGACTCGTGAAGAATGATCGACGTATGTGTGTTTGAGAGGGTTGATAAAAAGCGTCGAACCT
Organism: Myxococcota bacterium; assembly: GCA_020630615.1. Classification (GTDB taxonomy): domain Bacteria; phylum Myxococcota; class UBA727; order UBA727; family JAHDBA01; genus JAHDBA01. The sequence continues at coordinate 184,464 of JAHDBA010000003.1, read as the reverse complement.
GGGTGGACCTGGGTGGAACTTCTTTTGCGCTTCGAAGCACGACCAGCAGTTCGATCGTGTGGGACCCTAAAATCTTAGCGATTGCCTTGAAGCGTTGCAAACGCCGAAAATGCTCGGAGGGTTTCAAGCCGAGAGGGTAGAGCAGGGCGAGTATAGCGCGCCCTGACTCTTGGGCCCCGCTAAGGTAGCAGAGTCGATTCTTGCTCATGTTTTCGCGAAGTCTTCAGTGGAATCAAATCGGAATGCATTTTTTGCGCTTCTGCTTTCTCACTTTTGCTACTGTGACATGCAGGTTTTGCATCGCCATCTTGAAGAACACTTTTGGTTTTGCTCGCAAGCTTATGAAGCTCTTTTGGGCTTAAAACGCCGCGTTGCTTTAAGATGTTGATCTGCTCGTTGTTGAGTGCATCGCTAACTTTCGCTTTATCCCAAGCGAAGGATTCATCTTTGCCGCTTGCGAAGGCCTGAATTTCTTTTGAAATTCGAACCGAGCACCAATCGTGACCGCACATCGCACAAAAGTCGGTATCAACATCAAGATCTTCATCGTGGTAGGCACGCGCGAGCTCTGGGTCGAATGAGAGTTCGAAGTGCTTCTCCCAGTTTAGTGCGGCGCGGGCTTTGGTCAGTTCATCGTCACGGTCACGCGAACCCGGAATACCAAGTGCGACGTCGGCCGCATGTGCTGCTATCTTATAGGCAACACAGCCTTGCTTTACATCGTCTTTCTTCGGTAAGCCCAAATGCTCTTTGGGGGTGACGTAACAGAGCATGGAGGCACCATGGTACCCCGCAGCGGTTGCGCCAATACAGCTCGTAATGTGATCGTAACCGGGGAAGATATCGGTGACGAGTGGCCCAAGTACGTAGAAAGGTGCACCGTGGCAAACACTTCGCTGAAGCTTCATATTGAATTCAATCTGATCAAAGGGCACATGACCAGGGCCTTCCACCATGACCTGAACCCCGTGACGCCATGCACGCTCGGTAAGTTCACCTAGGGTATAGAGCTCTTCAAGCTGCGCTTGATCACTTGCGTCTGCCAGACCACCCGGGCGCAACCCATCACCAATCGAGAAGGTCACATCGTGCCTGCGCATCAGCTGGCAAATCTCATCCCACATTGTGTACATAATGTTTTCACGGTCATGGTGAATCATCCATTTGGCCAGTAGAGAGCCGCCGCGGCTTACAATTCCAATCAAGCGGTCTTTGACATATTGCAGGTGACTTTTTCGAACACCTGCATGAATTGTGAAGTAATCCACACCTTGCAAAGCCTGGTTCTCGAGCTCTGCAAGAATCATCGCTTCATCGAGATCTTCAATCGACTTGTCGATGATCATCGAATAAATCGGTACGGTACCGATCGGTACAGTTGAATGTTGAACAAAGGCAGAGCGTGTCGCGTTCAAATCACCACCAGTGCTCAAGTCCATCACGGTATCCGCGCCCCAGCGCACCGACCAGTCAAGTTTCTCAAGCTCTTCGTTCATTCCTGAAGAGACGGGTGATGCACCCATATTGGCATTCACTTTCGTGAGAGAGGCGCGACCGATCGCCATCGGGTCGAGTTTGTGTGCAAGGTGATTGACGTTGGCTGGGATAACCATTCGCCCCGCTGCAACTTCATCGCATACCTGTTGAACATTTAAATGAGGCTCGCGCTCAGCGACACGTTTCATTTCAGGGGTAATGTTTCCGAGGCGCGCGTTCTCGAGTTGTGTCACAGGGCTAAAGCCCTCGGGTGCCACCCAACGCCCGTCAACTTTCTTCCAATCTGCAGGCATAAAGTCCCACGCGCTTTTGGACGAAACAGCAGGCATACCGGGTGTATCGGGTGAGGAAAAGGTGTAGGCACCACCGATATCGGGTTTGCGCGCGAAGGAACCCGGCGAGGTGCCTTCTTTCAGTGTTGAAGGGTTCTGACCAAGCGGCGGAAATGGAATCACAGTACTCATAGAATCAGACTAGAGCTTTTACCTTCAGGTTCAAGGTGTATGCGAAAAGCCCCCAAACAATGCAAGTGTATTTGCTCTTCGACGTGAGAATAAGTGAGGCATATTTATAAACCTAAAGCAGCATTAAGGGATTCGAGTGTCGAGTATGGTGTTGCATCAACAAGGCACCCACTCGACGAACAACTCAACCCCATCGGGCACCCTGTGGTGATTCTGGGGCCATTCGGGTCCGGGTTGGGCATCGTAAAGTTTTCGCAGACGCATTTGTTGTCACCATTAAACGCAAGGCAGTCGGGGGCGTTGGTGGAGCATTGGGTGTTATCAATACAATTTTGACAACCGTAGTTAGAACACGACTTGCCCATATCGCATTCTTTTCCTATTATCCCACAATTTGCAGAATCAACACTCAAGTCGAAGCAGCCCTGGTCAGTACACTCTTCATTGCTCGCACAAGGCAAGTTTAGTTGAGCACCATTTGCTGCACACGCACACCGATTACCAATGCCATAGTCTCGCCCGAGGGCATCGTTTTCGCTGACGCAGATATTGCTAATGCGGTGGGGTATACCACGTTCATCGAGCACGGGTTGATTGCATGCACTTTCACTTGAACTGAGGTTTGCATCGCTACATCCGCAAAAGGCATCGAGCTCAGCATTTAAGTTTGTATTTGTGCCTTGCGAAACACACTCAGGCCCGCCCATTGCGACCGAACATGAAAGTAGAGTGCCAGACGCATCGCTTGCACTCACTTCATCAAAGATGAGCATGCTCATGCCTTCATCGAGACTGAGGGTCGTAACACCATTAACAAGTCCACAATTGCTTCCATTCATCGGGACACATTGCTTGATGTTTTCATCGCATACGTCGACGAGCCCATTGGCATTTGTGCTGCATTGTTCAAGGCGCGTGACATTGTCGTTGTTGTCGCAGCCGCAAAACATCTCGCCATCGTTTACAACGCAAGCGTTATTGCGTGTTAAAAGCGAGCAGTCTTCACCGCTATCAAGCATGAGGGTGTTGCTTGCAGAGGTTGATATGCTTTCAGGTATAGCAAGACAGCCACAGTGATTGACGCGTTCGCTTTCCGCGAAGCAGGTACCGCCGCAACACCATTCATTGCTGCCACATTCGCTATCGTTGGTGCACTGTGCACAAAAAGCACCCAGCCCATCGAGGCTCTCAATGCAGGTTAAACCTGCATCATTCGAACACGGGCTTCGGCCACCGCAAGACGCCAATCCACCTCGACATTCGTTTGCGCCTGCACTCACATCGTTACCACAGGCGCCACAGTTTTCAGTGGATTCAATACTGACACATTCGCCAGGTGAACACTGCTCAAAGCCAATGTCACATGTAAGAACACACGCGCCGTCTGTGCACTCTTGTGTGCCGCCGGTAAGAGTAGGGCAGGAGTTTTCAGAGTTGTTACACGCGACATTCACACCATTGACGCACAGCCCTGTGGCCGCCACACCACATGAACCACAGTGTTGTTGTGAACTCGGGGTGAGTTCCCCATCGACAATCGCAGCTGCAACGCAACGGTTTACACAAGCAATTTCATTGTCGGCACACTCAACTTCAGCAGGGAGCTCGTTGTTCGGGTCATCGCTTGGTACAAAAGAGCGATGGCGACACTGGCCAGCATCACAAAGAAGAGTCCCGTCACTTGAGCAAGCTTCATCACCATCACAGGGGCCAGCGCAATAACCTTCAGCACTCGTGTCTTGCTGATGACAAATAAGGTTGTCTGCACAGGACTCACCGTCATTGAGATCGCATGTCACATAGACGCCGGGGATGTCGCAACCCGAAAGCCAAAGGACACTCAAGAGTGAACACAGACTCATAAGTTGGTACAAGAGAGGGCGAGCTTGCTTCGAGATGATCATTCCTCAGGTCTAGCAGGCTTAGGACGCTTCTGCAGCCGGCTTAGCGAGTCTTCTTCGTCGAAATGGACCCGCTTGCCCAAATAAAGTGATTGTGAAACCAGAGCTCAGGGTTCAAAATCCCAGGAGATTTCTATGATCAAGCCTTGTCGTTCGCGTATTTCACAAAGAACCTTTGCAAGTGTATTGCTTCTTGTCTTGAGTGCATGTTCGAGCAGCCCGAAGGCCACCACCAGTATCAATCCGCCCGGAAAAGTATCGGCGACCGCAGCACAAGCCTATTGGGACAAGTTCGAAAGGGATGTTGAAGAGCTCGATGTCCGTGTCAACGAAGCACAGTGGGCTGCGATGACCAATATTACAGACGAGACGGAGGCGGCAGCATCGGCAGCCAGCGAAGAGTATATGGCCTTTACCTCAAAGACTTTCAAAGAGTCGATGGCTTTTAAAGGCGTTCAAGGAAGCCCAGCGCTTGAACGTGCATTTAAGCTTCTGACTTCTGCATCCTATGCACCCTCACCCGACGATGCCAAGCTTCGTAAAGAGCTTGCAAGTGTCATGACAAAAATGGAAGGTCTCTACGGCAAAGGTAAATACTGCGAAGGCGAAGGTGCATTGGAGACATGCAAAGACTTGGGCGAGCTCTCCGATGTACTTAAAGAAAGTCGAGATTACGATGAACTGACCCGTGCCTGGGCAGGTTGGCGCACAATCTCACCAGAAATTAAACCCCTCTATGAGCGTTTTGTTCAGATCGCAAACATGGGGGCGAAAGAAATTGGAATGAGTGATGTCGGCGAGGGCTGGCGCTCATGGTACGATATGCCGACAAGCGCGTTCCCAAATGAAATCGATAAGCTTTGGGCGCAGGTCAAACCTCTGTATGAAGATCTTCATTGTTACGCTCGTGCAAAACTTGCGAAGCAATACCCTGAGCGCTTTGACCCGAAAGGCGAGATCCCGGCACACCTCGTAGGGAACATGTGGGCGCAAGATTGGACTAACATTTATGACATTCTACAACCCTATGCCTCAAAGGTTCAAATCGATATTGACGGCGCACTCGAGTCACAAGGCTACGATGCTCTGAAAATGGTGCGCACCGGTGAGGCCTTTTTCACGTCCCTGGGTATGAAGCCGCTTCCGCCTTCCTTTTTTGAGAAGTCGATGTTTGTAAAACCAGAAAACCGTGAAGTGGTATGTCACGCCAGTGCATGGGATGTTCAAAACAACGATGATGTCCGTATTAAGATGTGCATCAAGCCAACAGAAGAAGACTTGATTACCATCCATCATGAGTTGGGTCACATTTACTATTATCTCTATTACAACAATCTTCCGAACATCTTTCAAAGCGGCGCGCACGACGGTTTTCATGAAGCGATTGGTGATGTGATTGCCTTGAGTATGACCGACGAATATTATGAAAAGATTGGACTCTTAAAGAAAGCACCGCAGCTGAATGAAAAAGAGCTTGTGAACGCGCAAATGCGTCGTGCTCTCGAGAAGATTGCTTTTCTACCCTTCGGTCGGATGATCGATCAATGGCGTTGGGATGTTTTTGCGGGCAAAGTTGCACCGGCAGATTACAACAAGCATTGGTGGAAACTCCGCAGTCAGTATCAAGGCATCAAGGCACCAATCGCGCGTGCTGCAACAGATTTTGACCCCGGTGCAAAGTACCATATTCCGGGGAACACGCCTTATATGCGTTATTTCATGTCTTTTATTTTGCAGTTTCAAATGCATAAAGCGCTCTGCGAAGCTTCCGGGCATGAAGGTCCGCTTCACACCTGTTCGATCCATGAGAGTCAAGAAGCTGGCGAAAAAATGATGGCACTTTTGAAATTGGGGCAAAGCCAGCCATGGCAAGATGCGCTTGAAGCGATGACCGGGTCAAGAACGATGGATGCGTCTGCACTGCTCGAATACTTTGCGCCACTGCAGGGCTACCTAAAAGAAGCCAACCAGGGGCAAACCTGTGGCTGGTAAATGACCCGAGTTGAAGATGCTCATTTTTATCTCGAACATGAGTTCTTGAAATTCCCGCTGACTTTTAGGGTATGTGGGAAAAAGATTGTAAGTCTCCACGTACGCGCGCAAGATGTGTCCGATTGCGAGACCGCACCTTCATGGCTTGCTCAACCTTTCTTGGATTTTCTTTCGGGTCGGTCCAAAGAGGTCGGGGTCGAGCTCGTAAACCCCAAAGGAAGTGCCTTCCAGCAAAAAGTTTGGCGTGCACTCAAAAATATTCCTTATGGTGAAACGAGAAGTTACAAGGAAATTGCTGAAGCAGTGGGTTCACCCAAGGCGTATCGTGCCGTTGGTATGGCAAACCATCGAAATCCTCTGCCTATCGTTATCCCTTGTCATCGCGTGATTCATGCGAATGGTGCACTTGGTGGGTATGCGGGGGGAGCGCGCTTGAAAAAAGTACTACTTGAGCTGGAATCCCGTAATATTTAAGGGTCTTTTTGACGCTTTTAAATATGCTTACGAAGGGCGTCGAGCTCATCGACCATCACCTGAACATAGCTTTCGAGAGTCCTCCCGAGGGCCCTTTTGAGTCCTTCGCTTACCAATGCTTCACGAAGCCCCGGTTTCGAAATCAGCCCATCGATAGCTTCACTCAGCAGGTCAGGACTACCAGGTTCAACTAAAAGACCATCAACGCCATCTTCAACGGAAAAGGGGACACCGCCAACACGCGATGCAATCACGGGGCAGCCGAAGGCGCGCGCCTCAACCAGCACCCTCGGGGTGCCTTCGCTGCGAGAGGGTAGAACCAGCGCATCGGCATTGGCAAACTCTTGAAAGAGCGCAGGGCCAAAATCAAGTGCGCCTTTAAAACGAACAGGGACTTTGCTTTGAAGTTCGCAAAGTTGTGCCTGTAAATCTTCGGCAGCCCCGCCTTCAACGGCGTCTTGGCACCCTACAATAACGATCTCCAAATCATGTCGATCGAGCCGTGGGTCTTGAAGTGCATCAAAAAGCACATCGATACCCTTCTCGGGTCGCAAATAGCCCACAAAAAGAAGGCGAAAGGGTCCACCGTGTCCCCGTTGTCGCTGCACGGACGCAACTTCACACTCTCGTAGTACAGAACTTAAGACCGGTTGCCCTCGGGTTTGACCCTTCGTCGAGCCCGGAGACGCATGACGCGGAAAATACTGCTCAAACATTTCGGCGCCATTGGTAATCAATCGCGCATCGTCACGCGCAATGATGATCTCTTGTATCTTTTGAACGCCCCAAGCTGCACTTTGTGCGGCGAAACGTTTGAGACCTTGATAGTACTTCGACGCACCCACAACACCACGAACATCCGCGCAAATATGATAGAGCCTTGGTGTTTTGGGGGCGAGAAGAGCTGTCGCAGCACTAAAAGGCATCTGTATAAGGCAAACATCGACTTCGTCCTCAATACGGCGAATCGCACGCCGGACCGCATAACCTTTCTTGAGACCCTCTGCAAAGCTGGGCATGCTAGGGAGCGCATGACAGCGACGGCCTTTGAGCGAGATGGTATGAGCGTCAAGATCGCTCCGAGCGTCGCGGAATGGAAAGGCGAGAACCATGTCCGGGTAGTGCTCGTAGAGCTTCTCGACGATACGACCCGCCGCATGCTGAATATAAAGATTGTCGGCGTCTCGAAATGCAAGGATTGGAGAGATATAGGCGATACGCATACTTTTTAGGGTAACGAAGTCGAAAGAAGTCTCAAGACCTCTAAGATTGTCTCAAACAAAGGTTCACCATTGATGTTCAGCGACCTTATTGGTAGTCCCATGGCGTGGATACTACTTTTATACCCAAGGTTGTAAACCTTCAGGTTCAGGGCGAAGAAGCTTTTCTAAACGTCGATGGGAGGACCCGGCGTGGTCAAGTCCTGGCGAGACCTCAAGATCTTTCGGAGGAAAGTACCAGTTTTGAACTTCCACTAATTTGGCTCACGGCTTCTACGGGCTGGGATTCAGCTCTCAGCGACCCCTCTTACGAAGGTCAATGTTTGGTCTTTGCGGCTCCACATGTAGGGAGCTATTCGCCAGTCCTTGAGAATATGCAAAGCGCCGCAGTGTGGCCCAAAGTTGTGGTTGCACGCCACATGCGCAAAAGCTGCATCGAAAAGATTCGCGATTGGTGCACAGTGAAAAATACGTGGTTTATTGACGGCGTTGATGTACGAGGCCTTGGTGTTGTCGCGCGTGACGAGGTGGAAGGTCGCGAGAAACTTGGGTTGGAAGTGCATGTCGATCATTCCCATGGGGCTTGGGTCACAGAGAGTACAGACTCAAGTGCGTTAAAATCATTTCGTCGTCGTGCTACGGAAGCTTCGTTGCTTCTTTCGGGCGATCGTCCACGGGTCGCCTTTTGTGACTTGGGTGCTAAAAATCATGTTGGCAGCCTGATTCCTGGGGCTGAAATGGTGGAGGTCACGAACTTCAGTAGAATATCTGCGTCTTGGGCTGAATCCTTTAGTGGGCTCTTTCTCTCGAATGGGCCCGGGGATCCCCGACATTTTAAAGAACTAATTTCACGACTGCAAAGTCTACCCAAAGACTTCCCCGTGTTTGGAATCTGCTTGGGGCACCAAGTGCTTTCAATGGCCGCGGGAGCGAAAGTGATCGCAATGGAGCGCGGCCACCACGGCGCCAATCACCCGGTCCAGGATCTCGAGACGGGAAAACTCTTTATCACGACGCAAAACCATGGTTATGCAGTGGAGAGCACCGATGTGCCTTCCAATTATCAAGTCTGGTTTCAGCATCATCTCGATCATAGTATCGAGGGCTTTTTTGACCGAGAGCGCGCGTGGTCTGGTGTTCAATTTCATCCCGAGGGGAGTCCCGGCCCGATTTGCGTGCAAAAGCAAGCATTATCGAAGTTTGCTGAGGCAATGAAGTTTTGGCATGAAAGTGGGAAGTGTAAAGCGATGGGTAGTGCTCTCAAGAATCGCGAACGGGGGGGCGGAACCTCATGAGAGTTCTTGTCATTGGCTCGGGCGCTGTGCGCATTGGTCAAGCTGGAGAGTTTGACGCCGCGGGTGTACAGGTTTTACGTGCCTTACGTGAAGAAGGTCACCATGTGGTTGTGCTGACCAACAACTCGGCCAGTGTCCAGTTGACACCTGGTTATGCCCATGACGTCATCCCCAAAATTCCGAGTATCGAGAATGCGCTCGAAGCCATTCGTGCCTACGACATCGACGCAGTCTTTGCATCGGGTGGCGGTCAGAACGGTCTCAATGCTGCAGTCGAGCTGCAAGAGCTCTTTGACCAAGGTGTCCACAATGCAAAGTTATTGGGAACGCCAGCACGAAAACTCGAATTGAGTGAAGACCGAGAGGGCTTTGCGGCTTTCATGATTGAAAATGGCTTTCCGATGGTTCAAACCTGGCAAAAGCAAACTGGGGATGACCTCCGCGATTTACGCTTCCCGGCTTTGGTTCGCACCAGCAACACTTTGGGTGGCGGGCAGTCAAGTATTGTCGAGTCGATTGACGAGGCCAAGGCTTTGTTAACGCAAGACACTTCTGTGCTTTTTGAAGAGTATCTTCGACGTTGGGTTGAAGTCGAATTTGAAGTGCTCCGTGATATTCATGGGAACAGCTTATGCGTTGCCGCGATGGAGAACCTCGACCCTGTGGGTGTCCATACTGGTGATTCAATGGTCGTCACACCCTGTCAAACGATCGATGACCAATCGCTCTACGCGATGCGTGAATGCTCACTCGAATTGGCGGGCGATCTTGAGATTGTCGGCGGGTGCAATGTTCAGTTTGCCTGGGACCGAGTGAGTCGCCGCTTTGTCGTGCTCGAAATTAATGCACGACTCTCACGCTCTTCGACTTTCGCGATGAAAGCAACAGGGTATCCAATTGGGCACGTCGCGACTCAGCTGATTTTGGGTAAGAATTTTGCTGACGCAACACTCCCTTTTGAGCTCAACCCCGGACGGGCGTTGCCGGCATACTTTGAACCTGCGATTGATCATATTGCGGTCAAAGTTCCGATTTTCTGTGATGCTGCACTTGGGTTCTCATCGAAAGTCATGCTTTCTTCACGCATGCGTTCTGTGGGGGAGTCCATCGGTTTTGGCGCGAGCTTTGAAGATGCATTCAACAAAGCGTGGAACTCGGCCTTTCGTCGGAGCATTTTCGATCCTTCTGCCGATCGCAACGAAGCTTATGATCCGGGTGAGGTTAAGACGACCACAATTTCGAAGTGGATCCAACGCGGCGCGCGCGACGAAGATGCTCCATTATGGCTTGATGGCTTTTATCGCGAACGTTTGCAAGGCCTGCACAAACCACTGATGCGATCTGAGATTCCCGCCCAACCCCTTCACGACGTCGCCTTTCTAACGCGATTAAAGAAAGCGGGTCTGCGGGACCAAGACATCGCCTTGGGTCTGGGGGTTGACGAAATCGAAGTCATGGAATCAAGACACCGCCTTAAGGTGTACCCCAGTTATCTTCCTGTCGATATCTCTGGGGCAGGTTTTGTCTTGAGCGGGCTGAAGACTTTCTACGCGAGTTATGAAGAGAGTTCTGAAATTGCTCAGAAAGTTGAAAGGGCGATGGCGGCTCCATCGACACTATGGTTGGGCGCAGGGCCTTTTCGTATTGGTGCTTCACTCGAATTTGACACCGCAATGATCAATGCAATGGATGAACTTCGAGACGATGCTCGAGCGTGCGCTGTGGTCATCAATGATAATCCTGATGCAACGTCAACAGAGGGCGGGCGACATGATGTTCTTTTTGAGCGACCCAGTCTCGAAAATGTTGCGGACTTGATTCAGCTTCGAGGCCTTCAAGACGCAACACTTGTTTGGAACTTCGGCGCTCAACTTGGAGTGGATACGATGTTGGCTCTGTCGCAATCGACCTGCGCGAGTTCCATGAACAACGTAGCACACAAGTCTTTCGTTTCGAAAAGTGAGACCCGAGATGTCTTTTATCGGGAGATGGAAAAACTTGAACTTCGCGTTCCATCTTCCGAAAATCTAAGTCTTGAATCGTTGAAATCTCTGAGTGAGGACGCCTTTCCTTCTGTGATTCGACTCACGACAGGTTTGGGTGGGGAGCACGTTTTTTGGTGCGAATCCAAGGCGGAGCTCGAAGCAAAGCTCGATGAGATGCTCAAAGGACATGAGCCCCCGAAAGGGGCCTTGCTAATCAAGGCCCTCGTGAATGCGACGGAGTATGACGTTGATGGCGTTGGTGATAACGGAGAATTGGTTGCGTATACGTTGTCTCAAAAGTTGGGTGCAGCTAAAATACACCCGGGTGATACGGGTCAGCAGGATAGGACCGATGCGCCAGGGCCACGCGGCGAAGCTGTGCTTAAGTGCGCGCGTACAATTGTAAAGGGTTTGAAGATCCATGGCCCTTTCAACCTCCAAGTCCTTGACGATGACGGTGAAATCTATGTCCTTGAGGTCAATCCTCGAGCGGGGCGATCACTTTCCTATTCAACATTGGCGAGCGGTGTTCAACTTGCACGTATAGGGGCACAAGTTCTCTTGAAAGATTCTGAGCTGACGAAGGCTCGAGCACACGAAGCCCTGATGGCGCGCGCACAGAAAGCAAGCGATCTTGAAATCCATTCGAATTTACGTGGAATGCTAAAAGCCCCGTATTTTTCGGCCAATGTCATGCGCAAAAGACATGACGAACGCGGCCCTTCCATGTTTTCAACCGGCGAACATTTATTTGATAACTTAGAATGCGTTGAACGAGAGTGTCGCGCAAACGATTTGAACGAGGTTTCATGATGACGAAATACATTATTGGCGTGCACGCAGGACACAATGCATCAGCAGCAATTGGCGATACGGAAGGCAATCTGATCTATGCCGCACAAGAAGAACGCTTTAACTACGAGAAAAACTATTGGGGGTTTCCGGTTAAAAGTATTCGCGCATGCATGGATTATGTGGGTGCCGAGGCTTCTGATATTGAACGCATCGTGAGTGGACAGCGTTCGATTCCCATTCGTTATCATAGCCGTGAAGACGTTTTAAAGGCGTATCAACGTCACGAAAGTGTTGTGGGGCGCTTGCGACAAGGTTTGCTGGTTCCACTCTTTTTGAAACTTAAGAAAGATCATAATCAAGATAAGTTCCTGGCACGTTTAAAGAATATGGGCCTTGGGAATATACCGGTTGAGTTTGAAGATCACCATCGAGGCCACGCGGGAACGGCCTACTATGGTTTGCGAGAGTCAAAGGACGAAAGGGCATTGGTCTTAACTTGCGATGGTGATGGTGATGGTCTTTGTGCTTCGGTTCGCGTTTGCGAAAATGGGGAAGAACGTATCATTGCGACCACGGAATGGGCCAATTCTCTCGGTGCAATCTACTCTTGGGTAACCTTCGCAACAGGATTTGTGCCTTTGGAGCACGAGTACAAACTGATGGGTATGGGCGCTTATGCTCCCGAAGATCGAGCGAAAGAAAACTCCCAGATTTTTCACGACCTCCTTGGATTTGACGATGAGCACGGTTTGACCTTTAAGCGTAAAAAGCTGGAATACATCTCCAACCTACGGAATCACTTCTTTTCAGAACTCGAAGGAAAACGCTTTGATTGGATTTGCGCGGGTGTGCAACGATTCACCGAGGATTTCTTATGCCAATGGGTTGAGAACTGCGTTCGTTATACAGGCATTTCAACCGTTCGTGCAGCGGGCGGCGTATTCATGAATGTTAAGGCAAACAAACGCATTTCAGACCTGGATTGTGTTGAGCGCTTTGAAGCCTTCCCCTCGTGCGGCGATGAGTCACTTTCGATTGGTGCGTATTACCTTTCATGTGCCAAACATCATGGGAGCGATAAGGTGGAGCCGCTTCAGAGTTACTATTTGGGCGATACGATCGATGATGAGAGGGCAGAAGCTGCGATTCAAAGTGCCGGGTTTCGATATGAGCGCCCAAAAAACATTGCGAAGGCTGTTGCCGATGCACTTGTTGAAGGTGAGCCCTTGGCGCGAGTCTCTGGACGAATGGAGTTTGGTGCACGTGCCCTTGGGAACCGGTCAATATTGGCTGACCCGAGCAATCAAGATGTCGTACGTGTCGTCAATCAAATGGTCAAAAAGCGTGACTTTTGGATGCCCTTTGCACCGATGATGAAGTCTGACCGACAAGACACATATATTGCAAATCCGAAAAAACTATCATCACCCTATATGATGATGACATTCGATGCCCGGGACAATTATAAAGAGTTTATTGCTGCGGTTCATAATGCAGATTTGACATGCCGTGCGCAACTCTTAGAAGAGGAGCAAAACCCGGAAATGTATGCAATTATTAATGAGTTTCAGAAGAAAACAGGACGTTCTGTCGTCTTGAACACCAGCTACAACATTCATGGCTTACCTCTTGTACGCAACGAAAAGCAGGCTTTGGATGTTTTCGCGAACACAGGACTTACGCGCATGCAGCTTGGGTCTTTTATGGTGTACAAAGACTAAAGAAGGCCGTGCTCTGAACGGTGCTGTGCAAGGCGCTAGCTTTTATGCTAGCGTTTTGTATGCAAGATAAAATTGCCGGAGGCATCATGATTGACCCCTTGAATCTTTTCTTCATCGCTTTAGCCAATCGATTCTCAGATTCTCGAAACATGCTTAATGCGAAGGTGACTTTGCTTTTATGCTTGATGCTGATGACTTCGCTTGGTTGTGTGAACACAGAAGTCATTATTCAAGAGCCAGAAGACGAGAGTACCCTTAACGAGAATGTTGGGGGCCCTACTCTTGAAGAGGATACGCTGGCGCCTCAAAACGATAGTCCAACCCGTGAAGATTCGGAACTTGAAGTGACCGAAGCGGACACAAGCTCTTCTGCCGATATGGATATTGAGCAAAATGATCAAAGCAGTGAAGGTGATGAAGAGCTGCCAGTGATTATTGATGAGCCCGAGGGTGAAGGCAATGGTGGTGGTCTTGAAGACATACTCAATGAACTCTTGGGTGGTGAAGAAAGCACCGATGAGGGCGGGCTTGAGGATGATAACAATGACGACACAAACGCAGGAAATCCCTTGGAGGAGATTCTTGATGCGCTTTTCGGGGGCGGTGGCGAAAACGATTTTGAGGGTGCCCCAATTGATAGTGATGACCCTGGTCAAGACACAGCGCAAGATGGGCCACAAGACTTTCTTGAAGACCTGGTTGCGGATTTCTTAGGGGACAGTGAGGCAGAAGTCTGTGGGGAGAGCAGGCCGTGCAGCGAAGGCTTTGGCTGCGATGAAAGCGAAATAGGCAGTGATATCATTCCCGGTGGTTTTGATTTGCCTCTTGGATTGTGCCGAGAGCTTTGTGACCCGCTCGAATGTGGTTTATCAGAACTCTTCGGGGACACATGTTGTACCAATCCAGAGCACCGATGCGAGGCATCGCTCGATCTCGAAGAACTTGATGCAGTGGGTTATTGCCGGCCACCCACCGAGCAAGGATTTGATTTTTAGGGCGAGCAAAAGCACCGGTTTTGAATATGTATTGGTTTAAAGGCGTCTTGGTATCCCGAGTTCGTCCAATCGTTGCCCTGAACTTTCATTCTCGTTCAGGTTCTTCGTTTGACCGATGGTTTCTCGTTGGGTGTGTCTCCGGTATGCACTTGCATTATCGCCGTGCCTTGTCGCTTGGTTATCCTCACGCTCTTTGATTATTGGCGCAAGATATCGCGCTAACTTTAATGCTTGGTCTTTGGCGCCCCGCAAACTTAAGGCGCCTACGATCTCAGCCAATGCGTTTCGTGCCGAAGATGCGTCCACGTCGTGTTCTACATTGTAGTAGTGTTCAAAGTGCGAGGCGAAGTCCTCTAAGAGCTCATCGCGCACAACCAGATGCGAGCCCGCTTCGCTTTGAGTTTCGTCAATAAGTTCCGCAACATAAAATATTAAAGGGTGAATCTCTTTGTCTGCATTGAGGGTAAAGACCTCTTCGATTGCATCGGCTTCCTGATGACGTCCCGATTCACGAAGTGTGTTGAGTGAAACCTTCGTGGCCTCTTCTTTGTAGCTCTTAGCCCTCTCCCGATCCTGACTCAAATCGTTTAACAGATCTTCTTCCCCATATTCTGACAAATCTTGAGTTTTGTCGTCCCTTGTTCCGGCCACAGAATACTCCCTTGAATAAAAAATGGGGCATGAGCCCCATAATATTGGTAAACATAAAACTTATGCAAGCTCACTCAAAACCTGATTCAGAATGGTATTGCCTTCATCCGCATTGGCTTTACCAAAGAGGCTTGAGAAAAGTGATGACCACCATTTATCCTTATTGCCAGCTTCACTCGCACTCACATTCGCACTCGCAGACGCAACTGCTTGTTCGGGGGAGCGCCCTTCTTTGAGTTGCGCTAGAAGATCTTTGAGGACCTCGGAGTTCTGTACGAAGTCTTTAATCGAGTCTGCATCTTTAATATCTTTAATCACATCACCAATCGTCGTTACGATAGGTTTCGCACTTTTGAAGACGCTCTTAGCGGCGCCAATGATGCCTTTCCAATCAATTTTACCGTCTTCGCCTTTTTTGAAGGACTCAACGAGACCTTTGACGCTTGAGCCTAGGGACTTGAAAGTATCTGACGTAACAACATCTTTAACTACATCGAACGTTGATGAAAGGGCGTTGCCTATTGACTTTAGAAGTCCCATTGAGTGCTCCTTGAAATGTCCTCACTTAATTTATCGGCAGGTCTCTGAATTCTTTGCGCACTATCATTGATTTTTTGGCATATGACGGATGGGTCAATGTAGGCTGCAGTGCGAACGCCTGAGGGTTGAATGATAAGCCCTTAAAATAGAATAACTTTCTACACCGCTTTGTACTGTTAGGGTGACCATGCGGGATTCTATCTCTGAGTAGGCGCCCTTGCATTGGGGACACCCCTTGACCAGGAGTATCAAATTTTTTATCTAAGTGATCCTAGGGGTGACGGAGGTGTCGCATGAAGATCGTTCTTACCCCACAATCCAGCCCGATTACTGAGAAACATATTTCCTTTCCCGGAATGAAGAGGGGCATCGTGACCTTTTTCTTAGCCACGCTTATCGGAGTGGGCTGTGCAAACCCAATCGATGAGAGCGAAGCGGTTGATTCATTCACTGAAGTCGGCTTGGGCGGCATGTGCAGCTCAACTCATGAGTGTAGTGCTGGCTTAACGTGTCAGGCTGGGACATGTCAGGAGCAGCTGAGTGGTAACACTCAAAACTTTAACAATGACGAAGCGTGTTTCAGTACGAGCGATTGCCCAGAAGGAATGGCGTGTGAACAAGGATCTGGACGATGTGTGGCTCTCGCAGCAGGTGAAGTGTGTTTGTCTGATTCAGATTGTTCAGCTGTGTTTGGTTGTGAGAACGGTGAGTGTGTCTGTAACGATCAAGGCGAGTGCGTGGTGACAGGCCTGGTCGATTTGGGTACCAATACCCCGGATACCAACAACTCATCCGTGAGTTCGGGAACGAGTGGTAGCAGTACGAATACTAGCGACAACACGAATACTAGCGACAACACGAATACTGGCAGCACCACGAATACTGGCAGCACCACGAATACTGGCAGCACCACGAATACTGGCAGCACC
>JAHDBA010000003.1:118-167905 GCA_020630615.1 Myxococcota bacterium | reverse complement strand
AGTGACAGCAACACGAACAGTGACAGCAACACGAACAGTGACAGCAACACGAACAGTGACAGCAACACGAACAGTGACAGCAACACGAATAGTGACACTTTACCTAATAACGACGGCAACCTTGACTCTCGAATCGATCCTTTTAGCGGTGCAATTGATATTTCCGGCTTTGGGATTATCAACCTAGAAAACGATAGTCGTTTAACTTTTCCTGAGGGCCGGACCTTACAACCGGGTGAAACATTGATTGTTGGGCGTAAAGCTGAGCAAGAAGAATTTGAGAGCGCTTGGTCAGAGGTCTTGGGTATTGAATATCGGGTACCCGAAGGCGCAACCTATTGGAACGCAAACGCTTCGAACCGGAGTGTACCCATTGTGAATGGTAACGAGCATTTTGTTTTGGTCGATGCCAATAACGTTGTGCTGATGGGAGCGGACGAGCCAGCTGCCGATGGGATGTCTTACGAGTATGGTTTTATTGAAGAGTGGGACGGCTCTTACACAGGCGCTTACTTTTACAACGACATTGATACTGCCACTCCTGGGATACCCGCATTTTTGCCAGCGGGCACCGGCTTGGTGATTTCGGAATGGTCCGATGCGGAGGATTGGACAACAGAGTTCATCGAAATTACTTGGCTTCCATAAGTGTGCTGCGTAACCTCTTACTCGAGATAAAGATATATACTGGGAGCCCTTTTGAGTGACAAGCCAACTTGCGATTCGGAAGATGAGAATATTCTTCATGTTCAATTTGGCGTCGATGCGCCAGGTTCTTCGGGTCTAAAGAAGTCTCATGACGGGGGTGACATTTCGGAAGAGGAGCCGCTTTGGCGTCTCTTCGACCGTCTTCTCGACACTGGAATCGTCATGGTTACGGTTGATTCACGTCGCGACGACGTCGTTGTACCGGAGCATCTAAAAAATCAGATCCAACTCAACTTAAACTGGTCTCGAAGTTTTCATCTTGATGATTTTGAATACGATGAACGCGGGGTCCGAGGCTCGCTATCTTTTGGCGGCAACAATCTCTTTTGTGATCTGCCCTGGGAAAGCATTTGGGTTCTGAAGGTGCCTGCCACCAATCATATGGTACCCATCGTGAAGCATGCGCCAGTTGAGCTTCGAAAGGTCTTGGGCCGAGCTTTCTCGGACTCGGGATCGTCTCATGGTCGCAAAAGGATAAAAAATGCAGAGTCGAAGCAAAATCTACGAGAGAACAAAGCGGGCAAATTCCCTCGAATCCACGAGTCTCACGCCGCGAGCGAAACCCAAAACGAAAAGGGGCCGAGTGCCCTTATTCTTCCATTTAAGATTATAGACGAGTGAAGGCTTCTTCGGTACCGCGTTAAAGTCGGGTTTTGGCAGGTGTGTTGCCTTAAGTCTCAAGCCGACGGAGCTCGGTACCTCACATAAAAAAAGCACTGTAGAAACAGTGCTTGGCATCCCGTAGGGGATTTGAACCCCTGTTACCGCCGTGAAAGGGCGGTGTCCTAGGCCACTAGACGAACGGGACACTAGAGTCGAAATAATACCTGATATCCTTATGGAGATCAAGAGCTAATCAACCTTCCTACTCAATTTATATTGAAGCAATGACGAATCTCGTTTGGTCTCTGTGCCGGGTCAAGATGACTTCGGACGAGTTTTTCGGCCACCGCACAGCGCCTCTGAGAGGTCCGAAAAGATTCTCGCAAGCTGTTCTTTTCGCATATCACTCATGCATCCGCCGAGAATGGTCATGGAGTGCAAATCAATAAAAAGGAGCTGCTGTCCGCTGACCACCTCCACTGCACCTTGCTTGGCGATATTGAGTTGGATCGGGATGGTTCGAGATAGTGATTCGCTTGAGATAGGCATACTTCCTTTGCGAATACTAAATATCCATTTTGCGCATGTTTAGAGATTCGAAAGGACGCACAAAAAAAGCGCCCCCAAAAAGGGCGCTAGATTCTGAACCAAGAGATTTAGTGACGTCTGCGACAGACGCAGATATGTGCCAAGCTTAGAGCGAGAGCACCGAGTGTCCCCGCCTGAGTATTTGAGCAGCCTGCCATGAACTTTCCACCGCGTAGGTAGTATTCTGGATCATCTTCATAATCGGAGACGTCAGAAGGTCCTTGAACGTCTTGCTCTTCATCGTCTCCACCTTGGTGCATAATAATAATTTCGGGCTCACATGTATGACTCGGGTCTGTTGTGTCACTTGGGTCACTCGGGTCTGTGCAAGAGCTGTATGCACAACGAGCCACAGTGGTAGAGAGTGATTCGTTGACAATGTAACTGCCATATCTTGAGTCAGTGGCAATCTCAACTTCAATCGTTTCGTATTGGCCTTCACCGCAAACAACTCGCACCAGTATTCCGGAGCTGAGTGAAGAGAAAGAGTAGGCTCTATTTCTTCATTTCTTCCAAAGACATTAAAATCAACACGAAGGCTCCCGCTATGCGCAAGAACGCTCTTAAATTTGTTATGTTGATTGTGCTGACTTTGGCGAGTTTAGCCTATAGAGCGAATGACTGACCGCACGAGCAGGTGCTTTGCGCCTGCGGATTGACCACGAGAAATCGTCTAGCTCCATCTTTTTCCACATGGTCTAAAATACAACCTTTTAATACTTCGAAGCTTTTTGGGTCGCTAATGACCCGGAAGGGGGACTCTTGAATCACTCGATCGCGTTCTTTCTCAGTTGCATCCAATACAAAATTATATTCAAGCCCTGAACATCCTCCGGCGCGAACACCTACACGGAAGACCTCATCTTTTTGGGACATTCTTGTGCGTATCTCCGTATTGGCAGCATTGCTCAACACGAGGCGTTCAGGGTTTGCGGGAGGAAGGATTCGCTCAGGTGTTTCAGAAACACTCTTCCGAGTATTCTTCTTTCGCTTACCGATACCGATCAAATCTGCCATGGGCGTCATTACTCCTATGCACTACGATGAGTTTAGCATTCTCAGTCATCCACTTGGAATAAAGTTGGTTTAAAAAAGATTCAGTTCCAACTGAGCTGCTTCACTCATCATTGAAGGGTTCCACGGCGGTGTCCAAGTTAACTCTAAAGTTGCTTCTTGAACATCGGGGTGTGATTCAGCAGCCAATCTTGCCTGCTCTGGAAGCTCTTGCGCCACTGGACAATTGGGTGCGGTCAACGTCATCGTGAGGTGAACCTTTCCGTGGTCACCAACATCGATCCCGTAGATCAAGCCGAGCTCAAAAATATTGACTGGGAGCTCCGGGTCGTAGATTTGTTTCAGGCGTTCAACGATTGATGCTTCAATCTTTCCAGCTTCGGTAGAAAGGTCGGGCGCGTAAGAATAGGGGGAAGGGTCTGTGCCAAAGTTTGCGTGGTCACGCGCAAGTTCATCGCGTTTATTTAAAACTCTAAGGCTTTTCATTACTCAATTACCTCGCCTGTCCGTTAAGCCCTCAGCATCTTTGAAATCTTTACAAGCGCCTTCTTTAAGCGGTCGACTTCCTCGATACTGTTGTAAAAGGCAAAAGAGGCACGAAGAGTACCGCTTACCCCCAACGATTCCATTAAGGGTTGTGCACAGTGATGTCCTGTTCGAACAGCGATTCCAAAGCGGTCTAAGAGTGTCGCAACGTCGCTGGTATGGGTTCCTTCAAGAACGAAGGACAGCACGCCTTGACGCTTTAAAGAACGCCCAAAAATATGCAAGCCTGGCACCAAAGAGAGTTGTTCGTCCGCATAGGTTAACAGAGCGTTTTCATGGGCTCTTAGCTTTGCCCAATCGAGCTCTTTCATAAAATCGACTGCTGCCCCAAAACCAATTGCATTGGCAATCGCGGGCGTCCCGGCTTCAAGTCGAGCAACACCTTTTGCAAAGCTTGTTTCCCGAAATGACACTCGGTCAATCATATCGCCGCCACCCATCAATGGACGGAGAGCATTAAGGGCATTTTCATCCTGACATAGGAGTGCGCCAATCCCGGTTGGCCCATACATCTTGTGCGCCGAGAGTGTCCCATAGGTGAACTTGTTCTCGTAAAAATCTGTCGGGCCATGCGCCACACTCTGCGCCATATCTAAGATTGAGATCCGAGGCGAAACATATTCATATATTTTCTCGAATGGGAGCATTGCACCCGTTCCATTGGCGACACTTTGAATGCTAAGAAGGGATTCTGAGGGCACATCAAGCGTGTTAAAGACGTATCCCTTTTCTTCATCGAAGGGAATCACGTGAAAGGATTGGTTTGGATTGTGAACTTGCCAAGAAGCAATATTTGCATGATGTTCACTTTCGCTTACGACAATATCGTGACCACGCATCGCAAACGAGTTGGCCAAGATATTCATTGCGTGCGTGGTCCCGCTTGTAAAAATACAAGTCTCTGGCGTTACACCAAACCACTGAGCAACCTTACTCCGCGCGTCTTCATAGCGTTGGGTTGCGCGCATCGATAAGGTGTGGAGACCACGGTGAACATTGGCTCGATCATGTTCATAGAAATGAACGAGGGCAGCGATCACTGAGCGCGGTGTTAAAGACGAAGCTGCATTGTCTAGGTATGCAAGGGGGAGACCGTGAACTTTTTGGTTCAGCGCGGGGAACTCTTCTCGAAGTTCGCGTAGTTCAAGAGCACCAATCATTCTTCGTATATCACTTTGCCTAGCGCGCGTTCAACCTTTGCCGCGAGTGCGTCTTTGTCGATGAGAGAACTGAGATCGTCAAAACTCTTTTCAACGAAGGCTTCAAGCAGGAGCGCTTTTGCATCTCGTGGGCTCAACCCACGTTGACGACAGTAAAAGTAGGCGTCTTCATTCACTCGCCCCGTCGCAGAGCCATGACTTGCTTTTACATCGTCTTCGTCGATTTTGAGCTCAGGCTTCGACGATACGCGAGCTTTGTTCCCAAGCAGACGGTTGTCATTGCGTTGAAAAGACTCCGAACCATGGGCTCCGCGTTCAATCGTCGCAAGACTCTTCCATATGGTATGTCCATGATGGCCCGCAATCCCAACATGTTCTTGGTGACTTCGGGTTTTCGGAGCCTGGTGCAAGCAATGCAGATGAATGTCCTGCTCTTCGTGTTCTCCCGCGATGTTGAGGCCGCGTGCCAAAAAGGTTGAGTTTGTTCCTCGAAGGCGAACAAGCACATCGACACGCTGAAAAGAGCGATTGGACAAAAAAGTATGCAGGCGAACACGACTCGAGGCCTCAAGATCGAAAGAGAGAGTGAGGGTTAACGCGCTGTCAACTTGGGATTCACTGATGCTCGGTAGAATTACATCAAGTGTTGAGGTACTTTCAACCTTGCAGTGGACCCATGCATTTGTCCATTGCGCGTTCGCAGAGGCTGTATCAACTTCAAAACAAGCGTTCACATGGCTTCCAACCCTTGTTATCATATTTCGGTTCACGACCTCGTGCGGCGCATTGCTTTGTATCTTTATCGGCGTAATACGATCGTGATACACATCGGGTATCGAGGTCGTCTTCCCACACAGAGCAAGCTCACAGAGTTCACGTTCAGAATCAGAGAAGACGCTAATTGATTCGCGAGCGCCTTCAATGGCTTGCATAAACTTCACATTTTGGTTGTTCGACTTGGCTTTATGAATTTGATTCTTCGCGGACGAAGAAAGAGACTCAAGCCAGCGAAGGTTATTCCATCGCCAGTTCTCCTGACGTGTATTTGGCAATTGAATCTCGCTCACGCCTTGACCCCGAACGATGCGTATCCTTGCTCTTCAAGTTGAAGCGCAAGTTCAGGGCCGCCGCTCTTGACGATGCTCCCATCGGCAAAGATATGTACAACGTCCGGTTTGATGTAATCGAGAAGTCGCTGATAGTGCGTGATCAGAATAAAAGAACGCTCGGGAGAACGTAAGCGATTGACGCCTTCTGCCACAACTTTGAGTGCATCGATATCAAGCCCGGAATCTGTTTCATCTAAGATTGCGAGGCTCGGCTTTAACATCGACAGCTGCAGGATCTCATTTCTTTTCTTTTCACCACCCGAGAACCCAACATTGACAGCTCTCTTCTTAAAGTCCGCGTCCATGTTTAGGGCTTTCATTTCTTCATTCAGTGACTTTAGAAAGTCGCCCGCACTCAACTCGTCTTCGCCACGGGTTTTACGTTGGGCATTCATAACGGTTCGTAAAAAGTAATGGTTT
Source organism: Myxococcota bacterium (assembly GCA_020630615.1). GTDB lineage: Bacteria > Myxococcota > UBA727 > UBA727 > JAHDBA01 > JAHDBA01. The sequence continues at coordinate 161,757 of JAHDBA010000003.1, read as the reverse complement.
TGTACACCTGGAATTTCTACGGGGTACTGAAAACCGAGGAAAAGACCTTTTGAGGCACGTTCTTCAATATCCAACTCGAGCAGGTCTTCACCCGAAAGGTGAATGCTGCCCGAGCTCACATCATACTCTTCATGGCCCGCAATGACCTTTCCGAGTGTGCTTTTTCCGGCACCATTGGGCCCCATGATGGCGTGGACTTCGCCAGCACCGACAGTGAGTGAGAGAGATTTGAGGATCGGATTGCCTTCAACCGAGGCAGAAAGATTGTCAATCGTTAACATATTAACCCACTGCTCCTTCAAGCGACACGTTTAAGAGTGCTTGAGCTTCGACTGCAAACTCCATCGGGAGCTGTCGAAAAACATCTTTACAAAATCCGTTGACGATCAGGTTGACTGCGTCCTCTTCTTTCAAACCACGCTGCCGACAATAGAGTATTTGTTCTTCTTCGACACTCGAGGTGGAAGCCTCATGCTCGACCTGTGCGCTTGGGTTTTCAACTTCAATATAAGGGAAGGTGTAGGCGTTGCATTTCTGACCAATTAAAAGTGAGTCGCATTGCGTAAAACTGCGTGCGCCATCTGCCTTGGGAAGCACCTTCACAAGGCCTCTATAATTTTGACGACCTTTCTGAGCGGAGATACCTTTCGATATAATTGTACTCTTGGTGTTCTTACCAATGTGCATCATTTTGGTGCCGGTGTCTGCTTGTTGCGCCTTGCTCGTAACGGCAACCGAGTAAAACTCACCGACCGAGTCGTCGCCTTTCAATATGACGCTTGGGTACTTCCAGGTGATTGCTGAGCCCGTTTCGACTTGAGTCCACGAGATTTTTGCACGTGCACCGGCACAAATGCCGCGCTTGGTGACAAAGTTGTAGATCCCACCACGGCCATTGTCATCGCCAGGGTACCAGTTTTGAACGGTCGAGTATTTGATTTCAGCGTCTTCCATTGCGACAAGTTCAACGACCGCAGCATGAAGTTGGTTTTCATCACGCATCGGTGCAGTGCACCCTTCAAGATAGGACACATAAGAGCCTTCGTCAGCAACGATGAGAGTCCGTTCAAACTGCCCAGTGTTCAGTGCATTGATACGGAAATAGGTCGAGAGCTCCATGGGGCATCGCGTGCCTTTTGGGATGTAGACGAAACTTCCGTCTGAGAACACGGCGCCATTCAAGGCTGAGAAGTAGTTGTCTGTGCGCGGGACAACAGAGCCCAAATACTTCTTTAGCAACTCAGGGTGTTCATGCACGGCCTCAGAGATCGGCATGAAAATCACGCCCGCTTTCTTGAGCTCATCTTTAAAGGTGGTGGCAACAGATACGCTGTCAAAGACTGCGTCAACGGCAACGCCGGCAAGTGCTGCGCGTTCGTGGAGAGGGATCCCAAGCTTCTCATAGGTCTCGAGAAGCTCTGGATCGACCTCATCAAGGCTCTTCGGCCGCTCATCCAATGATTTGGGGGCCGCATAGTAGGAAATCGCCTGATAGTCGATCTTGGGGTAGTCGAGCTCAGCCCAATTGGGTTCACTCATTTTCTTCCATGCTTCAAAAGACTTCAGTCGGAACTCAAGCATCCATTCGGGTTCCTTTTTCTTCGCAGAGATCCATTGGACTGTTTCTTCAGAAAGCCCTGGTGGGATAATCTCGGTGTCGATGTCGGTCACGAAACCGTAGGCATAGTCTTGCTTTGCGACTTGCTCGTGGATTGCTTCACTCATGATTGCTCCTTGAGCTCAGGGCGTCCCTTCAGAGAGAGAAGGGCTTTGGCCAGTGAATTGTTGTGTAAACCACTCTCGTTGCATGATGAACATGATGCGTGATCATCGTTACACGTTTCACATGCTTCCCTAACTTTATTGGTTAAATCGTCGATACTATTAACAAGGGCGCTAAGTCGCTCGATTTTTTCACGCGCTCGCTCTTTCAACGATTCAAGTTCGTCACGAGACTCTAGAATCTGAGGTCGGATATTGTGTTTGGAGGGCGCCGATCGCATTCTTTGAATATCTTTAAGCTCAACACCCGCTTCTTGGAGACTATCGATAACCGAAAGCGTCTCCAGGTCACGAAAAGAATATTCCCGAAAGCCACCGGCCGAACGGTGCTGCGGCTTCAAAAGACCCAACTCTTCATAATGTCGAACTGCACGCTGGGTCTTGTTCGCCATTTTAGCGAACTGCCCGATTCGTATATATGTAGCGCAGTGATCCATGACGCCGGTGTAGCATATAGTTGACGTGCACGGAAGGGTTGTCTTTTGGGCGTCGCTAAGACAGGGCAAACGCAAACCAGTTGTACTTTCAAGCGATTAGTATTTGAGAACTAGCGTCGAAAGCCCACATCATGCAAAAACTGCACTGGGTATTGCACCGTCGTCACTTGCGATGTGTTTTGTTGTGGGAAGCGAATCCTTTGAACCTTGGATTTGACACAACTGGCAAGAGCAGGGTGCTTCACAGAATCGTTCACGATTTGCACGTCTCGAACCTCTCCTCTGGGCGTCAAATCCCACTGAACAAGAAGCTCACCGAATTTTTTAGCATCGCGAGCACCGCTTGAGGCATAGCATGAAAAGAGAGATTCTTTGTTCGCTCGCATAATCGACTGAAGACTTTGCGCTTTGGCGCTTTTGGGGCGACTTGGTGCTGTCGAAGCGCCTGGGATCCATGTTTCTCGCTCAGAAGACGCATATGAATCTCTCGTTTGAGTTGAGGATACCCTTGATTTACTTTTTGCCGATCGTTGTGCACGCGATTTTGAGCGGGTTGAGCGGGTTGAGCGGGTTGAGCGGGTTGAGCTGGGGGGCTTGGCCTGTGGCGATGAAGAGCTTGCACGAAGTGCGCTCTCTTGCCTTTGTTGGGATGTTGGTGTGTTTACTGCTTTTGAGCTCGCACAACCGATCGCAATGAAAAGAGTGAAGCACAGAGCTACACAAGCTAGGATTTGGGTTGTTAGGGTCATGAACTTCTCCAGCACTATGTTAGCACAGTTTCAAACAGTAAGGATGGCTGACTCAACTTGTGTCACTCATGCTTATCGCTTTAGGTGCCAGTAAAAGGGGGGGCTTCGTGGTTTCCGAGAACACAAAAGCGAGCGCGCTCTACCTTCGCCTCGCAATTTACGTCGCTGCTCTCTTCATGGCGACCTCTGTTTGGTTTGCGCCCAATGCGATACTGGGTGAGCTGAGTACTCAAGTGGGTAGCGATGCCTCAAGCGTTCGTGGCGTTACGGCTATGGTGCAGCTTGGTTTCACGATTGGAACGATGTTCGTTGCGCTTTCCGGCTTGCTTGATCGGTTAAACTCCAGAGTTCTTTTTGGGGGCGCTGCGCTCATCAATTCAGGGCTTGTCGCGGCCATCGAAATGACAAGCTCGTTGACAGTTTTGCGAGTAAATCGTTTTTGTGCCGGGGTTATGCTCGCGTGTGTTTACCCTGTTGCGATTAAAATATGCGCGTCGTGGTTCCCACCGAAAACACGAGGACGTGCGTTGGCTCTTCTCGTCGGCGCTTTAGCTCTGGGGAGTGCTGCGCCTCATGGGATCCGCACTTGGCTCGAAAGCGGAGAGATTAGACTCTTTCTACGAATGGTATCGAGTGCCTCAGGGTTGGCTGGCGTTCTGGTCTTTTTTTCAGGGGGTCTTGGTCCTTATGGCCAGAACAATGGCATCGAAAAAGGCCAAGCCGAAGAGGGGCTCAATGTGCATTCGAAGCCGGGTCTCACTTCAGTCGGTGCTGCGCAACGCTCGAGCGCCCAGATCTTAAGATCGGCAGCATCGTATCGACAGACAATTTGGGGTTTTTGCGGCCATATGTGGGAGCTCTTCACATTCTGGATGTTCGTACCGAGTTTAATTGTTGTTCACAATGCGATGAGTGTCGAAACGATTGACCCATCGTTCTGGGCTTTCGTGATTATTGCTTCCGGCTTTCTGGGTTGTCTCCTTGGTGGAGCGCTTTCGGTACGACTTGGCAGTAAGCAGGTTGCTGCTTTTGCCTTAATGATTTCCCTTCTGTGTTGCTTGGTGAACCCAGTGCTCGTTGCAAGTGGCTTTCTAAGCCATGGGGTGGTTGTTGGAATTATGATTCTTTGGGGCATGGCAGTACTTGCCGATTCGCCTCAGTTCTCTTCTCTCGCGAGTGCAAGTGTGCGCCCGAGTGAGGTGGGTACGGCCGTAGCGCTCATGACAAGCCTCGGTTACCTCACATCAACACTTAGCGTGTCTTTAATGAATCGTCTGGCTAATGACATTAGTTTACCCGTCATCTTTATTTTTGTTGCCCTGGGGCCTGCGTTGGGTACTTGGTTTCTCATGAAAGATCATAAGACGTGATCTTCAAAAAGATTCGGGCGATGGATTATAGTAACTCGGCAGCACTCAGAACATCGATGAGGACATTGTTAGAGTCTGGCGAACATGTATTGTCGAAGAGTACAACGGATACACCAGTTGTCGGATTGGCTGCAGCAAAAGAGCAATAGCCGAAAATATTACCGTTGTGGCCAGTTCCCATCGTGGAGCCAAAGGGGATTGCGATTGTGCCAAGGCCATAAGAGTTTTGAGATTGAGGACTGTAGTTGATTTGCTCACTTTGGCTCGATTCCGTGAGTAATAGTTTGCCAACAAAATGATCTTGGAAAAAAGCGAGGAGGTCATCGGTATTGGCAATGAGTTGCCCGGCCGCACCAGCCCAGCTACCTGAATATGCATCGCGAACATTTTCCAGCATGCCAGAAAGTGCATCGGAATAACCAGGAAGCAGCGCGTCGGGTGCACCATCATGATCGATCTGGAATGATTCGAGTCTCAGCGTGTCGAAAATATTGTCATCACAACTTTTAAACCAGCTTTTGTTTTCAACTTGCTCAAGAATATGACCGAGAACAATGTAGTTTGTGTTTGAGTATGCATGCTCAACGCCCGGAGCAAATTCATTGGGAGTCTCAAGAATAATTTCTGTTAAACTTTCAAAAGTATGAGAGAAATTTGGGTCGCTTAAGACAATCTCTTGGAAGCGCCTTGTTGCAGAATAGTTAGGCAGCCCGGACGTATGATTGAGAAGCATGCGAATCGTAATCTCATTTGCATTGTTAAGCTCAGGCGTCCATTCGCTAATTGCCATATCGAGACTCAGCTCGCCGCGATCCACGAGCATGAGTATGTTTGTCGCAAGGATTGTTTTCGTAATGCTGCCGATTCGAAATAGTGATTCCCGTGAGACTTCTGCATTGCTGGTATTGTGTGTCGAGACCCAGTGACTTCCGTCTTCGAATGCTATCCCCATGATCATTGTATCTGCACCGCTAATATTTTGAACACTTTGCTTAAACGCTAAATCAAGATCTGCGCGGTCTGCGTGAACGTACTCGCGTTTTGACGGGGGTTCGCTTTCAATCGGACTATCCTGAGTCTCAGTGCAATTGGAAGCATTCTGACATGGTTGTTGTGGAACGCTTTGACATGCAGTGCCACTGAGGAGCAAAAGGCATGGGATACTGTAAACGAACAAAGGAAAAATACGAAGTCGGGTACTCATGTTAGACCATAGTGAGGAAGAGACATTTTTGGCGCGTTAAAGTCTGAGGCTATTACGCTTTATATTGAGTTAAGAAGAGACTTAGGGCGTCAATCCTTTTGTCAAAGCTCGCGGTAGATGCCCATTCGCGTGTCGAATGAAAACCTTTACCATAGGGGCCAAGCCCATCGATAACCGGTATACCATGTGCTGCGAGGAGGTTCGCATCAGAACCACCACCTTGAAGAGGCGCTAGCCCTGAGCCAAGATTACACTGTGCTGCACATCGCCCATAAACGGCGGCAAGTTCAAGACTCGCGTCACTCGGTGTGAGCAGCGGACGCCTCGGGCCAAGTTCGACTTCAATGCTGACATCACGAACGCGAGCCGAACGTTGCCGCGAGCTCCATGACTCAGCCAAATTTTGCATCAAGTCCAGGATCCTCTCTTCTTCCTCTTGGGAAGAAAGACGAATGTCGATGACACACTCAGCCTCTTCGGGGACCGTATTTTTTGCGCTTCCTCCGTGGATTGTCCCAACGTTTACCGTTGTTCCGGCCTCAAGATTTGTCCAGCCTTCTATTTCTGGAATGAGTAGGGCGAGTGCGTGAATAGCACTTGCGCCCGACTCGTAGTCGTTCCCTGCGTGCGCAGCAATTCCTCTTGTTTTGACATGGACATTCATTGAACCTTTCCGAGAGACCACGATGGCGTCTTGGTCTCGCCCACCTTCAAAAACAAGCGCAGCTTGCATCTTCGGCGCCAAAGCCTGAAAGAGTGCTCTACTGTCCGGGGAACCCACTTCTTCTTCCGATACCACAACCACCGAGCACTTCGCACGGGTGTCCGAATTAAGTTGGCTCAAGGCACCCACAATTACTGCCAGGCCTCCTTTCATATCGAGGACACCAGGCCCAAAAACCTTTTGCGCCTTTTCATCAACCTTAAAGCCGTGAAAGCCCATCTCGGACGGAAAGACTGTATCCATATGCCCAACCAGGGCTAAAGTCTTCCCCCGACTTTCTGGGTGCGAATAGACCCGATGGGAAGCATAAGTATCGGAAGCCGCGGGGGCTGACTGAACGTTAAAGCCCAGATCGAACATTGCTGCTTCAAAAATACTCTGTGCGGCTTCAACACCGGCAACGTCATAGGTGTGTGAGTCGCACTCAACGAGTGCACGCCACAATTCAAATGCTTTTTCGTGTTTCAAAGTAGGTTTGCCAGCATGCGACTTAATAGCGAAACTCCTGCACCCGTTTGACGAAGTGCCCGACTGCCTCGGGTGGGGTGGTGGGTAGAAGGCCATGTCCTAAGTTTGCAACAAAGCCCTTTGCTTTTTTCGCATCCGTTAGGAGTGCATCAATCTTTTGATCAAGGCGCTCGCGTGTTGCATAGAGCGCCGAGGGATCGAGGTTGCCTTGAAGAATCGAGTTAGGAAAAACCTCAACAACATCGTGCATTCGACTTTGCCAATCGACACCATAAGCATTCGAAGGCACGGTCTGCATGTGACGAAGGTTCAGACCCAGACCTTTCGGAAAGTAAATTGTGGGTGCACCAAGCGCATTGACACCTTCGATCACGCGTTGCGCAGCTGGAAGCACAAAGTTGATAAGTTCATCGGGTGCAACTTGCCCTGCCCACGTATCAAAGAGTTGAATCGCTTGGCAGCCTGCCTCAATCTGCATCTTCAGATAGCCGATGGTGTTGTCAACAACACGATCCAACAAGGTTTGAAACACGTTCGGTTGAGTCAACATGAGCTCTTTTGTCTGAGCCCAGTTTTTACTGCCTTGCCCTTCAACCATATATGCAGCCACCGTGAAAGGTGCACCTGCAAAACCAATTAGCGGACTTTCATAGGGGAGCTCTTGGCATAATATTCGAATCGTTTCGGCGAGGTACCCGCACGATTTCAAGGAATCCACATCAACGAGTCGATCGACATCATTCATCGAGCGGATTGCAGGTTCAAGTTTTGGCCCCATGCCTTTTCCGAAACTTAAGTGTTGTCCCATCGCTTCGGGAATCATCAAGATATCGCAAAAGACGATCGCTGCATCCATCCCAAACCTGCGTATGGGTTGTAGCGTGACTTCCGCCGCGTCTTTCGGCGACTTAACGAGTTCAAGAAAGGACATCTGTGAACGCATCTCACGATACTCGGGGAGGTAGCGTCCCGCTTGACGCATGAGCCATACGGGTGGACGTTCGACACTTTCACCCAAAAGGGTACGAATAAATAGAGGTTTTTTCACGTCATGAACCTATGGGTACGTGTGGGGGAATGCAAGCCGCGCTCACACTTTTATGCGTCTTGTGAAGAATCCGATCGCAGAGAATTGCAGTGATGTATCATTTTAGTCACACTACTCTTGTACACGCGGACAAGCGCCGCTCGAAAGGATTGTAGTGATGTTGAAAACAGTATGGGTCGGCATGTTGGGTTTGGGATTCCTTATCAATGGATGCAATTGCGACCCGGAATGCGAAGAGAACGAGATCAATTGTTCGAATGAAGACAGCACCAGCAACGCAGATGCCAACGAGGACTCCACCGATGATGACGGGGACCCCGATGGTGCCGATTCGGGTGGCTCAGGTGGGCTGCCTGGGTATGTCACAATGCCAAACCCCAACTGCCCAGGGTGTGACGAGAATCGGGACGGAGACGGTTGGTGCATCGACATTGAGCTTGGGTACTATTGTTGTGACGACGGCTTACCCGCAAGTATTCCCGCTGACGAGCGTACTTCGTGCCCAGATTTGAATCGATGTGAGAACGAAACCTTTGGTGAAGCACCCTATGCCGCGAAAGTGCTCTTGCTGCTGGACCGATCGGGCTCGATGAATAACCCAATGGGTAGCGGGGGAATCACTCGCTGGAACGCATTGGTCTCTTCCGTTGAGACTGCTGTCACAGTCGCGGATGACGCTGCAGATTTTGCCCTGCTTTCATTTCCAAAGAACAGTTTCGGTGCTTCGAGCCCAAGTTGCAACGATGGTTTTGCGCCTTTTGGTTGCGTGGTTGATAACGATCCCCATGTACCCTTTCGTGATGCTTCAACAACAGAGAGCGATTGGGAGCGAATCGACGCACACTTTTTTGCGGAGCCACCTTGTGATGGTGCGACACCAACAGCAGAAGCTTTGGAGAAGGCTCAAGCATACTTAGAATCTCGACCCGCATCGGAAACACACGCCGTGATTTTGGTCACGGATGGTGGCCCAGGGTGCAACAGTGCGTTGGACGCAACGACGTGTCAGTGCCTTGAGTCTGACGCGTGCAACACGCTCGATGATTCTGGCAATACCCTTCTTAACCCTCTCTTATGTCTCGACGACACTCGAAGCGTTTCACGTGTTGAAGCAATTGCGTCGAATGGGACACCGGTCTTTGTGATTGGGCTCACTGGAAGTGGGGGATTCGAAGACCTTTTGAATGAGCTTGCGCTTGCGGGCGGCAAAGCGCTCACTGGGCCGCTTTCGTATTATACCAGCGATAACGCAAACGAACTTGAGAGTGCGCTTGAAAACATTACCGACGAGCTGACATCGTGTACCGTCGCACTCGAGGCTATCCCAAGTGCGAGAGAGGACATTGTTGTTACCATCAATGGGGCACGTGTGAATGAGAGCTCTTCAGAGGGGTGGACTTGGGAGAGCGACTCCGCTCTCATCGAACTGCATGGGAGCGCATGCGATAGTGCGATTGAATATGGAAGCGACGTGTCTTTTGAGGCATGTGCCATCGAGTTCGGGCCAGGCTTATAGATTATTAGCTTGTCTGTGCAAAGAGCAGGGCTTCTTGCCCAGCCACGATTTCGCGCTGTCTCGGCGTGAGGCGGCGTTTATCAATTGAGAGAAGCGTCACCCGAGCGCGCTCGGTCTGCTCGTCTTGTAGGTAGGCCTCGCATCGAAGCAACAACGCCTCATTGATGCGGTGCGGTTGAATAAGTGCGCGCTGAAAGCGATCCAAACTATCGAGGTACGAGTGAGCTAGGCTGGGCTCTCTTAAAACCAAGACCTGTTTGGCTCGTAAAAGCGCCAACGCATACCCCAATATTTCGTGCGTTTCGTCTTTTGCCTGCGCATTGTCCTCGAGGTCCTCCCAAAGTTTCTCCGCTTCATCGATGAGGTGGCGTGCCTCATTTGCGTTGGCAAGGTGAAGGTCTCTTGAGATATCGTCTCTCGCAAATGCCGCAAGTTTGAGTTCAGCGCTGGTCATCTGCCAAAGCATGCGCGCAAGTCGATGGTGGGGCCAACGACTCTGGTGACGTCTCAAAAGCTCACGTGCATCATCAAGGCGCTTCAAATGATGGAGCAGCGAAGCGAGATTAACAGCAGCAATCACCCTTAAGGGGCCAATCTGCGAATACCGGTATGCCTCTTCAGCTTGTTGCAATGCCCTCGCAAAATCCCCCTGATAGAGGTCACGGATAAGCGCGCGGCTATGCCGTGACTGGCGTAGCGATTGCCAAAGCACGTGCGCTCCCGCCAGGCCTGCTGCCCCAGCGAGCGCTGGCCCGAGGGCGATTCCCCCGAGGGCAACTGTCATGCCGAGCGCTGCTCCTGAACCAACGACCAAACCTTGAGAGAGAACTTGGTTGAACGAGCTCCCGGGACGCGGTGGAATGTATCGATTTGGGAGCGGGTCGTGGGACCGGATTGCGATGGCTGTTGATCGAGTTTCGTGCGCTTCAGGCTCATAATCTAGCGTCATTCGCTTAGTAAATGCCCATGATCCTTGGGCGTCAAATAAAAAATGGTGTCAAGGCGGCGCTTTTTAATTTTTGAGATCGAAAAGATAGAGTTGCATTGTATGCGGGGCTGAGGGGAAAACGCTTTGCGTTGTGAAAAAGACTTGTCTCGAGATCGAAGCACCGATACAAAGTTTATCCGGGAGGCGATCAATGTTGGTAAGGGCAAACGCACGAAAAGATGAATTCGCGACACACTCCCTAAAAAAGACCGACGTTCAAGAGAACCGTAGTGATAATGCCCACTCGCAACGTGTTGAGTCTCATGTTTTGTGTGAAGAATCCCTTGCGCATCCGACCACTCCGATGGTGGGTGACCTCCCACAAAAATCTCCATTGCGCTCGAGTATGTTGAAACTGAAATACGTTGTGATTGAAGGTTGTATCGGGGTGGGTAAGACAACTCTCACACAAGCTTTTTCTTCGTTGTTGGGGTCCACCTCGAATCTTGAAGTGGTTGAAGAGAACCCCTTCTTACCTGCATTTTACGAAGATCCGGTTGCGAATGCATTCAAGACGCAAATGTTTTTCTTGCTTTCAAGGTTTAAACAACAAGAGAAACTGCAACAACTCGATCTCTTTCGCCAAAGGGTTGTCTCTGACTATCTTTTTGCAAAAGATCGAATCTTCGCAGAACTTACCTTAAGTACCGAGGAGCTGGTTTTGTACGATGAGGTGTTCAACGCGCTGCAAAAGCGAGTGCAGAGCCCAGATTTGGTAATTCATTTGCGAGCACCTCTTGAAGTCATCTTGGAAAGAATCGAAAGGCGCGGCCGAGATTTCGAGAAGGATATTGATCCTGAATATTTGAAAAGATTGGTGAACGCATACTCCGAGTTTTTCGCAGGATTTGACGCATGCCCGGTATTAACGGTGGATACGGAGGGCTTGAACTTTCCCCAGCACCACGAAGATGTCGAACTTGTTCTCGATGCCGCGCAAGAAGTCGTCAACGTCGCACAAGATGGTCGTCTAGGAGGTGATTTTGGGCGCCAAATCATTTTTGCGTAAGCACTCGTTGCATTCAGGCTAAAGGGTCGTGTGGGCTTGAGTCGAGAAGACCTTTTTCTCACGCACTTTCCCTCTTCTCCATTGTATCAAAGCTCAGAAATGTACATCGTAAGTTGGTATTTATGAGAGGTTTCTATGCAAGCGAAGACGGGCTTACTTTTTATCAATCTTGGAACGCCCGAGGCACCCACGCGTAGTGCTCTAAAACCTTACTTGAGGCAGTTTCTCTCCGATAAGCGTGTGTTGAATATTCCGGCTGCGGCGCGAGCGCTTCTTGTGAACGCTATCATTGTGCCCACCCGTTCGGGCAAAAGTGCAGAGGCCTATACAGAGGTTTGGAGGACGGACGGTTCGCCTTTACGTGTGTTTACCGAAGGTCTTGTTGAGCAGGTGAAGACCAAGATTGGGAGTGAAAATTTAATCGTTCGTTATGCGATGCGCTATGGTGAGCCTTCGATTGATGATGTGATACGTGAGCTTTCTGAGCAAAACTGTGAACGTCTGATTGTGTTTCCCTTATACCCTCACTACGCATCGTCTTCTGCGGGTACAGCGCTTGAGGATGTGTTTAAGAGTCTTTCACGCTTATGGGCCATCCCCTCGGTGTATACCATACCACCTTTCTATGAGCGCGATGAATGGATCGACGCACAAGTTGAGGTTGCAAGAGATGCTCTTCATGACTTTGGTCCTGATCATACACTTTTTAGTTTTCATGGTTTACCCATCGACCATTTAACAGGGTGCGATGCAAGCAACTCACATTGTCAGAAGGTTAAAGACTGCTGTCTGAAACGTGTCGACGCCAACCGACTTTGTTATGGGATGCAAACACAGGTCACCGCAGAACTTTTGGCGAGAAAGCTAGGCTTGCAAAAGGACGAATGGTCGGTTGCTTATCAATCACGTCTTGCAGGAAAGCCATGGATTGGTCCTTTTACGGATGTGGTCGTCCCCGAGCTCGCCCAAAAAGGCGTTAAAAAGCTGGCGATGTTTTCCCCTGCCTTTGTCGCGGATTGTTTAGAAACCTTAGAAGAGTTGGGCATGCGAGCGAAGGAAGACTTCGAGGAGGCAGGAGGCGAAGACTTTTATCTTGCGCCTTGTGTCAATGATTCTAATGCGTGGGTTGACGGGGCAATCGCATTGGTAGGGGAGAGCGGTTGGATTTAGAAGGGTCGGCATACACCCTTTATTCCTCACCTTATTTCTTATTCTTGCCGAGGGCCATTTCGTCGCACACCGCCATGAGTAAGCCCGAAGATTTAAGAATACATAAGGGATGAGTCTTCAAGCGCGCTCATCAATCCACCTCTGCGTGAAAAGTGCAGCATCATCAAAAGACTTCTCAGCCTCAGCAATCAAAAACTTTTCAGCGATTTTACCAACACCAAAAACTTTGACTTCAATGTCACCGCTGACTTCGCGAACAATTGAATCTCCGTCTTGAGTGAAAGAGTATTCCCCTTTTGAGCTCACTTTATCGGCCATCATTGATGGGATGGTCTCCCATTCTGCTTTCATGCTCCCCCACGTGTACTTGACAATTTCTTCGTAAGAGGAGCCATCAGCAATAAGTTTCTTAAGAGGGCCAGGAAGGTCTCGCTCTGGTGTACATTGAATACGTCGCAAGAGTGACACGCCATCGTTCTCGAGCTCTAAAACATTGCGCGGTAGCCTGAGGCGCTCGCACAAGGCTTCATTAAATTTTTCGTTGAAATAGAGCGCCTCAAAATCTGCGAGTGATATTCCCTTAAAACTGTGTTGTAACTTAAAACGCATGTGGTCCTCCCTTCACGGGCTCACACTTGCATGGCCCCAATGCTCTAAGCCTAACCAAGATTCTCCCCAGAGTCCAAATGTGAGAAAGGCAATCAAGCAGAGCAGAATAAAAAGCGGAATAATACGCCACGCACGGTTCAATGCTTTCTTTTGCCATCCTTCAAGATTCCAGTCTGGCGCATTCGAGTGTGATTCGAGGTTCATCAAAATGAGTTCGTCGGATTCACCCGCTTGATGGTCGCTATTCATACACTATCCATAAACAATAAATGTTTAGTTGACGAGGGCGCCGTGCAGATTGTTTCTTGGAATGTGAATGGAATTCGAGCAGTTGACCGAAAAAATGCTTTAAACTGGGCCTTTGATGCAGGCTTGGATCTCTTTTGTATTCAAGAAACCAAGGCGCATCGAGAGCAGCTAAAAAGTGAATTGATCGAACCCCCGGGGTGGAGGTCGGCTTTTTCGCAAGCAGAAAAGAAAGGGTACTCGGGGACCGCAATCTTCACACTCAAGGAGAGTGAATGGGAGCTCACATCGGATCTGGATTTGGACCTTAAGAGTGCTCTATTGGGTGAAGGGCGTATCACCAAGGCTCGAATCGATGGGCTCGTCGTGTACAATGTGTACTTTCCCAATGGTGGGCGAGGGCACGATCGGCTCGAATACAAGTATCGCTTTTATGATGAGTTTCGTCAGTTAGTTGCTAAGGACCGCGCGCGCGGAGACTCCGTTGTTGTTTGTGGAGACTTTAATATCGCCCACAAAGAAATTGATGTTGCCGATCCCGAAAAATGGTCGACTGTTAGTGGGTTTTTGCCGGAAGAACGCTCCATCTTTTCTTCGTTTTTAAACGACGGCTACCTCGATAGCTTCCGCTTGGAACATGGAGACCTAGAGAATCAATACACGTGGTGGGACATGCGTACCTTTGCCCGAGGGCGAAATCACGGCTGGCGCATCGACTATGTTTTGTTGTCCGAAGACCTCGAGGAATCAATGGTCGACGCGTGGATTTCTCCCGAAATTATGGGGAGTGACCATTGTCCTGTAGGGGTGGAGCTCGAGTGCTAGTTTTGGAACACCGGTGCCGGACGTATCTTCGTGGCGCACATACATGGAGCGGCTTGGATGAAGCCGGGCAGATGGAGGGCCCCGGGATTTTTCTGTGAAAGATTATGCTTGTACGCACTTCTTATGTTAACTCAGGATCGAACTTCCTGGAGGAACACAATGAAAAAGTTAACCCTACTCTTTGCACTTGCACTCAGCTTCTCTCTTGGTGCTTGCTCGAAAAATAAAAAAGAAGATGCACCGGTAACAGCGCAAGCTTCCGATCCCTTCGCAGCCTTCCAAGGAACACTCAAGGCCAATGTTGCGCTTTCGGGTGGAGAAGGGCTGAAACTCAGCGGCTCACCTGCCGGAAGTCCATTCGCGCAGTGTGGTCTAAAGAATGGAGACATCGTTTTGGAGGCCAATGGTACCAAGCCAACCTTGGATCGTTCTGGCGCAAATTTACTGAAGCAAACCTGTCTTGACGGCGGTACCTTTGAGGTGGAACGGAATGGTGTTGTGACGACGACCAAATAGGTCGTCGTGCCACTCAAGTTCAATCATGCCAGGGACATCCCTGGCTTTTTTTGAACTCCGTTTTGGATTCAACATGTGTTAAAAGAAGGGATGAAGCGCCAAGAAAAAGCGGACCGAATCGGGGACCAACTTCGGACTCTCTATCCAGAGGTTCCAATTCCTCTGGATCACACATCGCCCTATGAGCTTCTCGTTGCAGTCGCACTATCGGCACAAACCACAGACAAAAAGGTCAATGAAGTCACGCCAAATCTCTTTGCTGTAGCCAACACACCTGCATTGATGGCCGAGATGCAAGTTGCAGAGGTTCGTGAGCTAATTCGAGAGATTGGGTTGGCTCCGACGAAGTCTAAAAATCTTGTTGCCGCAGCACAACGTCTCGTCAAAAGCTATGGTGGTGAAGTCCCCGCAGATATCGATGAACTCGAAACCTTGGCTGGGGTTGGTCACAAAACCGCTTCCGTCGTCATGTCGCAGGCTTTTGGCGTCCCTGCGTTCCCAGTCGACACACATATTCATCGCTTGGCCTCCCGATGGGGCCTTTCTGCAGCGCGGAATGTGCAACAGACTGAGCGAGACTTGAAGAAGATCTTCCCCAGAGCGCAGTGGAACGACCTCCATCTTCAGATCATTTTCTTTGGTCGGGAGTATTGTCCGGCTCGACGCCACGATCTTTCCAAGTGCCCAATCTGTTCGTGGGCCGCGACGAAGAAGCGTATGCATGAAGAATGGCAGCGCGACTTTGCAAAACCAAAACGTGGGTGAGCGGTTGCGACCGAACGAACACCATCGTTTCTGAACAGTTGAGCAACACAACTACGCAGGGAAGGACGCCGCCGGGGAGTTTTTAGGGGTAGCAAGGAGCGTGAGCGATGTCGTACATTGTGACATCTCAAGGATAGAAACCCAACCCAGAGGCTTTTTGTGGGGCTTTCTGCGCGAGCCCGTGAAAGAAGATTCGTGCTGAGCTTGGCCAAGAAGCCTGTAGAAGAGGAGGTTATGTGAACTTGTGTTACCATGAACTGGTTCAAGGATGTTTGTCGTTGCCCTGAGACTCTCAAGTGTACAGTCAAGCTTTTCAAGATCCGACCAGTGCCATGGTGCTCTAGGGCCGGAAGCATTTGAAAAAGCTTTGAAGAGAGACTCGGAAATTGTGAACGAACGAAGAGCGCTCCTTGGGTCGTGTGCATTCAAGGGGACATCTTCTGACAACCTGAAGATAGACTCTATCTTTCGATGCAGTGCTTTTGGATTTCGAATCGTTCGGGGGATTTCACAATCGAGTCCTATGCTTAGGTCGTGTACACCCTTTTCAGATGCCAAGACCCCTAATGTTAGGACAAGATTGTGGCTATGTGTTGATGTTAATCGTACTTGAGGTTTCTCAAAATTGTTACGGATATCCTCACGTTGTCGGTGTGAGACTTCTTTTTGTAAGCTCGCGAGCTGCGGACGTGTTCGGTCTTCGCGAAGCTGCAAAGTGTCGAGTTTGAGCTCCCAAGTTGAGTCTGGCAACGCGACGACTTGCCCCAAAAAGATTGAGAGCCACTCATCATAAAGCGCTTTGCAATGCTTCGTCTGGATCCGTATTGTATTCACTAATGCATGTTCTTATCAACTCGCAGGAGCGCGTCGATGAAATCGTGAGCACGGTCCTCAAAACTTTCTTCAAGCCGAAAGCCAGCTTCATGGGCAATGTGCGCGATCTCCTTTTCTGTATACTTTGTTGAGAACTCAAGATGTACCGGCTCAAACTCACCAAAATGAAAGGTCTTCGAAAGTGCTTTTAGCGTAACGCTTTGTTCTTTTTGTGAGATTAAAAACGACTCCATCGCACCCAGGTTGGGATTGTAGGTTCCAAAATGTTTGAACTCTTTGGTATTAAAGTCTCCGCCAAGTTCTCGATTGATGCGGGTTAAAAGATTAATATTAAAGTCCGCCGTCTTGCCTGCCGAGTCGTTGTAGGCATGTAGAAGTCGGTCGATATCTTTCTTTTTGTCAAAGCCGACGAGCACGCAGTCTCCATCCTTGAGCGAGCGCCATAAGGTCTTGAGAAAAACAATTGCGCCCGCATGATTAAAGTTCCCAATATTCGAGCCTAGAAAAAGAACCAGTCTCGGGCAGGTATGCTCCTCGGTATCCAGCCACTCCAGAGCTTTAAAATAGTCGGTACGCAAACCCAGAAAGTCGACTTGGGGAAGCTCGTCCTTCATCAACAGGTCTAGCCCTTCAAGTGCTCCTTGAGAAATGTCGATTGCAACATAACGCCGGAGAGTGTCTTGGGCACTCGCTGCATCCAGTATCGCTTTGGTTTTTGTTCCGTCGCCGGCGCCGAGTTCGATAATGTCAAACTTTGTCGCCTTTCCCATTTCAGAAACGATATCGCCTGCGCGCGATGTTAAGATTTCTGCTTCGGCATTGGTCAGATAGTATTCAGGCTGTGCCATGATCTCGATAAAAAGTTCACTACCTCGATCGTCGTAAAAATACTTTGAGGGCAATGACTTGGGCGTATGTGAGAGTCCCTTGAGAACATCGAGCTCAAATTGGCGTTGGGCTTGTTTTTTCTCGTCAGCATTTGATTTCGGTATTTCGATAACACGCATAATGCAGCCTATCTCTGACAATGCAAAAGCAGAAATTTATTCTATACTATCAAAACATCCCGCTTCGCCGCGTAACATTTGAATCTCTTCGAGATTCACGGAGGCGAACACACGTTCTAAAATGAGGTCGTCAAAAAGGCCGAGCTCTTCGGCACCTTTGCTCGCCTCTAGAATGAACTCTGCGCGGGCCCAATAGAGTAGAATTGCACTCCGCCAGTTCGAGTCTGAGCTTAAGAGCTCGTACGTTGGGTTGTCATTCTCACGTGCATAGCGAAGGTAGCGTTCGAGATACCACATCATGGTCGCAACACCGTCACGAACAGACACGCGTCTGCCTACATAGGCTTCAGGGATTGCGTACGCTGCAAGCAGGCCATTTGAATATTGGTTCGCTTCATCAAAGAGGGGGGCAAAGCCCTGCGTCCCAGACTCGATGCTACCGTTAAGGCTTGGGGCACCACCAAGATAGGTATCTGCATAAACATCGCAATCGCTCGTGTCTTGGATTTGCCCCTGGCACGGCGGCCTAAAACGAGATTCGCTGTCATGCAGAATTGAGTTTCTCGACACGGTCATCCCAAGGCGTGAGCGGTCATTGCCGTTTGATAATCGATACTGGTGATTTGGCGAAACCCTGAATGTTTGCTCGCGAGTGTCCCAGTCTTGAAACCATTCAACATGTCCACATTCATGAACAACGGTGGTGGACGCACGTAACCAAGCGTCCAGATCGCCCCCTTCAACAAAAGGCGTTACACAGTCATTGTCCTCTCCACTCGTACCGACACGAATGCGCTCTGCGGAGTCGGGATGTCGAAGTTCAAATGCGCTGATGAGTGCGCTTCGAGCGTCTAGAAAAGATAGGCTGGGCAAGGGCAGGTCGCGTCTTGGTAAGTCCTCAAAATAGGGAGTCTGGCCACACAAGATATCGTCAAAGTTTTCGTCGACATAAACTATTGGGTCTTCAAGAGAGTCTACAGATGCTTCATGGTTGTGGGTACTGGTGTCGGTATCACCATAATAAAAATTGTCTTCGTTTCCATTGTTCGTGTTTAAGGGCGATGATCGGTCGCTAAGACGTCGGAGACTTTCGCTTGTATCGGAACATCCAAGCGTGAGCACTAGCAGCAAGCATATGAGAGTATAGGTATTGAATGTGAACGATCGAAAAGTTGAACTCGGGTCAGGATGCACGAAATGATAAGTCATATTCTTAAGGTACCAACTTCTCACATTGTAGCATCGGTAAGATGACCCAGTCCCTTCCTACCAGCTGAGCGTTTCACCTTGATAGTTCATGAAGGTTGCCTTACCCAAGTGATTGTATCGAGTGATCACGCCTAGCATTTGACTCACGCTGTCTCGCACATTCAATGGCGCATTCGCCCCACCCATATCTGTTTGAACCCACCCGGGATGCATGAGCAGAACTCTGAATTGTTCAGGTGCAAGGTCGATAGCGAGCGACTGCATCGCCATGTTTAGTGCCGCCTTCGACATTCGATAGGCGTAAAAACGTCCGCTCGTATTATCCGCAATAGAGCCCATTCGACTCGTCAGGCTTACAATCTTTCGACATTGGGATGCCTTCATTTTTGGGAGCAATGCCCGTGTGAATTCCAGAGTTCGAATAGCGTTCACATTAACCGTCTCGAGTATCTGTTCTGCTCGGATTTCATGAAGAGCTTGATCGTAGCCACCCATGATACCGGCATTGTTAATCAAAACATCGATAGGACCATCGATCATTTCGGCACAATCGTTGATGCTTTCACCAGAGCTAAGCTCCAACTGAACGATCCGCAGATTGCCTTCAAGCGCTCTCAATTCCGTTGCGGTCTCTGGTTTGCGCACACAGGCGCTCACGTGGTGCCCTTTTTCAAGCGCTTGCTTGCAAAGCTCCAGCCCAATCCCTCTGTTGGCTCCAGTGATGAGATAATGAAGCTTTTGAGCCTCCTGGCTTTGGATGGTGTTTTGCATAAAATGCCCCGCTTTAATGTAAGACGTATTCACACATGGTGTTGAGTCGAGTTCACGTTGTGTCTTATTGTGACACACCACCATTCGTCAAATTTGAGGTGTCTGCTTCAATCACGCATTCTAGTGGTAGGGATCAGACCTTGTGAGGTTTCTATGGCGCTAAGATTCGAAAAATCCAGAACATTGATAGGGATGTCTTTGCTTCTGCTCAACGTTGCATGCGGGGACGAAAGCGACACATCTCTTAATGGGCAAAGTGCAGAAGAAATTGAGATTATCGAAGAAGGTGCAATCGAGACTGAAGTTGTGAATGTCGAAGTTCCCGAGGTAGAACTCGAGAGTGATTTGGGTTTGACGCGTCCGGCAATGCGTTTTGACTTAGAAGTTGTGGCGGAAGTCAGTGACATCCAAAACAACATGGAGGTCGTTGGTGGAAGTGTTGGTCGAGGTTGCGCACAGAGCTCAGGCACTTTACCACTTTGGGTTGCGCTATTCTTCCTTGGTATTTCTTTGATCCGGGACCCTAAAAATCGTTGATTTTTGTCGTGCAGGTGGAATGGCCCGGAAAATTTCTTGTGGGTAGCCATCCAACTTGGTCATTTGTCGGAAGGCATTAAAAAGTTCGACGGGAATGGTTGCAAGGTCGCGAGGCGAAGTTATTTTCGAGAGTTCTTGAGAAATCGCATTGAGGTTTAACGTGTTCCTTTGAGTGATAGATACGTCTTCAGTGTTCGCTCCAGTGTTGACGAACTCGACAAGAAATGTGTGTGCAGTGATTCCAGAGTAGGGTTGCATCAGCTTTTCCAAGAGACCGTGGCCCACGATAATGAGGTTGAAGCTTTCAATGCTTTTTGCTGCCTCCTCCCAGTGATGATTTTGTAGGTCAGACAAAGCATGGACATGTGTGCCCTGAAGGATTGCTCCGTTTTCGTCAAAGTGAACAAAAGCTCTTCGCTGTGGGTCGGAGATTGCCTTGTCTTTATGCATGTTGCACAAAGACTCCGTGATTGCTTTCTTCAACTGCGGAAATGCCAACCAGGTCAAGATATTTAGAAAATCATGCAAGTTGTTGGGTCGTGTGGGCAAGCGTCCATCTGCGACCTGCGCTTCGTAGTCGAGTACACGTAAGTGTTGCTCCTCGCGAATGAGTGAGAGGCCTGTTAACGACGTACATAATTCTTCCATTTCTTCAAATCGGGGTAGTTGCTCAAGCGCATCGAGATAGCTCCATAATGTCGCAGGAAGTTCCAACTGCTCCCAACCGGATGCTCGCAGTAACTTCCCGAGATGCTGAAGAGGTAGTTTTTTTGGAGCTCGTGGCAAACGCATCTAGAATTTCCTTGTGCTGAAACTTCGATGTCAAAAATCCAATAGCCAGGCAGAGCGCCTAGCGCAAAGCAATTCAGAACGCTTCATATTTGAACTGAACCCTTGGGTGCGCTTAGCCCAGGTCTCTGCCGCTGCCTTGCAGATCCGTTGGGCTTCGCAGATTCTCATTCCAATAAGCCTCTTCATTGTGTTGGGATCTTTCCGTATCGATGCGAAAGACACGAGAAACAAGCGCGACACCGAAAAAGAGTGGATGGAACTTGGGTTTGAGGAAATAGCGTTATCGAACTCAACAATGGACGACTTTTATGTGCGCTTGGAAGAGTTGGATTTGTGGCGTCAGGCCTATGGAGCGCTCTCGTGTGAAGAGCAAGAAGCCTTAGCTTATCGTCCCAAACCGGTTCGAATCGTTGTCACGGGTTCGTCTTTAATCGCCTCCGATTATGTCACAAACCGAATACGTGATGGCCTTGTGGAAGGTTTTGGCAGTGCGGGGCCAGGTTTTCTTAACGTGGATCGTTCGCACCCCAAAGCACCCAAACGTCGTGCAGCAACACGAGCCTACGGGTGGAAAGCATATCGAATGAACAGTGGACATTACCGCGCATCGTCCTTTGGTCCCAATGGCGTGACGCACCACTCGCTATCGCGTAAAAGAAAAGCCTATGCGGAATTTAAAATTCGCGACTTGGAAGATTTGCAAGACGGGTCGGGGAAAAATTGCGAAGGTGAATACAGTGCACACATCTTTACAACAACGCCCAAGTGGGGCGGGGGATTAAGCCTTTCGCTTGACAGGCAGTGGATCGATAACATCGGTACTGCGCCGGGCTTTCATAGTGCATCTTTTCATCTCGATGGCGCAAGTGCCTTTGCCATACGAGCGAAGACACAAAGGCAGAGGGTTCACGGTGTGTCGATTCAGTCTCGGCGCCCGGGAGTCATACTCGACACCTTTGGAATCGTTGCCGCTGATGCTACAAACCTAGGGCGTGTGAAACGTGAAATACGCCACAATGTCCTCTCAATCTTAAAACCCGACCTCCTGATGTTTATTTTGGGCGGCAATGAAATCATTCGCGCGCAACGAAGCCGTAAAGTGGTTCGGCGAGATTTAAAAAAACGCCTGCACGACTATCGTACTGAAGCACCTCTCGCGAGTTGTTTGGTGGTAGGCCCCATCGAACATGTCGTGGGTGGAAAATCGCGACGTCGATTCAAGACAAAGCGATATACACAAGAGGTCAATGCAATATTCAAAGAAGAAAGCCACAATGCGGGTTGTGCGTACATCGATGTTTTTGAAGCGATGGGAGGCTCTGGAGCAATTCGTAGCCTCGCGAAGCGACGAATGATGAACGGTGACCTGATCCACCCCCGAAGAAAAGGGTTGGACCTCATTGGCGACGCGATTCTCCGTGGGCTCAAGCGATCCTATCTTGCACATGTCGAAAATGACCGCGACAAGCGTTTGGCTTCTGTTCGTTAGGGTTGGTGAGACGAGGTACGCTGTCTTTATGTTGCTGGGACAACTTCGTGGTCCTGCAGATCGATCATCTCAGGTACAATCGAGTGAACGACCTCGGTCACTTGATGATCAACAGCGTCTTTTGTGTCTTCCTCATCGGCCATTACGCGTGCTTCACGTTCCTCATCGCGCAGCCGATTCAGTTTCGCAGCAAAGGCAGAGGGCCCAAAACACAGAGGTCTTGGTCTTGTATGTTCAGCTATCATGGTGAGTGCCGCCAATGTGTCTGGCGCGCTCGCACTATCGTCGAGGTAAAGTGCGTCAAAGGTTTGTGAACTTTCTTGGTGCGCCTTGAACACTTTAACTATCGATTTTGCATTGTCTGCACCCACGAACTCCATTCCAGCCACTTCAAAACGAGTTTTAAGCTCATCCAATTCGCTTTGCTCAGCGACACAGAGAAGCCAGGGTTTTGGAGCACTTTCTTGCGCTTTTCCCTGTTGATCTTTGGACGGCTCTTGAGTTTGGTTTTCGTTCATAGGGAATACGACCATAGCTGAAAACACTGTCAAGAACGTTGATTCTCGAAGGGGGCTTTCTCGCTGTGGCGAAGCTTGGATCGGTTTCACACACATCACCTCAGCTCAGAAGTCTAAGTCAACGTGCGACCTTAGGCCTCATAAACCTCGTCGGGCACGAGAATAACCTTTCCCAGATTCTCTCTGCGGTGGATTAAGGCGTGCGCCTCGTGAGCATTTGAAAAGGGGATTCGGGCGTGAACAGGAGCACTAATAATACCCTGCGCTCGAAGCTCAACCAGTTGCCCGAGCCAAGATTGAACCTCTTGTGCCAGACTGTCGATACGGCCCATGTTGACGCCGAAAGCACCTTTATTGTTATTCATTAACCATATCGGGTTGAATCGACGCCACGGAACCTGCCACATGTTCTTTACGAGTGTTCCTAGAGACAGACTCTGTGAACTTGCATTCGAGGACATGCCAAAACAAACAAGCCTACCGCCAGGTTTCAGAAGATCAAAGCCAAGGGACCAGCTTTCCCCACCGACAGCATCGATGATCGTATCGTAGCGTTCGCTCATATCGAGTGCCTCTTTTAATGGAACTCGAGAGTCAAAAAGCCTGTCGTAACCTTTCTCGAGTAGTGTTGCATGTTTCCCCGTTGATGCGAGACCATGGACCTCCACATCATAACGTTTGGCAAGTTCTAAGCACATCAGGCCAACCCCGCCTCCTGCTGCATGAACCAGAATCGTATCTCCATTACGAATTCGGGCCTGCACTTCAAGGATCATCCAAGACGTGACTCCCGTCACAGGTAGCGCGGCTGCATCGACTACGTTGAGCTCAGGCGGAAGGAGAGCACACTGTGTATAGGGCGTGTTGACCACCGAACAATACCCGCCAAAACGTGTTATCGCACAAACGTTTTGACCCACAAGGTTTACATTCAGGCCCTCACCGACAGCGATGATCTCGCCCGAAACTTCGTACCCAACAATCGCAGGCAGCTTCGGGGCGTCAGGGTAAAGTCCCATGCGTGCAAGCAAGTCAGCAAAGTTGATCCCTGCACCATGAACCTTGATTTGGACTTCGTCTGCCTTAGGCGGGTTTAGAGAGCCTTCTTTGAGTTGCAAAATTTCCGGTGTGCCCCGTTGTGGAATCCAGATTTCCTGACGCTTCATCGTTGCTCCTTGCAAAATAGAGAGAGTCCTTAATACTCGTCCTATGGGTACTCCAACTATCGCGAAATCACCATCTCCAAAGAAGTCAGGCTGTCCTGTGCATTTCATCTGGGATGGTCCTGGGCTAGGGGGCTTCTTCGTCCGCATTACCTTTATGGCTTTCATTGCCCTGGGGATGATTGGAGCTCTTGCCAAGATAACGCACGTGAATCCGGGCCGTATCGCCGATGTTGGTTCAAGCGCGTTTTATATCACTGCTTTCGTTTATCTGCTTGGGCAAGTTCTTGTGTTTATTGGGCGTGTTCGAAAAACCATTTAGCGCCAATGATGCATCTTCCCTAAGGGAGTATCTCAAGGCTAGCTCAAAGATACGTTCCCAAAATCAAGTTCAAGATTGAGTAGAGCAATGCGGATACCACTGCTGCCGCTGGTACAGTAAGTAGCCATGACGTTGCGACATTTCGCACAATATCAAGATTCAGGGCCGAGAACCCACGCGCAAAACCAACACCAATCACAGCGCCAACAAGAATATGTGTTGTCGATAAAGGCAGCCCGAGCTGCGACCCAACAACGATCGTGATTGCTGCGCCAAATTCTGCAGCAAAACCCCGGCTTGGGGTGATTGACGTAATCTCTTTACCCACCGTGGCCATCACCTTCTTTCCATAGGTTGCAAGGCCAACAACGATCCCTACGCCGCCGAGCAAGAGCACCCAAAGCGGAACAGCGCTTTTCATTGCGACTGCGTTCGCTTTGATAATTGCCACAATGCCTGCGAGGGGTCCTACAGCATTGGCGACATCGTTCGAACCGTGGGCGAACGCCATTAAGGCGGCTGTGACGACCTGCAAGCCGATAAAACGACGCTCAAGTTGTCGACATTGATTGCGATGGGGTTGGTTCTCTCTAAAATCAAGAGAAGCAACCAGTCTCTTCCCCCACATAAATCCAATCAAACCAACAAGCGACGCAGCTGCGCTGGCTTCCACAAAACTCAAACCAAGCTTCAAATTTTTAAGCCCTTTGTAGACAATGACCAGAGCCATAACGAAAGCGAAGATTGCAGTAAGCCAAGGCATTCGCGTTTTTGCAGCACGGATCGGGTGTTCAACATCCCATAAAAGTCTGCGGATTCCCTTGAAGGTTAAAAATGCGACAAGTCCCCCCGTAACTGGCGATACAAACCAACTGGCAACAATGGTGAGGATCTTTCCCCAAGACACTGCACCTACACCTTGTGAGATGACAGCAAAACCAATGACTGCTCCAACGATCGAATGTGTTGTCGAGACCGGGTGTCCACGTAAACTTGAGATTTGAAGCCACGCTGCTGCCGCGATTAGCGCTGCTAGCATCCCAACTGCCAGTTGCATCGGGTTCTCGGCAAAGAGCTGCGGGTCAAACATCCCTTTGCGAATCGTGTTGGTGACTGAGCCCCCGGCAAGCGATGCTCCTAAGAATTCGAATATGGCAGCAATGATAACAGCTTGTCGAATGGTAATCGATTTTGAACCAACACTCGTACCCATGGCATTGGCGACATCGTTCGCGCCGATATTCCAGGCCATGTAAAATCCAAAGATGATCGCAGCCGTGAGTAAAATCAATCCTAATGTTGTCATGATTTAGTGCTCCAAAAAGATAATGCGATCACCCGTTATGATGTCACCATCGTGCGAATGTTGTTACACATTCGCTCGGCAGCATTCGCAATATCACCCATTTTGTTGGCCAGTTTGATCCACATGAAAAGCTCGGCAGGCTTGAGCTCATCTTCAATACTAAAAAGTTGCTTGCCGAAGATGTCCTGTGCTTTGTCTGCATCATGCTCTAAGGCGCCAACGCTATCGACCGCGTCGATAAGTTTATCGATTTCACTTTCCGATAAGCCTTGCTCCAAAATGGCATCCAAATGCACGACAACGGTTGCCGCTTCGTTAACCACTTTCCGAACGCGTTCGAAGAGCTCAAGATAGGGTTCCTTCAATGAGTCGTGAAGGGTCATTTCGCGTAAGGTTAAAATGACACCAACATCTTCGGACTGATCTGCGATCGAATCCATATTATGGAGCATTTCCAGAAGGTCACGGCGATCCACGGGCAGTAAAATACTTTTCGTGAGTCTTGCGCGAATCTTATGTTTGATCTCATCCGCCTCGCGTTCAGCCTTACTTAAAGCTTTGGCATGCTCCAGGACTGCACTCTGGTCACCCGCCGACAAGGCCTCAAGAAGAGGGTTCAACAACTCAACACATTCAAGGGTCTTCGCCATGTGTTCTCGCATTGGGGCAAAGGGGTTTTTAGCGAAGAGTCGGTTCCAAACCATTTTGAGCTCCTGGGTTATACAAAGTCTCTGGAAGTGTTACACATTTTAGGTTGAGAGACATTGCAACGTTTTGTTGCCTCGATCGGAAAATCAAGAGAAAGAGTACGCCGTCTATGTATTTCAATGCGTATGTGTTGTGAAAAAAGCGACGGTCAAAACGATGCATATTGTTCCAAGCACTGCAGCCAACTGTAACGGGTGGACCCGGTAGCGTTGAATCAAGCCACGAACATGCGCGTGTTTCTTGAGCTCAGGCGACAATGTTTTTGTGAGCTCTCGAGCGCTCGCATAGTTACCTTTGGCGACCAAGCGCTCAAGCTGAACGATCTCTTGAGGTAATGTCGAAGTACTGTTTTGCTGCGCCTTTTTGGAGTTTTTTGAATCAACCATAGTCACCTCTAGATCAGAGTATGCGACCGCCCATAAGTTTCAACCCTCGAATCCGATTTCATATTCACTTTAGCGCAGAAACACGCAGAAAGAGATCAAACAAGGCTCAAAGGCCGCATCTGGAAAAGTTTGCGTAGGCCTGAGGACTGTCAGCATCGTCGATTTCCTGTCACTTTAGGGTCGAAGAATCTGCCCGTTGATGGTGGTGCCCACAATCTCAGTGGTACGCCAACTTAAGGGCGCGTGTGGCCATTCACCTTCTAAAAGTGTCAAGTCAAGTTGGGCACCCTCCTTCAAAGTGCCAAGTTGCCCGCTGAGGCCCAAGGCTTTCGCAGCATCTGAGCTGATTGCTTTTAAGGCCTGCTCAGCATCGACCGTCTGGGGTTCAACGACTGTCTGCATCGGATCGCTCTTCTCAGTGACGGTAGCCTGCTCTTCGTCTGAGGATGGAATCCGTCGTGTTCTTTGATGGTAAGGGTTTTTGAGGCCTTCGAGTGCGGCATAGATCGTGGCACGGGGATCGATCGATTCAACCGGTGAGTCTGTGCCAAAAACCAAAATCCCATCACTGTCCATCATGTCACGCCATCGATACGCCCAAGCTGCGCGTTCACCACCCAGCCGATCCACATACCAAGCGGCATCGCTAAGTCCATGCGTGGGTTGCATTGAAATCACGACACTGGGAGTGATCCTCGCATCATAGCGAGGATTGACGATTTGAGCGTGTTCGAGGCGAAGAGGCAGCGCATCCGCCTCTTTTGGCACCAAGTTTTTAAGGATATACGTGGTTGCCGCATCGCCAATGCCGTGTATTGCAACTTGTGCACCAAGCTTTTGTGCGAGCCGGGTTCGCAGCTTCAAAGTCTTTGGGGACGTGACCCAAGTGCCATGCGACGTTTTTCGATCCGAATAAGGGGAGCTTAACCTGGCACCACGGCTTCCAAGTGCACCATCTGCGAAAAGTTTTACACCTTGGAGTTGAACTCTGGAGACACGTAAGTCTTTGTTGTCCTGAGAAAGTTTCGGGAAGGCCTTAATTGACTTCGAGCTTGAGACCTCCAAATACGAAAAGACACGGAGAGGCAACTGCCCAAGTGCATCGAGTTGACGAAGAACGCGAAGTTCTTCTGCGCGAGTTCCCATATCATGAAGTGCAACAAGTCCCGCTTTCGAGGCCAATTGGGCACCATTCGTGATCCGCCGACGCAAAGTGTTTTCATCTGGAGAAGGCATTTTCTTTAGAAGGCTGCCCATTTCCTTGTCCACATACACGGCTTTTTGGGGCCGTTTTCGGCGATTGGGGTAAAGGTATGCATAGTTCCCTCGCCGCCGCCGCCATCGCGGCTTTAATATCTTTAAAGCCGCTTCGTTCACCCATGCGGCATGGCCATCGACACGCTTGAGAACAATTGGTTCTTCAAACTCGTTAAGGTCCTTCAATTTTGGCATTGCTTTTTTGGGGAAGAGGTTCTGATCCCAACCTCGGCCTTCGATCCATTTAAGTTCCGGGTGTATTTGCTTCCACTCACGAATTCTGGTTTGAATTTCTTCAACTGATTTTGCTCCACGAAGGTTCAATTCTTCCATGGCCTTGCCAATACCGTACAAGTGTGCGTGCGCATCGTGCCACCCCGGTAGAGCCCAATCCCCGGGCAAAAGAACCTCTTCTCCAACGCTTTCAAATTTCTGATATTCTGAACTTGGGATTCGCTTTCGAATTGTACCGCAGCCGTCTGTCACGATTGCTGCGTAGCGTACGCTCTTCTCATGAAGAGAGATAAATTCAGGGCCAGTATAGGTTATCCGTTTCTGCGAGTCACATTGAAGTGCCTTGCTTTCGGGAGCAAAGAGACCCAGCACAGTTACGACCATCAGAACGCTTCTTTGAATCATAGGTACACTTTGAAGGAAGACGCGCAGAGAATCAACTCCGGCACTCCTCTTGACATCGTTATATCGCGTACAAAAAGTTGAAACATGAGCGATTCAACCTCATTCTTTAGAGCACTCGGTGGCTCCGATGCACGCCGCTGCCATGAACTTGTCCAAGAGTACCGTGCCGAGGCGGATACGAATGGGGCCGAGCTCATACAACTGAACGCAAAAGAAACTGACCTCAAATCTTTGAAACATGAAATTCAAAGTCTTTCTATGTTTTCGCCCAGCCGCTATTTTGTGCTGCACTCCTGTGAGTTGTGGGATTGGGACAAGAGCCTCTTTGAAGAGGTGCTCAAGGGACTGGGGCCGCAGTGTCGAGTCTTGGCTTGGGCCAGTAAAATTGATGGGCGTAGTGCGATGTTTAAGTACTTTAAAAAGATTGATGTATTGGAACGTCATGACGTTTTGACCGGGCGCGCTTTGGAACTCGAAATTCATCGCCGTATATCGAACTCTGGGTTGCGTTTTGATGAGGATGCAAAGTTTTCACTGATCAATGGAGTCGGGGAAGATCTTTGGTCGCTCGAGAGTGCGCTTCAGCAGTTTCATGGCCGAGAGCGGGTTTTGCTTGCAGATGTTCAGGTTGTCTTCCCAGACAGTGCCGGCGTCGATGCCTTTGCGCTAGCGCGTACGGTTGCAGAAGGTGAACGCGAAAGTGTAATGATCGGACTCATGCAGCTTCGTGACAATCGCGAAATTCCCCTTCAACTATTGGGTGCCTTACAATGGCAGTTGCGACAGGTGGTTCGTGTCGGCGAGCGCATTCAAAGACGCGAGAGCTTTGATGCAGCGTGTCGTGCGGAACGTGTTCACCCGGGTTCAAAAGCGAGCGTCGGACGCGCATTAAAGAACTTTGGAGTTCGCGCACATCGTAAGCGTTTGGCCCGGCTCGCATTGGCCGATGTGGGCATCAAAGGCGGCGCAGGACGCGCTTGGTGGTGGCTGGAGCGTTACCTTATTGACATCTGTCCCATACGCTCCGCGAGAACTTCTTAGAGGCTAGCGCTAGAGAGTTCACTTGATATCAACTCCTCCACACCAATAGACACGATTGAAATTGTGGGAGATCTCAACTCCTCGATTTTGGTCAAGAACTTGAGTCTGCCCTTCGAGTCGTCAAAGATAGAAGTCGGAGGAGCAATGGCCACACGACAACCCAAAAAGCTTGGAAGCTATGAAGTTGCAGAACGCTTGGGTGCGGGTGGAATGGGGGAGGTGTTTTTAACACATCACCCACATTTATCGCGTCCGACAGCGATTAAGCGTGTCCATTTCACAGGAGACGAGCGCGCAGTCAAAAATGCATCCTCTCGATTTTTGCGAGAGGCCCAAGTCTGGGCTCGAATTGGGCATCGCAATGTCGCGCAGGTCTATGACTATTTTGAGCAACGTAAGGCGGGCCATTTGGTTTTGGAGTACGTTGATGGCATCGATCTCGACGTGCTTTTACAAGATGAGGAGTTTTTGCCTCTCGATTTAACACTTGCGATTGCAGCTCAAACTCTCTCAGGCCTTCAAGCCGCGCACAGTGAAAACATTCTTCATCGCGACATCAAAGCGAGCAATATTCGCTTGGGTCGGGATGGTGTCGTTAAGGTTCTGGATTTTGGCATTGCCCGAGCTCCAGAAGATGAACGTATTACCCGTACGGGCCTCGTGGTTGGAACACCAAGTCATATGGCCCCGGAGGTCTTGGCAGGTGATGACGCTTCGACGGCAAGCGATATTTATTCTGTGGGTGTCGTACTGTATCGGCTTCTAAGTGGGCGTCGCTTTGCGCGAGGTGCTTCTCCTGCTGAAGTTGCACGTAGTTTGCGATCCAATCCGCCACCTTCCCTACGTGAGGCCTGTTCTGAGCACCCAGTCGAGGTTTCGCTCTTGATCGAACGGATGCTTTCGAAGAGTGTTCGACGTCGCCCCGACCACGCAGGGCTATTGGCTATCGTATTTGAAACCGCTCTACGGCGTCTCACGGGCAAAAAACCACAACAAATTTGCCTTGAATGGTTGGCGCAGAAAGAGGCATTTTCGTTGCCTCCTCAAGAACGTGCCGTCAATGGATTGATGCAAGAGCGCGACTGGGTCGACAACCTATGGGCACAATGGGCCGGTTTGCGAAAAGAGAGTGATGTTTCTCCTCGAGAACGTATTGTTGAAAAAATCAAAGATTTGACAACGACAGAGTCCGTCGCTCTGATACGAAAGTCGCCCCTGTTGCTCGGCGTCATCGCTGCGATGATGGGCTTTCTACTCATCGCCTTTCTGATACATTAGCAAAACGTATTTTCTATCGAAGTGGTTAATCCTATTGGCTCCAGGCCGAATTCCTTCGAGCGGGCTTGTTTTTCCATCGAGTCCAAAGAGTTGTAGCCTGATCAGCTTTCAGTGCCGCTCCCCAAAACGCTTTCTGGTGGGCCAAAAATCCTTCGGGGACCCAGGTCTCCGGCGTTGTACCCAGATCCTTTGGTGCATCTGCAATCAAAATATTTTCATCTTGGTCCACGTAATACATCTTTTCGTCACGCGGGTCGAGGTTATCGCCCTGCGCTTTGTCTTCCACAGGGCGAGGAGGATAAGGCCAAGCGAGCGCATACCAAAAATGTTCAGACATTTCAGGGTCGGAGTCTGCTGCGTTAAGTGTAACCTGAGCCTTACCTTTCGGAAGAAAGAGCGCGAAGCGATATCCAGAGAAATCAAAGGTTCCATTGGGGTTAAGCTGTCCCGTAGGCCTTAAGAGCGCTGCTTCTTCGGGAGTCGATGCTATTAATCCTTTGATGTCCAAGGCAGAACCAATCCCATCGCCATCAGGGTCTTTGCGCGCAAACTGACGAGCCATGTTTTCTGCATTCACGATATGGCGGAGTTCATAGAGTGCTTGCTTCTTTATCGCAGCCGATCCTGTACTCACGATTGCGGGTAGCACTGCAACTCTCGCCAGATTCACAACTGCGACAACGACAAAAACACTCAAGAAAATAGCAAAGAGGCGATTCTTTTGGTGCGTAAAATAAGAAGTGTTGGTGAGCACTAAGCCACTTAGCAATAACGAAAGCATTGAGGGGACGACCAAAATCGGAAACCAGAGACTCAGACATATTGAAAATGCAGAAATACCAAATAGGATTTTGGGTAGTGGTTTTGCCTCTCTTAATCCGGATTGCTGAAGTGTGAAGTGGTTTTCGGGAGCGTTTTCTGTTGACATAACTTCGTTCCCCTTTGCTTCAGGAATGCGCTACTCTGTGTTCGTGTGGTGATACACTCGTAACCACAAGAATGTTCATCAGCCTCTTAGCTTTTTAAAGCACTTTCGTCTCGAGGTTAAATAAAGATTGCTAATTGCCACGATGTTAAAGCTGTTCATCTGTATTTTGGCACTCCTCTTTTTCGTGTGAAGCTTCTGCCATAGGAGTACGAGTTCCCCCTTTGACGTGAACTTCGATTGGTGACAAAAAACCTCAAACTCAGACCCAAAAAAGTATATATGCTCATGATACCCGACAACACCTCGATGCTTAAAGGCTCGACTGAAGAGAACCCTTTTGCTGAAGTCGAAGCGATGACGCGTTCGGAGTTACTGATGCAGGCAAGTATCGAACATGCGCGAGATATCCAAGCCTTGGCCAAAACCAAGATTGGGTGGATGAGTGTTATTGTGGCATTGGGTTCTGCGGGTATCGCTGCAACCAAGGGATATGTTGTTGATGCCTTTCATCTTGTAGCGATTTTGGCTGGCGTCTTTATGTTGGTTTCGGGGGCAGCGGCAGGCAATATGGCAGCTGAACCTGAACTGGATGGCCAAATGTCCAGAACCCAAAAGAGACCGATTCCAGCGGGTCGACTTGAAGTCGGCGAGGCTTGGCTTTGGTCTGCATTATGGACTGTTGCAGGCCTGCTCATGTTGGCTCTTTCTGCGAACTTACTGTCCATGTTTTTAGGTGTAGTCGCCTACATCCTCTACGTCGCAGTCTATACGCCCATGAAGAGGTGGACTGCATTCGCAGTCGTAGTCGGCGCAATCCCAGGTGCCATCCCTGCATGGCTTGGGTATACGGCGTTGTCGAACACCATCGACACCACAGGCTTTTTACTCTTTTTTGTTATGTTTTTATGGCAGATTCCGCATACCTGGGCCATTTGCATCTACCGAAGGGACGAGTATCGTGCCGCAGGCTTTAAGCTGGCTCCTGAGAAACGTTTTGAAGGTACGATGATCTTTGGGATTGTCCTCACAACAATGATGACTTCGGTCATGGCAGTTCAACTTGCCGTCACAGTCGAGGCGCATGGGGTTTGGCTTGGTGGTGTCTTGATACTATCAACCTTATTTGCCTTTAGTAGTGTACGCGGTTTTTTTGCCAAGGTTCCAGCCTTGTGGGCACGAAAATACTTCTTTGGTACACTGATTTTTGCATGCGTACTGTATTCGGGCTTTGTCGCCAATTATATGTTGCTCTCTTAAGAGCCGAGGGTTGTCATCGTGAATACTTCTTTATCCAATGCGTCAAACTCTAAAACTTCGTATACTTCCCAACTCTCTCTCAAAAATCCTTATATTTTTGCACTATTGCTTGGCGTCTTCGCACTAACGCTTTTCCGGGTTTTTGTACCCAAAACACTACACTCCCCGCCGCCACTTGTTGAAGTTGAGCCATGGGAGCTTACCAATCAACACGCGCAACCCTTTGGTACAGCTCAGATGAAAGGGCGTGTATGGGTCGCAGACTTCTTTTTTACACGCTGTCCGACGATTTGCGCTGAACTCACACGCACAATGTCAAAAGTGAAAAAGAATCTGACGCGTCATGGCAATAAGGTTGGATACTTGAGTTTCTCGGTCGACCCAGAGTTTGATACACCTCCGAGATTAAAGAGTTATATCGAAAAGCATCAGCTTGACGACTCGAGTTGGTCTTTCTTAACCTCGGACTCGAGAGAGACAATGAAAAGGGTCGTAACAGAACAAATAAAAATGGTGATGGGCATGCCGGAAGCCCTCCCGAAAGACCCCTCACTCTTGGATATTTCCCATTCCGCAAAGTTGGTTCTGTTTGACGAGAAGGGAGACCTGCGCGCTGTATTTGGTACGGATAACGAGTCGCTTGTGGCACTGGGGCATGCAACACAGCAGCTCGTGCGTGAGCTCAATCACAAAACGAAGTAAAACGAGCCATCGGCAAAAGACGAAGCTCCGTGGGACTCTTAAATCTGAATCAAGGTGTTTGAATCTGCACAACCGCTTTTGCGTCGTGCTCTTGTAACCAAGCGATTTTGTAGCACTGCAGGCCCAGATCTACCTCGAACATTCTACTCAAGACCTCCATCATCACGCCGATGTTGAGTGCAGAATGCCTGTTATCCGTGGAGGAGCAATGAAAAAAACAAAGATATTTAGTGTTTTGATGAGCCTACTTTGCACGCTTGGGATTTCCACTGGGGTAAGTGCTCAAAGCGCCCCGGTCCATGAGCCTGCTGAGTTTTGGATGCAACTCAACCTCAATCAGCCACTCGAGCATGTGCAGGAGGCCTTGAGAGAAAACTTTGATGCAGCGGAAGTAGAGATTGATCTTGCGAGTGACTCAAGCTGGTTCTTTGTCCGCTTGTTAGACGCCGATGGCGGTCTCCTGGATTTAGGCGGTGCGACATCCGAAGATGTCACCGATTTCGTTCAGGATGTTGATGGCGTGTTCGATTCAATACCAGACATTCTCTTTACGGTTCCCTCAGCGGACCTCGGTGCTCCGGAGCAAGAGGAAGTTCAAGAAGCTCAAGACCTCTCAAAGGCCTATGGTCTTCACGGTTTCGATGTACGGGTTGCACTGGTTGGCGGTGGTGTGAATGATGATCACGGTCGTTTAAGCAACCGTATTCAACAAAAAGTTGATGTTCGGCGCTACGCCGACACAGCGGGCGAGGAATACCTTCCCGGGCGCACAATCAAATCAGCAACCACACATGCAGCGTCCTATTTGGTCGGGCGACCCATGACAGGCACTGACTTTAGAGGTGCTGCCTCGTCCGCAAGACTTGTCTCAGCACGAACAACCGATGACGATGGGTATGCGAAGATGTCAGATGTGGTCCGAGCCCTTGACTGGCTTAGCTCGAAGAATCTTGTTGAGCATGAAGACTATTCACAGCCGCTAGCTCTGGGGCCCAATCTAAAGCCAGACATCGTGCTGGTTGGACTTGCCACCCTTGAAGAGTGGCATGAGGCTCGCGGTTGCCCAGGGCCATTGGGTAATCGCTTCAGACAACTAAAAAGTGAAGGGAAACACGTCGTCGTCCCGGCAGGGGATGACATGGCCTACGACAATGCCTTAAGCCGATGTGAAGACGCACTTGTTGTGGCTTCGCTGGCCAACAAAGCCGCACCTCAAGTCGCAGATTTCGCGAGGGTAGGCGTGAAAGCAGATATTTACGGTTTGGCAGACGGCGTGCTAGGAGCGATCAACACGGGAGCAAGCACATTATCAATGGATCACCTCAGTGGGTCACTTCATGCTGCAACATCAGTCGTTGCAACAATGGCACTGATGCTCGATGCGCATCCAGGGCTCGAGCCGGATTTAATGCGTTCTGCACTCAAGAATTTCTCGATCGAGCATATTGGTGACACACACATACCGGTCCTTCACAGTGGTAACGCCCTAGCTGTGGTGGATCATTTGTATGAGGTTCGTGGACGAGAGATTGAGAGCGACGATTATATGGGACACGATCTCTATGCTCAGCCCGGTTTAGAGGGGCCGTCCACACTGAATCTTTCGAGTTTGGATGAGGACGATAACTCCGGATTTGCACCCGCGTATGAGCAGATGGGTTGCTCACAGACAAATCAAGCAAGTGCACTGGGTCTGTCGGTCTTTGGTCTGGCACTCTTTCTTCGTAGGCGTCGCAGCCCAAAATAAAGATTGAGAACGAATCCATTTGAAAAGAATGTCGCGGCAAGTTGCCGCGATTTTTTTTCGGTGTGAACAAAAAATTGAGGGTTGCTCACCTTTTTCATGACAAGACACCGATGATTGGTTAACCTCGCACCAAATTCTAGCTCAATTCATCTGCAAGTGCACACATGTTTGGGGTTGGTGGGTCGCGAGGGTATCGATGGCACAGATTTTTACTCGTAGGACGAACATGATTCCGGTGATCGCGCCGGTCATCGTCGCAATTGTCGGTGGGATGTTGACGTTCGTAGTGTGGTTCTGGTTTTCACCTAAACATACGGATGTTGGCTACAAGCCGCGTCAACCTATTCCCTACAGTCATGCTTTACATGCTGGTGATATGGGGATGGATTGTCGCTATTGCCACAACAACGTTGAACGTTCAGCGTATGCGGGTGTACCACCAACAAATACGTGTTTGAACTGCCATAATCTTGTGAAAGCAAACTCTCCCAAATTTAGGTGGTTACGTCAGGCTAAGAATGAAGACGGAAGCATAAATATTGATGCGGAATCAACTCCATGGAAGCGCATTCATAAAATTGCGGATTACGCGTATTTTGACCACAGTGCCCATGTGACACGTGGGGTCGGGTGCGTCAGTTGCCACGGTCGTGTGGACAAGATGGTTGAGGTTAAACAAGTTGAACCTCTATCGATGGGTTGGTGTCTTGACTGCCATCGTAACGTCAAGCACTACGAAGATCGTGGTTTTGACCCAGCTTTGGTTGTTCGCCCTCTCGATCGGGTTGAAGTAACCGACATGACGTGGGGACCTGATCACCCAGAGTTTAAAAACTGGAGCGGGAAGGCGGCCAATGCCTATGCAGATAAGTTAGACCCACCAATTGTTCAATGTTCGGGGTGTCACCGATGAGTAAAATCGATCTATTTAAAGGTTTGCGAAAAGGATGGGAACGTTCTGAGACAAACCCTGAAACTACAAAATCTGGGAGCCCTTTTTACTGGCGTTCCCTCGATCAAGAAAAGGGTAACGATGAAGTTCGCAAGTGGGCTGAGCAAGAGTTCCCAAATGGCTTGGCGCCGACGGAATTTGGCGATGTAGCGAAAGACGGTCAAGAGGCGTCGAGTAGTTTTGATCGTCGAGAAGCACTAAAGCTTTTGGGCGCAAGCCTTGGTTTAGCCGGTATGACTGCGTGTGTTCGGCGGCCCGAAGAAGAGATCCTGCCCTACACGAAGCACCCTGAGCATGTGATTCCCGGTGTCGCCAACTATTATGCGACATCACTCAAGACGCCTTTTGGGCATCTCGGGATTGTCGCAGAAAGCCATGAAGGGCGACCAACGAAGCTAGAAGGCAATGTCGACCATCCGGAAAGCAAGGGAGCTTTAGGTCTTCGTGGTCAAGCATCGGTGCTTGATTTATATGACCCCGATCGCATTCGTCACTACACTCAAGGTGGTACGGACACCCATTTAACGAAGGGTTCTTTTGAGCGATGGGCTGAGGACTTTGTTCGAGATGTCCAAAAATCTAAAGGATCCAAAACTGCATTCTTGATTGATGACCTGGCATCACCCACGGTGCAAAGGCTTGTACATCAAACCAAAGCAAAGTTGACTGCAGCAACGTTCTATAGTGATGAGAGTTGGTTGGAGAATCTGCGTGCAGGTGCCGAACTCGCAGTGGGTGACCGTGATGCACGAGCTCACTACAACATTGAAAAATGTAAAGTGTTGGTTACTCTGGGCGGGGACGTATTTGAGTCAAACCCGGAAGCAATGCGTCTGTCGCGAGAGTTTGCTGCAGGACGATCCGCAAGCAAGATGGGCGAGAACAAATTCGCCAAGACAATGAACCGAATGTATGCAGTTGAGGCGAATTTTACATCAAGTGGCGCCTGCGCAGACCACCGACTACCCATATCTGCAGCCGAATATGGTGACTTCCTACAGACGCTGCGAGCTGAGCTAGGGTTTGGTGGAACTCCTGTAGCATCGATCGACGCAAATTTCGTTAAGGCTCTTGCGAAGGACCTAAAGTCGAATCTTGGTGCTGCGTTGATTGTAGCCCATGCGAGTGTGTCGGCCGATGTCCAAGCCGATGTGCATTCAATTAACAGCGCGTTGAATGCACCACTAAAATGGAGCAAATCGGCAGCGTTACCATCGGCCTACTACTTGGACCGAACGACCCTGTTACGCCTCGCTCAAGAGAGCAATATCGCGCTTCCATCCGTGACGGAGTTCGACAGCGAAAGCGATTTTGATAGCTTTCTTTCGGAACGAATGTCATCAGAAGCTTCTGTTAAAAGCGCTCGAAGTGCAAAAGCTGCAACACATTGGAGCCTCGCGTATCGCCAAGTTATTGACGGTGGTTTAGGTGACCTTGTGAAGGCACTCGAGAGTGGTGTCATTGAAACTCTGGTGATCTTAGGGTCGAATCCTGGCTATAATGGTGCCAATCACAAGTTTGCGGAGAGCTTGTCCAAGGCGAAGAATGTGATTCGGCTTGCGGACGTTCATGATGAAACCCCGCATGGCAGTGGTGCAAATTCTTGGAATATTCCCAAAAACCACTACCTTGAATCTTGGGGGGATGGTGTATCTTTTGACGGCACCATCACGATGCAGCAACCTCTTATTAAGCCACTTTATGACGGTTTAAGTGAAATTGAGCTTCTAGCTCTCTTCGCGGGCGTGAGGGGGACTTCCAAAGAAATTGTTCGGTCAACATGGAAGACCGGGGGAGTCCTGAACTCAGAATCAAAGTGGCGCAAGGCTTTACATGACGGCGTGATAGCGGGTGCAACGTTACGGCGTGAAGCATCACTTAGCGTGCAAAAGAATATTCGTGTACAGAAAAGCGATAAACCGAGCGCGTCAAAACCTGAAATCGTCTTGGGGCCTTGTCCAAAACTTGGTGACGGCAGTGGAGCAAAAAATGGCTGGCTCTTGGAGCTGCCAGATTCAATGACCAAGTTGTCATGGGACAACGCTTTGCTAATGAGTCCTCGCTATGCCAACGAGTTGGGCTTACGCTGTGGTATTGAGAAGAACAGCTATATGGCTAGTGTTGTAGAGGTGAAAAGCGAGACCGGCGTCGTTGAGGCACCAGTCTTTGTTATGCCTGGAGTCGCCCACTACTCGACGGTTGCGTATTTGGGTTGGGGGCGTGAAAAGTTTCAGTTTGCTGGCGACACGTATGGAGTTGATTTTTCCAGCTTACGTCTCGCGACCAATGCGTCAAACTTTAGCGTGACAATCCGTGACACGGGTAAGAGGGTAGAACTTGCAGCAACGCAGGACCATTTCAATCTTGAGAACCAGGATACGATTCAAGAGATCGCAAATACGGATCTTAAGCAAGGATTTATCTTATCGGGACGAGGCACTGAAACGCTGAACCATGACTTTCAGACCAAACGCCCTCTCAACGTTGACGGCAACGCGGAAGATTATAAGAAAGATCCTCTTTTTTCACAGCGTGGCCAACTTCGAGTAATTTCAGATGGTGGTCTTGTGGAGCCGGACTTCAAGGCAAAAAATCCGTCAATGCCTGATCGTCCAATACAGCTCACCAAGGAAGTTTTTGACTATTCGAAAGGGCAGCAGTGGGGAATGGCCATTGACATGACTTCATGTCTTGGTTGCAACGCGTGTGTGGTTGCGTGCATTGCTGAGAATAACATTCCTATCGTAGGGCGTGCGAGTGTCCTCATGGGTCGTGAGCTTCACTGGCTCCGCATTGATCGCTATTTTTCGGGTGATGTGAACAATCCACGGTCAACAACACAGGGTATGGCATGCTTGCATTGTGAGAATGCTCCTTGTGAGCCCGTTTGTCCTGTGGCGGCAACCGTTCATGACACCGAAGGCCTTAATGCAATGGTGTATAATCGCTGCATTGGCACCCGCTATTGTGCGAACAATTGTCCGGTCAAGGTCCGTCGTTTTAACTACTTCGATTACTCTGTGTCTGGAAATGTAAAACCCGGTTCCATCATGCATGACGTATTGGACCCAGAACGCTATGAAACGTTGAAGCTTCAGCGAAACCCCGATGTCACGGTTCGGTATCGCGGTGTTATGGAAAAATGTACATACTGTACGCAGCGTATCCAAGAAGCAAAGATGGTTGCAAAACGTAGTGGGCAAGACCCTCGCAATCTTCCAGATGGTGCGATTACGCCTGCATGTGCACAGGCTTGTGCCACCGATGCAATTGCCTTTGGTAACCTTAACGATCCAAACTCTCGAGTCTCAAAACTAAAGTCAAATGGCCGCAATTATGAGCTCTTGAGTGAATTGAACATTCGCCCACGTACAAGTTACTTGGCGCGAGTTCGTAACCCTAACCCGGAGCTTGGATAATCATGTCTATTGACACTTCATCACAAGCCTATGGCGACTTAAATCTTGAAGATCCAGTCAAAGGGCGAGAGCCTCTTGTTCGTGGTGATCATGATTTCCACTATATTAC
The DNA here is from genome assembly GCA_020630615.1 of Myxococcota bacterium. Classification (GTDB taxonomy): domain Bacteria; phylum Myxococcota; class UBA727; order UBA727; family JAHDBA01; genus JAHDBA01. The sequence continues at coordinate 121,960 of JAHDBA010000003.1, read as the reverse complement.
CGAGACTGTATGTCGTGTCGCAGAGACGAAGATCGTTAAGACACCTTTGGTTTTCTGGGCAGCATTAGGCGGTGCTCTGACTTTGCTAAGTATGCTTTTAGCATCGATCGGCTATCTGATTTGGGAAGGAACAGGAATCTGGGGCAACAACAATCCTGTGGGTTGGGGTTGGCCTATTGTTAACTTCGTATTTTGGGTTGGTATTGGGCACGCGGGAACACTCATTTCAGCGATTCTTTACCTCTTTAGGCAAAATTGGCGAACATCGATCAACAGATATGCAGAGGCAATGACGATTTTTGCTGTTATTTGCGCGTTGGTCTTTCCTGGAATCCATGTTGGCCGAATCTGGGCGGTGTATTGGCTCTTCCCACTACCGAACCAGATGGAAATGTGGCCGAACTTTCGTTCACCACTTCTTTGGGATGTGTTTGCAGTTTCAACATATTTTACGGTATCGCTTCTTTTCTGGTTTACGGGCCTAGTCCCTGACTTTGCAACGCTACGTGATCGAGCAACACATCCCATTGCGCAAAAAGCATACGGTGCTCTAGCTCTTGGGTGGCGTGGTTCGATGCGACATTGGTGGCACTATGAAAAGGCATACCAAATTCTAGCATGCTTCTCTGCGCCCCTTGTGCTCTCTGTTCATACCGTCGTTTCCTTCGACTTTGCGGTATCCCAGTTACCCGGTTGGCATACCACAATCTTTCCTCCATACTTTGTAGCCGGTGCGATATTTTCAGGCTTTGCGATGGTGCAAACCCTGGCGATTCCAGCTCGAAAATGGCTTGGTCTCAAACACATTATCACTGTTCATCATATTGAGAATATGAATAAGATTATCTTGGTAACAGGAAGCCTTGTTGGATACGCCTACGCGATGGAGTTCTTTATCGCATGGTATTCGGGCAACGAATACGAGGGCTTTGCTTTTATCAATCGTGCTTTTGGTCCATACGCATGGGCATATTGGACAATGATTTCGTGCAACGTAATTACACCTCAGCTTTTCTGGAGCAAAAAGATTCGTACCAGCATGACGATATCCTTTATCTTATCCATCTTTGTGAATATTGGGATGTGGTTCGAGCGTTTCGTGATTACTGTGACATCGCTCGCGAATGACTTTCTCGTATCGAGTTGGGAGTACTTCGTTCCGACTCCTATTGATATTGCCATGTTCGTTGGATCATTTGGTCTTTTCTTTACCTTGTTCTTACTCTTCTGCCGTTTTTGGCCAGTCATCGCGATTGCGGAAGTGAAGGCTGTAATGCCACAGGCAGACCCGCATTGGGAAGGTTATGCGCATGGAGGTAACCATGAGTAATCATCACGAAACATCTTTGACTGAGAATGTTGTTGAAAAGTGGGGTCTACTTGCACAGTATGAGAATCCCGCTGAGATCTATCATGCATGCGAAAAGGTACGTGATGCGGGTTACACAAAGTGGGATGCCAACACTCCTTTTCCGGTGCATGGCCTCGATAAGGCAATGGGGCTGAAGGCATCAAAGCTTCCGTGGATCGTATTATGTGGTGGTATGACAGGGCCGACGCTTGCGATGCTTTTTATGATTTGGACAAGCGCGTACGATTATCCGCTTAATATTGGTGGGAAGCCACTCTTGTCTATCCCTGCGTTTATCCCTGTAACTTTCGAGTTAACGGTTCTTTTTTCTGCGTTCTGCACTTTCTTTGGCCTATGGGCATTGTGCAAACTACCGCGGTGGCATCATCCAGCCTTTAACAGTCCAACTTTTGAAAAGTTTAGTGACGATAAATTTTTCATTATGATTGAAGCAAAGGATGACAAGTTTGACTGGTCAAAGACTGAATCCTTACTTAAGGCTTCCGGTTCGAGTCATGTCGAAGTGGTGGAGGACTAATATGTTTTATAGGTTTTTAGTTCAGCGCTTTACTTTAATGACTTTTGTGGGACTTGTCTTTTTGCCTGGGTGCCGCGGATGGGAATCCAGTCAGCCTCCAGTTCACCTGAACTGGAATATGGACACGCAAGAGAAGCTTAAACCGTATCGACACAGTGATTTTTTTAGCGATGGTCGCGCGATGCAAACACCTCCCGAAGGTTCTGTTCCGCGTACGCTAAAGGGTAATGCTCAGCAAGACTCTGTGTTTTTGGGAAATGACTCGATTTTTATAAAAGGTCAAAGCTCAGCTGGTGCATTTGTGAACTCCTATCCCAAACAAGTTCAAGTGAATGAAGCGACGATGTTGCGAGGACAGGAGCGCTACAACATCTATTGCGCGCCTTGCCATTCAAAAGCTGGCGATGGCAAAGGGACCGTTGCTCGACGATTAAAAGTGAAGCCGCCAAGCTTTGTCGATCCAGCAAGAAAGTTATGGAAGAAACCCGTCGGTCACTTTTATGATGCAATTACCAACGGTGTTAATGCACCCAATATGCCGTCGTATGCCGATCAAATTCCTGTCGAGGATCGCTGGGCAATCGTCCTTTACTTAAGGGCGCTCATGAAGTCGCAAAAGTCAGATGTTTCTTTTACTGCGCCGAGTGCGCTTCAAGGAGGCTAGGAATGGGACACCAAGCATTTCAAGCGCCGACAGATATCAAAATTGAAGGTGGATTCTGGGGCTCCGCACACATTATCGGTTTGGTCCTAGGGGTTATCGGCTTTGCGCTATGGGCGATTCTGGGTTTAAATCATAACGTAGAGCATGCAGCATACTCCTTTCTCTTCGCGTGGTCTTTTGTTTTTTCTATTGCAATTGGCGCTTTAGGGTTTGTTATCATTCAGCATATTGTGCGTGCAGGATGGTCCACCACAGTCCGACGGATGGCAGAAAATATGGCGATGACATTGCCGATTCTGGGTGTGGCGATGGTTGTTTTTCTTTTCGTTTTTGCTCACGATGTATACCCGTGGACACACGAAGACCATCTCGACGCAATTTTGCAAAAGAAAACCGGTTACCTCAATACTAAGTTCTTGTTACTCCGAGCGTGCGTCTATACAGTCATTTGGACGCTCTTATCGTGGAAGCTTCGCCGCAACTCGCTTCTTCAAGATGAGCGACATGAGGATGAAGATCTCTCATTGAGTTCCCGCTTTATCGCGTCCTTGGGAATGCCGTTTTACGCATTGACAACGACATTTGCGGCCTTCGATTGGATTATGAGTTTGCAGCCGCATTGGTATTCGACAATTTTTGGCGTTTACTTCTTTGCGGGTTCAATGCTGGGTACCTACACCTTCATGGTTCTTGTTGCGAAGAGTCTTCAACGTAATGGTTATGTGAAGGATATGTTTACGATTCACCACTATCACGCCCTCGGTAAGTTCATCTTTGGGCACGTTGTGTTCTGGGCATATATTGGGTTCTCACAATTCTTTCTCATCTGGTACGCAAATATTCCTGAGGAGACGGAATTTTATTTGCATCGTGTTCACCATGGCTGGGCACCGCTTAGTTGGTTGTTACCGGTATTTCATTTCTTTATCCCTTTTCTCTTTTTGCTTTCCAGGCATGTCAAGCGACATCATGGAGCACTTATTGCGGCATCGATCTACGTCATGATTGCGCACGCCTTGGATTTATACTGGTTGATCATGCCTATGGCAGGTCAAAACCATAAGGTTGATGGTCACGTGCATTACAACCATTTTGGGCACGGTATGGCTACGGACCTTTGCGCGCTGATTGGCTGGTTTGGGATTTTCTTTGGACTTTTCGCTTTGTTTCAACGCAGCACAAACCTTGTTCCTATTGGTGACCCAAGACTGGAAGAAGCTGTTAGACAAGAGCAGTTCTAAATTTTTATCAAAGGATGTGTCATGGGTTCTCATGGTCCTGTAGAAGTCAAGCTTATCAATGAAGAAGATGTTCCATCGAGCGCCGGGACAATGCTCGCACTTTGGTTGGGTATTGGTTTGGGGGCATTGTTTGCATCGCTTGTGGCACTGTTTATGTACTTCCAGTGGGAAGTTGAACGCTTTCGTCACAACCACCGAGACAGTGTTACTACAAGCGCAAACGATTTACTGAAAGAGAGTGCAGAGAAATCACTGGCGGGTACGAACCCGAATCAAAACGCAATAGATGCTGCAATGAAGTCAGTAGTTGCTGCAGGTGGGAAGTAGAACGTACGATGGCCTTTGTATTGCATAGTCTTAGAAAAAGACTTTCAGGTGGCGTGGTCCTTGCGATCATGTTGTGCTGTAGTCTGAGCTATGCAGACCAAACAGCAGACCCCGCAATTCGGAACGGGAAACGTCTAGTTGGCACTAATAAAGCACCTGGAAGTGTCAATGTCGGCTTACAAGATAAAAAGGTCCGACCCGAAGGCTCGGTGATTGTCAATAAAGTTGGTGCACAAGTCTCTGGTGACATCAAGCTTGTAAATGATAAAGGCGAGACCGTTTATTTTGGAGATTACTTCAAGGATGGCCGCTTCGGAGCAAAGAATAGACCCTCTGTTGTTGTGTTGGGCTATTATAAGTGTCCGATGCTTTGTTCTTTAGTTATGAATGCTACCGTTGAGTCGCTGCGCGAGATTCGCCTAGAGAGCGGTCAGGATTTTAACCTCCTTGTCTCGACGATTGATGCTGCTGAAAAACCTGAACTCGCTGCTAAAAAGAAAAGGAATTATCTAAAGTCGCTTGGAGTTAAAAGTGGAGAAGGGTGGCATTTTCATACTGGTGAGCAGGACCAAATCGATAGATTGGCAAGCGAACTCGGTTTTGGTTATGCGTGGGATGAAGCGTCTCAGCAGTTCGCTCATGCCGCAGGAATATTCATCGTATCGCCAGAGGGCGTGCTGACACGAACGCTTTGGGGCCTCACATTTGATGCAAAGGACTTACGTCTGGCGTTGATTGAGTCGGCAAAGGGCCAAATTGGCAGTGTGGTGGACCAGGTAGTTCTAAGTTGTTTTCGTTATGAGCCGGATGCACAGAAATATGGTGTGTACATTTTCGGTGTGTTTAAACTTGTCGGGATTTTTACTATCATGGGGCTGATGATTTGGCTCGGCTTGATGTGGCTCGGTGAGCGCAAGCGAAACAAGATTATTTAAGAATGTGATTGATGGGGAAGGCTATGAAAGAAGGCTCAAACAATCTGATTGATAAAATGGTTCACTATAAAGTGCCTGCCGAAAATGAATACTGGATCCCAGACGGGGTGGGTGGCTTCTTCGAGAATGTCGATTGGCTTTATAATTGGATTACAATTATTAGCGTTGTTTTCTTTGCAGCGATCATATTCCCAATGTGGTATTACACCTGGAAATACAACCGTAAGAGCGTTGGTGATAAGGCCCTCAATCAACATGACCATAGCTTCTTTTTGGAGATATTATGGTCGGGTGGGCCACTGATTATTCTTTTTGTGATGTTTTATTACGGGTTCCAAGGTTACTTGGACATGCGCATCAAGCCCAACAATGCTATGGAGGTTGGTGTTCGAGCATACCAATGGGGCTGGGAGTTCTCTTACAATGAAGATTTTGAAGGAAACGCGACAAAATGCGAAACAAAGGTTTCCTTTAATGAGCCACTCTTGCTACCGACCGGTCGCGCTGTAAACTTTCTTATGACATCGTCCGATGTGCTTCACAGCTTTTATCTTCCAAACTTTCGGCAAAAGGGTGACGTCATCCCAGGGCGCTATAATACTGTTTGGGTGGAAGCCCCAGAGGGTAAAGAAGGCACCTACCCACTCTTCTGTACCGAATTTTGTGGTACTTCCCACAGTCAGATGTTGGCTGAAGTAAGGTTTGTGAAGGCTGACGAGTTTAATGCTTGGCTCAAATCGAAAGAAAAGGTGAGTTGTGGTGGTGTGTCGCTTGAGCGTGGGAAAAACATCTATAGTGGTGTTTGTCAGGCGTGTCATAGTCTTGATGGTAGCAAGAAAGTAGGACCAAGCTTCAAGGGCTTGTGGGGCCGAGAAGAAAAAATCGAAGGCGGTTCATCCGTAACTGTCGATGAGAACTACATTAAAGAATCTATCCTAAATCCAAACGCTAAGATTGTTGAGGGCTACCCACCTTCAATGCCTGCACAAGAGTTGGATGAAGATGAGATCAAGAGCGTCATCAAGTTCATTAAAGAGCAAAAGTGAGAGGTTAAGAATGGGCGATTCAAATGCAACATATTTAAATGCGACCAAAGGCCTCAAGTCTTGGTTGGTGACGATTGATCATAAGCGTATTGGTCTTATGTATCTAGCCTCTGTGCTTTTCTTCTTTTTGGCTGGCGGAACCTTTGCGATTCTATTTCGTACAGAGCTCTTTACCGCAAAAGGGGATCTTTTTAGTGCGGACACTTACAACAGCTTCTTTACCTTGCATGGTGTTATTATGGTGTTCTTGGTGATAATACCAAGTGTCCCAGCGGCACTCGGCAACTTTGTTCTACCTTTAATGTTGGGCGCCAAAGATGTTGCCTTCCCGAAACTAAACTTGCTGAGTCTTTATATTTATTGGACAGGTTCAATTATTGCGCTTTGTACCATAATTTTTGGCCACGTCGACACCGGTTGGACATTCTACACACCTTATTCTTCAAATCAGGGAAGTTCTGTCGTGTGGATGACCTTTGCGGCTTTTGTTCTTGGTTTTTCTTCGATTCTTACCGGAATGAACTTTGTCGTCACGGTTCATAAGCTGCGAGCCCCGGGAATGACCTGGTTTCGTATGCCTCTCTTTGTTTGGGGGATTTACGCCACTTCTATCATTCAAGTTATGGCAACCCCGGTATTGGGTATCACACTTCTACTTCTGATTATGGAGAACATGGTCGGTATTGGTATTTTTAATCCAAACCTCGGTGGTGACCCTGTACTCTTTCAACATTTCTTCTGGTTCTATTCGCACCCCGCGGTTTATATTATGATCCTCCCGGGCATGGCTGTGCAGTCAGAGCTCATCGCTGTGTTTTCTCAGAAGAAGATTTTTGGTTATAAGTTTATTGCATTTTCGTCCTTAGCGATTGCTCTGATTTCGTTCATTGTTTGGGGACACCATATGTTTGTGTCGGGGCAGTCTGAGCTTATCGCAATGATATTCTCTTTCTTAACGTTCTTGGTTGCGATTCCTTCTGGGGTAAAAGTATTTAACTGGCTTTATACGTTACGTCATGGGTCTATCCGTCTTAATACTCCAATGATTTGGGCATTGAACTTTATGGTCCTTTTTACGATTGGTGGCCTAACTGGGCTCCACCTGGGTACGATGTCTGTTGACGTCCACTTGCATGACACCTATTTCGTTGTTGCTCATTTTCATTACGTGATGATGGGTGGAACGCTAATGACCTTTATGGGTGGTATCTATTATTGGTGGCCCAAGATAACAGGCAAGATGTACAATGAGAAGTGGGGACGCATTGCAGCAGCTGGTGTTGGTGTTTCATTTATGGTGACTTTTCTGCCGCAGTTTATCATGGGCGCTCAGGGAATGCCTCGTCGCTACTATCAGTACATTGAGCAATATGAGAAGTTTCATCAAATGTCTACGATAGGTGCATACATGCTTGGGGCCTTCTTCACCATGGGAGCCGTGGTCCTTGTGATGTCACTTCGTGGTTCAAACTTTGCATTGGACAATCCTTGGAATGCGCGCACACTTGAATGGACACATACGGCGACGCCACCGGTAGAGCACAACTTCATCGGTCAGCCTGTAGTTATGTATGGTCCATATGACTACGACGCGCCGGAATCCTCTGACACATTGGAAAGTCTTGCTGTGCGAGATGGACAAACAAGCGAGACTGCATAATCGCCACGAGCGATTGCAACTGGAGTAAGAAATGGGACATGGTACCGTTACGACAGGAAAGTTTCCCTTAGGACACCACTGGGGAACACCAAACCAGCAACTTGAGGCTGGAAAAATGGGAATGTGGCTATTCTTAGCGACAGAAGTACTTATCTTTGGTGGTTTGTTTTGTGCATATATTGTGTATCGAAATCTGCACCCTGAAGTTTATGTCACGGCGCATCACTATCTTGATACCACCATGGGGGCAATCAATACGGTTGTGCTGTTAACGTCGAGCTTGACGGTTGCGCTTGCGATTCGTGCAGCACAAGTGAATGATCAAAAGTGGCTCAAGTTACACCTTATCATTACAATAGTATGTGCGGGCGCCTTTCTCGTTATCAAATATCTAGAGTACTCTCATAAGTTTCATATTGGCTTGTTGCCTGGGGAATATTTTACTGCCAGTTCGGTGAATATCCCTAACCCCGATCAAGTACAGCTCTTCTTTGGGATTTACTTCTTAATGACGGGGTTGCATGGGATTCATGTGGTCATCGGGATGATCATTTTAGGCTGCATGCTGTATCGCTCTGTACGCGGTGACTTTGGCCCGCATTACTTCGAACCTATCGAGCTCTCCGGTCTGTATTGGCATTTGGTTGACTTGATTTGGATTTTCCTCTTCCCACTCTTGTATTTGATTCACTAAGGCATTTGGGAGATTATTATGGCACTTTTACCTTTTCACAATGTTGATGCTCCAGCGCCGCATGTCATGCCAAAGGCCGTCTATTATGGCGTGTTCTCAGCGTTAATTTTTTTGACCGCTTTAACTGTGGCAACCGCACAGTTCGATCTCGGGCCTTTCGATGTCCCGGTTGCGATGGCGATCGCAACGATAAAGGCGCTGCTCGTTGCTGGAATTTTCATGCATTTGGCGTTTGATCATAAAATCAATGTCGCAATTGGTGCGTTTTCCTTGGTTTGTTTTGCAATTTTCGTAGTGTTTTCCCTAATTGACCTTGGTTCTCGAGGGTACGTTGATCCGATTAAGGACAACTTTACCATTCGCGATGAGCTGGTTGCGGAACATGAAGAGAAAAACCCAGGTGCAGCACCCTTGCGTGCCTTTAAGAAGAAGAAACCTGGCGTGGTTGATGCGAGTCTCCTTTATGACTTGGATCACGACGAAGGTCACCACTGAATTATCGTTTCTTATGCGAGGGTTGCGATTTGAAAAAGCTTATAAATTGCAAGTGTGGCACTGACCTTTGGTTGGTGCTTTTTTTTTAGACACGAAGGACGAAAGCCCCAAGATGGTTTTCAGTATCCATAGTCGGACTTTTGCGTCTCACACTTAGCTTTCGACATGAACGAAGGCCAACGCCCTTTCAGGTCTTTCGTGCTTGGGCTAAGTTCTAAATATGACGCGTACCGATGATAATCCAAATGTGCTTGAAAGGACCGAAACTCAGAAGAAGGTCCGTCGGCCACGGAGATGGCGCGTTCTGATGCACAATGACGACTTTACAACGCAGGAATTTGTAGTTCACGTCTTACAAAAGTTTTTTCGTAAAGGGCCAAGCGATGCTGCACATATTATGATGTCTGTTCATGTGAAAGGGTTAGCGAGTGTAGGTACCTATTCGAAGGATGTCGCAGAGACCAAAACGGTGGAAGTCATCGATTATGCTCGTGCAAATGGTCACCCTTTGATGCTTAGTACAGAGCCCGACGAGGAAGCAGACTTATAACAGTGGGAGGTAGGATGGGCCGTTCTGGAGAGCAGTGGGTACTTCTGAATAACTTTCAAGGTATTTCAAATGCCGAGCTATTGGTATTTGCACTCAAACAAGAAGGCATTGTCGCCAAGATTCAGGGTGAATACCTTTCATCACTGGTCGGCGAAGCGAGTTCAGGGTTCCCTGTTCAAGTTGAGGTTTTAGAGTGTGATTTTGAACCTGCAAGAGCTGTCTTAAACGTCCAGAACGCGGATGTGGCAAAGGCTGATGTTGTGTGTGCCCAATGTTTGGAGACCAGTCCTGGAACTTTTGAGACCTGCTGGAAATGCGGAGCGGGTTTGGATGATTCTTCGGGCATTTCGATGCACAAGACCCTTGCGTCAAGTCCAGCGGTCTTGGCCGATCACAACACAGCTGCAAAACTGGGTGACTTGATATGCACCCAATGTTTGGAAACTAGTCCTGGAACTTTCGAGACCTGCTGGAAATGTGGAAGGCATTTGGATGATTCTTTACACATTTCGCAACGTACTACGTCGACGGCAATTCCAGCGATCTTGATGGCTCAAAACGCAGATGTCGCAAAGGCTGATTTTGTGTGTGCCACATGTTTGGAGACCAGCCCTGGAAATTTCGAGAGCTGCTGGAAGTGCGGGTCACTGTTGAATGATGCTTAGCTTATATCATAACGTGTGAGCTCTACATCGATCTTTGCGGGGAAAATGTCCTAAAGCCTAGTTGTGATCTCTATCAAAGTTATTTTGCTGCGTTGAAGCAAAGAGGCTGAGCATTGTTGCTTGCCCTGAAGTGTTAAGCCATTCAATCAGTTGGTTCATTGCAAGCAGGGCTTTCTCTAGGCTCGCATGAGTCTCACCACGGTGACCATCTGCAGAGGTGGAATGCGCGCGATTGACCAAGCGCTCGACCAAGGCGAGGTTTGAAAGAAATTCTGTGCCGCGACTTAAACCAAAGTTTGTCATGGCATCCGATCTTTGCATTTCAATCGCGAGCAAGTGTTCGTTGACGAATGCATCGATCTCTCGGTAACGGCTTTCAATGTCGGAATTGTCATTCTCAACTAATTGTTGCAGTGCGCTACGCGCCTGAGAGCATCGTTCCCGAAGCGATTCGCCACTTTGGGTGTTCAAGTCATGTTTTGAGCTGGCAGTCGGGTTGACCGATTGTCGCCATAGAATGACACCAGCCAAGGCAATCACTACGCCGATTAGCGCGACGAATGTTGTATCGGGGAACTCGCCAAGAAGAGGAGCTTTTTTACTTGCTGCTGTGATACCGACCAATAGTCCGATAGCGGTTAAAATTGGGCCAATATTTTTGTTGTTGCTCATTTCGTGTCTCATCTTTTTGGTTATTCTTCAGGTATCAACTTCATTATGACTTCGAGCTTCTCTTACTGAGGTCTTATATGAAGCCTGCAAGAACTTTGAAGAGTGCATCCGCGACACCCATTAGGGCTTCACCTACAATTAGCCCTGCAGCAAAGGGTACGACTTTGTTTTCGATGTACTGGGTGCCTTTTCGTTTTTGTAAGACAATTGAAATGACGCAGCCCACTCCGTACCCAAGCGTAATCGACAGTGGAAGGTACATGGCAAGGCCTATCAAAACACCGAGCCCAGCCATTGGGGCTGCACCAAGGATGAGACCGACAAGACCGCCCAATGTATATTTATCCACAGGGATCTCACCACTTTGGACACTCTCGATAATTGCCATTAACGCTCCAGCTTGCGGTGCTGGCAGACTCGAGCCAGGGACACCAAAGCCGCCTCCTGTTCCGTCCGGTCCTCTCCATAAGACATAGACCACACCAATTGAGATGAGTGGGCCGAGCCACGTTATTGCAAACTGTGCGAGCTGCTGTTTCACAGGCCGCCCCCCAATCATAAATCCAGTTTTGAGATCCTGCATCATGTCTGCCGCCTGACCGATCGCGATGCATACGGCGATTCCAACAATCATCGAGGCAGCAACGTTTTTGTTTAAAAGAAACATCATCAGGGTCACTGAGATTAAGGCCATTCCTGAGAGTGGAGATATGTCCGTCATACCCGTGGCTTGCGAGACAATCAGCGCAGCCAGGCCAACCCAGAGCGTTGCGACCACAGAAGCGAGAATCGCTTGACCCACGCTCACGCCCTCGGTCATCAGCGAAGCGCTAAAGAACAAGGCGACGGCGCCTACAATACCACCGACAAGGACTTGAATTGGCATTTCATCCGACGCAACAGAATCGCCCGTACTTTTGCGGGCATCGGCCAAGGACTTAATCGCCGCCTTAATGGCAGGGAAGCTCACAATAACCCCCATTAATGCGCCACCAATGAGGACCCCTATACCGAGGGGGCGCAACATTTCACCGTACACATAATCAGCCTGATTGACGACCTCCCCGGCATCCGTGAGGCTTGGTACCCATCCCATATTGACTGCCACAGGTGCGATCACCCACCAAGCGACGAGGCCCCCAACAACAAATGCAAGTCCACCACGGCCCGCGAGCAGTCCCGCACCGACATTCATCAACGAAAGCGCAATCAGCGGTGTCACGTACGCGGGGAGTAAACCAAATCCAAAATTGAGTTCTTCATGTTCAATCAACCCGGGTACCGACCACCCGAGTACAAAGGCAAGTTTGACAAGCGCGCTCAGTACGATGCCGAAGATCAAGAGCTTGAACTTGTCGAAGCCGGCAGAACCAGAGCGCAGAATGGTTGCAACGGCGACCCCAGTAGGAAAACGCAGTCGGTCAATGTCGATCATTTGTTTTCGAAGCGGAATAATAAAGACAACCCCAAGTACGGCAGCTGCAACACTGGCCATGAGAATCGGTGCCATTTGAAAGTTGATGCCATCCCCGCCATTTTGGCGTAACTTCCAGTCCAGCATAAAGAGGGCGGGCAATGTGAAAACAACCCCACCCGACGGGTTCATACCCGATGCAATCGTCTGATTGATATTGTTCTCAATGATGGTGCCTTTGCCCAACACACCACGTAAGAGTGCATAGCCCATTATGGCTGCAACGGTGGAGCCGCCAATGGAGAAACCAAGCTTCAGTGCCGCGTAGCAAAATGCGCAGTTAAGAATGATACCTTGAACAATGCCGAGAGCGACGGCTGCAAAAGTAAGTTCGCGATAGGGAGCTTCTTGGGGCTTGGTCATGTGCTGGAGGTTACTGAAGAGTGGCGCTTGTGCAAGTCCCAATGTGGGCTTGTGTTGAAAGACGTGACTGCAAGCATTTATCTTTAAAGAGAGATGCGCTTTGGGCTGGAGTTCTAAGCAAGAAGGCCATAGGCTTTAAACATGGTTCAACTTAGCCAAGAAGTCGAGATTGCCCTTCAGGTTGCGATGCGTGACGCGAACACTCGTGGCCATGAGCTGGCTGGGTTGGAGCATCTATTGCGGGCGCTTCTTGAAGACGATGGCGTTGACTCTTGTCTTCGTTCGTGTGGTGCTGATCTCGTAACGATTCGAAGTGAACTCGATTTGGTGCTTGCGAATGATTTTGAAGTTTTGGAGCCACCCATTGAAACTCGCCCCTCTCTCGCTTTTGAGCGCGTGGTGCAACGCGCCGCAATGCACGTCATGGGCTCGGGCAAAGATGCGGTTCAAGGTTACAATCTCTTGGTTGCGATGTACGCTGAAGAGGAGTCACCCGCGGTCTTTATTTTAGAATGCGCGGGTGTGTCGCGTCTCGATATCGTTAGCTTTATCTCGCATGGCATGTCTGGCGTGGGTGCTGGAAAGGGTAGCATCGGAGAAGGGCAAGGTGAAATGGCCGAAGGTGCGGTGGGTGAAGGTGTCGCACAGGATCCACTGGAAGCATATTGCACGGAACTCACCGAACTTGCCGAACAAGGTCGTTTGGATGAAGTGATCGGTCGCGAAAAAGAACTCGAGCGCGCGATTCACATTTTATGTCGTCGAAGAAAGAACAATCCGGTTCTAGTGGGTGAGCCGGGCGTTGGCAAGACGGCCGTTGCGGAAGGTTTGGCACAACGAATTGTGAAGGGTGATGTACCCAGGACCTTGCGCGAGGCGAAAATGTTTTCGTTAGACCTCGGTGCATTGATGGCGGGGACCCGGTACCGCGGAGATTTTGAGAACCGACTCAAAGCGGTGATCGATGCACTGGGTGAGTTAGAAAGTTCTGTCCTTTTCATCGATGAAATTCATATGCTCATCGGTGCAGGGGCTACGAGCGGTTCCGCGATGGACGCATCAAATCTACTGAAACCCGCATTGCAAAAAGGTGCTCTTCGGTGCGTTGGTGCCACGACCTTCGCAGAGTTTCGTAACCGTTTCGACAAAGATGCGGCTCTTTCAAGACGCTTTCAGAAGGTTGATGTCGACGAACCTTCACGGGACGATACTTTGAAAATTCTTAAAGGTTTGAAAGGGCGTTATGAAGAGTTTCACAATGTTGTATACCTCGATGAAGCCTTGAGCTCTGCCATTGACCTTTCGACTCGCCATATCCACGACCGAAAACTTCCCGATAAAGCGATCGATGTGATTGACGAAGCGGGGGCGAAAGTACGAATTGCATGGGACGCCGCGCAGCAATCGCGAGAGGGCAGCGCTGTACCTGACCAAGAGAAAGTTCCTGCAGAGTCCTCTCATGCGGAGTCCCCTCATGAAGAGTCTTCTCTGAAAGTCAGCTCTCAAAACCGAGCAACAGTGACTTCAGAGAACATCGAGGCAACGATTGCGATGATGGCTAAAATCCCATCTCAAAAAGTGAGTCATGATGACCGTTCTTCCTTACATTCACTCGATGAGAAGTTGAAGAAGGCAATCTTTGGGCAAGAACAAGCAATTGACGAGGTCGTCGCTGCAATTCGTTTATCTCGAGCGGGGTTGCGAGACGGACAAAAGCCCATTGCAAGCTTTCTCTTCACCGGGCCAACTGGCGTTGGTAAAACGGAGCTAACCAAAGTGCTGGCGGAGCACCTGAATATCACACTGACTCGCTTCGATATGAGTGAGTATATGGAGCGTCACACTGTAAGTCGCCTGATTGGATCTCCGCCGGGTTATGTTGGCTCCGAGAAAGGCGGATTGCTCACCGATGCGGTATACCAAAATCCCCACACGGTTTTGCTTTTGGATGAGATCGAGAAGGCTCACCCTGATATCTTCAATCTACTCCTCCAGGTGATGGACCACGCAAAACTGACCGATAACAACGGGCGTCTAACCGACTTCTCACAAACCATTCTTATTATGACCTCGAATGTCGGGGCGCGTGAGTTGGCAACCTCTGCCATTGGCTTTGGTGACGCAACCAAATCGGGGGCTGATCAAAAGGCTTTCGAACGCTTTTTCTCTCCAGAGTTTCGTAACCGTCTCGATGCGCGAGTGGCCTTCAACGCGTTGGAGCCTTCGGCAATGGCATCGATTGTTGAGAGAGCGCTGGTTGATCTCGAGTCTCAGGTTTCCGAACGTGAGGTCTCAATACATTTGAGTTCTGAAGCAAAAGATTGGCTTGCAAGACGAGGCTACGATGCAACAATGGGTGCGAGACCTTTAGAACGTGTGATTCAAGAGTTTCTCAAGAAACCGCTCTCCGAGCTCATGCTTTTTGGGGACCTTTCCGAGGGTGGGGAGTGCCAAGTCGATCTTGACTTGACTCAAGATGTCTTGAGCGATGTTGGAGATAAAGAAGTCTCCGGCAAGCTCAAGCTTAAAGTTCTTTAAGCAAAGAGTTGTCTTCTAAAAAAAGATTTTTCAGAGCGCTTTATAGGGTGTTTCTAGATTCGCCGCTTTGATGTGTTCATCAACAGCATCTTTTTCTCGATGCAGGTAGTCTTGGACGGGCTCCCATAAACGTTCATCTCGAATCCAATGCAGACTGTGAGTATAGACCGGCGAAAAGCCGCGTTTGATCTTATGCCAACCTTGAGCTCCAGCCTCGACTCGTGAATAGCCGCGCTGAATGGCTTCATCGATCAGCTGGTGATATGAAACTTCGAAATGAAGATTGCGTACTGCTTCTGTGCACCCCCAGTAGCGACCATACATAATGTCATTCGAGTGAAAAGAGATTGAGGTCGCACACCCATTCGCAGACTCAGCCCTTACGATATGTGTCATCTCTTTTAACGAAGAAAGATGTTCAAAAAAGAACTTAGGTGTAAGGTAGGGCTCGTTGCCATGGCGTATATTGTTTTCAAGATAGCAAGTGTAGACGCTTTCAATATCGTGACGTGTGAGCTCTCCATTCATGTTATGAATGATGACGTCATCCGCACACCGTCGTTCTTTTCGAATTTGCTTGCGATGCCGCGATTTGAGCGTCTCCAAAAAATCATCATAGTTTTTGAAATCCCGATTCTGCCAATGGTACTGGCATGAGTAACGACGCTGCATGCGCCCGAAAGGGCCTTCAAAGCCATCAAGTTCGAATGCATCGTCCTTTGGGCAGAACAAAATATGAAGGCCCGAGAGATCGTGTTCGACAACGAAATTTTGCGCATAAGAAATTAAGTCAGCGCGAATTTTTTGATGGTCCTCACCTGGCTTGGTCATAAAACGAGGCCCCGTTGCCGGCGTGAAAGGTGTGCCGATAAAAAATTTCGGGTGATATGAAATTCCCATCTGCGCTGCTGCTTGTGCCCAAGACCAATCGAAGATGAATTCTCCGAAGGAGTGCCCTTTGAGATAGGAGGGGCATGCACCGATCAATTGGTCTGAATCCCATAGGGTCAAATATGTGGGTTGTATCCCTTTTTCGGCGCAAATTGAACCGCTCTCCTCGAGTGCTTTTAAAAAGGCGTGTGTCACAAAAGGATTATTGGATGGGTTCAATGAATCCCAGCTTTTGGCGTCCACTGAATTAATACTCGAAACGATACGACACTCATACATCACAAAGAACCTCAAGACATTGTTTCGGTTCTAGCGACGAACGCCACCCCTGTGCTTGCCATGACATATCGTCTGCGGCGTTTTGCGCCGTCTCGAGAAGTTCAAGAAAGAACTCCCGTTTCATTTCAAAACCGCCAAATCGTTCGAGATGCTCTGTGTGCACTTGGCAGTCAATAAAGTGATAGCCCCACGTTTTCAGGTGCGCAGCAAGCACGACGAAAGCCACCTTCGACGCGTCAGAACGTGTTGCAAACATACTTTCGCCGCAGAAGTAGGGGCCGGTTGAAATCCCATAGAGGCCTCCGACCAGGTCCTTTCCCATAAATGCTTCAGCAGAATGCGCATAGCCATGTTCATGAAGTTTGGTATACCCCTTCGTCATCGCGCTTGTGATCCATGTGCCATCTTGCCCGGGGCGCAGCACTTTCGAGCACTTTTCAATCACCGACTCAAAACAGGTGTCAAACTCGATCCGTAAAGTGGTTTTGCGCAATGATTTTCGGAGGCTCTTTGAGATGCGAAAGCTGTCCCATGTGATCACAAATCTTGGGTCGGGAGAAAACCATAAGAGGGGCAACCCTTCGTGTGGCCAAGGAAAAATTCCTTTTGAGTAAGCTTCAATCAATAAATCCGGTTCGGGAGAGGCCCCCACGCAAACAATACCGTTTTCATCGGCGAAGAGTGGGCTTGGCAGACGTTGATGTTCGTGCATACTGATCAAGGCTAACCAGAAAGAGCCTCGGGTGACAATACTTAAGGTTGAACACCCGAGTATTCGGATGTGAGATGAGGGCACGATGACACAAGCTATTCAGGACAAAATTGCAACCTTAGTTCAAGACCATTCGGTGGTCCTTTTCATGAAAGGGTCCCAACAATTTCCGCAGTGCGGTTTTTCTGCAACGGTAGTCGATGTGCTGTCGCAGTACGACATTGCGTACCAGAGCGTTAACGTTTTAAGCGACCCTGAAATACGACAAGGGATCAAAGATTTTTCAGACTGGCCGACCATTCCTCAACTTTACGTAAAAGGGGAGTTCATTGGTGGCTGTGACATTGTTCGGGAAATGGATGCAGAAGGAGAGCTTGCAGATGTCCTTGGTGTCTCGCGTATGACCTTTGATGATGTACGCATTGAGATGTCCGCGGCGGCTGTTGCGGCAATCCGACACGCTTCAAACGATGAAGAGGGCGATGCGCTTCGTTTTGAATGTAGCAAATCGTTTGAGTACGGGCTCTATTTTGATAATTCAAAACCGGAAGATATTGTTCAAGAGTTTGATGGCCTTAAAGTAGTGTTCGACACCTCGACCGCGCGGCGGGTCAACAACACACGGATTGATTATATTGAAGCAGAAACAGGGGCTGGTTTTAAGATTGAAAACCCGAACGAACCACCAAAAGTGAAAGACCTTCAAGTTCATGATTTGAAAGGAAGGCTCGAGGCGAGCTCGATTACGTTGATCGACGTTCGGGAAGCGGACGAGCTTGAACGCGCAAAAATTGAAGGTGCGAAGTGGCTCAATGCAGATTCGCAGAATGATATTTTGGCGCTTCCGAAAGACCAACCCTTAGCCTTTATATGCCACCACGGTGGACGTAGTGCGCAAGCTGCGGCCTATTTCCTGCAGCAAGGGTTTTCGGATGTCCATAATGTCGTGGGTGGAATCGACGCGTGGTCGCGTGAGGTTGACGCAAGTCTTCCACGGTATTGATTGGAGTCCATCATGAATGAAGAAATCGAACAAGCGCTTCGTGATGCCTTTGAAGGCGGCGCCATCAAGTGGGTTGAAAAAGGCGGGGGGCACTTTGAAGTGAGCGTTGTTTCGCAGATGTTCACAGGGCTTCGTAAGCTTGAGCGACATCGACGTGTTTTGCGTGTACTAAAGCCATGGATGGATGGTGCGGACGCGCCAGTGCATGCTGTAGACTCGGTATTGGCGAAAACCCCAGAGGAAGTCGCTGGAACCTAAGCCGTTGCGACAGCTCCGTTTCGCTTTGTTTGGAACTCATCTCTCGTATTCGAGATAAAGGAGAGGCCTCGCATGCGAAAGCTCTCTATAACCCTCCTGGTCTGCCTAGGTTTGGTACTTTGCCTTTCGTGGGGGCTCGCATGCTTTTATCGTTACCAGAGTCTTGCACCGGCAGTCCTGCTTAAGTCTCACCCATTTACAATCGAAGATGTAAAAACCCGACAGCCTTTTGAGCTTCGGTGTTATGATGATGTTCGACGAAAGGTCTCCTGTGATGGGTTTCGGGTTTTCTTTGGCGATCAAAGCCACAGTGTTGAAGACTTTTTTACCCGTGAAGGCAAAAGTGTTCCGGGTATTGTTGAGCTACGGTGGAATTCACAAGGCGCATCATCCTCCGACACACTATTGATTGGTACAATTGAACGTAGGATCTTGAGTCGTTGGCCCAAAGACTATGAGCGCTTTAAGGTTTTAAACTGGAAATCCCATTTTGACCCAACGTCGCTGAACTCGAGCGAATATTTGTTTTTCCCTGTAGAGGGCGAGCCTGGGTCGGATTGGGATGCTCGTGTGATCGCACTCTCGACAAAATCGGGCAAAGCACAGGTCCGGGGGGAGCAAGGCTCTTGGCACCGGGTCCCACAAAACTCAAGCACAACTCTCAAGCTACAACCAAGATTCAGACCAATGGGGTACAACGATGATATCGAGTTGCCCCCACTTTTGAGGCAGAGCGAAGAGTCTCTCTTCGACATACAGAAGCGCCTGACATCCTTAGCGAACAACCAAAACTTCAGTGTGTCGATCAACGGAGTCGTACGTTCATTGCTTTTGCCGAGGTCTACATGGGTCAGTGGCGTGAACCCATGCGATCTTGTCGGCATTCATTTTTCGAAGGAGCCCTATCATATTTCGGGTGAGCGTTCACGATTTCAAATATCCGCTGAGACTGTGGGGGAGGCTGTGGAATGTCTTGATTCCCAACATCAAGCGCTTATCGATCGCGTTGAAGAGGATGACCTTGGGGCATTATGGGCGCTACGGGAGACCTGGGATCTCGAGATGCTCTCTGCATTTTTGAATCACCTCGTACTGAAAGATAACGGCTTGGTTCGTTTGAGTCCTTTAGCGCACTTTCAGTCTGCCAACGCGTCACGCTCGCGTGGCGAAAAAGTAGCAAAACCGAGGACGCTCTTTCGATATTCGGCCGCGACATTTCTCCTTGCCCTTGGGGGCTTTCTCGTCATAAGCCTTCGTGCTCGGTCGCGAACGAGCTTTGAAAAGACGCGAAATAGTTTGCTTGGTGCTGTTATCGCCCTTGTTCTCATGATAGCTTCAGGCAGCCTATTCTTGGGTCTTGATTGGGTACTGGGAAAGCAAAGAATTGAGTCTGGAGCATGGTCTGAATAATGCAGGTAGGCGTTGGTGACATTGTTGACGGGAGGTACATCCTCCTTGAAAAGCTAGGCGAAGGCGCTGCTGGTAAAGTTTTTCGTGCCGAAGATCGAGGACGAGGGCATGGGTTCGTGGCGTTGAAGGTTCTTCACGCTCAAGACCCTCGCTGGTTGGGTTTTTTTAGACGCGAGTTTGAGGTTTTGAGCCAGTTGTCGCACCCAAACATCGTTAGTGCTTACGACTTCGGGGTGCTCGACGGCGATGAAGCCTACTATTTTAGTCAAGAGCTTGTGATTGGCCGGCCCCTTTTGGATGTGAGTGCTGGAGCACGACTGACCTATGTCGTTGAGCTCTTTATTGAACTCATGCGGGCGCTAGAGTTTATCCATGGTCATGATGTGCTGCACCGGGATATTAAACCCGCAAATGTTCTTGTACATCAATACGCTCCACGCGGTTACCGTGTGAAGTTGCTTGATTTTGGGTTGTGGCAAGAGCGTGACGATAAAGAAGTGCGAGGCGCACGATGGGCCGGTACACCACCCTATCTCGCATCTGAAGTTCTCAAGGGCTACGGCCATTCCATCGCTGCCGATATTTTTGCCGTGGGTGTCACACTCTATCAGGCGATTACTCGAAAGCTCCCGCATGGGCGGGGGAAACCCGAAGAGCTTATTCAAGTACGAAAGGAACCCTTGAAGCCTTGGGGAGATTACATTCCGCTTCGCCTAAAAAATCTTGTGGAGCGAATGATTGACGACGATCCCAAACGACGTCCTGCGAGTGCAGCCGAAGTCTCTGCAGGCCTCATCGATTCATTAAATTCGTCGACAGGTGCAGTGCCGACACTCCTTGGTCATGCCCGTATGGTTGATCGTGCGCGCGAGCTTGAGCGTGCGCGCTCCTTTTTTGATGATGTTGAGGCGGATTTGTCTGAGCAGCCGCAGCTGATGCACATACGTGGGGAGGACGGTAGTGGTAAGTCACGCCTTGCGCGCGAACTGCAAGCGCAGGCTCAACTTCGAGGACACAAATGTGCATTGATCAGTTGTGGGCTCTTTGGCGCAAGTAATTATCGGGCGGCTTTCGAGGTTCTCACCCAGCTGGACCCCGATTGGGTTGCACGAATGAATGAGAGACCTCTGACGCCGAGTCAAAAGCCCCTGTCGCCCTTGCCGGAGAGTGATTTCGCTCTGTCTCGGAAGTCTGAAAACGTCGAGCGTACGGAACATATTGATGTACAACCACAAACAGGGTTCTTCGCACTCGACTCCGAAAGTTCAACGCAACTTTATCTGGCCTTTGTGGAGCGTATCCGGCGTCTTTCGGAGCGCAGGCCCGTTGTGATAATCTTAGATGATTTTGAGTTGGCTCATCAAGACTTTACCACTGCACTGAAAAGTTTAGTTCATGAAAAAGGACAAGGGCGTTTTGCTCTAATTACACTCGGGGGACGCAGTCTTTCAAGTGTGGCGAATACGCTGGCGCTGGGTGATTTGCAGCGTAGAATGGATGATGAGGCAAGTCTCGCGCTGGGAACTTTGTCTCGCTCGGGAATCTCAACGATGGTGTCGGCAATTTTAGGGCGCACCCAAATTCCGTCTTTGTGGGTTGACGTTGTTTCAACATATTCTGAATCCAACCCGCGACGTGTAGAAGATTTGTTGCAGACAATGGTTGCACGGAATTTGCTGAAACGTGATCGAACAGGTTGGACTTTAGAGAAGGATGAAAATCCGTGGTTAAAGCCCCGCCCAATGGAAGCATTGATAGACGAAAGTCTCGATGCGTTGAAACCCAATGAGCTCAAGCTTTTAAGGCTCATGGCGATTTCTCAAAGGCCTTTGGGTTTGTCTTTTGCGAAGCGTTGCTTGACGCGTCTTGCTTTGCCGATGCAAACGTCAGAGGTACGTGAACTTGCGCACAGACTAGAGGAAGCGGGTTTAATCCGTAGCGAAATTGAGATGCAGCAGGACATTCTTCGCTTTAAGCATGCTGCATTTCGTCATTCGTTAATGCAGAGAATGCGTGCCGGGGAAATCCGGAAGTTGCATCGGGTCATCGCCGAAACTCTGGAAACACTTTCGAAGCGCTTTCCTGCCGTGGTTGAAACACTTTCATACCATTGGCTTGAGGCTGGTGTGCGGACGAAGGCACTTGCCGCTTGTTCCAGTGCCTTGGAACAACGCCTGCATCGAGGGCACCTTCCACAGAGTCTTGAGTTTGTTCGCAAGCGCCAAAGACTCATGAACCAATTTCCTCGTCAAAGGGATGTTCATGTTCGCGATGGTGATGCTCTCGTATTGAATGCGCTGAGTATCTCCGGGCACGCTCAAAGCGCGTTGGACTTTGCCACGAGGGCCTTGCTTCGTCAGCCGCAGGCGCGTGATTCCATGACACGCAATGACTATGCTTTATGGTACCGTGCATTCGAAGTCGCAGGTTGTGTCGGGCGACTGCAACCCTTGTGGGACATGGGGCAGCGACTCGGTTTGTTGAGCGGTGAAAATCATAAAAGCGGCGACATCTTAAGTGAAGTTGACGGGCTAAGGGCCATGGTATTCAATCGCGTGGCGCCAAATGATGCTTTGCGCACAATCTATCAATTGCATTTAAGTGATACGCACCCAGAAAAAGACGAGCTTTATTTTGAACGTGCACGATGGGTGACGCGCCTAAGTCATGCAAGCGGAGAACTTGAGACCAGCCGCAAGCTAGCACGAATTCTCGCACGCGAATGCGAAGAAGAGGGTCGGGAACATGAGTTACCCTTAGCTTTGATTTGGGAATCGCACACCCTCGAATCTGTCGGCAAGCGTTTTATGGCAAGACAAAGGTTGAGATTGGCACTTGAAGCAGCTCAAGCCATGCGACACACCTTAGCGTTGGCGCTCTATGAGCAAGAACTTGCGTGGCAGATGGCACGCACGGGGGCTTTTGGTCCGGCGCTAGCGAGAATGCAAGGTGCAGTGGTACAGCTTGCAGAGCTGGGTCGTTCGCTTGAAAGGACCCAGGCCTTGATCCAAGTTGGGCGGATCTATGCCCAGTCCGGTGAAACCAAACGATCGATCGATCACTTATTGCACGCAAAGGCCGCAACGGATCGACTTGGCGATATTGATAGTATGATTTCCGTTCGAGCTTCACTGAGTGAAGTCTACGTTGATACAGGGTACGACCAAGGTGCAATGCACGAACTCGACGAGGCGTCCTCTCTCTTGCGTCCCACATTAGGGCCAGCCACCTTAATTGGGTGGGCGAACTCAGCCGCAAAAGTTCTGACACGACGTGATGAGGACCATCCTCATCTATTGCGCGAGATGCTTTTGCGCGCTCTAGCCTATGCACGTCAAGCGGGAGATTGGTACAATGAGGTTGGGTGTGCGGAACGTTTTGCGGAGTTCGCATTGCGTCAAGGGATGCATCCACGTGGACTTCGGGTCGCAAAGTGGGCGTTGGAGCGTGCACGAATGCATGATGCGGATGGAGCCCAAAAACGCCTGGAGCCCGTCATTGCAGCTCTTAGTGCTGAACCCAAGAAAGGGGGAATCAATGCGTCTCGTGATTGATGTCGGCAATACAAATCTAACGCTCGGAGTTGTTTGCGAGGAACGCGGACTCCTCGACACTTTTCGCGTTGCGTCCAAGATGGGCAACACGGCTGACAGTCTCGGTGTGACACTGCGCCAATCCCTGGAGTTTCGAGGGTACTCACGTGCAGACTTCAGTGTTGCGATTGCGGCCAGTGTGGTTCCGGCGATGAATCGTCCGCTCCGACTCGCTGTACAGCGCTACTTCGAGGTAAAACTTTTGTGGGTTGGCACGGATATTCCGTACGGAATCAAGTTGGATGTCGACCGCCCAAATGAGGTTGGTGCTGATCGTGTGGTCAACTCCGTAATGGCGTGGGAGCTTTTTGCAAAGCCAACGGTTGTTATCGATTTTGGTACTGCGACCACTTTTGATGTCATCGATCACCGAGGTGCCTATATTGGTGGCACGATCGCTCCCGGGCCGGATGTGTCATTTCATGCATTGTATCAGCGTGCGGCAAAGCTGCCTTCCGTGGAGCCGGGTCCTGCGTCGGCGGTCATCGGAAAGAATACGGGCGATGCGCTTCGCGCAGGATATTACTTTGGCTACTTATCGCTAATTGATGGAGTGACGGATCAAATCATCACGGAATTACAAGCTGCTGACGTCAAGGTCATCGCAACGGGTGGGCTGAGTACTCTTTTCGTGAAAGAAAGCCGACATATCTCAGAGATTGTGCCAAGCTTGACTTTGGAAGGCCTCGACTTAATTTGGCGTAAGTGGAAGGCTGTGGACGAGACTCTGGGCATGGAAGTATAGTGGTGGTTTCGTAAGAGCGAAGTAAGGGATATCCTCGTCGCAAAATGACGCGCACCGATGAGTAAGGAATAAAAATGTCTGACGAAAAGATCGAATTAGAAGTAGCGAGTGAAGTTAACGAAGAGCAGAAGGTCGATGAATCAACGCCTCCTAACAATATTGGTGAAGAGAGCGATAAAGGTGAGAGTCTTGTGATTGAATATTCAATTCCTGAAACGATTGCTAAGATTGAGGATCTGAAACCATCTAAAAAACAAGAGATTGCTCTGTCCGATCTTGATGCCGACGCGTTATGGATTGTGCGTCGCTTGCGGGCGAAAGGCCATGAAGCTTACTTAACGGGTGGATGTGTTCGTGACTTACTCCTAGGTCTAACACCCAAAGACTTTGATGTTGCCACAGCGGCACGCCCTGAAGTTGTTCATAAAATATTTAGAAATTGTCGCCTGATTGGTCGTCGTTTCCGACTGGCACACATTACTTTTGATTTTAATAAGGTTATCGAAACTGCAACCTTTCGTTCAACGCCTCATGATGAGTCTTCCGCGGACGAAGATGGAGTCGAGGATGCAGAAGCTACAAGTGCAGAGGCCGCCGACGAAGCCGGAGGCAGCGTCGACATGGACGACAATCAATCGGAAAGCACCGACACTGAAGTAGCCCCTGGTGATGACACTAAAAGTGCCGAAGAGCTTTACGTCGACCGTGACAATAACTTTGGGACGGTTGAGGAAGACGCTTTACGACGTGACCTCACCATTAATGGCCTTTTTTACGATCCGATTGCAGGGCGTGTTATTGACTTCGTTGACGGCCGTAAAGATTTGGAGTCGCGTCAGGTGAGAACCATTGGTCCTGCACGCAGACGTTTTATGGAAGACCCGGTGCGAATCTTGCGTGCGATAAAATTCGCAACTCGCCTTGACTTCAACGTGGAAGACGAAACTGCAAGTGCGATGGCTGAATGTGCGGATCTTTTGACCAAGTGCGCACCTGCGCGTCTTCACGAGGAGATACTAAAACTTTTCTTGTCAGGTTATGGTGCGCAGACTTTTGATATGATGGATGAGTACGGTGTTTTGACCACATTGATGCCAGAACTCTTGGACAGCCTTGATTGGGAAGCCAGCACGAAAGCGCGAAAGGCCGCCAATGTACAGGGCTCCGACCTACACCAATACTTGACACCTGCGAAACGACGAGCGCAACTGAAACACTTGCTGAAGTCACTGGATGAAGTGAAAGCTTTTGATACCGAGATCCCATCGGTCGTTCTTTTTGCAACACTTCTAATGCCATCCTTTTCTGCCAAAATTGCTGGCGGGGAAGACGCTCTGGAGTGGCTTGAAGAGGTTAGTGAGGCTTGGGTCCAACGTTTTCGCCTGACGCGCCGTGACAAAGAGTTGCTGCGTCATATTATGAAAAATATTCATCTCTTTGCCGCAGAGCATCGTGGCGGTGCCCGCGTGAAGGATCTTGTCATGCGCTCTTGGTTTAAGTCAGCGCTTATGGTGTTTACGCTCTTGTGTCAGACAGGGTTTGAGTCGTTGGACTCAGTACGATCATGGAAAGGCATCGCACGAGCATCCAGACGAGGATATCGTCAATCGAGACAGTCTCATGCAGTTCGAGAGACGAGACAATATCGAGCGGCTTCTTAGCGAGTCTTGGATGGATTCTCAGCTTCCACGAACGTAAACACAGGATTTATTGAAGAAGGTCATCACAGATTGATGGCCATAATCCACCATTGAAATTTGGGTGATGCCTCCGTTACGCGCTGCTCGGTGGATCGACGCATCTCCGGTCGTCCAAAATCCCATAATATTATATGCACAAGCCTTCCCCGAGCGCTCACGTCCTTCATGCTCAGTGACATATCCAGGTTCGCGGTGGTTACGATATATCGCCCATCCCACGGGGCCTGGCGATGTGATCGCACACCCGCCCGAAATGACAGTCGTTATGAGAATGCAAACCATTGAAAATCTTTTGAGCATGTGATTCGCTATCGATATGGACATCCTTTGGCAATCAGGGTTGCCAAGAGAACTAAAATAAGGCATCAGAGCTTTGCGTGCCAGAGTGGCGGAATTGGTAGACGCGCCGGATTCAAAATCCGGTTGGGGAAACTCAGTGCGGGTTCGATTCCCGCCTCTGGTACCAATCACAATCAACAGATGATTTTATGCCGGGGCCTTCTTTCAGAGGGCTTTGCCTTGCTCTTAACGCGTTGTCTTGCCACGCAAGCTTTTGGATTGGGGTAGGAGCTCTTTACGAATTTAGCAGCGAGCACTTGCCGCTTAGACGATGACCATGCGATCTTTTAAAATGACGGAGGTCCAAGATGGATTCAAGGAAGCGAAGAGACAACGATATTGAACATAATGATGATATCGAAGGTGCACTGCCTCCCCTGGATTTTACCTGTGCTCATTGCGGGGCCATTAACCAATTGCCACGCGAGCAACTTCTATCAATGGAGCGTTCTCCCCGGTGTGGTCGATGTTCAAACGATCTCCTTAGTCTTTTTAATTCCAACTTTAATCAGATGCCGGCTTCTGCATACATTCATCCCTTGGACCGTGAGACCTTGGATGCCTTGAACCGCATCCCGGGTGTTACGACGCTACTACGCTCACTGATCAAGCACAGTTTCGAGCTTGCAACACGCCTACATCATCATGCGAATTTTCTCCAAGTGGGGCCCAAGCAACTCAGCGAGGTGTGGGCGCTTTTTGAAAATGCCGGTACGGTGTTAGGGTTGAAAGAACTACCTGAACTTTTTGTGTACCAGGATCCCCAACCCAATGCATACACCTTTGGTGTGGAACATCATTTTGTAGCGGTGTCGACGGGGGCGCTGGACTTGCTCGAGCCACCAGAGCTTGAAGTCTTGTTGGCTCACGAGTTGGGCCATGTGCACGCTGACCATGTTCTTTATAAAAGTGCTGCGCGTGTTTTTGGAAACAGTGCGAGTACAATTTCGCAAATGACTCTGGGTTTGGGGGCGTTGGTCATGGGACCCATCCAAGTCGCACTTTTACGATGGGATCGCGCCAGTGAGCTCTCGAGTGACCGAGCGGCGCTCTTGGTGTCCAAAAACCCGAAAGTTGTGATCGAGACGCTGATGAAAGTTGCGGGCGGGGCAACACGTTATGCGTCGGGTCTCAATGTCGACGCGTTTATTGAGCAAGCCGATGCTTTCGGAGCACTTCAAGATGAGGGGCCACTTGGAAAATACATTACGATATTCCAAACTTTATTTCGTTCGCATCCCTTTCCGATTTGGCGCGCAAAAGAACTCTTAGATTGGGTAAGAGAGGGAAACTACCTTCACATTTTAGATGGAGAATACGATCGCGTTGTTGGTGCTTCCAAGATCTGTGTCGCTTGTGGGAGTGAGAAAGAGAGTTTCGAGCAAGTGTGTCCTTATTGTGGTGTCCAGCCTGAGCACCTCGACCATCAAGAGTCCGCACCACAAGCGGGTCATGTGAATACGGGGGATTCTCAAGTCGCAAAGGACGAAAGCCTGCTTGGGCAAGGTGAGCAACTTCTGTCAAAAACGGTTTCGGGTGCAAAGTCCTGGCTGCGCCAGCGCCTGAATGATCAGATGGAAGCTTTGAACTCGGAGGACGATGAAAGGTTACGCGATGAGCTTAAGATTAAAAATGTTATCGACGTGGATGCGACCGAAGATTCTACAGAAGAAAACGATTGTGATGAGAGCTCGATGCACGAACCCAAGACTGATGAAAAAGGTTAAAAGCGTTACGTTCAAAAGGTCTACATGTTAAATAAACGTTTGGCATTCGTATCTGTGAGCGTCGCCAACTCTTCGAGCGACACCCCCCGTAGTTGGGCAACGTGTTCAGCGGTTGCATGAATGAAGCCCGGTTCGTTTCGTTTTCCACGATAAGGGACAGGTGCCAAATAGGGGGCGTCAGTCTCGATTAGAAGCCGCTCATCTGGGATGCATCGTACAACGTCTCTCAACTCACCAGCATTCTTGAATGTGATAATCCCTGGTATTGAAATATGAAGTCCAAGGTCGAGGCAAGCATCTGCCTCTTTTTGTGAGCCAGTGAAACAGTGCAATATCCCCGAGATATTTCTGATACCCTTTGCTGCGATCTTGAGTATTGCGAGTGCGTCGTCCCACGCATCCCGAACGTGAATTACGACAGGCATATTGACTTGGGAGGCCAGCTCCAGTTGTTCCTTAAATACACGCTTTTGTCTCTCTCGATCAGAGTGCTCATAATAATAATCCAGACCACATTCTCCGACCGCAACAACCTTTGGCCCAGCAAGGATCGTTGCCAGTTCGGAGAGGTAGTGCGAATCAACATGCTGTGCCTCATGTGGGTGGATGCCCGCACTTGAATAGAGTTCATCATGAACTTGTGTAAGGGCCTGAGCGCGTCTTGAACTATCAATGTCGCAGCCAATCGTTACAGCACGTGTTACGCGATTTTTCTTCATCGATAACAAGACTTCATGTCGCGAGCGATCAAATTTCTCGTTGTGCAAATGGCAATGGGAATCAAAAAACATAACTGTTTACCGACTAGGGAACCTGGTATTCCTTTTTACAGAAGTCGCAGGTGATGGTGACATTTTCATTGTTCGTCTCTCGGCTATCACTTTTTACAAAACTTTCATAAATCTCTTGAGAACGTTCTTGGGAGCAGGTGCAGAAAATCTTTGGTGAAATCCGATTCGCAATCTTCCAATTCTTCTCAGCCCATTGAAAGTCTTCGTTATGGTCCCTGCGTATATCCAAAGGGAAATCATCGAAATCTATTAGGGTGCCTCCTGGCATCGCTTGTACTAAGGTAAGAGTGTTCTCCCCACAAATAAACTGTGACGGGATCTGTTCACTAAACTTAAAAAGTTCAATCACGTCTTCACTGAGGCTCCTCCCATTCAGGGGAATACTTGAAGGATAGGGCGTTCCCCTCACATCCCAACGATACAAAACCAACATTCCGCTACGAAATCGAATAGCCGAAGGGTCAATATCAGTAGCGGAACAAGAGTCTTCTGTTGCGCTTCGGGCTCGAAATCTACCATCGACCAATGCTTCTGCAGACAAAGATCCCTTTTTCCCGGAGGATCCGAGTGTTCCAGACCAAGTCAATTGAACTTTGGTATGACTTTTTATCTCTTGCGGAATCATCAGCGCAAGAGCCGATAAGTGGGCAAGGAGGGATTGCCGATGTGGTGAACGACTCTCAAAGCAGGAACCGATACTAGCCAGATCCAAGCACCTTAATCTACAAGAGAAATCTGAATCGTAAGCGTGTATCAGCATATCTTCTTCCCAATTAAAAATCACTTTTGCTTCAGAAACACGACAAAGTAAAGAAACTTAGTAACATAAGCACACAATGTGAGTTGACAGCAACGTGTACACAGCTATAGTCGACGCTCCCTTAAAGGGAAACGTTGTTGTGAAAGCATAAAGCTAAGTGAATACAATGGTTTAGAGAGGTTTTTAGATGCCAACGATCAATCAGTTGGTCCGTAAAGGACGAAAACAGATCAAAAGACAAAGTGACTCGCCTCAATTGAAGGCCTGTCCTCAAAAGCGTGGAGTTTGCACACGCGTGTATACGACAACTCCAAAGAAGCCAAATTCGGCACTTCGAAAGGTTGCACGCGTACGACTTACAAACGGATTTGAAGTTACGACCTACATTGGCGGCGAGGGGCATAATCTTCAGGAGCATAGTGTCGTTCTGATTCGAGGTGGTCGAGTCAAAGATCTTCCCGGTGTTCGGTATCACGTTGTTCGTGGCGCACTTGACGCTACTGGCGTTGACGCTCGGAGAAGAGGTCGTTCAAAATATGGCGCGAAGCGTCCGAAGTAATTTGATATTTTTAGGAGTCAGCGATGCCACGTCGTAGAGAAGTACCAAAACGAATTATTAACCCTGATCCCGTTTACGGTGATCGACTCGTGTCAAAACTAATTAACGTTGTTATGACTCGTGGAAAAAAGTCTGTTGCAGAGCAGATCGTTTATGGCGCATTTGATATCGTCAAAGAGCGCAGTGGAGAAGAGCCTGTGAAGGCCTTCAAATCTGCAATGGAGAATGTGAAGCCCGCTGTGGAAGTGAAGAGTCGCCGGGTCGGTGGCGCTAACTTTCAGGTTCCGGTAGAAATCCGGCCTGACCGACGCGTGGCATTGGGCCTTCGTTGGCTAAGAGATTACGCTCGTCAACGTGGCGAGAGAACAATGCGTGAACGTTTGGCTGCGGAAATTCTAGAGGCAGTTCAGAATCGTGGTGGCGCTGTTAAGAAAAAAGATGATACGCACCGCATGGCAGAGGCGAATAAAGCTTTTGCTCATTATCGCTGGTAGGGGAACCCATTGGTTTCTATGTTTGAGTTTGAGTTTGAGTTTGAGTTTCGGAGTAGATAAACATGGCGAGAGAAATTCCGTTAGAGCGTGTACGTAACATTGGTATCATTGCGCATATCGATGCTGGTAAAACCACCACTACAGAAAGAATTCTGTATTACACAGGTCTGAGTCACAAAATTGGTGAGGTTCATGACGGCGGCGCGGTTACTGATTATATGGAGCAGGAACAAGAACGCGGCATTACAATTACCTCCGCAGCTGTGACATGTCAGTGGAAACGCCGCGAAGAAGCGTCGTCGCCTGTTCACCAGATCAATATTATTGACACACCGGGCCACGTTGACTTTACGATCGAGGTTGAGCGTTCTTTGCGAGTTCTCGATGGCGCGATTACTGTTTTTGATGGCGTTGCCGGGGTAGAGCCTCAGTCAGAAACAGTGTGGCGCCAAGCTGATCGTTATGGCGTTCCACGAATGTGTTTCGTAAATAAAATGGATCGTATGGGAGCAAACTTCTTTCGATGCATGGATATGATCCGGGATCGACTTAAAGCGAATGCGGTAGCTATTACGATACCAATCGGTTCTGAAGCTGATTACGCCGGCATGGTAGATTTGATTCGGATGAAAGCTATCACCTGGCAGAGTGATGAAGTTGGTGCGAAGTATACAGTTAACGACATACCAGCTGACCTTCAGGAACAGGCCGCAGAATATCGCGAGAAAATGCTCGAAGGCTGCTCTGATGCTGATGACGACTTTGCCGAAAAGTATTTGGAAGGTGGTGAGTTTAGCGAAGAAGAAGTCATCGCAGCTCTGCGTAAAGGCTGTTTGGCTAGCAAGGTTGTACCTGTTTTTTGCGGTACTGCTTTTAAGAACAAGGGTGTTCAGTTTCTTCTTGACTCCGTTATCGACTTTATGCCTGGACCTAGGGACGTTGAGGCTATCCAAGGAACAATCCCTGGAACTGAAAATAAAGAGTCTCGTGAGGCCAACGACGAGGGACCAATCGCTGCTCTCGCGTTTAAAATTATCAACGATAAGTTCGGCCAACTTACTTTTGTCCGTACTTATTCTGGTACTCTGAAGAAAGGTGCGTCCATCAAAAATATGCGTTCAGGAAAGAAAATGCGTATTGGACGGATCGTGAAAATGCATGCTGATAAACGTGAGGATGTCGAAGAAGTTCGTGCTGGAGATATCGCAGCTTGTATCGGTTTAGACTGCTCGACAGGTGACACACTTTGTGACCCAGGTAACGAAATTGTGCTCGAATCAATGGATGTTCCACCAGCGGTTGTAACACTTGCTATTGAGCCGAAATCGAAAGGCGATCAGGAAAAACTAGGTTTAGCTCTTGGAAAGTTAAGTCGTGAGGATCCATCCTTGAGAGTCCGAACGGATGAAGAAACAAATCAGACAACTATAGCCGGTATGGGTGAACTTCACCTTGACATCATTGTCGATCGTCTGAAGCGTGAATACAATGTGGAAACCAACGTTGGCAAACCACAAGTAGCTTATCGGGAAACCATCACATCCAATATCGAGCAAGAGGGTAAATACAAGAAGCAAACCGGCGGTAAAGGTAAGTTTGGCCACGTCTGGATGCGCTTTGAGCCTAGCGAACCAGGATCGGGTGTAGAGTTTGAGACGTCGATCGTCGGTGGTTCAGTGCCGAAGGAATTCTTTAACGCCGTAGAGAAAGGATTCAAAGAGGCTCTAACTCGTGGTATTCAGGCTGGATATCCTGTTGTAGACGTTAAAGCTACATTGTATGATGGTTCATACCATGATGTTGACTCTGATGAGATTTCCTTTAAGATGGCCTCCATTATGGCTTTCCGAGACGGTGCTCGAAGAGCGTCTCCGAAAATATTAGAGCCTATGATGAAGGTCGAAGTTATCACGCCGGAAGAATCGATGGGTGATGTCATTGGGGATGTAAACAGTCGTCGTGGTCAGGTTGCTGGTATGGACGAGCGCGCCGGTATGAAAGTAGTAAATGCTACGGTACCCTTGGCGTCGATGTTTGGA
Source organism: Myxococcota bacterium (assembly GCA_020630615.1). Lineage (GTDB taxonomy): Bacteria > Myxococcota > UBA727 > UBA727 > JAHDBA01 > JAHDBA01. The sequence continues at coordinate 89,447 of JAHDBA010000003.1, read as the reverse complement.
TACGCGAATGATCTTAGGTCAAGAACACAGGGGCGGGCGACATACACAATGGAGTTTAGTCACTACGATCCAGTTCCTCAAAGTGTTGCAAACGATATTATTGAAGCATCTGGCGGCGTCAAGTATGACGTTGACGACGAGTAAGGAAATATTATGGCAAGCAAGATTAGAATACGCTTAAAAGCATACGACAATAAAATCCTCGATACCTCAACCCAAGAGATCGCGGACACGGCAAAAAGAACCGGTGCTAAGGTAGCGGGTCCGATTCCTCTACCTACTAAAATTAGCAGGTACACTGTTCTCAAAGGTCCGTTTGTCGACAAAAAGTCACGAGAGCAGTTTGAGATACGAACGCATAAGCGTTTGATTGATATTCTTGATCCGACACAACAAACACTGGACGCATTGATGAAGCTTGACTTGGCTGCTGGTGTGAATGTTGACATTAAAACATAGATATTTGTTGATTTTTTAAAGGTGATATTATGGTTGCATTTAATAGCCACGCAATGAACGGTAGCAAGAGTGGTAGTGTTGAACTACAGGACGGGGTATGGAATTCCCCTCTAGCTGTCCACGTTCTCTCCGAAGTAGTAAACTGGCAAAGAGCAAAACGGCGTCGAGGTACGCAGTCGACAAAAACGAAAGGCGAAGTTATTCGTACTACGCAGAAGCCCTACAAACAGAAGGGGACAGGTAATGCCCGACAGGGGTCATGGGTTAATCCACATATGCGTGGTGGTGGTGTAGCACTGGGACCAAAGCCCAGAAGTTATTCATATTCACTGCCCAAGACAAAGCGGCGTGTTGCTCTTGCAACCGCTCTTTCACTCAAGGTTTCTGAGGAGAACCTCATTGTTGTTGACGATCTGAGTGTCTCAGAGATTAAAACGAAGACGGTTGCAAGTATGCTTTCAAAACTAAACGCGTCTTCAGCTGTTGTTGTTGATATCGAAAACTCAAATTTGGAAAAAAGCTGTAGGAACCTAAAGAGTGCTAGGTATCTGAATGTTGACGGTATCAATGTTTATGACTTGTTGAAATATGAGAAGTTGGTGATATCGAAGTCAGCAGTTTCAAAACTTGAATCGCGGCTTATTGGGTAGGTTGAGTAGTTATGAAAAATATATTTAACGTAATAAAGTCTCCTGTAATTACGGAGAAGACGTCTATTGCTAAAGAGCTCTCAAACACGATTGTGTTTGAGGTTGCTAGAGATGCAACTAAAACACAGATTAAGAATGCAGTTCAACAGCTTTTTGCTGTAAAGGTTAAAAGTGTCAATACGTTGATACAACGTGGAAAAGTCAAGAGAATGGGGCGTTCAGTCGGCACACGGAACAATTATAAGCGTGCATATGTCCAGTTTGAATCCGGAACGGATCTAGACGTTTTTGGTGTTGTTCAGGCACCAATGGTTGAGGAAAACAAAGAGTAGGGTGTTGTCACACACTATTTTTAGTGTCATGATCTTCACTCGAGATCAGTCGAAAAGCAGAAGCAATTATGGCTGGAGTTAATAATGGGTATTAAAAAGAATAGACCAACTACGCCGTCAAGGCGTAACATGACAAGTTCTGACTTTAGTGAGGTGACTCATAGAGGTCCGTTAAAAAGACTTATTCGAGGGAAGTCCAATAAGGCAGGACATGGTTCTACTGGTCGTATTACGGTTCGGTTTAGAGGCGGCGGTCACAAACGTAGGCTTCGTTTGGTAGATTTTCGCCGTGAGAAGAGCGATGTGCCTGGTGCGGTAAAATCTATCGAATATGATCCAAACCGGTCTGCGAACATTGCACTCATAGCGTATGCAGACGGTGAAAAACGTTACATCCTATCACCCGTTGGTCTGAACGTTGGTGACGTGGTTGTTACGAGTGCGAATTGTGATTTGAAACCCGGTAATCATATGCCACTTAACTCGATACCGGTTGGTACCCAGTTGCATAATATCGAGCTTCGACCGGGTAAGGGTGGCCAGCTAGCCCGTGCGGCGGGAACGAGCGCACAGCTCATGGCTAAGGAAGGTAGATACGCCCAGGTTAAGTTGCCGTCAGGTGAAGTTCGACTTGTGCTGAGTGAATGTTTTGCCACTGTCGGTCAAGTGGGGAACGCCCAGCATGAGCTCATTAAAATTGGTAAAGCCGGTAGATCTCGTTGGCTTGGTCGCCGACCTCATAACCGTGGTGTTGCAATGAACCCTATCGATCATCCACACGGTGGAGGTGAGGGGCGTACCTCGGGTGGACGTCATCCTGTTACGCCTTGGGGTAAGCCAACATTGGGACGTAAAACAAGAAAGAATAAGAGAACAAACCGTTTTATCGTGAAACATCGTAACCGAAAGTAATAAGGATTGGTATGCCTAGATCAACTAAAAAAGGTCCCTTTGTTGACCATCACTTGTATAAGAAAGTCGAGTCTCAAGGGGAGAGTCACAAGGTTATTCAAACCTGGTCTCGTAGATCTACTATTCTTCCTGAGTTCATTGGGAAGACGTTCGCTGTTCATAACGGACGGAAGTTTATTCCGGTTTACGTGACCGATAATATGGTTGGGCATAAGCTTGGTGAGTTTGCACCAACGCGTTATTTTCCTGGTCATCCTGCCGACAAGAAAGGTAACCGCTGAGTCAAGAGGTATTTATGTCTACTCGAGAGAAAAATAAGGCAAAGGTAAGGAAAGCTGCTCGCTTATCCGGCCCAACAGTGGCACGTTTGAATGGCATTTCGATGAGTGCTCGCAAAGCACAGCCCATTGCTTCATTGGTACGTGGTAAAATGTTAAGTGAAGCTTTTTTGACTCTATCTTTTCAGAATAAGAAGTCTGCTTTGATATTGCGGAAGGTACTGGATTCTGCTGCTTCGATTGCTGATGGTAAAGGTCATGATATTGATAAGCTTTTTATAAGCCGTATCGAAGTCAACAAGGGACCTATTATGAAGCGGTTTATGCCTAGAGCCCAAGGGCGGGCTACTCGTATTCGAAAACAAACTTCACATGTGATTGTCGAAGTCGACACAGTCAAAGCTGACTAACTTAGGAACGCAGGGTAATTATTATGGGACAAAAGGTACATCCTACTGGTTTTCGCTTAGGCGTAATAAAAGACTGGGACTCTCGCTGGTATCGCGAAAAAGGTTACGCAGAATGGCTTGGCGAGGACATGGCTATTCGTCGTTATGTTAAGAAGCATTTAAAGAATGCAGGCATTGCGAAGGTTGATATTGAGAGGGCAGCGTCAAAATGTAAAGTTAATATTCACACTGCGCGACCAGGCATTGTGATTGGGAAGAAGGGGGCAGGTATTGAGTCTCTCAAGGAGAGCCTGCAGCGACTTTCTGCATCTGACGTGATTGTAAATATTCATGAAGTCCGTAAGGCAGAGACTGACGCGCAGTTGGTGTCTTTTAACGTGGCGCAGCAGTTAGAGCGACGTGTGTCTTTTCGACGTGCGATGAAAAAAGCGATGCAGAATGCGCAAAAGTTTGGAGCTAAGGGTATACGACTCGCGGTTTCTGGACGCCTTGGTGGGGCAGATATGGCACGTCGAGAATGGTATCGTGAGGGTCGTGTGCCGCTTCACACTCTGCGGGCTGATATTGAATATGGCTTCTCTGAAGCAAAGACTACCTATGGTATAATTGGTGTAAAGTGTTGGATATTTAGAGGCGAAGTGCTTCCAACCACTAGGAACTAAGAGGTTTATTATGTTATCTCCCTCAAGGGTAAAGCATCGGAAGGTTCAGAAAGGTCGTATGCGTGGAAAGGCATATCGTGGTTCTGATATATCATTTGGCGACTACGCACTTATGGCGCTTGAATGTGGATGGCTCACTTCTCGGCAGATTGAAGCTGCCCGAAAGACAATGACTAGAGAGACAAAACGTGGTGGCAAGATTTGGATTCGTGTCTTTCCCGATAAGCCTGTTACCGCAAAACCTTTAGAGGTTCGAATGGGTAAAGGAAAGGGTGCAGTTGACCGTTGGGTATGTGTCATCAAACCTGGTCGCATGATCTATGAAATGACAGGCGTGGAAAGAAGCGTTGCAGAGTCAGCAATGCGTTTGGCGGCAGCCAAATTACCTTTTAGAACGAAGTTTGTAGCTAGAGAAGATGAGATTTAGGGGTGTTGTTGTGGCAAATGATAGTAATTTAGATAAAGAAATTCTGGCAGCTCGCAAGAAAATATTTGATCTAAGGTTTCAGCATGGGCTTCGGCAGTTATCGGATACCTCATCTGTAGCGAGGTCTCGTAAAGAGCTCGCTAGATTATTAACCCGCAGTAATATTTCGAAGTAGGTTTCTTATGAGTATCGATATTAAAAAACGCTCTAAGCGAGTTCTTGTTGGTCGCGTGGTTAGCGACAAAATGGATAAATCCATAACTGTTCTTGTAGAGAAGACGGTCAAACATAAGCAGTATAGTAAATTTATTAAGAGGCGAGCCAAGTTTTGTGCACATGACGAAAACAACTCTTGCGGCTTTGGCGACTTGGTTGAGGTAGTAGAGTGTAAGCCTTTGTCGAAACGCAAGTCTTGGCGTTTGCGTGCAATCCTGGAAAAGGCAAAAGGCTAGGTGTAATATGATTCAAACTCAATCAATTTTGGAAGTTGCTGATAATAGTGGTGCGAAAAAGGTTATGTGCATCAAGGTTTTGGGCGGCTCCCACCGCAGGTATGCTTCTGTTGGGGACGTGTTTGTTGCATCTGTAAAGGAAGCTGCACCGAACTCTCGAGTAAAGAAGGGTGATGTTGTCCGTGCGGTTGTTGTGCGCACTGCTAAAGAGCTTGGTCGACCCGATGGGACATATATCCGCTTTGATACCAATGGTGCGGTTCTTGTGAATAAAGATCATGAGCCTATTGGTACACGCGTGTTCGGTCCGGTTGCGCGTGAGTTGCGGGCTAAGAAATTCATGAAAATTGTGTCTCTGGCACCAGAAGTACTTTAGGTGGACTGTAGTATGAAAGATCGTAATATGCATAGGACAAAGCTGAGAGTTGGTGACACCGTAAAGGTTGTTTCCGGGGGCTCTTCTGCCAAGGGTGTGGTAGGGAAAATTCTTGCAATAGACCATTTGAACGGTCGTGTGAAAGTTGATGGTGCGGCTAAGTTTAAGAAGCATTTGGCTCCTCAAAAATCACAACGAAACCCTGAAGGTGGTGTTGTCGAAGGTTTTGGCTATGTTCATATCTCTAACGTAATGTTGTTTTCTAGTGATTTGAATAGACCTACACGTCTTGGTTACGCATTTGAAGGTTCAGAGAAAATACGGGTTGCCCGTGGTTCTTCGAATAATCAGTTGAAAGTTTAGGGGATACCAATGTCCACTTATAGAGCAAGTTTAAAAGCAAAGTATGAAGATGAAGTTTTGCCTTCATTGATGAAGGAGTTTGGTTACAGTAGTGTGATGCAAGCGCCACGGTTAAGCAAGATCGTTATAAATATGGGTCTAGGCGAAGCTGTTCAGAACCCTAAGGTTTTAGAAAGTGCGGTTTCAGACCTTGAAAAGATCACAGGTCAGAAGGTTGTTGTGACGAAAGCAAAGAAAAGTATCGCAAGTTTCAAATTGCGGGACGGTATGCCTATTGGCTGTATGGTCACCCTAAGGGCAGACCGCATGTGGGAATTTGCCGATCGTTTTATTAACCTTGCACTTCCACGTACCCGAGATTTTAGGGGAGTGAACAATAAATTAGACGGTCGTGGGAATTACTCATGTGGTATTAAGGAACAGATTATCTTTAACGAGATAAATTATGATCAGGTAGACAAACTCAGGGGCATGAACATTACTTTTACGACAACAGCTGAGAATGATGCTGAAGGAAAGGCATTACTTTCCGGTCTTGGTATGCCCTTTAAGAAATAGTCTGTTTGAAGAGGATAAAAAATGCATAGTGATCCAATCGCCGATTTCCTTACTCGTATTCGAAACGCTCAGATGGTTTCGAAGGAAGTAGTTTCGTCTCCGTCATCTAAGATCAAGGTCGAAATCGCTAAGATCTTTGAGAGTGAAGGTTATATTACTGGTTATTCATTGAGTGAGGTTAACGGCTTTGATGTGATAAGACTTAGCCTAAAGTACGATACGGATGGCAGTCCAGTTATTGATGGCCTCAAACGTCTGTCAAAGCCAGGTCTTAGAAAGTATTGTGGTGCAGATGATATTGTTCCAGTTCGGGGCGGCTTAGGTACATGTATTGTGTCTACTTCGAAAGGTTTGATGACGGATCGTCAGGCTCGTGAAGTCGGTGTCGGTGGCGAATTAATTTGTTCAATTTGGTAGGTTGGTTGTTATGTCAAGAATCGGAAAGAAGCCAGTGGCTATTCCAGCAGGCGTTACCGTCAGTGTGGTAGGTAATACCGTAAGTGCAAAGGGATCGAAAGGAGAGCTTTCGATTGATACCCATCGGTTAATGGATGTTAATGTTGATGGGGACAATATTACTGTTAATCGTATTGACGAGTCTCGCAAGTCCAGGAGTCTGCATGGTTTGACGAGAACACTTCTTGCTAATCTTGTTACCGGTGTATCGAGTGGCTATTCGAAGGAGTTGAAGATCCAGGGTGTCGGTTATCGAGCCGATGTCAAGGGTGATGTGCTTAATATGTCGCTTGGTTTTTCTCATCCGGTGAACTTCAAGTTGCCCGCTGGTGTGTCCGCGAAAATCGTTGATAAGACAACTATTCGTCTTGAGGGTATAAGTAAACAGCTGGTTGGGCAAACAGCTGCTGAGATACGTTCCATCCGTCCTCCGGAACCGTATGGTGGTAAGGGTGTACGTTATAGTGATGAAATAGTTAAGCGTAAAGAAGGTAAATCCGGGGCTTAAAGTTTTTTGAGGTGATATTGTGAATAAGTTAAGTAAGCTGGAGCATTCCGGTAACTCAAAGCGTCGACTTAAACGGTCTGTTGGCATACGGAAGAAGATTTCCGGTGACGCTTCTCGTCCACGTCTCTCTGTGTTTAGGACTTCTCGGCACATTTATGTACAAGCCATCGATGATGTAAATGGGGTGACTGTTGCATCTGCCTCTTCGAACCAGAAGGGTTTCAGTCATGACGGTGGCAAGAGCTCGGTCGCAGCTGAGGTGGGTAAGAATGTTGCTCAAAAGCTAAGCGATAAAGGCATAGAAAAGGTTGTTTTTGACCGTAACGGATATCGATACCATGGAAGAGTGGCTTCACTGGCTGAGGGAGCTCGTGAAGCAGGTTTGATCTTTTAAGAGAGTGTGAATATGCAGAAGAATTTTGATTCAGCGTCTGATGGTCTTGTTGAGCGTGTAGTCAACATCGCAAGGGTTGCGAAGGTGGTGAAGGGTGGTCGGCGCTTCTCATTTAGTGCGCTTGTTGTTGTTGGCGACGGTAGCGGTTCGGTGGGAATGGGTCTTGGAAAGGCTGGTGAGGTTCCTGAAGCTATTCGCAAGGGCACCGAGGCTGCCAAGAAATCAATGAAGTCTTATGTTCTTGATGGTAGTACGATCCCTCATTTTGTGAATGGGCGTTCCGGTGCAGGTAGAGTTGCGATGAGGCCAGCATCCGCTGGTACTGGGGTTATCGCTGGTGGTACTGTGCGTTCGGTACTTGAGTGTGCAGGTGTGCAAAACATCCTGTCAAAGTCGATTGGATCGAACAATCCTCATAATTTAGTGCGAGCGACTATTGATGGTCTGAGCCAGCTAAGAAGTGCGCAGGGACATTTAGAACGACGTAAGGGTGTGTCAAATGGCAAAGATTAAGGTAAAGCAAGTACGTAGTTGTATTGGTAAGCCAAAGCGACAGGGTGAGATTATTAAAGGTCTCGGTTTGCGTCGGTTGAACCATGTTGTAGAGATTGAGGACACTAGAGAGAATAAGGCATCTATTTTCAAGGTGCAGCACTTGGTCAAGATTGTTGATTAATATTTTTTAAAAGTTGAGGATATAGAAATGGCTGAACGTCAAGGATTACATAACTTGGTATCGTCACCCGGTGCTCGCCGTAAGCGTAAGCGTCTTGGGCGTGGGGAATCTTCAGGACTGGGAAAGACCTCTGGGAAAGGTCATAAGGGGCAAAAGGCGCGTAAAAGTGGTGGCGTCCGCCCTGGGTTTGAAGGTGGTCAGTTGCCGTTAGCAAGGCGCTTGCCGAAGCGTGGTTTTAAGAATGCTCCTTTCCGTAAGAAGTGGCAGGTGCTCAACCTCGAAATGTTAGAGATGCGTGGTCTTTCCGGTGATGTTAAGATAGTTGACCTTCTCGCTTCCGGATTGATTAAGAAGGTGGATGTCCCGGTGAAGATATTGGGCCGTGGCGACGTTAGCAGTGTGCTGAATGTTGAAGTGCATGCATGCTCCGAATCGGCGAAGAAAAAAATTGAAGATGCTGGTGGTGTGGTTACCTTCATCGTCTAGAACAGCGTACTTTAGAGGTCTATATGAACTCGTTAGTTAAAGTTTTTCAGGTTGCAGAGATCCGCAAGAGAGTTGTTTTTACTCTTGCATTGCTCGCGGTTTACAGGATCGGCGTTTTTGTTACCGCACCTGGTGTGGACCGAGAACTAATGCGTGAATATGTTACTCAGGGTGGTCAAGGCGGTGGCTTCCTAGGTTTGTTTAATATGTTCTCAGGGGGGGCGCTCGAGAACTTCAGCGTGTTTGCTCTTGGAATCATGCCCTATATTACAGCTTCTATTATAATCCAGTTATTAGTGGGTGTTGTTCCATCCTTAGAAAGAATGCAGAAAGAAGGCGGTAAAGGTCGGGATAAGATCAACCAATATACGCGTTACGGCACGATGCTTATTGCGACTGTACAGGCTGTTCTGTTGTCCAGATATGTTCTGTCTTTGGTAGTGAAAGGTACCGGTGTGGTGAATCCGGAGTGGGCAAGCTACGGGTCGGGTATTCCTTATACTGGCTTAGTGATCGTAACACTAACAGCTGGTACGGCATTTTTGATGTGGCTTGGTGAGCGTATTACTGAAAGAGGAGTCGGTAATGGGATCTCGTTGATTATCACCGCCGGCATTGTGGCTCGACTGCCACAGGCGTTAATACAACTTTACACAGGTATGAATGAGGGTTTGTATCAGGTTTATGAAATTGTGGGTCTTGGAATATTGATGCTCTTTGTGATCTTTGCAATTGTTTTTATCGAGCGGGGACAGCGCAGGTTGCCGATCCATTCAGCTCGCCGTTCTGCTGATGGCAAGCAAACTATCGGGCAGGCTTCCCATTTACCGCTTAAAGTAAACACTGCTGGTGTTATTCCGCCAATTTTTGCGTCCTCTCTAATGATGTTTCCTGCAACAGCTGCTTCCTTTTTCTCAGGGTCGTCGATAATGGCAAGTATACAGAATGCCTTAACTCCCGGAACTTGGTCGTATTTAGTAGTTTACTCTGCACTAATTGTGTTTTTCGCGTTTTTCTATACGGCCATGACCGTTAATCATGTGGATATGGCGGATAATTTGAAGCGTTCTGGCGGTTTTGTTCCCGGTATTCGCCCAGGGAAAGCTACTGCCGATTATATTGAATATGTTCTAACCCGAATTACGACGGCAGGTGCGATATACTTGACGATTATCTGTATCTTGCCATTACTTGTTGGGCAGTTTACATCAAATCAGGTTCCGTTTTACTTTGGTGGTACGGGGCTCCTTATTGCTGTCGGTGTAGCGCTTGATACGGTATCGCAGATTGAAGGTTATTTGATTGAACATGACTACGATGGCTTTGTTGGAGACCGCAGTATGCGGATTAAGGGTCGGGCAAAAGGTGGCCAGCCTATGCCTGTTATTGGTTAATTGATGGGCCGTCTTGCAATTATTTTCGGTCCTCCCGGTTCCGGGAAAGGGACTCAGTCTCGACTTGTATCGGATAGTCTCGATTTCTGTCACTTAAGCACCGGGGACATGCTTCGTGAAGCTTCAAATATTGGTAGTGATCTTGGACTGAAAGCTAGAGAACTAATGGATAGTGGTAATCTGGTGCCTGATGATATGGTAAATGGGATTGTTGCTGCGCATATTCATGGCCTTGATGGTAAGAAAGATGTATTATTGGACGGATATCCTCGAACGATGGAGCAGGCGTATGCTCTCGATAGGTCACTCATGGGTACGCAATATAATGTAAATGTTGTTCTCAGTTTAACCGTGCGCGATAGTGTTTTGAAGGAACGAATCCTAAACCGGAAGGTTTGCACTTCATGTGGTTCCATATTTGGGGTGCCGGTAAGTGTTTTGGAGCCTTGTGGTAATTGTGGTGGTAAACTTGTGGTTCGTGGGGACGATAATCTTGAAGCTCTTTCGGATCGCTTGCAGGTTTATCGTGAGAGGACTCTACCGATTTTGAACTTCTACTCTGATAGGGGTTTGGTTGTAGTGATCGATGCAGAGAGACCGGTCCCAGAAATTTTTTCATCAATATCCAAGGAACTTAGTAAGTTTTATTAGGAGATATTGACGATATTGAATGTGTGTGTTGAAGTGTTACTTCGCTTTATAGGAAGAGATCATGAAAGTAAGAGCATCTGTGAAACCAATATGTGAGAAGTGTCGCGTAATTAAGCGAAAAGGGGTCCTAAGGGTCATTTGCGAAAATAAGCGTCACAAACAACGTCAAGGCTAGATTAAAGAGGTTATCAATATGGCAAGGATTGCTGGTGTAGATTTACCAAGAAATAAGAAGATGGAAACAGCTCTAACTTATATTTATGGGGTTGGCTCTCATATCTCAAAGAAGGTACTGTCGGAAGCGAAGATTGACTTGGATAAGAAGTCGGACGACTTGACTGAAGAAGAGGTCGCACGTATTCGCGACATATTGAACGGGAGCTACAAAGTTGAAGGTGATTTAAGGCAAGAGATTCAGTTGAATATTAAACGGCTCATGGATATGGGTTGTTACAGAGGTCTTAGACACCGACGTGGGTTGCCTGTGCGTGGTCAGCGGACATCAACAAATGCTAGAACACGCAAGGGTCGTCGCGGCGGCGCAAAAAAACGATAGGAGTCTAAGTTATGGCTAGTCCAAAAAATAAAAAGAAAGTCAAAAAGAATGTAAGCCATGGTATTGTCCACGTTTCGTCAACCTTTAATAATACGATAGTCACCGTTACGGATACGAATGGTAATGCATTATCGTGGTCTACATGTGGCGCGAATGCTTTTCGAGGTTCGCGAAAAAGTACTCCCTTTGCAGCGCAGATTGCAGCAAAAGAAGCATGTCGTAAGGCACAAGACCACGGTCTGCGTTCTGTGGAAGTTCGTATTAAAGGGCCCGGACCAGGGCGTGAGAGTGCGCTCAGAGCTGTTGCGCATAGTGGGTTGTCGATTAGTCTTATTAGGGATGTTACTCCCGTTCCATTTAATGGGTGTCGTCCTCCTAAGCGGCGTCGAGTTTAAAATAGAGGTTTTGATATGCATACGAATTGGCGAAATCTAATAAGACCGAAAAATCTTATTGTTGATCGTGAGTCTATCTCAGATTCATATGGTAAGTTCATAGCTGAACCACTGGAAAGAGGTTACGGCGTAACCTTAGGTAATAGCTTGCGTAGGGTCTTATTGTCGTCTTTGCAAGGGGCAGCGGTTGTGGCCGTCAAAATCGATGGCGCCTTGCATGAATTCACTACTGTGGACGACGTCAAGGAAGATGTGTCTGAAATAATCCTAAATCTCAAGAAGGTTAACTTTAAGCTTCACAAAGTAGAACAGAGGACGGTATCTATTGACGCTGAGGGGCCTGCTGTGGTTCGTGCAAAAGATATTATTCGGGACGATGTCGTTGAGGTCTTAAACCCTGAACAAATAATTTGCTCGATTGCGGATGGCGGGAAACTAAAGGCTGAGCTGACTGTCAAGTCTGGACGTGCGTACGTGCCGGCAAGCCAGTTTCGTGATGATGACATGAGTGTTGGCACCATACCGGTTGATGCGGTTTTTAGTCCGGTGCGCAAGGTCAACTACAGTGTAACCAACGCTAGGGTCGGGCAAAGAACTGACTACGATAAACTTATCATCGAAGTTTGGACGAATGGTGCGGTTCATCCAGAAGATGCCCTTGGCATTGGTGCAAAGATTTTAAAAGAACAAAGTCAGATCTTCATTAACTTTGCTGAAGAGGTAGAGCCGGATATTCCAGAGCCTATTATTGAAGAAGAACAGATTAATGAGAATCTGCTTCGGAATGTGGATGAGCTTGAACTATCGGTTCGTTCTATGAACTGTCTTTCTAATACTAATATTCGGTATATAGGCGATTTGGTTCAGCGCACTGAAGCAGAAATGCTCAAGACTAAGAACTTTGGTCGAAAGTCTTTGAAAGAAATCAAGAGTATTCTTAAGGAAATGAATCTTGAACTTGGGATGAAGCTTGACAACTGGCCGCCGAAAAGCCTTCAGCAAAGAGACCGTGGTATTGCTGTCGCCGCCCCTGTGGTAAGTGAAGCCTCTCCTCGACCAATCTAGAACTGCATAGGATTTATCATGAGACACCAGAAAAAAGGTAGAAAACTAAATCGTACCTCATCGCACCGAAAGGCAACTTTTAGGAATATGGCGACGTCGCTATTTCGTCATGAGCGTATCGAGACTACATATCCAAAGGCAATGGAGCTCAGAGGCTTTGCTGAAAAGCTTATCACGAAGGCGAAGAGAGGAGACTTGCATGCCAAGAGAAATGTCATGCGTGATGTTCAAGACCGAGAAGTTCATGTGAAGCTCTTCGATGACATTGCGAAGCGATATACGGATCGACCAGGTGGTTTTACTCGTGTTGTGAAAACACGAGTTCGAAGTGGGGACTGTGCTACAATGGCAGTCATAGAGCTGGTGTAGTACTTGTTTGTTTAATATTTTTTTTGCGTAGCTTTTCGGAGCTGCGCTTTCTTTTTTTTTGATGGATGAGGTGCTGTAGTGTAGCCTTTGGTCCTTGAGGAGCATTGTATGGTTTCATTTGATTTGTCGTCGGAACAGCAACAATTGAAGAAGTTGGCACATGATTTTTCTCGCAACGAGATTCGTAAGGTTGCAGCGAATCATGATGCGACTGGTGAATTTCCATTGGAATTGTTGAAGAAAGCCTGGGGAATCGGCTTGGTCAACACTCATATTGACCCAAAGTTTGGTGGATTAGGGTTATGCTTGACGGACGAGGTTCTGCTTGCGGAAGAGCTCGGTTGGGGATGTACAGGTGTCTGCACGGCTATGACGGCAAATAGTTTGGCGCAAGCGCCAGTGATTGTAGCGGGTAGTGATGAACAAAAGGCAAAGTACCTTGGACCTTTTGCTGAAGAATGTATTATGGCGTCGTATGCTGTAACTGAACCGGGGGCTGGTTCTGATGTTGCGGGGCTAAAGACAACAGCAGATAAGAAAGGTGACAAATATATCTTAAATGGTACCAAGATGTGGATCACCGGTGCTGGACATGCAAAGTGGTTTTTTGTTCTGGCGACAACAGACAAAAATGCCGGTCATAAAGGGATGACTGGTTTTGTGGTAGATGCCAGTCTGAGCGGTGTGATCATTGGGAAGAAAGAAGACAACATGGGGCAGCGATGTTCAGACACTCGGTCTGTCACATTTGAGAATGTTGAAGTGGATGTGTCTTGTCGACTTGGTGAAGAAGGTCACGGTTTTGCAATAGCCATGAAAGCGTTTGACCATACTCGACCGCTTGTTGCAGCAGCAGCAGTTGGCTTGGCACGAGCTGCGCAGGAACATGCGCTTGACTACTCGTTGCAACGAAAAACATTTGGAAAGCCTATTTTTGCGCATCAAGCCATAAGCTTCATGATTTCTGACATGGCAACTAATGTTGAGGCTGGTCGAATGCTCTGTCTAAAGGCTGCGGCGGAATTTGATGCCGGACGGCGGAATACGCTTTACGCGGCACACGCAAAGCGCTTTTGTGCAGATGCCGCAATGAAAGTTGCGACGGACGCAGTGCAAGTCTATGGAGGCAACGGCTTTAATCGAGAATATCCTGTAGAAAAGTTAATGCGCGATGCAAAAATCTTCCAGATTTATGAAGGGACCAGCCAGATTCAGCGCCTGATTATTTCGAGAGAACTGGCGAGAGGGTGATTCGAACCTGGTGAGATTGCATTCTGACTAAAAAGAACCCAGGCGGGATGCCTGGGTTTCTTTTTGATGTTTGCCATCTGTGTTATGACATATAAAATTTGTTGCTTTTTAGTCTCGTTCTGTAGGAACGCAGCCATTTATCGCATCGTTCTTGCAACCGAAGTCTTCACAGTCGATATATCCGTTGCCATCGTTGTCGATTCCGTCGGAGCATTTTGTGAGGCCACTCTCTTTTTCACATGGAGAGCCTTCGATGAACTGGCAGCTAAAGTCTTCACAATCAGCATAGCCATTTCCATCGTCGTCGTCTCCGTTTGAGCAGAGCTCAAGTGTTGCCTCGATACCGCACATTGCGAGATTTTCAGGAGTGGCCAAGTACGACGGTCGGCTACATTCATAATCAGCACAATCTACGAATGTATTACCATTATCACTGACTCCATTATCACAGATCTCTGTTGCGGTAGCCGGGCAGTTTTCAAAGTTGGAACACGCTGGATCTTCACAGTCGACCTTACCGTCGTTGTTGTTATCCAGGCCGTCATTACAGGTGCCATCGAGACCTTCGCGGCAAGCTTGAGTGTTTGCACAGGTGCGGTCTTCACAATCGATATAGTTGTTACCATTATTGTCGACACCATCCGCACAGTCTGATTCTGGTTCGTCAGGACAGAAATCGCTGCAAGAGAAATCATCGCAGTCGGTGAAATTATTGCCGTCGTTATCGAACCCATCGCTGCACGCAGCAGCGGTGTTTTCGCTATTGTCCGGGGTTGTTGTCTCTTCAGGGTTGGATGTACCCTCAGGGGTTGTTGTCTCGTCAAGGGGTGTAGATGTGTCGTCTGTGGTCTCAGTGCCGTCATTAACACAACCATAAAAAGCCATTGCTGATAAGCAGCAAAGGATCGTCGCAATAGATAGTTTTCTCATGATGAAGTTCTCCTTATATGAACCAGGTATAACAGAGGCTTGATCGTCTGCATTATTAGCGAAAGGGGGATCGGTCGCATGATGCGCAAAACTTTAGCGTGCGGTTATAGTTCTTTTGATATTAGCGATTTAGCGCTAGTGACCGAGTCAAGCGGGGCGTTAAGGCTTTGAAATGGAGTCTACTTCCGATGCTCGGATTCCAAGAAAATAGAGGATTCGGTCGAGGCCGCCGGAACTTACGGAAGTGTCAGCGCTTGATTTCAACGCACGTTTTGCATGAAATGCGATGCCCAGACCCGCATGTTCAAGCATTAGAGCGTCGTTTGCGCCGTCCCCTACCGCGACAATTTGGCTCGCATCAATGTTTTCTTGTTGAGCAATAGTGTCTAGAAGATCTGCCTTGCGTGCAGGACTGACAATCGGACCGAGTACCTTCCCACTCAGTTTACCATCAATTATTTCAAGTTTGTTTGCATAGGCGTAATCGAGCTGCAGATCTGCTTTGAGCTTTTCGGTTGCGAAAGTAAAGCCCCCAGATATGACCGCGGTTTTGAGACCAATGTGCTGACATAGCTTAATGACTTTTTCGGCTCCGGCAGTGAGCGGAAGGTTCGATGCGATGGCCTCTAACCGCTCTATAGGAAGACCTTTGAGAGCAGCCACACGTGCTTTTAGGCTTTCTGTAAAATCAAGTTCCCCCTCCATCGCTCGGTGGGTAATCGCAGATACTTTGTCGTAACATCCGTTTGCGCGTGCAAGCTCATCGATTACTTCCATTTGGATTAATGTTGAGTCCATGTCCATCACAAGGAGACGTTTTGCCCGTCTTCGCAAGCCACCATCTTGTAAGGCAACATCTACTCCAAAAGGATGAAGTTCTTCAAAGAGGGCATGACGGAGATTCCGAAGGCTATCGGGGGTCGCGTTGCTTGGAGTCGATGTCAGGATTTCTATAGCATTGACGCCATCGTTCGAAAGGCGTGTTATTCTGTCGATATTCGCTTCGTGATGCACAAGTATTTTCGCGACAGAATGAAGATGGCGTGCCCCTAAGGTGGGCGCAATCATTGTTAAGTGGTGTTGTCGGCGCTGTGAATCAATAAGGGTTGTGTCCGTTTGCACGAGTTCAAAGTCCATATCAACATTGAGGTCTTTCGCTTCAAAAAGCAGATCCTTTAAAACTGTATTCTCTCGTGCTGCGTCAGAATCGTGACCGTACTGGAAAGAGACGAAGAGAAAAAGGCGGCCATGTGTCACGACTTGCTCGATATCAACAAGTTTGACCGTATGGCGTGCTAATATTGCTGTAATTGCTGCTGTGATGCCAGGTTGATCAAGACCTGAAATCCGAACGATGACTGTTGAAGTTGTGGCGGCCGTCGATTGCTTTGTCATGATAGTTGTTAGAAGATGATGCAATAGTTGGCAAGCGTCCTATTGACAAGCGCTGCGATTATGCGATCATAGAGTTCTTTCAGTGAGGTGTCAGTTTTGACAAAAGTATCAGTACGAGATGGTGAAGCTGTTGAACGTGCGATAAAGCGTTTCAAACGGAAGGTTGAACAGGCCGGTATTCTTAAAGAAGTGCGCAAGCGAGAACACTACGTTAAGCCTTCGGTTCAAGAAAAAATGAAAACACGTGCAGCTGAAGCGCGTGCCAGAAAACGTGTTAAGCGCGCCCGCCAAAATACAGGTATGCTATAAACAGGCACCTGCATATTGTTCTGTCTTTAACACCTGCGAACGCGGGTGTTTTTTACTATGCACCAGTGTTGGGATGTCGCGTATTATTAGGGCTATTGATCACATTCTCGTTGTGTGTTTCGGCGCAGCAGGATGACGATGATGACATCATTATAGTTGAAGATGAAGAAGAGGATGAAGACCCAAAGCCTTTCGCGGATCCTCGTGCACTCAAAGAAGGTCGTCTAGATGGTGCGGAACAAATAGGGTTTGAGAGTTCTCTGTCTAGATACAATGGAACGGGGCTTTATGGCAAAGACGATAGAGGCAGCATTACGCTTCGGAGCGATCTCCAGAACCTCGACAAGGGTTTACGCATTCTTAAGGATGTTCACGTCAATCTTGATTCGACATCGATTGTTGGTTTGGGGGCAGCCGGTGAGGGAAGCGACCAGGTCTTGAGTCCAGCACTCATCACCCAGTTGAAAACTTCATATCTGGCGAAATTGATTGATGGATGGGCCATTGCATTTGATGCCAATGTTCAAGCTTTTGGTCCAAGACATCATTCGCTCAGTGCCGATATAATGGAGTTAAGTCTCACACACCGGCATCGTCGAGGTCGAATCTCTTTTGGACGCTTGCAGGACTCTGGGTCTGCGTTTGTACTTAAAGGTGCCAAGCGCTTGCTGGGAGCGATCGACAATCGTTTTAATGCTCTGCAGCCAGTGGGTGATTCTGTTCCGGGTGGGTTTCGGCAGGGGGCACCTTATCTCGGGGTACAAGGTGAGTTTCGTTTTGGGGATTTGAAAATTCTTGGTTCGCTTGGTGTTCAGCAACAATTTTTACTGACCAGCTCGACAGGAATGTTCTCAGAAATAGGGACGCGCTGGATGGGGAGCAGAGGCAGGGTCAGTACAGTTTATGAAGGTGGACATTCTCCATTTGCCTTCGGGCAGCGTTCAGCCCTAGAAGAACTGACTGCGTTTGGTAATTTAGCCACGCTTGTCAACTTGGGGGCTTGGCAACTTGAGATAGAGTTTGGGCTTGGTCCTCAACAATATCGTGTTGATTCGAATAGCACCGGAGAGCTTTTTAAAGAAGCGAGAACTGCCGTTAGCAAACCTTTGGGTGGTGTCGACACATCAATCATCTATAAACATTTGGCTGGCTCCTTTCGTCTGGGGTCACGCCATTTTGTTAAAGGGCCATTCTCGGCGGGCCAGCTTCGACATCTTGATGATTCTGAAGTGTCTGAAGTTAGCGTTCACAGGGTTGTTGCTGGTGGAACCTTGGTATTCCCAAGTGAACTTCCTTCAAAAATAGACTTAGAGTTTGCGCTTGACCATGCAAACAACGGCACTTTTTATGACCGAACACAACTTTATTCTCGACTCGCTTTTTGGGGACAAACACGGGTTCGGAATTCTCCGCTGAAATTATGGAGTCAAGTGTATACAAGCCTTTTGGACTTCAACGTTGATTGTGAACTTGGTGTGGTACATCCCTTTAAGACGATGCCAATAGCGTTGGGCCTCACGGGTCGTTCGTCTTTTTATGGCCACAACCACACAGCACGCACGACATTGCCTGCGGGGGCAAGGACAGGAATTGCGTGGGGTATTGGCGCACTGTTGCAAGTTCATACTCCTAAGATCGACGGGTTTGATATGATTTAATTCTAGGTTAGAGATTCGTGCTCTGGTCTTGTCTTTTGCATTGTGTGTGCCAATGTGTGCAGGTGAATATAGCTCAACAACTCGCAGATAAAATCCAAAAATCAAAAGTCGCTGGCAGGCGCCCAGTTGTGGTGTTTGACCTTGATGCTACACTTTTTGAGAATGCTCCACGGACATGGAAGATTCTGTGGGAATACGCTTCCACACGTGGGGAAAGATCGTTACTCGACAAGCTTTCGGTCGTTGTTCCTGTGAACTGGCCCTACGCGTTAAGCGACGTGTTAGGCTTTCTGGAGCACCCTCATCTAATGACGGAAGAGCTTTTAGCGTTCTGGAAAGAACGTTTCTTTAAAAGTGAATACCAACTCTTCGATGTGGCAATGCCCGGAGCTTTAGAGCTCGCAACCTATTGTTATCAAGAAGGATGCTTTATTGTGTACCTTACGGGACGGGATGTGCCCGGCATGCTCCAAGGCTGCGTCGATTCATTGGTGCAAACAGGTTTCCCTCTAGGCGGCGTGCGAACACAGACGCTGCTAAAAACGACTTTTGAAATGCCAGACGAGCTCTTTAAGCAAGAGGCAATAGAAGCGATCAATGAGTTGGGCCAAGTTGTCTTGTCGATCGATAATGAACCGGCAAACTGCAATCTATTTCAGAACGCGTGGCCTAGCGCAGTTATTGCACATATTGAATCACACTGTGCTCCGAATCCTCCTCCTTTAGTCGATGGTATTTTATGTATTGAAGGGCTGGGCGTTTTTAGTGAGCTCACCGAATAGTCTATTTTTAATGCCAGCCTTTGAGGCGAAATAATGAGGTGACAAGATGAAAGGACTTGAGTTACCCGAATTGTGCCGCGACCCCATTTTTCGGCGGCGACGCTTTTTAAACTGGTTCCCCTTGGGTGTTGCATATGCCTTGTTGTACATGGGGAGATACAACTTCACAGTTGCAAAGACAGCGCTCGGCGATGCGATGACCAAGGCGGACTTTGGTTGGGTCTCGGCAGTTGGCACAGTAATCTACGGCCTGTCTTTTCTCTATAATGGCCCCTTGGTGGACCGAATAGGAGGCCGAAAGGGAATGCTAATCGCGTTAAGTGGAGCTGCATTCTTTAATGGAATGTTTGCACTATACTTGTTCACCCAGCTTGGAGCAAGTGAAGGTCTTAATGTTGGTTTGATGTCGCTACTTTATGGTGCGAACATGTATTTTCAATCCTTTGCGGCAGTTTCAATTGTCAAGGTCAACGCGCACTGGTTTCATGTGCGTGAACGGGGAGGCTTTAGCGGTATTTTTGGTACGATGATTTCGTCAGGAATCTTTTTTGCCTTCACCGGAAACTTCTTGGTTTTAGATCTTTTACAGATATTCTTTCCGGGCCAGAGAATGGAATGGGTCGTATTTGGGGCTCCAGCTCTACTTTTGGCGCTTATTTTAGTTGTTGAGTTTGCACTCTTGAGGAATGACCCGGGAGCGGCTGGCTTTAAGGACTTTGACACTGCAGACGCGAGCTCTGGAGACGAGAGCGATCTCTCTGCACTCCAACTTATGAAGAAGATTTTTACAAACCCGATCATCATGACCGTCGCGGTGGTCGAGTTTTGTACTGGGATTTTGCGCAACGGGGTTATGCATTGGTTCCCAGTATATGCTCGAGAGGTTTGGGGCTTGGCTGCTGCGCACCCACTTCGCTATGGCCCTATCCGCAATGTTGTTCTGAATCCCTTTGCACGTCTCTTATGTGATTCCCAAAACGCGGAATCAATGCTTTGCAATGCGCCATTCAGCGCGGAAAGTTCCTATTGGTTCAGCTATTTTGCAGGTGGTATTGGTGTCGGAATTATCCTGTTTTTGCTTGGCTTGCGTCGTACGCAGCGACGAGGACGCATTGCACTGATTTTGGTAGGAGCTTTTATCTTCTTGGCTGCGTTCTTTCCTATGGGATGGGGCGGGCTACTCTTTGTAGCAGGTGTGACGGGTGGAAACTTTGCTGGATGGGTTTCGGATAAAGTGTTTCAGTCTCGTCGGGGCCCATCGGCACTCTTCTTGTATGCGTTGCTCTTTCTGTGCTGTCTCGTAATGCCCTTCGGGATGTTTGATGCGACAAATATTGTTTCCCGCGCCGCCTATGACAATCAGCTCTTGCCGGGTGACCGTATTACTCACGTCTTTCAACATGAAGTTCGCAATGCTTCACAATTTGAGACGCGCTTTCAGTGTGTGCCAATGCGTTGCCCTAGCAAGAGTGAATGGAGCGGGGAACAATGTATGTGTGTGGAAAGCACGGGTGGCAGAGTAACCCAACCGCGTGTCTATCCACAACTCGAACTAACGGTCGAACGCAAGGGGGAGAGCCTAACAATTCAAATTCGTGATCCAAGCTGGAAGGCAAAAGTTCAAAGTCTACGTCAGTCAAAAATAAGCTTTGAGCTACCAAAGAGCCCATGGATTTTAGGACTAATTATATTTATGATGAGTCTTTGTGTGATCGGCACACATGGGCTTCTCTCAGGAACAGCGACGATGGACTTTGGAGGACGAAAGGGAGCTGCCACAGCAGTGGGGATTATTGATGGCTTTGTGTACCTTGGAACAGCATTACAATTTATGGTCTTGGGACAGTTAACCGAAATGTCTTGGGACTATTGGCCAATGTTCCTTGCTCCCTTTGCCTTGATCGGTGCAATACTTTTAGGGTTTATTTGGAAGGCTCGCCCGAACTCGAACTCCTAGCCTTGACTGGGCCGAGTCCAAGTTTGGTCAGACGATAACGAAGCGATCGAAACGAGAGACCAAGTCGATTGGCTGCTTCAGTTTTATTCTTTGTATTTTCAATCGCCTCCCTCACAATTCGACGCTCAATGGCCTCCAGGAGCGATTCAAGTTTAATATCATGCTCTCGAACCCTTGAAAGAACATGGGGTAGCGAGATGTTGTCATCGAAGTTCCCAGTCAAAGGCATCTCTTGCGCGTCGAACGCTTCTGTTGAGAGTGGAGTCGAGACCGGCTCAGCACTAAAAGCGCTAGCGGTGTTTAGCGTGGAGGTATGGGCTTCAACTAGCTTCGTTGGAAGAACCTCGTTGGTCATCAATGAGGATTCTGCCAGTGTCACTGCGCGTTCTATGACATTTTCAAGCTGGCGTATGTTACCAGGCCAATCATGTCGGACAAGATTAGCAATACTACTATCGTCAAAACGCAAATCATCTCGGCCGATTGCGCTGGCATGCTTTCGTAGAAGAACATCCACGAGGGCTGGAATGTCAGCTGAGCGTTCTCTCAAGGGTGGTATATTGATTTGAATAATATTGAGGCGAAAGTATAGATCTTCACGAAAACGTCCGTTGGCAACCTCGACTTCAAGGTCTCGGTTTGTTGCTGCCAATACACGACATTCTAAAGGTCTTACTTTATGCTCACCGATTCTACGAACTTCCCGTTCTTGTAGGACACGTAGAAGTTTGACTTGCATCGACATTGGGAGCTCGCCAATTTCATCCAGAAAGATAGTCCCCGCAGAGGCTTCTTCAAAGAGACCTGCGCGGTCGACATTCGCGCCTGTGAAGCTTCCCTTTTTATGGCCGAAAAATTCGGACTCAATTAAATTCTCAGGAATTGCGCCACAATTAACAGGAATGAAGGGGTGTGGGCCGCGAACACTTTCGTCGTGCAGTGTGCGGGCCACCATCTCTTTTCCTGTTCCGCTTTCCCCCGTAATTAAAACAGTCGCTCGCCCATCTGCAACACGCCGGATCATACTTTTGATATTGTTCATCGCATCCGAGTTGCCGACGAGACGTCGACCTCGAACATCTTGGAGCCTTGCCTTGAGACTTGCGTTTTCGTCCTTGAGCTTGCGTTGTTCAAGTGCCCGATCGGTTAGGAGCTCGATCTCATCGAGTGAGAAAGGTTTGTGGATATAGTCAAGTGCACCAAGTTTCATCGCTTCAACAGCTGTTTCTGTGGTTGAGAACGCCGTCATCATTATGAAGCTCGGGGCATTGCATTGTTCTTCGAGGTCTCTCAAGAGGTCGATCCCCTGACCGTCAGGTAGCCGGAGGTCACTGTAGATGAGATCATAGCCCACTTGGGCCAGCGCATGTCGCGCATTTGCTAGGTTCTCACACAATACAACATCATGCCCCTTCCGCTTGAGGAGAATCCCAAGGCTTTCGCGAATCGCTACTTCGTCATCAAGAATAAGTATCTTGGCCATAAAAGGAGTCTCCTATTCTTTTAGTGCTTGAGAGTCTTGAAAAGTCAAACCCGGAAGTACAAGCGAGAAGCATGCACCACCCAGTATGGGTGAATCATGAACACTAAGATTTGCTCCGAGTACGCTCGAGAGTTGAAAACAGGTTGCCAAGCCTAAACCCGTGCCTTTCACCTTGTCGGTCGTGAACGGCTCGAATACTGTGTTCTTTCTCTCATCCGGAATCCCGCGACCCGAATCATGGACCTCGACAAGGTAGTTCTCAGCTTTGTTTACAAGCCTGACGAGAACCTGGTGTTGCGAGTCTTGAGGGCAGGCGCCAATCTCCTCGCTTGCATTACGGAAAAGGTTAAGCATGATTTGACGTAAAGCGCTTGCGTCGGACTGAATCATGCATTCCGTTTGTAGAGGAGTTTCAAAGACGATTGGATATACGCAAGAAAGCTCGTGTAGCTTGATACATTCTTTGATGAGGCTCTCTAAATTTAGTGAGGCTGGACTGCATTCTGGAGGTCGGGCGTAATTTAAGAAACCGCTCACGAGTGTACTCAGTCGTTCAACTTCATTCAGGGCCATGGAAAAGAGTCGCTCGTTTTCTTCATCCGTTTCGCTACGAGTTACGCTTTGACCTTTCGCATACAGTCCAGCGCGGTTCGGTCGCAAGAGCTCTAAGGATGCTTTCATCCCTGCGAGCGGGTTGCGAATTTCATGGGCAAGTGAGGCCGAAAGTGCACCGAGGCTCTTAAAATGTTCCTCGCGTTGAGCTTTTTTCTGCAGTTCTTTAAAGCGAGTTACATCTTGGAAAACAACAAGAGCCTGATCAAGATGGTCGATAGACGTAACAGAGCCCCCGAAGAGGAGCTCGGCTCCCCCTGGGGTCGTATGATAATGGTCAAAACGCCTACAGGGAGCAATTGAACCCAGTTCTTGAAGAAACTTTAGAGATTCGGCGGAGAGCTCTGCACTAAAGTCTTGAATCGGATGCTTTGATTGCGCACCCAACACATTGGTTTTTATCGGTGCAAAGAAATCATGTTCGCCACCTGCACTATGTTTTGATGCCTGTTCGGCAAGGTCATAGGCACGTTGGTTGACATAATGAATGAAACCATTCTTTCCCAGGGTGACAACACCACTGGGCAGGGAATTAAGGATTTGTTCATGGATGACTTGCGCACGAGCCAGTCGAGATTCAGCAACCCGAACGCGCTCTCTTTCTTGATGAACTTCAATATTGAGGCGGGAACCCAAGAGCATGATGACGACGAAGGTTCCACAGTGGAAGAAGGCAGTCGTAAGAGTGTCGAGGGTTGTTAGCTCTGTCCAATGGTGCAGAGAACTGTTAATGTTGTGACCCACCAAGAGCAATATGTAACAGAGGAGCGCAAAGAAAAGCGGAGCCAGTGTTCGGCGTTTGCGTTGTGACAACGATGCTCCGAGAAGGCTCACATGTAAGAGCACGAGAAAAGGGCTATGGATACCGCGGTGGAGGCTTAGTGCGAACGTCGTCACAGCCATATCGAAAAAGAAATACCGCGAATGGTTGTTCTCTTCCGCGTCTTTCGACGAGTCAGGGTTGGTGCGCCACAGCGAACTGGCTTGCAGAACATAGGATACGATGAATGAGAGGACCACAGCACTCGAAAGAATTTTTAGATAGGGCACGAGTGCGCTTGAAAAACTCTTCGAGTCAAAGAGTAAACTTGAAACAAGAAGTGCCACGGGAATCCGCGCAATTATTGTTGTGCCGCGATTAAGAAGTCCCATAAATATTCGCATTGCCGAGAGGTTTGCTCTTATGTTACTGTAAATGCCTTAAAGGGGTTAGCCGGCAACGGCACCCGCCATGCTGAATATTGGCAAATACATTGCAATCAGAAATCCGCCAACAACGACTGCAAGAAAGACCATGAGCAAGGGCTCCAACAGCGAAGCAAGCCCTGCGACGGCTGCATCGACTTCTTCTTCATAAAAGTCAGCGATCTTGCCAAGCATATCATCAAGGGCACCAGTACTCTCTCCAATGTGCACCATCTGCGTAACCATATTCGGGAAGATACCAGTTTGTTCGAGAGGCTCTGAAAGTGTGCTGCCTTCCGCAACCTTTTGCCGCGCGTAAAGGATTCCTTGAGAAATGACCTGGTTGGAGTTTGCTCTTGCAACCACCTCGAGTGAGTCCAGAATGGGTACACCGGACGAGACCATTGTGCTCATTGTCCTCGTGAAGCCAGCAACAGAACCTTTTCGAATGATATTGCCAAAGATGGGTGCCGAAAGGAACATCTTGTCCGTTTGTAAACGACCTGTCGGTGTTCCTCTTATTTGTTTCCAAAGGACACCGAAAAGAATAGGTACTGCCACAACAACGTACCAATATTTCATAAACCCGTGCGACATATTGATGACAAGTTGAGTGAAGGCAGGAAGTTCTTGTCCCATCTCCGCAAACATTTCTTCAAATACAGGGATCACAAAGATCAGCAAAGCCGCGACCGCAATGAATGCGACCACCAAGACTGCTGTCGGGTAGACCATCGCACCCTTAATTTGCTTTGTGAGCTTTACACCTTTTTCAATTTGTTGGGCCAGTCGTCCCATAATGGTGTCAAGAATACCACCTTGTTCTCCCGCAGCCACAAGGTTTGTGAAAAGTGAGTCGAAGACCTTAGGATGTTTTGCGAGAGCGTCGGCCAGAGTCGAACCTTGTTGAACGTCGTCACGAACATTCATGAGTATTTCTTTGAAGATCGGGTTCTCTTGTTGCGGGACTAAAATGTCCAAGGCTTGTACCAGTGGTAGACCGGCATCGATCATCGCCGAAAATTGCCGTGTAAAGACCATCAGCTCTTTTGGTTTTACGCCCGAAGATCCAGGCATCTTAAGAATAATATCTTTGGGCTTCTTCTTAACCTTGGTGGGAATAATGTTTTTCTGGCGAAGCTTCTGTTCGGCAGCCTCGAGAGAGGGAGCCTCAATCTCACCTTTCTTCTTATCACCGGTACGTGTTTTGCCTTTCCAAAGGTAGAGTCCCATCGTGTATCCCCCGCACTCAAAACTACCGAATTTTTAGGGAGAGGGGCAACTCGACATGTGGCTAAAGTGCTCAGCTTCTCAACGAAACACCGTGATTGTTGCATAACTGTGTAAATTCATCGATGTCGGTGCAACGTTGCATCGCCTGAGCAGGCGCGATCTCGCGTCGCTTGAGTAGCGCGATGAGGCTTTGGTTTAATGTGACCATGCCATGATGCTGCTGGCCGACCTGCATTTGGGAGTAAATTTGATGAACTTTATCTTCTCGAATGAGGTTTCGTATCGCAGCGTTGGGTACCATCACCTCGAGTGCCATGGCGCGACCTCCGTTGATTTTTGGAATCAGCTGCTGGGAGATTACACCTTCTAAAACCAAGCTGAACGTCGCCCGAACCTGTGCTTGTTGATGCGGGGAAAAGACATCGATAACACGATTGATCGTCTGAACCGCACTATTGGTATGCAATGTTGCGAAGCAAAGATGTCCTGTTTCTGCGAGTGTGATCGCCGCTTCAATGGTCTCGAGGTCTCGGAGTTCGCCTACGAGAACCACGTCAGGGTCTTGGCGCAAGACGGCTCTGAGAGCATGGTGAAAGCCTTCTGTATCCGCCCCCACTTCGCGTTGATTGACCAAACACTTTTTATGGGGATGAACATACTCGATAGGGTCTTCTATCGTAACGATATGATCGTGGCGCGTTGAATTAATTCGATCGATAATCGATGCAAGTGTTGTTGATTTCCCGGAACCGGTAGGTCCGGTCACAAGGACAAGGCCGTTCGGTCGATCCGCCATTTTGGCGATAACTGGTGGGAGCCCCAGTTCGTCAAAGGTTAAAATCTTGTGCGGTATCGTACGGAAGACACCTGCAACGGCTCCTTTTTGCATGAAGAGGTTGCCACGAAAGCGCGCGATGTCCTGCAAACTAAAGCTGAAGTCCAGCTCTTTTGTTTTCTCAAAAGTATGTTTCTGACGGTCATTCAAGACTGCATAACAAAGGCGACGCGTTTCTTCCGCTGAGAGCGCCGGCACTTTCATTGGAGAGAGCTTGCCATCCAATCGTACTTGGGGGGCTGCATCTCGAGTAATGTGCAGATCGGAGCCGCCGCGTTGGTGCATTGCGCGTAGGAGTTGTTGTAGAGAAAGCATCGTTTCTAAACCTTGGTCCACGTGGCTACTAAAGTTAAGCCAGGAAAGTTTCTATTGCTCAAAGTCCGCAACTGTTCGCCCCAAAACCTCATCGAGTGTCGTTACGCCTGCCATAAAGTGCTTGATAGCACCCATACGTAGCGTCTTAAAGCCAAGCTTAATTGCTTCATGTTTAATCTCTAAGGTTGAAGCCCCGTTAAGGATCAGTTCTTTGAGTTCGTCCCGCATTTTAAGAACTTCGTAAAACGCGACACGACCTTTGTAACCCGTCTTACCGCACGCGTCACATCCGCGACCACGCATGGGTTGAAAGGTTCCAATCAAACTTTCTGGGACTTCGGCGTCGAGCAATGCTTCCTTGCTCACATCAACAGGAACTTTACACTGTTCGCAAATGCGACGCCCAAGTCGTTGTGCAACAACGACATTCACCGCCGCTGTGACCAAGAAGGGCTCGATACCCATATTGAGCATTCGGGTCACAGTGGATGGGGCATCGTTGGTATGGAGCGTTGAGAGCACCATATGCCCGGTGAGAGCGGCTTTTACTGCAATCTCTCCAGTCTCAAAGTCACGGATTTCTCCAACCATAATGATGTCTGGATCTTGCCGTAGAAAACTTCGAAGTGCAGCCGCAAAGTTGAGGCCGATATCTTCATGCATCTGAACCTGGTTGATTCCTGCAAAGTTGAACTCACATGGGTCCTCGGCAGTAGAAATATTGACATCTTCTTTGTTGAGTGCCGATAAGGCTGAGTACAAAGTTGTTGTTTTTCCCGAGCCAGTGGGGCCTGTTACCAAGCACATCCCGTAGGGTTTTGCGATCTCACCCATCCAAATATCAATTTGTTCTGTATCAAAACCCAGCTTCGTCATGTCCAACTGGAGGTTGGATTTATCCAAAAGCCTAAGAACAATTTTTTCACCGAAAAGGGTCGGGCATACCGAGACTCGATAATCCATTTCACTATCTTTGCGTAGCTTGAGTTTGATACGACCATCTTGCGGGAGACGTCTTTCCGCGATGTCCAGTTGTGCCATGATCTTAATACGCGAAGAGATCGCATTTCGAAGTTTGTTGGGTGGTCGCATCACTTCCATGAGGTTACCGTCAACCCGATAGCGTACGCGAAACTCTTTCTCGTAGGGTTCAATATGGATGTCGCTGGCACCTCGTCGGATCGCATCAACGAGAATAACATTTACCAGTCGAACCACAGGAGGATCATCAGCCTGCTCTGTCAAAGAGAAGACATTGGCGCTTTCTTCTTGTTGAACTTCCGCCTCAATGTCATCGAGGTCGTCCATCAACTCATCAACATCCAAATCGTTCAACAACCCGCTTGAATCTTGCTGATTGTAGTATTTGTCAATTGCCTCCACGATTGAAGCTTCGGCAGCAACGACCACTTCGATATTGTATCCGGTCTTGAACTTCACGTCGTCGACCGCAAAAATATTCGAGGGGTCGCTCATCGCCACAATTAACGATGCCCCGGCACGGTTTACAGGAATCAGCTTGTGTTTCTCAGCCAACTCTTGTGGGACCAATCGAACCACCTCACTTTCAATTTCAAACTCATCGAGTGCGATAGCAGGAACACCGTATTGGCGTGAAAGAAACTGTGTGAGTTCGCGCTCCGAAATAAAACCGAGTTTCGTTAGGTGGTAGCCGAGCTTCCCACCTTCCGTCTGTTGCTCAGTTTGAGCCTTATGCAGTTGTTGCAACGAAATCAGTTGCTCACGTATCAGCATTTCACCCAAGCGTGCAGCCATGTGTTTCACTCCATTGGGAGTTCCAACTTGAACCCCGATCACTAGAGTTTAACGGTGATGCTGGGTTGATGTCACTTCATCAAGCTAAGAATTCGTGTCGGGACTCGGAGTGGATACGTCGCGCTATTGCAATATCGTTTTGAATTTGTGCTATAAGGTCTTCACGACTCGCGAATCTGCGTTCATCCCGGACACGGCGAATGAAGCGAACTTCAATACGTTCACCGTAGAGATCCATAGAGGTATCCAAGAGATGGCATTCAACCTGTAATGAACTTTCTCCAAAGGTGGGCCTGACTCCGACATTGGTGATCGAGTCCAATTCCTGACCCATGCAAAATGTTCGTGTCGCATAGACGCCGGCTTGCGGTAAGATTTGTTGAGCTCCAATATCAAGGTTTGCAGTTCGAAAGCCAAGGGAGCGCCCTCGTCCGTCGCCCGACACAACCTTGGCTTCGAGAGCGAAGGGTCGGCCAAGGTGTTCCCATGCAAAAGAGACTTGTCCATCGGAGATTAAGGAGCGAATTCGAGTCGAGCTAAGCGTGCTTCCATCGGCTTGCTGTAGCTTGCATACATGCACAAGCGCTCCGAATCTGGGTAGCGATTCCGAGAGAAGTGCCGGCGTTCCTTTGCCTCCACGTCCAAAATTAAAGTTTTCACCAACCACGACATGTCGAGCATGGAGATCGCCAATCAACATTTTTTCAACAAATGCTTCTGGCGACGTTTGAGCAAGCTGGAGTGTGAAGTCTTGGGCAACCACAAAGTCAAAGCCCATCGAGTCAATTGCCTGAAGTCGTTGCGCTTTCGTCTGAACACGTTTTGGAGCGCGTTTCGGTGAGAGAACTTCTGCAGGATGGGGCCAAAATGTTAAAACGCCGGCTTCGCATGGTTTTCCAGCAGCTTTCGATTGTGCTCGTAGGCTCAGCGCTTTGCTCAGAAGCTTCTGATGTCCGAGGTGCACCCCGTCAAAGTTTCCAAGTGCCAAGATGGTGGAGCTTGGGTCTGGAAAATCAGCGGTTGAGGTGTAAACCTTCATAAAAGCAAGCTTGGTCTGAGACGATTGCTTGTGCAACTAGGGTTGGTCTCGCATCGAAAGATGCTCCAACACATAAGGAGAACGATGAACTGGAAAAATTTGATGCATCCCAATGTTAGGACTCGCTATCTCCGCTGCGCGATTGTTTGGACGATTGCTCTTTGCGCTATCACACTGCCGGGCTGCGCATGCCTGTTTTCCGGCGTGCTCGAAGTTGTCGTTCCGGCTACAATCCCTGGTCAGGTCGAACGTTCCTTGAGTGATGACGACGCACTCTGGGATGAAATCGAATCTCAGCTGGACGAAGCTTTGGTGCAACGTTTGTCCACCGAAGGGTTACAGGCTGATCAGTTGGACTCACTGGTAATAGAGTCCATTGCAATCGAAGTCACCAATGTTTTGGATCATCCGCAAGCGGAGAGCAACCCAAATCTTAGGCGTGATTTGTATTTTCTCGAATCATTAACGCTTTCAGCAGCTGGCCCAGAAGGAGAAGATGAAGTTCGCGTCGGATCACTCTCGGGCATTGAAGAGGGGGACACCTTTAAAGAGTTTAATGTCACCGAAGCCGAACTGGCCGATCTTGTTATGTCGCATGGGACAATTGCGATCGTACCTTCGATTGAGCTGCGAGAGAGTCCAACCTTGGATACGGATATCGAAATTCGAGCCAAAGCACGCATCGTTGCCGATCCATTTTAATACTCATTGCGGTTGTGCTTAACCCGAAGCATAGACACGGGTATCAAGGAGTCTCTCAATGCATTCCAGCCCAGACAACCTTTTTATTGGCGCGCCAGAGGAAAAAATTTTCTTCAATGCGGCTGGCGTTGCACCTTTAAGTGTTTCGGCATCTGAGACGATACGTATTGCGATGCACGATTTAGCATGCCCAGACTACAATACGCTGAACCTGCTTTTTGAGTCGTACGAAAAAGTGCGTAGCGATATCGCAGCGTTGATTAATGGTGCCCCAAAAGACATTGCGTTTTTTCACACCTGCGCTGCCGCGCTCTCACAAGTTGCGTTTGGCTTGTCTCAGGCGAAAGAACTGAGTAGCGAGAACGAGGTTATTTGCTTTGGGAGCGATTACCCAAGCAACGTTTATCCATGGGTTGATGCCTGTAGGCGCTCCGGTGCAACTCTGAAGTTAATCGATGCGGAAGCGGGCAAGCACCGTACAGAATTGCTATGCGAAGCAATTACGGATTCAACGAAGATTGTCGCCTGCTCTTGGGTCCAGTATGAAGCCGGAGAAATATTGGACCTCGAGATGCTTTGTGATGCAGCACATCGTGTGGGGGCCTGGGTCGTTGTTGACGCAATACAAGGTTTAGGAACCATTCCTTTCTCGCTCAAGGATCTTCCGGTCGACGCAGTAGCGGGTGGTGGCCATAAATGGCTCATGGGACCCTTGGGTCAAGGATTTTTATGGATGTCGGAATCGCTGCGCTCGGCAATCGAGCCTATCATGGTCGGGGCAATGTCGTATGGTACACCCGATGACAAAGCGGATATAACGCTCAGTCTTAAAAAGGGCGCGGCCGGATTGGAGCCAGGCTCACCCATGATGCTTCATGTCTTGGGGATGGGGGCGTCGCTGAGGCGACTCTTATCGCTTGGTATTGATGAAGTATATCGGCATAATTTAATGCTTCGAGAGGAATTGAGGCTTCTTCTAAAAGATTATGGTTTTGACGCTGTTGAAAGCTCAAACTCCTTTATCAGTCCAATACTCAACGTTAAAGCTTCATTAACAAAGGTTCAAAGAATGTCGGGGCACTTTAACTCGCACGGCGTTGTTCATAGTGTACGAGGTGAAGGGTTACGCCTGGCGCCTCATATTTATAACTCGAAGTCGGATGTTGATCGGCTTGCGCACATCTTGAAAGGATTTGTATGAGCGGGAGAGTAGGGTCGAGCATGTATCACCGCCTTTTAAGTGAAGAAGTTAGTGTTGGCTAGCGTCACTTGCGTGAAGGTCATCCTTCGTCAGTGCGCCCCGAGCCTTTAGTCTTTTGGCCAATGTGACGAGTTCTTGATCGTCCAAGGTTAAAATGTCGGCCGGGTTTACCGCGTCACTCATCCCAATGGGAGCTCCTTCTTCCGTAAGCACATTGAGGTCCTCGCGACGGTCTTCCGAAACCATCGGTGATCTCACGTTGCCATTCGCCCTTGGAGTCTCACGCGGGTGCGAATGCTCTTTGATTGCTATTCGTGGGAGTATGCTATGTGTTGGGTAGAAGCGCGCTAGAGCATCCCAGAGTGCAGCCTCTGACACCAGCACAATCTTGATTGGGGCATTGAGATACTCGCGAAGGATTCGCACGCTCGATTGAAGCGTCGGATCGCTCATCGCAACCACGAATGTCTTTGTATTGCTTTCAAGCGACAACTTAAAAGGAAAAGCGCGATGCTCACGTGCAAAAGAGGGCGGAACTTGACCAATGCAATAGGGGTCAATGGCTTCTTCTTCAAGATCTACCGAGGGAATACCCAACTGAAAAGCAAGGGCCCATACGAGTTGTTGAGCGGAAACAACCCCTTGCTCAACAAGGATCTCACCGATACGCCCGCCCCAACGGTTTTGATGCTCAAGACAGGTGTTGAGCTCAGCAATTTGCAAGAGCCCGGCGTTAAGCAGTATTTGACCCAGACGTAAGTGATTTGATTCTTGCTGCACGAAACCCTCACTCGGATGCTATCTCCAAGTGCA
This sequence comes from Myxococcota bacterium, assembly GCA_020630615.1. Classification (GTDB taxonomy): domain Bacteria; phylum Myxococcota; class UBA727; order UBA727; family JAHDBA01; genus JAHDBA01. Next base: position 57,142 of record JAHDBA010000003.1, on the reverse strand, counting down.
GTGGAATGTCTAACTTCGGGGATCAATAAACACCCCTTCGCTTCTTTTAAGGAACCCTCTGCGTTTTGAGTATTTAAAGCCGGTAGCGAGGGGTATTGGGCGGTGGCGAGAGTTGAAAAAGCGCATCATTAATTGGGGGGTTGAATTGATAATCCGTGAGCTCAACGATGACTTCAAGGTCGCTTTCTTCAATGAAAAGCCGTAGTTCTTTGGGATGTCGAGCTGTGTTAAGCGAATCACCTTTCGGCCATGCCGCTTCTGCTCTGAACACGAGGTTCCCCTGAGAGTCACTGAGACGCCAAGTTTGAATGTGTCCGTCGAGGTCTGTTTTAAGGTGGATCTGAGTTTGACTATCGGTATAAGTGACCCCATAGCTATCGCTACCCTGCGCCACTACAGATTGCCGCAACCAATCGGATGCCGGGTACTGAAAAAGAAGCGCTTCAAAGATCGAAGTTGAGATAGGAAAGCCAAAAAGCCTCTCGAGAGATTGCTCGGTCAAGGGACCTTCATAAAATGCTGGTTCCCCCATTAGGTCTAGGAGCCGAACCTGATCCTGATCGATTGCCATAACTTTGATCGGTTGATCAAAAAGTGCTCGCATATTTGCGTAGAGACGCCGAGGCTTTTTAAGGGTCAGGTCTATGGTAGCACGCGCAAAAAGTCCTGCCATACCTGCCTGACGAACTTTAAGTCTTGCTCTGAGTGCCTTTCTTTCGCTGCCCATGCTCTCCCATTTCGAAAGTAAGCGCTGAATTGATTCGTCTTCGAGTGAAAGCGGTGAATGCTTCTCGATGTGTCGATGAGCACACCCGGCTCCAATACACAGCACCCAAAGAGCCAAGATGAGCGCTAAAAAGATACTCTGCTTCCTGAGCTTGGTTTTGGGAACTCTTTTAGCGGACCGGGTCAGGGAGCCTGCAAGATTTCTGCTCTCTGGGGTGCGCTCAAATGTCATTGTGATCTCCCTTATGTTTCGGAGGATGCGGATTGAAGTGTGATGGGATAGGGTTCGGTAAGTCCCGACCCGGATGCAAGGCTTGAGCCTTAGCAATTAGGGCCTGCTCGCTTTCGCGGAAGTCGGGGTCTGGGAGGCAGACATCGACTGGGCATACTTTTGCGCACTGCTCCTCGCCGAAAAAGGTGACACACTCGGTGCATCGTTCGGGTTCAATGAAATAAAGGTCCTCACCTTCAAAAATTGCATCGTTCGGACATTCCGGTAGACATGCCCCACATGCAATACACGCTTCGCTAATCAGAGTCGCCATGTTATCAGGGTAGCGAAGGTTATAGAGACATCCAAGTTAAAAGAGGTCAACATTGTTTGGAACGGGACTCGGTTTTTTTGAGATTGTCGTTATTTGTGGCATCGCCTTGATTGCATTAGGCCCGGAGCGTGTCCCGGGGGCGACGCGAAAACTGGCGCAATGGCTCGGCGAAATCCGTCGGACAGCCGATGGCTTCAAACGTGAAATCATGATGGATCACCATGATGCCATATGGTCTGAACCCGAAGGTACGCGCGTATCCCGTCAGGCCTTCCAAACGCCTGAAACCAAGACAGCGGATCCAAGCGATATTCATACGGACTCCTCGCTGCACTACGATGAGAGCGCTTCTCAGGAGTTATCAAGAGCCAATACAGTCTCAAGCGGGCAGGCTGACGGCGCTAGAGTGGAGAGTGATGGACTGCACGGTGAGCTGCCCCTTCGGGAGGAACCCTCGTGAAAGCTTTTGGTTCTGCCGAAGAAGACATTGATGTAAGCATTACCGAACACTTGAGGGCTTTGCGTTCGACACTTCTACGGAGTGCGATTGGCTTTGGTGTTGCATTTCTTCTAACCCTAATATTTTTGGACCCGCTCTTCAATTTGATGCGGGTGCCCATTGATCGCGTCGCGGCGATTTTCCCCGAGGGGACACTGAGTCTGACAATGATTCGTCCGGCGGAGCTTTTTATGACGAAGCTAAAGGTGGCCTGCTTCGCAGCCTTTGTCGTGTCGCTTCCAAACACGTTGATGCAAGTGTGGCTTTTTCTTGCACCAGGGCTCTATGCGATAGAGCAGTCGCGGATATTGCGCTTTGTCGGTCTTGGCTTTGGCGCCTTTATTCTTGGTGCTTGGCTCGCGTATGCCTTTGCTTTTGAAATCTTTTTTAACTTTTTTGTAGGGGATGCAGTGCGCGTTGGAGTTGACGTGATGCTTTCCGTCGATGAAGTATTTCGCTTCATGCTACGTATTCTATGGGTGTTTGGTTTTATATTCCAAACACCCATGGTTGTCTTTGTCATGACACGTTCCGGTATGTTGAGTCGTGAAATACTCAGGGAATTCCGTCCCTATATTTTTCTCGGAGGCGCAGTCGTAGGTGCCATTTTAACACCACCGGATGTCATCTCTCAGCTTGTCGTGGGCGGATTGCTAGTACTTTTCGTAGAGCTCGGTGTTATTCTAGCTCGCGTAAGTGAAGGCCTTTCTCCTCAAAAACAAAAGTAGTTGAAATGTGCTTTGCTGCCTAGAGCGGATTCAAGAGCTTCACTGTTCGAGTTATTCTTGGATACTCATAGTAATCTCAAGAGACTTTTCTTGAGCTTCTAATCGGGGAGATTCACTTGCAAGTTGTGTGAGGTTTTTCTGGGTGCCTTTCGGGATGCACTCGATACGGTGTGAAGTTAGCCCCGAATCACAGTCAACATCTCGATTGAAGATATAGTCATTGCCTCGACCACAAATATGAAGAGATGCCGGGTCTTGGAGTCCTTTGAAGTTAGTGCTGAGCTCGACCCCGTACTCTGCGTTGCTTCCGACGACTGTATACCTTTTGCTCGCTTGTGTTCGAAATCGAGGAGCACCGTCTGCAGAGTGCATCGTGAGCGAGCTTTTTAGCAAGCCTTCACGAAGAATATTCTTCGCTTGTGCTTTTCGAGCTTCACATTGATATAGTGGCATGCGGGGAATGACAAAGGCCCCAAGGCAAAGCACTACACCCACGTAGAGAACAATCCAGTCGAAGGGGATAACGCTTCTTCGTAGTTTTGATGGAGCGACTTCCATAAGAATATTTAAAAGTACTTTCTCTTGAGAATATTGAAATAGTCGGCTGCAAAGGTTGACATTTCGTGCTGCAGAGCACGGATACGAGCACTCAAGGCGTTGAATGCAATATTTGCAGGGATGGCAGCAAGAAGACCTGCTGCAGTCGCTACTAAGGCTTCAGCAATGCCTGGGGCAACGGTGGTCAAGCTGGCACTATGGGCGGCAGCAATATCCTGGAAGGCGTTGATAATACCAACCACAGTTCCAAAAAGCCCAATAAATGGAGCCGTGCTTCCTACGGTCGCCAAAAAAGGTGTCAAATGTTCAAGTTCTAACGTCGACGCTGTCGTCGCACGACGCAGTGCCCGTTCAATATTGGAAGCATCGTGCATCTGGTGAATGCCAGAAAGACGGTCTTTTTCATGAAGGCGCTGAAGTTCTTCATATCCAGCGCTAAAAATCTCAGCAAGCGGAACCGAGTGCATCTCTTCTGCAATTGATGCAATCTCCTCGAGGGATTGTGCTTTCCAGAATGCTTGCTGAAACCAAAGGCTGTCGCGGTGGACACGACGAATAGAGGTAGCCTTGTAGAAAATGATCCCCCAACTGACCACTGAGAGAACAATGAGTAAGAGGAATGTCGTAAGGCCCACCGGGCCAGCAGATAAAACTGAATCAACCAAGGACAAGGTTTTCGTAGCTTCCATAGGATATGGCTAACAAGGTTTCGAGGAACTTGAAAGCTTCGATGGGTAATTGTGCACGTTCACAAAAGAAAAGGAGGCAAGACAGCCTCCTTTTTTGACCATTACTCTATTGGATTAAGACCCAGAGTAGTATTCAACGATAAGTTGTGGGTCCAAAGCGACAGGACAGTGCTCTGCAAGCGGAGCCTCAACCATCGTAGCTTCAGCTTTAGTGGTATCGGTTTCAAGATAGCTTGGCTTTTCCAAATTATTGGGATCGACCATTACTTCGCCAGCGCGTTCCTTCCATTTCGACTTTTCATACAATGAAACAACGTCACCTTTCTGGAGCATATACGATGGGATGTTAACCCGTTGTCCATTAACCGTTACATGCCCGTGCGCAGTCATTTGACGAGAAGCAGGGATTGTCGGAGCAAGACCTGATCGGAAAACAACGTTGTCCAGGCGACATTCAAGAGTACTCAGCAAGTTCGTCGCAGTATTTCCTTTCTTTCGCACTGACTGCTTCACGTACTTTTTCAGCTGTTTCTCGCTTAAGTTGTAATGAAAACGCAATTTTTGTTTCTCATTGAGACGAAGCGCATAATCGGACAACTTCTTTCGACGTGTTGGGCCATGCTGTCCAGGTGGATAAGGACGACGCAGTTCCGCTTCCGTTCGCATCAACCCCGGTAATGCAGTGCCAAGTCTTCGGATGATTCTTAGTTTTGGGCCAGTATATCTTGCCATTTGCTACCTCTCACCACACTTACCCTGGTTTTACAGTTGCTTGGAGCAGGCAAGCGCTTCAGTGGGTGATGGATGATCACACAAGCAACACGGTACGCTATCGACTTAATGGCGGTTGGTAAAGTGGTGTTTGGACTTGCCTTTTGAGCGGGTCTCCAGTTTATAATCGGAGTTGTATATGGATGACGAGAAAACAATCCTAACAAGTCAACAACCGAATCTGGCTCTGCACGCAAAGAGCTCGGTCAAGGGGGCAATAGCAGCACGACAGATCGATGAGCCGCTGCCGGGTGATCTCGAGTACGCTAAAGGAGTGCCGGAGGCACTTGCAATACACACAAAGGGAAAGCAGAAAGCTAAAGTACAAGGTGCGGGACACATCACATTAAACAACTTAATTGTGGTGATCAATATCGCAATTGAGCGTTGTTCAGTAACTTTGCGCTCAAATAGCGTGCCTGCAGTGTTGTCTCTGGTATCAACCTTTGTTCTTGGCGGCTCTTTTCTCTTAACCATCGGACAGAGAATCGAGGCTCAAGGTGGCACCAATAACCTATCTGCCAGTGAAATCCCAACAGACATATTGATTTTTGCGTATTGTCACCTCAAATTACTGAAGTCGATCTTTGGGGGCATGCGAAGGGCCCTGCTCAAGGGACAGGGACATTCCGCAGTGGAAAGCTTCGATCGAAGTACTGCAGCAGGACCTTTTTGTTTGAGCACAATCTACTTCATGAGTGTGTTAGGCTTTATGCTACTCCAAAAATATGCGATTGTGCGGTGCTCTTTTCAAGCGTTGTCGCTTGGTTGTATTGTCGTGTCGTCTTTACTCTTGGTGCTCGCAAGCCTTAACCTGTTCTCAAGATTCGTTTCAAGATGAGGTATGTATGGAAGAATTTAAGATATCCGACAAAATCCAATCACTTCAAACAAAGACTCGTAACATGTTGGAAGGTGAGTCTTCAGATGCATTCCCAATGTTGAGTGCCTTCCTTGATAGGGAGATCCCTTTAAGTGTTCTGGATGAACGTATAGTGGATCTTCAAAAACTTCATGATGAGACGAAGGATTTGAAGGCGAAACGACGTGCCAATCTCGCACTAGCGAGTTACAAGGAGCTTAAAATTCTTATTTCGGAACTTCGCAAAATTAAAGAAAGTGCATAAATACAGTCACTTAGATTTATTCCTTTCATAGATCCAAGCACAACCTTTGTGTGGGTTGTCCGATACTAATCTCGTAAGGAAATCTAGAATGGTTTTTAACGGAGGAAGCTATGGTAGACGTCAATCAGCTGGGTGGTAACCGCGGAGTTTCAATGAACTTAAATACATCGACAACGACTGTTCGTCGGGCTGCTAACAATAGCTTCTCTTCGCACATTCGTAGAGGTATTTCGGGAGCAGGTCAAGCAGTCTCGGCTGGATTAAGTGTTGCAGCCCCGGTGATACCCGGTTCTGCAGTAATATCTGCGGCCGTTAATGGCGCAGCACAGGGTTTAGGGCGTAGTGTTGGAGTCCAAGGTGGCGCCCAATTTAGTGCGAGTAATCCTGCGAGCTTTGGTGCATCAGGGCCCGATTATATCAATGGGCAAGCCAGTGGTGGCGGGCTTCCCAATGGTCAGCAAGATATGGTTGATCGTATGAGTAAAGTACAAGAAATGGGCGCAGCTTTTAATTTGCAGTACTTGGAGCTTCAACAGACCATGCAAGATGAGAACAGACGTTTCACAACACTGTCCAACGTGATGAAGACCAAGCATGACACTGCAAAGTCGAGTATCCAAAACGTTCGTTAATTTTTTCGCCCAGGAAGCCTGGGCTTTTGGTCAATGCGTTGATTTTTCAGGGGGAGAATGTGACTGGAGACAACTGTGTAGATATTCCACATCGTGTAGGCCTTTTAGAACTGCCGGAGGAGGAGCTCGGACTCTTGCTCGAGGGTGGAATGCTCTCTCTGCAAATGGGACGATTTGACGAAGCGGACACGATATTTCAGGGTGTTGGTGCCATTTTTCCTGAGCTGAGCCTTCCCAAGGAGTTCCTAGGACATGTGGCATTTGCGAAGAAGAATTTCCGTCTCGCAAGAAAGCATTTCTCAGAAGTAGAGAAACTACGCCCCGATGAAGTTGGCGCAAGTGTTCATCGACTCGAATGCGAGATTCAGCTTGGCCTTTCTAGTGATGTGCAAGCGGAGCTCGCGCAACTGGCAAGTCGTAGTGACGCTAAAGATTATAGCTATGTCAAACCTTTACTGGATGCGCTTCGAGAAGCCCAAGAAGTAAACGCTCTCTCATCGCACTAGAAAAGAATCGTCGATTTTAGACAAACATATTTCCCAGATATGGATTTGGAATACGGGTACACACAACCATGGTTAAGATTTCAACCAAGAACACGAACGCGCGACAACTCAAGGCGCAAGGGCCTTCCAAGTCTCCCAAGAGCAAGAAATCATTCGACCTGGGTGTGCGAGAGGTTGGTGCGGTAGAGAAGCTCTCAACCGTTGATCCCGATGAAAACTCCAGGCAAGGTTTTGAGGCAGCAGTAGCCGAATTGGCGTCTCGAGTCGATATGGAACAAGCGTCAGACAGTGAAATGAGCGGTGTATTTGTCGACCTCGTTCTGGAACACCGGTTTCAGGGAATTACATCCGGTGAGGCCGGGGAAACAATGCGTGCAAATGTCCGCGAGTTGGTTGAGAAGGACCCGAATATTGTCAGTGAGCTACGCCATCAACTAAAGCGCCTTGCGAAAAAATAGAAAGCCACACAGAAGTTGAGATCTTCGAGCGATATTAAAACCCACCAATGGGTGGGGGGAAACGAAGTATGAAAAGGCCCTTCTTCAATTTACGGGTTGAAAAAAGAGCGTCCAACTGAGGATTCGCCTATCGCGAGTTGTGCTAAACTTTAGGGGGTCTCGTTAATCTTAAAGGCATATAAATAGCGGTCACCAGAAGCAATATAGAGCATGTCATCGTCGATTAGCGGATCGGCATCGACTCTATTGCCGGTTTCAAACTTCCAAAACATCTTTCCACTTTTTTTGTTGAGCGCGTAAACATGATGGTCACCTTCACCACCACCAAAAATAACGAGATTCTTATAAAGTGTTGGAATGGAAAGGATTGGCCCCTTTGCCTCAAAAGACCAGCGTGGTTCGCCAGTCTGAGTATTGATTGCATAAAAACGTTTATCACGTGAACCGACGTAGAGCGTGTCATCTGAACCAAGTACGGGGGAGGAGTTAATTTCTCCTTCACTTTTAAACGACCAAAGAACTTTTTGATCCTTCAGGCGCAATGCATAAACGTGGCCGTCGTTTGCACCAAAATATAAAACACCTTTGGCTTCCAGTACGGATGAAGTAATCCCGAAGCCCGACGCTGCACCTTTCGAGGCCCAACGCCATGCGAGTTTTCCTGTTTCTTTTTCAAGTGCATAAAGGTACCCGTCAAGGCTACCGATTAAGACAAGGCCCGTTGATGTGATCAAGGGTTTTGGGTAAGCAAAACCATTTTGTGGCCAAAACTGTTGTTCACGTGCAGCTTCTGCTGCATCACCCTTTGGCATTGCGGTATCACTTGGTCCGGTCATGACTTTTCCGTTCTGAGTCATGAGCCCATTGTGAGGTACGTTATCCGGAAAGACCCAGCGTAATGCATGTGTCTCGGTGTCGACCGCATAGACATGCTTGTCATAAGAGCCAAAGATGACTTTGTCACCATCCACAACCGGGTCGCCTTTGATTCGACCGCGTGTCGTGTGTTTCCATACTTGACGCCCCAAGGTATCCAGTGCGTAAAAGGTGTGATTGGTTGAGCCAAAGAAGATTTGATTGTCTTTCGTAGCGGGTCCTGACGTGACTTCTTTGCGCGTCTGGAATTTCCACCGGTATCCACCAGTGTTCTTATTAACGCCGTGGACTTCACCCGAAGCCGTCCCGAAAACAATGAGATCTTCAATCACTGCCGGTGAGGAAAAGCTTGCGGACTCCGAAGCGTATTTCCATGACAGTTCAATGGGTTTGGAACATCCTGTGAGGATCAACGCGGGGAGAATCAGAAAGGTTTTCGCCCAAAGCGATACACGTGGTTTAACGACAGCACTTATTTTCATCCAACTTCCTCGTTTGTTTTCGACTCAGAGCAAGAGTCTTTGATATTCTTCAAGACTGTCCAAAACCGTGCGCACACCATCCACAACAGCGTGAAGCGGATTTTCTGCCACAAATACAGGTAAAGAACAGGCCTCTGTGAGTAAAACATCAAGGTTTCGAATAAGGGCTCCTCCGCCACACAGCACAATACCGCGATCAATAATGTCTGCAGACAGTTCAGGAGGAGTCTTTTCAAGTGTTGCTTTCACCGCTCGAACCAACTGTTTGATACTGTCATCCAACGCAGCGCGGATCTCTTCACTTGTAATTGTAACTGCACGAGGGACGCCTGAGATAAGGTCGCGTCCGTTGACATCCATCGTAAGCTCTTCATCTAATGGTGCCGCCGACCCAATGCTCATTTTGAGTTTTTCTGCGGTACGAACGCCGATCAAGATATTGTGCTTTTTTCGAATGAAGTTAACAATCGCTTCATCGAAGCGATCTCCTGCAACTCTTAAGGTTTGACTGGCGACCAATCCTTCGAGTGAGATGACTGCTACATCTGTCGTGCCGCCTCCGATATCAACGATCATCGAGCCTTTTGCTTCCCGAACGGGGAGGCCTGCGCCAACGGCAGCTGCCATCGGCTGCTCAATTAGATAAACTTGATGAATGCCCGCTTTTTGAGAGGCTTGCCGCACAGCTTTTTGTTCAATTGACGTAATCTCGGCAGGTACTGAGATGATGAGCCGCGAAGAGAGGTATCCACGCTTTCCTACGGCTTTCTGAATAAACGCGCCAATCATTTTTGCAGTAACATTAAAGTCTGCAATTACGCCATCACGCATCGGCCGTATTGCTTTAATATTCCCGGGCGTTTTCCCTATCATTTTTTTAGCATCAGACCCAACGGCTACAACACGTTTTTGATTGCCCCGTCGATGGATGGCGACGACACTCGGTTCATTAAGGACCTCATCTCTACCCCGAACATGCACCAGGGTATTTGCTGTACCAAGATCGATCGCGAGATCGACAGAAAACCATGAACGTATACGATCAATTAAACCCACGAACCCTGATATCACAGGTCAAGTGCATGTGAATAGCCCTCAACTTAGAAAGTCAAGTTCTAGCCGCTTTGAGATGCCAAGCTTTGCGAGAATGCTGCTAGAACTTGTTATCGAGCGAGGAGCATGAGGTACATTGGTCTTTCATAGGAGTTGGGTGAAGAGGAATTACTTTGGGTGCGGCGCGTCATCAAGGTGCGTAAGTGTTGCTGCGAGAGCTTCGCCTCCCAAACGACGGGATGCAATTTCTTGAAGAATATTCCGATCAATCGCGCCTGAATACGAAAGTGCCTTTGTCAGCCCGATAGACGCAAAAGAAGTAAAAGGGCCCTCAGGGTAGAGTTCATCCAAGAGTATCAGGGACAGAATTTGCCGAGGAGACGCATACTGCGCCTCGACCATGAGATAGAGGGAGAATTGAGACCACAATCGTGCTCTTGAGTTCGCATGTTCGAGGTTAAAGTTTTCCTCGGATACCTTTGGGTACAAAAGTATAACGCGTAAATCATTTACCCGATGAAAGAGGAATCTCAAGATTAGCCCGCACTCCCCATCGATTGCGCCTGGTGAGCCCAGGTATTCAATCAGTGTCGTAATCTCAGGCGTTCCAATTGGACTCACGGACCTCAGTAACGCTTCTAAGGCAGCGCTCCTAATCGAGCTGTCTTCGTGCCTCAGGAATCCAATTATCGTTCCTGCAAGAGTCGGAGTCGAAAACTTTGCACAAAGCTGAAGTGCTGCGCAGACCAGAAAGGAATCCTCCGCCAAAAGCTCACGAAGACCCAGGGCCAGAATCTTATCGCTGTCTTTGCATGGTAGCTTCGCAAAAGTGCGCACCAAAACTGTACGACATCCTTTTGATTCAACCCGTGCGTAAGCGTTAAGCAAGGGAGCGCATGAGTCTTCACTTGCATGGTTCGACAGAATTAATGCAAGCTGTGAGACTTCTGCATCGGTGCTCGCTTGGTTTAGAAGCCTTTGATGAAGTAAGCTGAGGTAGGGGGCTACGTCGTTTTGAGAAAGATACGATTCTGCTGCTTTCCTTTCATCCATATTGAATGAACGCAATTGTCGTAGTGCGCGACGAACTTTGAGCTCCTCATCAGAGGCTTCTTCGCGTTTGCTTGAAGTGGAAGAGAGAACGCCTTTCAGTTGAAGACCCAAGGGTACCTTTGCTAAAAAACTCTCTACAATGGGCGTTGCACCGACTTGGCCATGTAAGCGTTGCAATATCGGGTCAACGTCCTCGATAAAGCTTTCATCAAAGAGATCTCGACCATCGCATATTGCGACGAGTGCGTGCATCAGCTTGATATCGATTGTTAGGCCGTGCTTTTCGGATAAGAGCCGAAGCACGGTCTCTCGATCGGCTCGCGCTTCACGCAAGGCGAATAGGAGCGCGATCTTTTCTTGATCCGCTCGGTAATTGTGCATTGCCTGATAAAGGGTTTCGCCTGGAGTTGTGGGTCGTGCGAGTGCTTTAACTTCACTGGGTGTTATCCGTTTCATATTGAATGCTCGATAGATATAAGGTCCAAGTTTATGCTAGTCTAAGCCCATGCAGAAAAAAAAGATCTTGCTTGGTGTTTGTGGAAGTGTCTCAGCCTACAAGGCCTACAACTTCTCTCGACAGCTTGTGAAGAGTGGGTATGAGGTTGAGGTCCTCTTGACACGAGCAGCTTTAAATTTTGTGAGACCCGAAACCTTCCAGGCCATTCTAGGCTCTAAAGTTTTGAGTGACGAGGAATGGTATGCAGACACAAAGGAATCCCATGTTGATGATGCTTACGAAGCGCAAGCCATGGTCATCTTTGGAGCAACTGCAGCAACACTGTCTCGCATGGCTTCAGGCCATTCGGACAATCGCTTGGGCGCGACTTATCTCAGTGTTCGTGGTCCTGTGCTCATCGCGCCAGCAATGGAATCGCGAATGTGGAAACATCCATCAACGCAAAGGAATGTCACCCAGTTACGCGATGACGGGTGCCTCTTTGTAGGGCCAATATCAGGCGACCTTGCATCCGGGCGAAAAGGGGTGGGGCGACTCGCTCGTGACGAGACTATACTTAAGGTGATACGTACCACGCTAAAAGCCCGTCAAAGTTTACCGAAATCGCACGGGCTTAAGAGCCTTCCGGAGAGGCATGCACTTGTGACGCTTGGCGCAACACGCGAGTATTTGGACCCCGCGCGCTTTCTTTCAAACCCATCGTCCGGGAAAATGGGTTTTGCAATTATCAACGCCTTGCTTCGTAAAGGTTGGTATGTCACCGCCTTGTGTGCTCACACGACGGCCGAAGCACTCGTACCCGAAGAACACGATGCTCAACTGAGAACCCTCTATGTGCAGGACGCCGATACACTCGCGGCGCTTTGCGAACAGGTCATCGTGGAGACACAATTTGACCTTGCCTTTTGTGTTGCAGCCGTGTCGGATTTTACTCCAGTAAATGCCTCAACTGAGAAAATAAAGAAAAAGGGGGAGGGAATGTCGCTCGCCCTCAAACGAACACGCGATACCCTTTCACTGCTGGGTGCCTCACAGCGGATCCCGAATCTGATCGGTTTTGCGGCAGAAAGCGAAAATTACATTTCAAATGCTCGACGTAAGTGCATCGCGAAAGGATGCACCTGGGTTGCGCTCAATGCGATTGCTGCGCTCGAGAATGAATCCGGTGACGAGCACGAAAGTGCCTTCGAAAGTGACGAAAATCGTCTTTGGCTCGTGCCACCTCAAGGGCAAGCAATTGACCTTGGAAGAGATCTAAAAAAGAAACTCGCCGAACGACTTGTCGAGAGAGTGGTACGCAAGACTTAAAAATCCCATCGATAAAAGAGGTCGGCTCCGAAGTCGCCCAGCTGATTCTGGCAGTTGGGGCAGACCCCACGGTCCAACGAGCGCCAAGTGGTTCGTGCGCGAAGGCGTCGGTTGAACGTTTTCTCCCAGTCAAGCCTTTGTTGAGCGCCATTTTGATCGCTTGCCATTAGCGTACTTTGAAGCACGAGTCGTGTGTCTCCCAAAAAAGGAATCTGGTCATCGAGTTGCAGCCCAAGCCGTAAGGCGGGTAAAGTGCTTCGTCGTGCGGTGGAGTATTGTGAGGTGATACGAAACTCCGCAATCTCAAAAAGGGACCTGTTGTCTGCATCCGTCGGCACAAGGTTGCGGAGTTCACTTTCGAGACCGGAATATGCCGATATAATTTCTAGTCCGGCAGTTCCCGCTGTGCTGACAAGGTCTTCACCTTCTAGCGGTAGAAAACCAAAAGTTAAAAGGCTGACGATTTCGGATTCATTGAGGTTTGGTGATGAGCGAAACCCGATATCAAGTGACTCAACACTGCCGTCGATCATTGTGGTTATATCGTAACCTCGGCTTTCCGTTCGAAGCGATGCATCGAAACGTGGGACGATCGAATACGGATTCTCAAAGGATGCATGCGCACGCTCAATTTCATATTCGTGGTTACGAAAGCGAGTGCGTCCTTCATCAACGTCCAAGCTGCCGACAAGCCCCAAGCGTTCATTCGTACCTTTGAGTTGTAAGTCGGCCGATGCGCGTATCATCGTATTCGCATTCTCGACGAAGAAGGTGTTATCCCCCCGTACGCCAATATCCAAATACACCCATTCGTTGTCTTTGTTCCATATTTGTTGAAGCGTTGCATCTTGACGAAGTGTAGGGAGGAGTTGCTCCCAATCTGTATCGCCCTGAAAACGCAATCGGTTCATATTCAAATTGCCATTGACATGAGTCGTGGGGGGGAGTCCTGCAATATTAAGTTGTCCGCTGGTGATCATGTCAATGTCTTCGTCGTATTCGTACGGGAAATGGTCCAGTTCAACTTCAAGATTAATATTTTTGGGGATGAGATACTCGCTCTCAATCGTACCACCGACAACAACCGGGTTGTCGTTGATCAAAACACTACCTTTCTCCCATTGGAAATTTTCTCCCGTAAGCTTGAAACGTGTACCGGAAAGATCAAGCTGATCCTGCCCTTCATTCATGATAAGTACCGTCTCTAAAAACTCTAACTCACCGAAGCCATAGATTGCTCTTCCCGCACGCATTGATTGACCGAGCTCAAAACGAAGTTCGCCGCTTGCTTCGTCGATCGACTCAAACCATGGTGCAACCATCGCTGCATCCAGACTACCGTTTGCAAGAAGAGCCCAGCCCTCATTCGAGTAAAACCCACTCAGCTCGCTTTCGCCCCCATTGCCATTTTCTCCGAAGCGAAAACGTGTTGGGTTCAGCTGCCACATTCCCTCATTGACGTTCGCGTACAAGTTTTCTTGGTGCTCTATCCGAATACCTTCCGATTCCAGCACCGTATTCTTGAGCTCGACAAAGCCAAGTTTGAAAAGTTCGCCGAGGAATTCTCCCTGAATCTGCATCGCTGACTTTGCGAATAAACGAAAGTCTTTTCCAAACTTACGTTTGGTTAATTTCAAGAGGTCCTGGCGAGGGGCTGTGAGTTCAACCTGATATGGATACGGTTCAGAGAGCATTAGAGTGAGGTTGAGTTCGCCTCCCTCTTCACTCGTGACAGGGAATGCTAGCTCAAAGCTTGGGTAGTTTAGTGAAACTTGAGCTTCTTCGAGTGCCACACCTTCGCCCAAAAACATTGCATCATCGAGTTGGGTTTCGCCGCGAAGCGCGAGGGTGTTGAGTTGCCCTGATGCCTCCAACTCACCGCTAAGCGTAGCGCCGGCCCAAGGTTTATTGTTCGTATCTCGAAAGAGGTTCATTTCTGAAAGTTCGACATCCGTGAACTTTAACGTGCCGGAGGTATCGAGGCTGTCGCGATGAATCAACAACGTGGCAAGGATGTTTCCATGACTTAACGACCGCGTCTTATTCGGATGTCTTGTCGTACCTTCATTGAGAGGCTCTGTCTCGCTTTGAGCAAGGAAGGAAAGACTGCCTTGCCAATGCTTCAAGGCGTAGTGGCTTCTCTGCAGCCAGAGTTCTCCTTGTTGCGTGGACAGCTTTTCACCCAGAATATGGTTGTTTTCGCCAGAAAAAGTAATTTTGCCCAAAAGGTCATCAATCCCCGATGTGAGAAGGCCTTGCACTTCAACTTGTCCGCGCATGTCACCCTCGAGCTCGAGGTCGCGGAAGAAAATCAGCGCCTCACTACTTTCATCACTGGCTACGATGGAGCGCAAGTCGGCCCATTTGCCTTTGAGTTCGGAGAGTCCGAGGTTAAGCCAAACGTCGCGCTTTTGCGTTAAGAGTGTTTCGCGCACAGTGGGATCGCTGCGATCAAAATGGATTCCCTGCGCATCGAAAACAAGATTTAATGAACCGTAGGCGTGCGTCTCGCCTTTCACAATTTCTGCCTGAGTGAAACTTAGACTCTTATCAGAAAATGTAAGTTTGCTTTGCATTGAGTCTGCAAGTTCAAAGTTAAGGATTCGGCTAGGACCAAACTCTCCATCACCTTGAATTATGAGCTCATCGTAGCCACCTTTTGCTTCAATCATACCTTTCACACGTGTTTGAATAGGCAACGTTCCGATATGGTTTTGAAAGGTTTCAGAGTCGAGCTTAAGGACCTCCGCTTTGAGCTCAAGTCCGCGCGATTTTTCAAAGTTGACCGTACTTTCAAGGTGCACTTCACTCCACTCATCTTCGACTTTTCCACTTGCCCACAATGCGTCGAGTGTCAAACGTAGGTTGCCATCGAAGCGGACAGGGGCGGGGATTTCTAGAATGGCTTTGTCGTGTGCAACACTCGCGCGACGAGCATCCGAATCAAAAACACGAAAGTCTTTGGAGCGAAGTGTCGTGTCCGTATCAACTCGTAGCGGTACGAGGGTGCCGTGGATTTGGTGCTCACCGCTAATTCGCGATTCAACCCAAGACCCTTCAACCGTCACCGTGTCCAGAAGGGTGTAAAAGCTAACATCGTTATGGCTCAAGGACCCTCGCAATGGGAACCCTTTTGTCAGTAGGTCTATCCTTAAGTCGGCAGCGATCGTTCCATCCGGGTGCTTGACCTTAAGCCCCTTCAAATGTGCGACTCCCTTTCGTATCGTGGTGTCTCCAGTCAAGGAGCCAATTGCCTTCCCGAAAAGCGTGGCGTCAGAAAGCGAGAGTGCACTATCGATTTCAGCCTCTTGCAAAATACTTTTAAGGGTCCAAGCGTCCCTTGTTGGAAGATCTAATGTTCCTAATTTAATCGTGTGGTTCGTTTGTAGTTTTCCGAGCGCAAGAGGGCGTTTAAGAGTTCCTGCGTTGTCTTCCGAGGGCCCCAAAAGCCATGCTTCGAGCTTCGCAAGATCAAGATTTGTGGTGAGCCCAAGTTCGGAAATCGTAACGTTTTTATCGTTTTGAAGGAGAGAGCCGGTGATTGTTGCTTTGCCGATAGCATGGGTCATGGAGACTTCGCTGAGCGTTAGACTTTGTGTGTCGCCTTTGTTTTCCATGCGGCCTTGCCCACGGAGTTTTATCGGCAGACTCGTTTTGAGGGTTGATGGTCTGAAGCCAAGTATGTTGACGACCTCTTTGGGCCACACATAAGCATTGTTTGAGTTGAGCTCCAGCGCGGGGACCAGAAATTCGAAGGAGTGGGTGTGAAAGTTTTCGTGTGCAAGATCCAAGGAGATATCTTGCGCGTGGATGCTGTATTCGCCTTCGATATCAAGATTTAAGTTCGCTCTTCGTAGTTTGAGTTCTTGGATGTCAATTGGTGGTTCACTTTTATTCTCTGAGTCTTGCAGAAGACTTTCGAGCCCTTGTATTTTTCCATTGCGAACAATGAGATCGCTTTTAAGACCCTCGAGTCGTAGCGATTTCACTTTCATTTCTCCTCCCAGAAGATCAAGGAACGAGAGTCGCGCTTCAAAATTCTCGATATGGGCCAGCACTCGCATGTCTTCTGTGGAGACAAGAGAAACATTCGAGGCTTGGAAGTAACCTTGCCGACTGGAGATTTGGCTCCCCTCAACCTGAAGCAAAAGCTTATGTTTTGATAGCACTCGGATATTCAACTGCCCGATTGCGTTTTGCATGAAGAATGTCGAATGCACAAAGATGAAAACCGCAAGTGCAAGACTCGCGAACACACATATCGCGAGTACCCACTTCTTGAGCAATGCGAACAAAAGTGCTCGGAGTGAGCTGACTTCCTTCGTTTCGCTGGGGCTTTGTTCTTCCACAACTTATCATAGTACGACTTTGCATTGTTTGGGCATGGAACTTTCGTAAGAGTTGAATATTCGCTAAGCTGTTAGGGGTGATGATGACTCCAAGCGATCTTAAACTTTTTAGTGGCAGTTCAAACCGGGCCTTGGCTTTAGATATTGCCAAGAAACTGGGTATTTCTCTTGCAGACGCAAAAGTAGGTCGCTTCTCGGATGGCGAGACACGGGTTGAAATCACGGAGAGTGTGCGAGGGTCACATGCTTTTGTACTTCAATCGACCTCTGCCCCGGTCAACGAGCACGTCATGGAGACTTTAGTCATGATTGACGCTCTCAAGCGAGCGAGCGCTTTTGAGATTACAGCCGTAATCCCATATTATGGGTATAGTCGACAAGATCGGAAAGTCGCGCCCCGGGCACCGATTACTGCCAAGCTCGTTGCAGACTTATTAGAGAGCGCAGGCGCAACACGTGTTATCTCAATGGATTTGCATGCGGGCCAGATCCAGGGTTTTTTTAACATTCCCTTTGACAATCTTTACGCAACGCCTGTGATGTTGGAGGACATACGAACTCGATATCAGTTGTCCGGTCATGATGATGATTTTGTTATTGTGGCACCCGATGCGGGGGGAGTCGAAAGAGCTCGCGCGTTTGCGAAGAGACTAAAAGTCGGTCTTGCAATCATTGACAAGCGTCGGGATGGCCCCAATGTGGCCCAAGTCATGAATATTATTGGTGATGTTCAGGGAAAACGCGCTGTTTTAGTCGATGATCTGATCGATACTGCGGGAACAATCACGAAAGCAGCATCTGCACTCGTTGAGCATGGTGCACGGTCGGTTTCTGCATATGCAACGCACCCAGTGCTTTCAGGCCCGGCCTTGGAACGCGTTCACCAATCTCCTCTCGAGAAATTGGTTGTTTCCGATACAATCGCGTTAAACGCACAGGCACAAAGCGTTGAGCAGATTGAGCAGCTCAGTGTCTCAAAGCTAATTGCCGAAGCAATACGGCGAATACATCAAGGTGAGTCTGTTTCAACTTTGTTTATTTGAGTGCAACGGTTGAGTTCGTAAAGTTCAGGACTTTTCTTTTCCATACGATCTGGTAGGGTTTCATCTCTTAGCGAGGCCTATTTGAAGGCGTCATCGAGGGGATACAAATGAGCAGTGTAAAGTTAAAAGTCGAAGCAAGAGAGTTGATTGGTAAAGGAGCAGCACGCAAGATTCGAGCTGCTGGAAAAATACCTGCGGTATTATACGATAGCAAAGGTTCAAGCACGGCTTTGACTGTGACTCCACTGGCCTTTGTGAAAGCAATGAAGACGCCTCATAAGCGAAATGTTGTGCTCGAGCTTGATATTGATGGAAAAGTAACCAAAGCTTTGGCGAAAGACATTCAAATCGACCCGGTGAAACGAGTGCCTTTACACGTTGACTTCTGGGCGCTTCCCTCTGATAAAGCGGTCACTGTGGCTGTCCCTGTAGAACGTGTTGGTCGTTCTAAGCTTGTTCAGCTGGGGGCAAAACTACAAGTTGTTTTGCGTTCAATTAAGGTGAACGTTGCTGCAGACAAAATCCCTGTTGCCATCGAAGTGGACGTCACCGACCTCGAGAAAGGGGCTTTTCGCGCCAGCCAACTGAACCTCCCCGAAGGGTGCGAACTCGCAGTAGATGGCCACGTTACTGTGCTCACGCTAAGTACGCCCCGGGGCCAGAAGACAGGCGCAGCTGAAGGCGAAGCTCAAAGTGCTGACGCGTAAAAATACTTACGCGGCATAGAAGTAAGGCGCTTTTAGGGCGCCTTTTTTTGAATCTTTGCGTCATACCAGATTCCGTCAGAAGAAATTCTCTCGTGGAGTTTTGCACTAATGTTACAAAGAATTATAAACATGGTTGCACGACGGGACGGCGGGTTAAGACATAGTGATGGTGGATGTATGTGGCTTTTGGTTGGTTTAGGGAACCCCGGCGATAAATACGCAGCGACTCGCCATAATGTCGGCTTCCATATTATCGATGAACTGGCCCGCCGGGCCAGTGCCCAAAGTTGGCAGAACAAATTTAAAGGCAAGTTGGTTGCCTGTGAGTTGAGTGGTGAACGTTGTGCACTATTGAAACCGCAAACCTATATGAATCTCTCTGGCGAATCCGTGTTGTCAGCAATGACTTTTTACAAAATATCACCATCGAATATCATTGTTGTTCATGATGATTTGGACCTAAAGCCTGGGGGCATACGAGTGAAAGAAGGCGGAGGTCACGGTGGTCACAATGGCTTAAGAGACATCAGTCAGAAAATAGGCAAAGATTACTTTCGGGTACGTCTCGGTGTTGGTCGCCCCGAGCATCAGTCTCAGGTTTCCAGTTATGTGCTGTCTCCCCCCGAGCCGAACGAAGCACTTGCTATCAAAAAGGCTGTCGATGTTGCTGCCGATGCCAGCGAAGCGCTGATACGCGGAACTCTGGAAGAGGTGCAACGGACTTTTAACGGTAAATCCTCTCGATAAGCGATTAACTTGCAGAAGGGGCCAATGTTATGTGGGTGGGGGAGTCTCGGCTTCATCTACACAGATATCTGCAAACTGGGAATCGAGAATCTGCCCCTCAGGGCAGTGCAATACGTCGCAGCTTGACGGTGTAGTGTTGTCACAATCGGGGTCCTGGACGCCACAACCGCAATCGCAGCGAGCTCCGTCTGCATAAAATGAATCCGTACACTGCCAGTTCGGATGCACAGGAATCTCTGTAGCCATTTCATCGAGCTCTTCAACGAGAACCAAGTCTCGGCAATTTTCTGGAGCGCTGAAAATCGCTTCAATATAGCGAACAAGTTCCGAGTTGCACTCGGCGACCGGGAAGTCGACATCAACGGGTTGCCCAACGAAGACTGCAACCTTCTCATCATCATCGCGGAGACATCGACCGCGACTCGAGCCACATGAGATCAGAGTCAGTAGAGATTGACGTATGTCTAAACAATCGTCATTGTCTCTTAAGAGTTGCAGTTTGTCATCCATCTCTTGAACACAAGCATTTTCAACAACGTTTAAAGCACCACCTGTCTCTGAGGTCTCTAGATTCTCTTCTTCGGTCGAAGGACCATTGACACATTCATCGAGAAGTGCGCAATAACTTTCGACATCATCGGAGGGTGGTTCACAGCCCTGACATCCTGAGAACACCAGAAGCGACATTAGCGTAAACTTTACGGGAGTAGCGATATCTAAACTCATCGAAAGCACCTTTCTAAAGGTTAACTCAAAAGTTCGAATCTCGGGCTGAACTCATAAGCTTAAATGGAGGAGACGCAGGGATTCGAACCCTGGGTACCCGTGAAGGTACTTCGGTTTTCAAGACCGATGCATTCAACCGCTCTGCCACGTCTCCGCCACAAGGACGTTAAAGGAAATCGCGTTCTTGGTCAACAGTTTAGCTTATCATTATGCGCCAAAAATCTTTCTCGGGTGATTTTTGCGCAAGATTGCGAAAAATGAAAAGTTTTGAAGGGAGTAGTTGCTGAGAGAGGTATTTTCGTCGCTAAAAAGATCATTGATGTTGGCAATATTCTGAATGACTGGCTATAGTTTTAGAAGAGGTGAAAAATGAAAAGTTTTGTTATTGCGTGCGGGATTATGTTGGGTGGTGCACAAGCAACACTGGCGTGTGGCGGTGACGATAAGCCAAAAACATGTGAATGCGGTGATACATGTGAAGCCGAAGGTAACTGTGATAAGTGCGACTGTAACGCAAAAAAATAGGCCAAGCATAGTGTAGATAAAGTTAGGGAGATGGGGCAATGGCCCCGTCTTTTTTTGTTTATCGATGGTTCAATCTTTTGACCCCCCAAAAGAGATTTTGTGTCGAGGGTGCCCGCGCTTTGATTTACTCTAAAACTATGTCAAAGCTGTCAACCAACGCTCTACATTGATGGGGTTGTGTTCAACATGCTGGAGTGAACGTTGTTGGACAACTCGAAGTCCTCAAAGCTTGCGTACTCACGCATAAGTTCCTTCTCAAATGCGGGGTTCGAAGCGCCTCTATTTGGGTCTTGAACTTCTATTTCTCGCCATAAGGTCTGGCGTAAAGCTGCAAGAGCAACTTCAATTTGTTTTGGGTCCGGCTCACGTGTGGTGAGTCGTTGCATTAACATGCCTGGCCTCACAATTAAGTTGACCCAAGACGCATCGGGATTCTTGGCCGCGAAGCGTTGGACTTCATACGCGACACCGGCTACCGGAAACATGAGGGGGATTTTCACGAAGAGCGCGAAGAGTCCTTGTAGCCATGAATTTGAACTCACAACCGGGACAAAAGGAATGAAAAGTGCAAAAACAAAAACGCTCACCGTGATGACCAGTAGAATCAGTGTTGTGCCGCAGCGAGGGTGTGCAGTGCTTTGCGGAAGAGTCGTTTTGACCACAAGGTCTTCTTTCCCTTCATAGGTATGGACTGACTTATGTTCAGCGCCATGATACATAAAAAGACGTTTAACCTCATCCATTCTTGAGATCAGCACGATATATCCGACAAAAAAAGCAAGTTTGATAGCGCCATCAACCAAATGAAAACTACCGCTTGCAGGGTTAAACCCGAAGAACATGGTAGCAAGATGAGGAACACCCTTAAAAATAAGAAATGACAAAGCCAAAGAAAAAGCCACCGTTGCACCAAGGGCCCAGTTTCCCTTTTTATCATCTTCAGGAGACGTCCCCACAGTGCCATGCCCTGTTGTGTTTGAACTGGGTTCGTCCGGGTTCTCTTCGTCTTCCATTGCTTGCGAGGCAGAGAAGTTTAACGCCTGAACCCCATTAAACATACTTTCGACCAGCATCGTTGCCCCACGCAAGATCGGCCATTTTAGGAATGGTAAGCGCTCGGAGAATGAGAGCCAGTGATCTTCACGGATGACAATACGCCCGTCTTTTCTTCGGACCGCTATCGCTAAACTATTTGGGGAACGCATCATGACGCCCTCAATAACCGCTTGCCCGCCGATCACAGGAGCCGTTAAAAGAAGGGGAAGAAGGATACGTAGTTTCGAAAAGATGCCCATGGTTTACCCCAAAAAAAAGAAACTCTCTACCCATTTTAACCTTATTGGGACTAAAGCTAAAACGTTCAAGAGAGAAACTTTGTTCTTCCATTTGGAAGAGCGTACGTAAAGATGTATCAAACTATCTTTTATATTTGTTTTTAAAGCGTTCGACACGGCCTTCGGTGTCTACGATCCGGGCTTTTCCGGTATAAAAAGGATGGCAAGCAGAACAAATGTCTACATTGAACGATCCTTTTGTGCTTTTTGTTATATAGGTATGCCCACACGCACAGTTGACAGTTGCTTCTAAATACTCAGGGTGAATGTTTGGTTTCATTTTCATCTCCCTTCGCGATTCTGCCCGCGAAGAACTATAGTCTAGTCATAGTACTTCATAGGTCAAGAAGGTTGTCAGGCTTTCTTCAGCCGGCAAGCGGGAGGGTGATTTCGAAAAGCGCACCACCAATCGGTGCATTTGCCAACTTCATTTGACCTCCATGCTCTTTTACAATCTCTTGCGTCAGACTCAGCCCAATCCCTGTCCCAGAATCTTTTGTTGTAAAAAAAGGCTTAAAAATACGCTCCTGGAGTTCTTCGGGGACCCCGGCACCTGTGTCTGACACGCCAATAACAATCGTTTTGTCACGGTGCGATGCCGACAAAACAACGCTACCACCTTTACCTGCTGCTTCGATTCCGTTGCGAACCAGGTTCATCACAGCCTGACGAAGACGTTGCTTGGAGTGCTGGCGCGGTGGGAGCTCTGCCGGGAGCCGGAGTTCGATACGCACACCTTTGGAGCGCGCATCGCTCTGCATGAAGGCGTAGAGGTCAGCCAAAAGTTGATCAATCCGATCATCTCCTTCGGCAGTATTACGAAAGCGCGCGAGACGAAGGTAGCCCTCAGTGATCTCTGATAAGCGCAAGACCTCTTCTTGAACGGCGTTGAGAATATGCTGGCATTCTTCACGTCGTTCAACTGGAAGTTCCGAAACGTCGTCAGTCAAGAGGTCGATGTTAAGGCCAATACTTGAAAGCGGGTTTCGTATTTCATGTGTGATTTGCGCGCCCAACCGCCCCATTGTGGCCATCCGTTCACTCACGACCAATCGATCTTTGGTGCGCTCGCGTTCACTAACATCTTGTATAAGTATCAGGGAGTCATCCCCCCGTGTTCCATCGCGTTCTCGTAGTCTCTCCGTAAGGACGTTAAAGAAGCGGCCGTGGAATTCTCGTACATGGCTCGGGCTATTGCTCTCACCGCCTTCGTTTTGAGGCACGTTGCTTGCAACGGGTAGTAGAAGCTCAGGATTAAGGAAGGTTGTTAGCGTGTCGCCAACCTTTGCTTTCAAAAGCTCAGGGAAATACTGCTTCGCAGCTGCATTGATGCGCACGATTCGATCGTTTTCTCCCAAAACAATTAGGCCCACAGGCATCGATCGAAGCACATCATTCGTAAAGTTCCGAATTTGTGCCAAGGAGTTCTCATTCTCGTCAAGTTTGTGTTGGAGTTCCGATTTGTTCTTGCTGACTTTCTCGTGAACTTGAGTCAGGAAAGACGCTGTTTCACGGGGCGCTTGATCGTAAAGGCTTCGTTGAGTTGAAAGTCTCTCTAAAGACGCGGGCGAGAGGAGCTTTTTGTGCTGTACGAAACCTCGGCAGAACCAAGCAAAGGAAAGAAAAAGCAGTCCTACGAACATCCAAAGAACTTCTTTCTCTAAAACGCGGAGCACTGGGGGCTGAGTCAAATAGAATTCGTTTAGAGAATTGTGCTTCGAGCGTAAGAGGCCGAGATTGGTGCGAAGCGACTTACGATAACCTTGAAGCTCGAGTGTGGAGGCATCGCCGGGTCGAATGCGAACGTTTAAGAGTTGTGATAACGTCTTCGAGTACTTTTCGAGTGCGCTATGATACGCGTTAAGAGCTGGGTTGTCACCTTGCTTTTGAATGTTCTGAGTCGACCAACTTTCAAGGCGACGCAGATATTCAGAATGCTTTTTGGCCAAGTGATACTCTTTTTTATTCGAGTCAGCTTTTGGCTCAATGCTGTCAAAATTGGAGGATAGGAGCCGTTCGGACTCTGCTTCAAAATCGATTAAGACTTTATTCGTCCGCCTAAAAAACGTGTCTCTTCGTACTCGACTCTTTGTACGCAGCATCGAAATGACGATGAGCACGATTGTAAAGGCCAAAAGGCAAGTGCTGAACGCCAGAATGCGCGTTTGTAGGCTCGCATTGACATTCTGAAACAATTGAGGTTCGCGATGTTGTTGACTCACTCAAAGAGGTTAATCGATCGGAGGGAAAAAGATAAGGAGATATGGTGGAACACCGAGCCTATAAAGGCTCGCAGAGGTACTTGAACGCTCTATAGAAGCATGTAACGTCCCTATATATTTTAGGAGTAGATGTGCTTTTTCTGAAAAACAATATCGTCAAAAGGTCTACAAGTATTGAAAGTGGATATTCCGTAAAGCATGAAGGTCCAATAGCGTCGGCCATCAGCTCTTCATTGATTCGCGTTCTCACTTTCGTATTAATCACATCGACCAGTGTCTCGCTTGCATCTCAAGACATGGCAGCGAGTTTAGACGACGACAGCGATATTTTGGTGGGGATGGACGAAGAAGACGAAGCTTTAGAGATCAAATTGAATCTTGCACTCGTTGAGGTGGCTTCCTTTGACTTAAGCGATGCGGACACCAGCAAAGTCAACGCTAAAATTCGCGAGGGTTTGAAGCAGGCAGGGGTGAAAACCACAATGATTGCGTTACCAGGTCGTGGTGAAAAATCCAAAAAGAAAGGAACACGCATCAGTTCGTCTTCGAAAAAGGCACTTGAGAAAGCCTTACGTGATATCGGGAGAGCAGAGAGTTATTTGAAGAATGATTCAACTCGAAACGCAGCCTTGGTATTGGATCGCGTGGAAAAGTCTCTTGTCGAACATCAGCGCGCTCTACTAAACATGGATACCCGTGTGCGTTTTTTCCTCGCAAAGGCAAGACTGTTGATGCGTGAAGATCGACGAGCAGAGGCGGATGCGATGTTGATCAATGCCCTGACGATCGACCCGACGCGGGGGCTCATTCCCCAGCAATCACCCCCTATTTTTGAGAACCGACTTCGCGAAGTTCAGAATACGTTATCCGCGGATAAATCGTTAGGGGTTTTAGAAATCATCGCGCCGCAAACGACCGAGATTCGAGTCGATGGAGTGCGTTACGGAAAAGGATCGAAGCTTGTTGAAGGACTTTTGTCAGGTGAGCACTGGGTGCAAGTTCTTCCCGAGGGGGGGGACTTGAAAGTTGAAAAGGTAGTGGTTTCAGCGAACGAAAAGGCAGAACTTCGTATTGAAGATGAAAGCCCCAAAGAATCCAAGGCGGGAATGGCAATATTAGAGAATCGCCTCGACAAAAAAACGCTGCAATGGCTTGTTGGTGGAGCAAAGGCGAAAGGTTCTCAGGCGGCACTTGCCAGTTTCGCCTCGCGCTCTGCTGGAATGACCGAAGTCCATTATGTTTTAGTGCGAGTCGGTGACGGTAAAACCGTGTCTTTGCCGCCGTTGCGATTGGACAATGACTTTTTAAATGTGACCATTGAAGTCGAAAGGCTTCGCTCGGCAATCTCCTCAACTCTTGAAGGAGGCGATTTTATCGCATATGCGGGCACACCGATACATCCAAGTGCGAGATCATTGAGTGAAAAAGCTACGGCAACAGGGCCTGAGCGCGTTCAGGGACCCCTCATAGCAAAGGCTGGAGCCTTTGACCCTAGCGGTGATGTTGTAGATGATTCTCGTGCGAGAACAAAACCTGCGCAAAGCGTTAACCGCTCTGAGTCTGGCCGAAGACTTCTTGACAGCCCACAACCCAAGACAGGCAGTAGTGAGAGTGGTCGAAGATTACTCTCGACCGGTAACTCGGGGCAGCAGCGTGCCTCGATGCGCGATACCTTTGACTCGCGAGAGTCCAAACGCTTGAGCGACGATTCGCCATCAACCCGAGTATCTATTTCGGATGAATCCGAGGTCACGCGACCTTGGTACAAGAACCCATGGACTTGGGTTGGCGTCGGTGCGGGTGTGGTTGTGCTTGGAGGAGGTACCGGTGTGGGTCTTTGGTACCTCAATCAAAATGCATCGGTCTCCGGTGGTGATGTTGCTATTGGGAGCTTTCTGGGTTCTTAGATGCTCTGGTAACGTGGAAGCGCTCAAAGGGAGTCGCTTGCGCCAATGACAGGGTGTTTAGCATTCGCGGTTGAGCCCTTGTCGACTTTAATTTTATGTGAGGAGGATTCCCTATGAACACATTCGAGAACACACTTACAAAAGCCTTGATGCTTCTCATTTTAATAGGTGCAAATGCGTGCAGCAGGAGAGCTGACCTCGACTTGCATGTCGTGGAGCCTTGTGTCTCGTCTGCAGCCTCGAGTGCATCGAGCTCTTCGTATCGCTTCAACCTGCACAGGTATCAACATCAAGAGAATCTGGCAGAGCTTGGCGAACGACTTGAGGGCAGTGCCTTTAGTCCAAGTGATGAACTTAGTGGAGTTAGCTTTGATGTCGATGAGAAGGTGGTAGCTTCGTTTGAGGGTTTCTCCGGCCCTCAATCTTCTGCTTCCATTTCATCCCTTGCTGCGGTGGGCCCACTTGATGCGAGTCTGCATGACGGCGAAGTGACGTTGACGCTTGGTCGTGCAAATGGTTTCGAAAGAACAACCCGACGTGTTAGCAGCTCGGGCGAAAGCGAGTGTAGTGATTTGAGATTGGGTGAGACACGTAACGAGTCTGGTGATGACATCTTGTTATCGCGCTTCGGACATTCAACGACGTATTTACCGTCGATCGAAAAAGTCTTGATTATGGGTGGGGCAGAGTGGGTCGATAACCCTGGTGCGAATGCTGATGATGCTGGCTGTAAGGAGTTTTCGAGTTCGAGCGGGATGCGTGTGAAATGCATGGTCGCCACCAACCGAGGGCTTCTCTTTGACCCTGTGTCCAGTACCTATGAAATTATTGGTGCTGAACTTGGGATTCACTCTCGTGTATTTCATCAAGCAACCTTAACACGGACACAGGAGGGAGACGCGGTTGTCGTCATCTCGGGCGGTTTTGGAGTTCTGAGTGAAGATGCTGGAGGATTCCAAGCTTTGCAAAGCGGTGTGGCTATCCGAGTGGAAACACTTCTCGACGACGACCCAGAGATGGTGAATATTGCATTGTCTGCCCCTCGTGCGATGCATAGTGCGCATGTTCTCCCGGGTCGAAACGAAGTCATCCTCGTGGGTGGCTGCGCGGGTCCGGGCTGTAGTATTGATGGTGTTGAAACCTTCAATGGTGTGGACCCAACCACAGGCGCCGGTGTTGGTATTGCGGGTAGCTTTCCGGTATTGGAAAGTGTCCATGTGAGTTTTGCAGAGGGAAGCCTTTTACAAGGTGAAATCGTTGGTCTGAGCGATGGTGACTCTCTTGCGCTTGCGCGAAGTCACCACGCGGCGTCAGTTATTGGGGACGTGATTGTTATCTCAGGTGGTGTCAATGCGGGAGGTCTGCGAGATGGCCTGGAAGTTGTTGGGATGATGGCAGGGGCCAACTCTTTGGTGCGCCGGACTGCAGACGCAGAAAGAACATCGGACCTAAGTTTTCCTGGTCGTATCCATCACCAACAAATAACCATTGGTGGAGCTACTCGGGGGGCAAACGGAAGGCGAACAGAGATTATCGCAATTATTGGTGGATACGATGATATTGGCAACGCCTCTCAGCCCCGTAGTGGAGATGTCCCAACGGGAGATATTAGCTTTCACGGTATCACAACACCTGCGGATTCGGATTTAACTTCCATTTCGCTGGTGAGTGCTCGAGCCGGGCATCGTGTTGTTCGCCTCTATGGGGACGACCTTTTAGTTTTTGGTGGGACTCTTGCAGACCCAATCAACGGGCTTCGTGCAGAGATTATCCGAAGAGAGAACGATGGTTCTTATAGCAATCAGAATGTATCGGCACCACCTCGGCAGGCGCTAAGTGGTGTGGGTTCGATTTGGCTCCCGAGCAACCTGGTTGTGACCTTCGGGGGCTACGACCCTGTTGAGGGAACGACCCTTGCCCAGTCGGAAACCTTCTTTGGATACCGGGCCAACCTCTAGCAATTTTCTGTGCTTAGCTTCTCTCTTTAGATGGTTTCATTTGAAGCCTCGCTCTGAAAATGGGGATTCCAGCTTCGGAACACTTTTTCTCTCGATGGCTGCGTGCGCGGTATGACTTCTTGGGGGCGATGCGTCCAGGGCCATGCACGTTGACGAGGGGGGTGTGGTCCTCAAGCACGCTTAGGATTTCTTCCAAGAGAGAAGCGACGTCACTTTGGATGAAAAAGCTTCCTTGAGGAGTGAGCCTCGAAATCAAGTGTGATGCAAAGTCTGCATTGATCACTCGACGCTTGCGGTGTTTCTTTTTCCACCAAGGATCTGGAAAGTTAAGGTACATTGCGTCAACACTCTGTGGTTGAAAAAGAGCACAGGCTAAATGCCAAGCATTTCCATGAAGAGCTCTGAGATTGGGAATACCCTCGCGCGCAACCTTGCGATTCGCTTGAGTGACCCATCGCTTCTTCCACTCGATACCTATGATGTTGTCGTCCGGGAACTCCTTTGCGAGGTCGTAGAGGAAATGCGGTCGCCCAAAACCGATCTCAAGTCGCAAAGGAGCTCTACGTTCAAAAACTGTTGCCCAAGATGCGGGGCTAGGCGGGAAGCCCGGCTCAACGGCATAAACCTCATTGTCGCCTCGACCTTCCGGAGACGCAACGATCGCATTCGTCTTTGTTTCATTCATAACTTCACTTTGCACACTTCGAATCTTTAGGGCAACATCGGTCTATGCGCGTATTTGGAATTAGTGACCTTCACCTTTCGTTTAGCTCCAATAAGCCAATGGACATATTTGGCGGCCATTGGGAGAACCATGCGGATAAGATGCGTGAATCATGGGACGCACTGGTGCAACCGAATGATATTGTTCTGGTGCCCGGTGACCTCAGCTGGGCACTCAAGCTTGACGAAGCAGAGCTGGACTTGCGGTGGATTGCTGAACGCCCGGGGACAAAAGTTCTGGTTCGTGGGAATCATGACTATTGGTGGCAATCGATCTCAAAAGTTCGAGCAGCGATTGGTGATACCTGTATTGCTTTGCAAAACAATGCACATGATTTTGGTGATTTTGTTGTCGCGGGGAGTCGCTGTTGGTCGGTTCCTGGTGGGCCAGAATATACGGCAAAAGACGAAAAAATATATCGTCGAGAGGTCGGGCGCTTGGAGCTCTCCCTCAAGGAGGCTGAGAAGATTCGCGATGGTAGAATATTGATTGCAGCATTGCACTATCCGCCGCTCAAACCGGGGGCGCGCGAGACTGAGTTTTCCAAGCTTTTGGACCGATTCAATGTGGATTTGGTCGTATACGGACACCTGCATGGTCGCGCGTCCCATAAGAGCGCAAACACTGGACGAATCAATGGGCGAGACTACCATCTCCTTTCGTGTGACTACCTCAATTTCAAACCCGTTGAGATACCCTTACGACGCTTTGGGTAGCGGGTAAGTTCGGCCAACAACACAATTCGAGTTGGAATGGGGCTTGGGTCTAGATTCGGGTCCCTGAGCAACTCAGGCCGCGTGCTTCCTCGACACGCACATTGACAATCTGACCAATAAGTGAGCGCTCACCTTTAAAGTGAACAATATGATCGCCTACGGTTCTTCCCGTGAGTTGGAGGAGCGTATCGCGTCTTTCAGTATTTTTGGAGCCAATCGTGACCAGGTTGGAGGTAGGGTTGGGCTCCAGGCCTTGGTTCTTCGCAACACTTTCGACGAGTAGTTTGTGGGTTTGACCCACCAATGCTTGATGCTGGACCAAAGTGATACCTTTTTGAAGGTCAAGCATTCGATTGTTTCGGGATTTTTTCACAGCAATTGGGATGTCGTCTTCATCACGCTTGCCAGAAACCGTGCCCGGGCGTGGGGAGTATTTAAAGACATACACAGTTTTGTACTGAACTTCCTGTAGGAGCGTAAGGCTTTCTTCAAATTCTGCATCGGTCTCCGAGGGAAAGCCCACGATCATATCACCTACGATTGTTAGGTTTGGCATTTTCTCCCGGGCCATTCGAACAAGCTCTAGATAGGACTCACGGGTGTACCCACGATTCATCTTTTTTAGAATACGGTTGGAACCGCTTTGTGCCGGGATGTGCAAAAAGGGGGCAACACGCTCACATTCAGCCATCGCATCAAGCATGTCTTCGGTGAAGTCTCGCGGGTAACTCGTGAGATAGCGCAGCCGAGGGAGCTCTGGGCATTCATCATGAACCCGCCTCAAAAGTTCAGCAAAGCCAGTATCTTCGTAGCGGTAATGGTTGATCGTTTGCCCCAACAAGGTGACTTCTTTCGCACCGGCATCGGTCAACTTTTGCACCTCAGAAACAATATCACTCGGGTGTCGATGGACTTCTTCACCACGGGTGTAAGGCACAACACAGAAGGCGCAAAACTTGTTACACCCACGCGTGATGCGAACATAGGCCTGCGCACCCGTTTTTGATTCGTCAATAATACGACCACGGTCAAAGGCGTCGAGCTCTGCAGGACGGGCAGGGTCAACCTTCAACTTTCGATTCTTGAAATTGGAGAGCGCACTTTCTGGAGTTGTTTTTTGCGTCGAAGAGCGTGCAGACAGCTGTGCCTCAATGAGGTCTCCGAGTCTATCAAGTTCAGACGGGCCAATTAGGATGTCGACGGGAAACTCTTTTTGCAGAGCTTCGCCTTTCCGCTCAGCCATACACCCGAGCACCCCGACAATAACATCACTTCCCGATTTCTTTCGCTGACTTTGAATGCCGAGGCGACTCAGGACTTTTTGCTCCGAAAGGTCGCGGACAGAGCACGTATTGTAGAGCACAACATCAGCCTTCTTCGGATCCTCAACAAAGGAATAGCCGCGCTGAGACAGGTCGTCCTGGGCCAGCTCTGTATCGAGGATGTTCATCTGACAACCAAAGGTTTCAATGTAGATGTTCGCGTTCTCTTTCATTTTTAAGCCTTTGGTCTTTATTGACAGATTGGGACACACTCGGGTTGGAGCGTATTAAGCTCCCTGCTGCAATTCTCGAATCGATTTCTCTTCAGCAACAATCTTCGCCTTTTCAAGCACGGTGTCCAAAGCTTTCTCTGCGAGCAGTTGATCTTTCAACTGATCCATTTGTTGGTTCTGGTTGAAGAGAAGTTTAATCTTACCCGCTTCTTCACCCGTACGTTTTGCGAGCTTCTCAAAATGTGCATCGACATCTGCGTCAACAATATCGATTGCGAGTTCATCTTTGAGCTTTGCCACGAAGAAGCCACCCCGGACTTGACGGAGCGCCTTGGGTTTTGCTTGTTCTGTCATCTGCTCACCTTGCATCTGCCAGAATTGCATTAGGGTTTCTTGTGGGAACTGACGAAAGGGTTCTATCGCCAACTCTTGTGCGCGTTCCAGGACGAGACCTTCTGGAACCTCGAATTCTTGAGCGTTAATCAATGCGTCGATCACAGACTCCCGCGCTTCTTGTTCACTACGGATAAGAGCTTCTCGCTCGAGACGGTTTTGAAGCTCCGATCGAAGGTCAGCAATTGTCTGGAACTTTTCATCGACATCCTGTGCGAAGTCATCGTTAAGTTCGGGACGAACTTTTGTCTTGATCTCGAGGACCTTCACGTGCACGACGATTGTTTTCTCGCGATACGCTTCAAGATAATGGTCTTCGGGCACGGTGAGCGAGATGTCATGCTCGCTTTTCGCTGTCTGCCCCACTAAACCTTGCTCGACTTCTTTAAAGAAAGTGCCCTTGCCAATCTCAAGCTGTGCACCGGGTCGAGTCAGCGAGTCGATTGCGTTCCCCTCTGCGTCGATTGCCGAAAGGTTTACTTCGACAAAATCACCCTGTGCAACGGTGTCCCTGTCCGAGACCGGTTCAATGCTGGACGCTTGCTCTTGAATCTTATTCAACTCAAACTCAACTGCATCTTCGTTAACCTCATAGGTTGTCCGTGTGACGGTTAATGCATCGAGTGCGGGCAATTCAAAAACAGGTCGAAGTTCAACCGTAGAGACATATTTAAAATCCATCCCCGGGATAAACTCTGAGAGGTCTTTCACTGAGGGTTCGGTAATCGGCTGAAGGTCACTCTCGGTGATTGCTTTGTGCAGCGACCGGCCAACCATGGTGTTAATCGCTTCTCGCTCAGCGTCACCCTTGTAGTACTGCTCAAGAACATAACGTGGAACTTTGCCTTTACGAAATCCTTTGAGATGCGCTTTCCGCCCAATTTTCAGGTACGCTTGGTCGAGAATTTTGAGTGCATCTTCGCTTGCAACCGTGATTGCAATTTCTCGGGTAACGCTGTTCACTTCATTGACTTCGGTGGTGATTTCCATTGTGGCTTCCTTGCTAAGTAAGTGCCATATTCAAGCACATCCATCACAAAAATAAAGGGTGTTATTGCGTTCGAAGTTTAAGGATGAGGGTGTTTTGGATTTATGAAAAGGAAACCCTATTCGGGCGCAACGCATATCAAAGGTTTCATGGAAGGATTTTAGTTTAGGAAGCGAAAATCGAGGCTTCGTACAATGCACTGAACTCAGCCCTGACCCTCGCTTTACCCGACTGAAACATTCTAGTTCTTGTAAGGATGTGGTACGAGCGGAGAGAATCGAACTCTCACGGGTCACCCCACTGGAACCTAAATCCAGCGCGTCTACCAATTCCGCCACGCTCGCCCACGCAAAGTTTACCAGATCCATTGAAAGCCTCAAGGTAAAAGAGCTCGATCCACTCTTTTAATTGTGTGTTTTTAGAGGTGACAACCAAAGGTGATGTCCGTATGCCTTGCGAGGCTTGTAAGGAGCAACGCAAAGACGTCTTTTGATTGCGTCTCCAATACAGAAGGCCCATTCGATGTGGGCCCGGAACACGGATTGCTGCGCTTGTTATTAGAGCTTTTATGAAAGCTTTAGTTACAGGGCTGCAGGATTCCAATCTGCATAAACTTGCACACCTGCATCTTTTGTTTCGTTGAGCTTTTCAAGCCCGCGAACTTCAACTTGACGAATGCGCTCCCGTGTTAAGTTCATAATAGATCCGACCTCTTCAAGTGTGATCCCGCCTCGGTCTGCAACATCGAGCGCACAACTGTACGCGAGCTCCCATGGTTCTTTGTCTGGAAAGTTAAACTTAATCGAGCCCGTTTCGGGGTTCACATCGATAAAAAGATGGTGCCGACATGAAACATAGAGGCATGGACGTGGCATATTGAGACACTCTGAGCGCATTGCCGGGCGCCAGTAATCGATCACATCGAGCATCTCTCCCCGTGAGCGCATTTTCCTATGTTCGCGCGCCATTTGTTTGCGGGAGAGGGTTCGAGCTCTATGACGACTTAACTCATCATCGTCAGAGAAGCCTGAATGAGCCTCAGACAGGTCGTCGAAATAGACCGACTCCGAAAGGATATGTCCTTCGTGCAGCCCGCCGGTACGGGTAGGTGGTAGTGAGAGTAGCGAGTTGGGTTCAGTTGAGGTTGGCGGAATGCTAAGGTTGCTCATGTCTTCTCCAAAATTAACTTGACTCGTTCGTGTTGTTGATGATCTCAATCTTAAGACTATAGAGATCACTCCGTCAAACACCGACGGACGTTTTTCCTAAAAAAAAACAAATTTCCTCGTCGAGGAAGGTGGGGATCCCACTTGTGCACACTTTTCATGATCCGCGGGGCAATGTCGGATTCATGTTTGCTTGGTACGCGCGTGTGGTAGGTAGTTGATATGGATTTTGAGAACGAAGTACGTGATTTTCTGATGCAAGACTTGGAGCGAAAAGAGCGCCTGCTAACACGATTTTTTCTTGGGGCAGCGTTGATCGGTGGTTTGAGTGTTGCGCTTGTATTCTTGGGGTACCATCGCGATTCACCTCCCTTGAGTATGATGGGATTGGTCGCTCTTGTGGTGACAACGGTTGTGTGTGTACGTCTTTTTTTAATTCGCAGAGAATTTAAGAATGAAAAACTTCAACTGCAAAATGACGAAAGTTAAAGATGAATAGTGAAAGCAATGACGAATCGATAGAGTGCATGGAAGAGAGACTTGTACAAGGTGTGGACGACTTGACTCATTCCTTGTGGAATGCCTTGCATGAACTTCAGGACTTTGGTTTTCAGGAGCTTTCAAAAGACGGCATCCCGAAGACAAGTGCGTCTCAACTCTTGAAGATCACTTCCCCTACAGAGACCCAAGAGTGGGTGGGTGAAGACATCAATAGTCGTATTGAGAACTGTTATGATTGTGCGCTCGCCAAAACGCGTGAGCGATGTATTCCTGTTTCTACCGATTCGTTTGCGAGGCCTTTGAAAATTTGCATCGTTCTGGACGCACCGGATTGCATAGCCTTGGAACGTCAAAGTTTGTTGGCACCCAATTCATTTGCCTTGCTTTTACGTATGATGAAGGCACTCAATGTTGCCGAAGATGAATTTATCGTAACGTCCTGGGTGCGGTGTCGACCACCGAATGATCGAGATGTGGCGTTGCAAGAAAATCTAGCGTGCCGCAAGCATCTGGAATCCGAGCTTTATGGCCGTGACTGCAAGTCTATTTTGGCATTGGGCGAGCGCTCGGCAGCGCTTGCACTCATGCACGTTGCCAATTCCAAAAACACACAAACGATCGCACCTGGAATTGTGGGTCGCGAAGATCCGAGGTCCCGATTGAGCTCGATTGAGACGCTTCGGCACATGGTTGATGTTAAGGTGGATACCATACCTCTCTTTGCCACCTTTCACCCCGAAGACCTGATTCACCGTCCAGAGCTTAAGAAGCCGGCATGGGAGGATCTGAAAAGGCTTCGGTCTTCGATCGGCCTTCGTTGATTTGGGCTTTGAAAATCAGTGACGTGACGACAGCAATGCATCGAGAACGCCGTTGACAAAACGTGGCGACTCTGCATCGCCGAAACGTTTGGCAAGCTCCACCGCCTCGTTAATGATTTGCTTACGACTTAAAAGGTCACGTGTCATGGCCTCAAAGAGAGCAAGTCGTAGGATATTACGATCCGTGGGATTCATTCGTTCAAGACGCCATGTTGAGTCACTGGATTCAATCTGAACATCAAGCTCGTTGACGCTATCAAGAACACCGCGGACAATCGAAAGGGTTTCAAGTCGCAGTTTCTCTCGAGCGTCGAAGGAATCGTAGTAATTATCAAGGGCAACACTCAAGGCCTCATCGTCAACCTGTTGCTGGGACAACAAGAGAGTCGTCTGGCGTTGGTCAAGTTTACCTTTCTCGGACCAGCCATAACCGACTTCGAGCAAATAGAGCACCTGAACAACCTGGTCGAAAACTCTGGAATGGTCGGACATCGGAAAACCTCTTAAAAACAAATCACCCAAATGAAGGTTCTACGGACTATCATGGGGATCCTAGTTGAGTTTAATAATTTTCGATATATGAACTCAATACAAAGCCCGGACCCCAGCCCTCGGGAATGATTCAACACACTCTTTTGCTCAACCCATAGCGTCAAGAAGATTTGCAGACTCGATCGCCGCAAGCGTTGCCTCGATACCTTTGTTGCCGTGCTTCGTTCCTGACCTCTCAATCGCTTCTTCAATTGAATTGGTGGTCAAAAGTCCGAGTGCCACAGGTTTTTGTTTCTCAAGTTGGAGCTTGCTCAGCGCAGATGCGCATTGATTTACAACAACATCAAAGTGTGGGGTGGCTCCTCGAATGACCGCGCCCAAAACAATCACTGCATCTACCTTGCCCTGAAGAGACTTTTGTGCTGCGAGTGGGAGCTCCCATGCGCCGGGAACCCAAAGGACGCGAACCTTGCTCATGTCAGCACCATGGCGCTTTAGAGTGTCCTGCGCACCTTCAACCAGACGATCGACAATCATGTGATTGAAACGAGACGCAATGATGTCAAAATGTTTGGCATCAGCATTCAGGAAACCTTCAAGAATCGGGGTCGGTGATGTGGACATAGTTGTACCTTTGGTAGATGTTCCGATAAGTTTAGAGTACGTGATTTATGCGTCTGGGGAAAGGGACTCTGTTCCAACGATCTCAATCCCAAAGCCCTCAATCCCGGAAAGCCGTACAGGATTATTGGACATTACCCTTATCTGACGTAGACCCAAGTCACGTAAAATCTGAGCTCCAAGTCCGTAATGTCGAATTTTCGGCGACAAACCTTCCGGAGCGCGTACCTTCTCAGGCAGGCCCAATCCCTGTGAATGCGATTCGGAGGCGCGCTGCAAGGCCGCAACAAAATTCATCGGTTCCGGCTCTTTTGGGAGATAGAGAATGACCCCGCGTGCCTCCTTGGCGATTCGATCGAGTGCTGCATGAAGCCGAAGCCCGCCTTGGTCGAGGATTCCTCCAAAGACTTCCGTAAGTGGGTCTCCAGAGTGCACTCGAACCAATGGGGTATTGCCTGGGATCGCACTGGACACATCGCCACATACCAGAGCCAAGGCTTCGCGGTCATCCAAGGTCGAACGGTATGCAAAGGCTTCGAGGTCGCCCCATTGTGTTGATAGTATTGTGCTTGCAACCTGCTCCACGCAAGATTCCTGGCGCAGTCGATACTGAATAATATCTGCAATGGACAGGATGAGTAGCCCTTCCCGTTCAGCAATCTCTTGAAGCTCCGGGAGTCTCGCCATGGTGCCATCATCATTCATAATCTCGCAAATGACACCGGCAGGCGCGAGGCCAGCGAGTCGTGCGAGGTCAACAGAGCCCTCCGTGTGGCCTGCGCGCGAAAGAACACCACCGTCCTGGGCTTGTAAAGGAAAAATGTGGCCCGGCTGAGTGAGGTCGTTCGCATTGGCTTTTGGGTTAACCGCGACTTGAACGGTATGGGCTCTGTCGGCTGCGGAGATCCCGGTGGTTATGCCGTGACGGGCTTCAATTGACACTGTAAACGCAGTCGAGGACCGTTCATTGTTTTTCGTGCGAATGAGTGGAATGTCCAAATGTTTTAAGCGTTCTGCGGTCATTGCCAAGCAAATGAGTCCCCGACCATGCTTGGCCATAAAGTTAATCGACTCCGGTGTGATTTTCTCTGCGGCAAAAACGAAGTCACCCTCATTTTCTCGACTTTCATCATCGACGACGATGACCGGTCGCCCTTGACGTAATGCTTCGAAGGCAAGAGATATTTTGTTGTCCGAAGAAAGTTCCGATGGTGTCATGACAATTCCTAATCTATGCCTGGGGCGGGTTGCACTGTTGCGACGTACGATAGTTTAAAAGACGTTCTATCTGACGCGCCATAATATCGGTTTCAAAATTGAGTTTATCGCCGACACCCAGGCCGGAGAATGTTGTTTCTTGCAAGGTGTGCGGAATCAGAGTGACGGAAAAATCGTGACCCTCGACACTGTTGATCGTTAGACTCGCGCCTTCCAGTGTTATCGAGCCTTTCGGGACGAGATAAGGGAGGTAGCGCTCTGCTTCGACATGAAGGGTCCAAACAATGCTGTCAGCGTCGAGCTCGACTGAGCTCAATGTTGCAATGCCGTCGACATGGCCTTGAACCCAGTGACCGTCCAACGCTTGGCCCATTTTAAGCGCGGGTTCAATATTGACCATCGCCCCGCTCGCTAGCTTACCCAAGGTGGTGACCGCAAGTGTCTCGGGGCCAAGTTCGACCCCGAAGCGCCATGAACTCCGGGTCTCAGTGGTATTCGTTTCATTCTCTTCACGTGACTTTTTTACGAGTGTCAAACAGACGCCGTTGATTGCATAGCTTGCGCCAAGAGAAGCTTCGCTTAGATCAAGGTTCGTGGAAATTTCGAGCACGCGGGTTTCATCCCGCATTGCTATCGCTTCGACTCGTCCCACATCCCGGATAATCCCCGTAAACATCAAAAACCTCTTCGTGTTTTGCAAGTCTCTAAGCTTCGATTCGCAACATCAAGGGAGGTTGCACATGACGCGTGTTTTTTCTGCAACACTAGTTGGCGCGGACGCCAAATTGGTTCGAGTTGAAGCAAATATTGGAGGTGGTTTGCCCTCCTTTACGACTGTTGGGCTGGCGGAAACGGCAGTCCGCGAGGCGAGGGCACGTGTGCATGCTGCAATGGATGCGGCAGGATTGTCTTTTCCCCTTGGGCGGATCACGGTAAACCTCTCACCTGCCAATGTACCCAAGGTTGGAACCGGCTTTGATTTGCCTGTAGCACTTGCATTGGAAGAGGCCCAGAGCAAGGTTGAGCTTTCCAAACCGATATTTGTCATGGGGGAACTCTCTCTTGGGGGCGGTGTGCAGGCCGTCGCAGGGGTCTTGGCAGGACTCGAATCGGCGCGAGCACAAGGTATCAAAAGAGCCTATATTCCGCATGGGAACCAAAAGGAAGCAGCGCTCATCGATGGTTTAGAGGTTTTTGCCGTCCATACTTTGGCGCACCTCTTGGACATGCTTCACGGCAGGGTCAAAGAGCGCCCGCTTCAAGTTAGTGAAGCGTCTACCACGCAGCCAAAGTCGACGCAGTGGGACTCCATTCGCGGTTTAGTCCTCGAGCGAAAAGCATTGCAGGTCGTCGCAGCAGGAGGCCACCATGTCTTGCTTTTTGGAGGCCCAGGCACAGGAAAGACCATGTTGGCCAAGAGCGTACCTGAGATCATGCCGCCCTTAACGCGTGATGAAGGTTTGGAGGTCGCACGATTGCTCTCAATAGCAGGGGAGTTAAACGACGATACAGAAAGCCATATCGCGCGGCCATTTCGAGCCCCACATCATTCGTCATCGCTGGCGGGTTTGGCTGGTGGCGGTGCTGGGTTTGCAAAGCCCGGCGATATTTCAATGGCCCATCGTGGTGTACTCTTTCTTGATGAGCTACCTGAGTTCTCAAGGCAAACCATCGAGGTGCTGCGTCAGCCGCTTGAAGATGGGTACATCACCTTGAGTCGAGCGAGGGCACAGGTTCGCTATCCTGCAAAGATGATTGTCATCGCAACCATGAACCCGTGTCCCTGTGGATATTGGGGAGACCCGCGGCGCAATTGTTCCTGCTCGGCACTGCAAAGAGGGCGTTACTTAAATCGTATTAGTGGCCCTATTTTGGATCGTTTGGACATGACGATATGGGTCTCACCACCCAGTCTTGACTTGCTTGCAACAACGAAGCCTGAGATCGCTACCGATATTGCGAAAGTGCGGAGCCGAATTCAGTCTGCGCGTCAGGCTCAACTTCAGCGTCAAAACAAGCTCAACTCGGAATTGCAGTGGCATGAACTCCATCAAAAAGCCATGCTGTGTGAGCAAGCGGGTGCCTTTCTTCGTAACCTCGCCACAAAGATTGGGCTTGGAACACGTTCATATCTGCGAGTTTTAAGGGTTGCGCGTACGATCGCAGATCTCAACAAGGACATTCGTATCGAGCGCAAGGCGATTGAAGAAGCCCTGATGTATCGACAAGACCTCGAATCGTAAATTATCGTGTGAAAGGTGATGTTATGGTGAAGCTTTGCTAGTCTACAATCGATGTCTACAAACCACGTCACCCCCTATGGGAAGTATTCACTCTTACGTCGTATTAGTGTAGGCGGAATGGCTGAAGTGTACCAAGGTGTTTATCGAGGCGTGGATGGCGACATCCCCGTTGCAATCAAGCGTATCTTACCCGACCTTGCTGAAAATGATGACTTCGTAAAAATGTTCCTTGATGAAGCGCGTATTTCAGTTCGCCTTGAGCACCCCAATTTAATACGGACCCATGAACTGGGTCGCTGCGAGGGGCAATATTATCTTGCAATGGAGTATCTTCCCTCGAGAGAACTACGGAACTACATGGACCGCAGTTTCCGAGCTGGACATCGTTTCTCCTACCCTCAGGCTGCACTTATCGTTGCCCAGCTTTGTGACGGTCTTTCTTATGCGCATGGGTTGCGTAACGAAAAGGGCAGGAAACTTGACATTATTCACCGCGATATTTCGCCTCAAAACATTCTTGTTGGATTCGATGGCTCCGTAAAGATTATTGACTTTGGTATCGCTCGGGCACGCGACCGTGAATATAAAACTGAAGCAGGAATACTGAAAGGTAAGTTCGCATACATGGCACCGGAGCAGGTCAAAGGGAAGAAACTTACGCAAAGTGTTGACATTTTTGCAGCAGGGGTGGTTCTTTATGAGCTCTGTACAGGGGCTCGTGCATTCAAGGGGCAGAACGATTTGGACACTTTGGAGCGGATTCGAGAAGTTCGTTTTCGTGCGCCAGAAGGCATTCGACCGGATATTCCACAAGGCTTGGTTCACATTATCAATAAGGCGCTGTCGAAATCTCCCCGTCGGCGTTTCTCCTCGGCAGCTGAGATGGCGGAGGCGTTACGGTCGTTGTTTACACTAGAGAAACCCGAAGTGCTTGCGAAGGCCCGTCAGGAACATCTTGAACACATTCAAAATGTGTTTGCGAGTGAGGTGAGTGAAGAACGTGAGCGAGAACGTGCTCTGGTGCAGACGTTGCGATCGATGCGTCTCGTGACCCGAGACGGCTCAGGCGAGATCTTTCTTCGGCGGCAAGAAGATATTGAGTCTTACGTTGATGGAAACCTCAACCATGACGAAGAGCGAACCATCGTTTTTGAGCGTGCTCAAACTTTTTTCGAGGCTTCAAACGGAAACGAGCCCGTCAACGATTTCTCTGGGGCTGCTGATCGGAGAGTTCAAGTGAACATCTCGGGTCGCTCGGTCGTCCCGATGCCAGTTGGGGCTACCCATGACCAGCATCGTGTATTTGAGACGCGGTCTGCGGACGAGCGCAGTGAAAAGTGGTATCCCAATTCGCTCGGTGACGACGCATCGACGGAACCGACCCCGCATTTGAATCTCGACCGCCCAAGAAAGCAACGAACACAAACAGTTTCAGAGGTTGTGATCGTGGAAGACCATGGGGGAACCGGCTCAAGTGACGTGGCTGCGAACAACGTAGGAAAAAGTCCAGACCTCCCTACGAAAAGGGAGCGTCATCGCTATCAGCCTGTTTTGGTGGCAACGTTGGTTCTGGCATGTGTGTTCGCCTTCGTTTTGCTCTCACTCCTTTCCGAGTGAGTCGAAGACCATGAATTTGTCTTGAGTGAGTCGAAATTGGGGGATGTCGTTACAAAGCTTTGTTACCCCTTGAATGTTTTCTATTGATGGAAAAGTGAAGTGTCGCTAGAAGACGGTATGTTCTATGTATCATCAATATCCCGTGCTCGTCTCTTTCACTGCACTCAGGCCTCACGCTTTGCGATGCGAAACCTCTACGCGCTAGTGTGTACCCTACTTGTAGCGTCAATATCAACTTTGGGTTCCATCAACGTGTATGGCTCGACGATAGTCTCACCCGGCTTGGAAAGAATGACCGAAGCCAGTGAGCTTATCGCCGAAGTTCAGGTTGTAGGGATCCAAAAAATGCTTCTTGGTAAACGCCCCGTTCAGCTGATTCGAGTCCGTGT
This sequence comes from Myxococcota bacterium, assembly GCA_020630615.1. Lineage (GTDB taxonomy): Bacteria > Myxococcota > UBA727 > UBA727 > JAHDBA01 > JAHDBA01. Next base: position 15,772 of record JAHDBA010000003.1, on the reverse strand, counting down.
GTTGGAGGCGTTAAAAGGCTCCAGTACACATGAGGAATTCCTGATCTATAAAGTTGGTGGAGTCGTCAACCATCAAGAACTTCATATCGATGGGATTCACGATTACCGCCGAGACGAAAAGTTGCTTTTCTTTGGTGTCGTGGTGCCAGAAACGATTCGCGCAGGACTCGAGGTTAAAGAGTTGCGAATGTTTGCACAGGTCGGGATAGGCTTGGGAAAGTTTGAGCAGGTCATAGAAGAGGGCACTGTGGAATATCATGAGGCGCGCAGTGGTGCATTGAGTCTAAAAACACAAGCATTCAATCCGCCCCTAAAGCTTGATCGGCGTGAGCTTCTAAGACGGATTGTCAAGAGTGTGAGCAGTCGTACACGATCCAATACGAACAAGGTTGCAGAATGATTTGTCTTTTCAATACAGAGCGATTGTTCGTTCAATCGTGGCTGTGTGCAATCTCGATGGGAGCGGCACTTTTTCTGGCCAGCGAGCTCCGTGCGCAATCGCCAAATATGTGTTCGTCGGGCACGATCTTCCCTTCAAGCGCGTGTTATCGGTCGCTTTGCAATAGCGTTGATGCGACCGGTTCTATCTCCAATGACGGATGTGGTTCATGCACGACGTCAAATGCCACACGCTGGGTTAACCCTGTTGTCGGTGTGCGATTTGAAAGCAGTCAAAGACCCAGCGAGGTGAGTAGCGCGGAGTGGAGCACTATTGTCAACAATGTGACGAATCAATGGTCGAGTGTGCCTGGCAGTAACTTATCGGTACAGAATTTAGGCAGCGGCTCTCGGGACCCTGGGCTGCAAGACGGCCAAAACGTCCTTCTATGGATCAACTCTCAGTCTGAATATATAAGCCTCCTCGGTGCAGGTGGTCTGGGGGCATTGGGCGTGACACTTTCAAGTATTGACTTGTGCAGTCGAGACATCACCGATGCCGATATCGTGATGAATGCAGTTCCTGGTGCGGTGCAACTTCCATGGTCGGCAGATCGAGATGACTGTGACCGCTTCCAGGACAGGTGCACGAGTGCCAAGGCAGTGCTCCTCCATGAAATGGGACACTTGGTCGGTTTGGGGCACCCGTGCCCGGACGACAGTTGTAAGAACTGGTCTGTCATGGCTGCCTCGGGTGGTCGAGGGGACCCAGAGGAGCTACGCATCTCAGACATTGCAGGTATCGAAGCGATTTATCCTGGATCCGGTTCGGGTGCAGGTAGTGCGTGTTCGTCGAACGGCGACTGTCCATCGCCTTTGATATGCGGCTTCTCGGATGGGCTTCGCTATTGCACTTCGTTATGCTCAAGCGATAGCGATTGTGCCGACGGATTTGAATGTGACGAAGCAGGAAGTGGAGAATGTGTGTTTTTAGGAACGATAGTTCCCTCAGTCGGAGAAGCCTGTGTGCCTCCCTATTATGAGTGTGAAAACGACGCAGTGTGTCTGGGAGATGAGTCTAGTGCACTTTGTTATGAGCGCTGTAATCCAAATGGGAGTAACACATGCCCTGCGAGTTTTGAATGCGTTGACATTGGCCAGGAAGCCAGTGTGTTCGGAGTTTGTATCAACCCGAATGGGGAGCAAGCGCCGGGTGAATACTGTGACTCAGAGTTTCGCTGTGTTGAAGGGGCGACCTGTATTCCGGAAGTTAACGGTGCGAGCTCTGGAACATGCAGAGCTGCATGTAACCCACAAAGCGGCGTGGGCTGTTCTGCTTTTGAGAGCTGCATCTACTTTAATAATGACAGTTGTACGCAGAGCAATACGAGTGCTTGTTTTGATGGATGCGATAATAATGGATACTGTGAAGACTCTTCATTCTGCTATCCGGGCGGCCCGGGTCAAGAGGGAGACACATGTACCGGCGTCTTTGGGTGTGATGTCGGTTTAGCGTGCATTCAAGAGTCTGTCGCTATCTCGCGCTGCTATGCGCGCTGTGACCACTCTTGGACATGTCCAGATACAAGGCAGACATGCGAACGTTTCATGGGCACAGTCAACCCTTCTGTAGTCGTTGGGGCTGTATGTACACCGCGAACCAGTCAACTTGAGCCCGCAGATTCAGAACCCGCAGATCCCACATCATCGGACAACACGTCCACTGATAACTCAGGAGTCCCTGCTGATCCAACCTTTGACCAAGACGGGCAAGACCCTGCAAGTAACCCACAAGGGCCGACCGATCCTGTCAATGTTTCAGATGAGAGCAATACAAGCGATACGAGTGGCGCACTTTCTCTTTCGGGCGGTGGACTCTTAACGCAGAGCTGCTCAAGTTCTGAGACGAGCGGGAGCCTTGGTCCTTCGACCTATACGCTCTTTGCGTTGCCTGTCTTTTTAAGGCGACGGCGTAAAAAAAGCGATTTGTTGGGTACTTGAAGCAAGGTGTTCACCCGATGCCGACCACAAGTCTTGGTGTTCTTCGAGCCACCCCTCGGCTCGAGTGCCGCCGCGACTTTGTACGAGAAAGGCCCCTTCCTCTTTGACTTTGGATGATGCCTCCCAAAAATGAAGGCTGATGTGAACGGTACCGCCTTTAAAATGCGGGCCGGCGTGAAGAAACACTGTTGGGGGCAACGCATCTATGGACAGAGCAATGTTCTCGTAGGGGCTCTTTGTAGGACTCTTGGGCTCAACCCACATTGTACACAGAGAGTCCTTGGGCCGAATTAATGATGGACACATTCGCATGTCGAAATGCTGAACAAAGGCGGGAACAAGACCCGCGGGGGCTTCAAGGCATTTTTCAAAGGGTTCGGCTTCGGGCATGGTGGGCGAACTCGAAGCGACGCTTGTTTGTCGTGGTCGGCTCAGAGTCAGCGTGAAATCAGCCACAATGGAATCAGCGTCGTAGAGTCGCGCCTGAATAAAATGTGTACCTCGACCGAGACGCAAAGGTTGAATCTCAATCTCAACACTCTCGCCTTGATGCGATTGCATAAAAGAACCGCTGAGCGACGACAGAATCATTCCTTTGCTTTCTAAACCATCACAGCTATTGAGCGCACGAATTGCCTGTGCCATCAAAAGCCCCCCGAAAGCGCCTCGGCCTTGAAACCATGAAGGGCACATGGGGAACTTAAAGTTCGCATCGGCGCTTTTCTTGTGACTTAAGATTCTATCTTGCGTTAGCCTCATGTCCGTCTCCTATTCGACCCTGCCAGCGGTATCCGACAGGAGTGTACTTTCGATGCGTTTCAGCTCACCTTCGTTACGATCGCTCGACATTGAGTAGATGCCATCACGTGATACGATCCAGGTTTGCCTGCGCGCACGTGTCAAAGCTGTGTAGACCAAACGCGGCGTCAGCAATGGACTCTCGAAGTCTGGCAAAAAGAAAATGACATGTTCATACTCTGAGCCTTGTGCTTTATGCACACTCGAGACCCAGGATTTTTGCAGGCCAGGATGAGGCCAAGGGATATCAACTTCTTCACCCCGCATACTCTCAAACCGCCCTACCATGAAATCGTTCTTGAGAACCAATCGGCCTTCCGCACCATTTTCAAGTGCGAAATCCCGTAGTGCCTTTGTCGCAAAGATAGGATCGCCCACACGATCGTCTTGCCCGGCAAAAACATTTTTCCATGCCTGTTGTAGAGCGTGGACACCCAAGCCACCCTCGTAGGTCACGCATAATGTTCGCCACGCATTCGAGTCGCGTTGAATGCCGCAGTTTTGCATAAATGTCTGAAGGAGTTCTTCGAGTTCCCAATGGTCGTCAAGCTTGAAAAACAGAAGGCTGGCAGACGCATGTCTCTTGGTGTCGTTCTTCAATTCGTCTCGCCTTCTGGGTGGGAGCTTTGACAGAAGCGAGCTGAGGTTGGCGAGTGAAAGGCCAGGGCTGCCTTTTTCTTGATACGTGTCACCCGCAATATCAAAGGATTTTCGCCGACGAAAGTTTGTCGTGAGTTCGTAATAGTAAGTTGGGCGCAAAGCCATCTCCCGAGCGGCGTCCACCAATTGTAGAAAGGGGGTGCCTGGGCCAACGGGCGGGAGTTGGTCCGGGTCGCCCACGAGCCACAGTGCGGAGCGCATCGGTAGTGCAGAAAGCATGTGCGCCAAAAGTTCATTGTCGAGCATTGACGCTTCATCAATCACACACAAATCAGCATCGAGTTTCGAGTTGAAATGTGCACGCGGCGCCATGAAAGCGCGATCACGAAAACCAAGTGCAGCGTGTACGGTCTGAAAAGAAAGTTCTAGGCTTGAGTCATCGTCTTCGAATGCGATTGTTGCCTTGAGGCGTCGCACCGCTTTGCCCGTGGGTGCCAACACAAGGACACGTTGTTGCGAGTCTGTTTGCACCGATGAGTCATGGGATGCCGAGGTGTGGCTATCGAGAAAATATCGTAACATGGACGAGAGCGTTGTCGTCTTGCCCGTACCAGGCCCACCGGTAAGCACAATCAAGCGTGTTTTTGCGCATGCGTGAACGACAGCTTCCTGTTCCGGCGAAAGTCGACTGTTGGAACGAAGCTTCTTTCGCCGCGCTGGGGGGTGCGGTGTGTCTTTCAGCGAAGAGCTTCCTTCAGTCTTGGCGCGTGATGCAAGGTTCGATGCCACAAAAGTCTCATAATACCATGCGCGTTGAAGTACGACTCGTCCCTCGTGCTCTATCGTATACGGCGATAGCATTTTCTTGATTCGCTCTAAGGCGATGGGATGCCCATGGTCATTTAAGTAGGACTGGAGAGTTTCGGGGGCAAGCGACATTCTCCCATGCTCATAGGCATCAATTAGGCATTCCAATGCGATTGCAAGTTCCGGAGAAAAGGAGGGTGCTCTGCTCATGTCCGATTCGAGCTGCTTACTCACAAGGCACCTCGATTTTGAAAACGCCATCCTTTGGTTGACGCGCTTCGAGCGTTAGCCCTCGTGTAAAGAGGTAGAGGACATGAATCGAGCGAGGGAGTTTCCAGCGCCCTTGCTTTGACGCAGCCCCTTCGAAGGCTTTGAACCAAGTACGTAGCGAGTGCGAGTAGATTTTTGCTTGAAGAGTGTAGTCTTGCTCCCGCATCACACGTGCAAGCGCATCGTGTTGATAGTCTTTGAGATCGTCTCCAAGATGATTGGTTTTATAATCGACAATGTAAAACTCACCGTTGTGCTCAAATACCATATCGATAAAGCCAAAGAGGGTATCGTGTCGACGCACACCTTGGCCTTTGCGGAGCACGTTCAAGAGGTGTGACTCCGAAAGTTGAAATGTAAAGGCCGGTTCTCGGAGGCAGGTTTCCATCTTTAAATCTGCTAAAGAAAAATTTGTATTGCTTGCACCCGGTAACTGGGCTTCAAGAATCTTTGAAATATGAAGCGCTATTTCGCACTCGTCCACTTTCGAAAAATTCGCAGGTCGTGTTGCACGCACAACTTTGGCGATATCTTCGTGGTCGCAATGAAACAACTCAAGCTTCTCAAGGACCTCGTGAACCCAATTCCCGAAGTCGGCTCCGATGAGGTGCGGCGATAGAACGCTCGTCTTTTTTGTCGAACCTTCGGAGGAACCCAAGTTCGCTTGACGGGGAAGAACACGTTTGGAGTTTGTGTCTCTTTGCTCTTTCGACTCTGCGTCGAGTTCTGTCGGTGTCGCGTGCGCAGAAGCGTGCAAGGATGAGAACGAATGTGCGCGATGTGGACTATGAAGCAAGTAGGCATCCTCTTCGCGAATCTCTAAGCTCGACAAGGATGCCATATCCTCTTTGAGCCCATCTCTGCATTCTCTTTTTTGCGTCGTGAGTCCCGTTTTGCTCTTCGTTTGCGATAGGTTTGTGTTTTCGACACAAGGAATCACCAAGTCCTCAGCCCCTTTAAAAACAAGGGTTGATGGTTGTGTCTCTTGGGCCTCTTCGATTGTTGTCGAGACTCGCCGGTGGATAGAGTTTACCCATTCTTCACGCGAACTCAAATTCGATATACCGGTCATATGTGAAAAAATGGACGAAGGAGCCAAGGTCTTTTTCAGGCGAGCTGCCGAAGACTTCGCAGACGCAGACTTCGCAGACGCAGTCTTTGGAGTCGCAAAATCGTTTCGGATGTTACCATGATGAAGCTCTGGGACGAATATCCAGTTCGAGCGCGCCGCTCGAGTCAGTGCAACATAAAGCATACGTTTCGTTTCTCCGAGTTGAGCATTGTTCAGTGTTTCAATGAGCTTTGGGGCTGGCTCTTTTTGCGTATAGTGCCTGAAGAATGTAGACGGGAGAACAATGCGATGTTTGTCTTCTTGCATGAATGAGGCTGGCGCCCTCAACGATGCATTCGGATTGTAACTTGCGAGACTCGGATGGAGCACAGTGTCGAACTCAAGACCTTTGCTTTTGTGCCATGTTAGAAGACTGACAAAATGGGGTTTCGCGCGAAAGACCATTGTCGCTTCGATATCCTCAAACCAGGACTCCAAGTCCCGCGCATTGGTCATCATCACTGTCGCGGCAAAGGGCAAAGGTTGCCCAAGTTTCATGGTGGAATGATTAAACTGGTCCGTAAGTTGATTGAGTGCATGCACCAGCATCGTAAGCGGAGTGCTTAGGCTTGTGACTTTCCCTCGTTTCTGCGCTCCGCCCGAGAGCGCAATAAGTTCCAAAAGCGCTTTGCCGGGGCTTAAGTCTCGCGCATTTTGACACCAGTATTCGAAGCTTTCCATCGTGGCCATCGGGGGGAATTGCTTTGATGTAAGCCCCTTCGTTTCAAAGAGGGGATGAAGTAGAAGCGAACGAAAGGCATCAAAAGTGGGCAGCATGTAGAGAGCGATCGTTTCACGAAAAAGTTTTGTAAGCTCTGGGTTCCACCGTGCACTTGTGTGACATGGGATTCCAGCGTGTTCGAGTTGGGTTGTGTAGTCTGAAATCTCAGTGTTGGAGCGAACGAGGATTGCGTAATCGTGCCACGGTCGATTCGGGCTCTCTTGACGCGCGCGCATGAGTGCGTCGACAACAGGAGTCTCAAGGTTTTCGTTCGAGATGATATGCCAGTTGTCCTCTTTTAAGTCCTCCTGCGATGTCTGAACTGGAGTATAGCTGAGCGTTGTTGGTGCAAAGGCGTCCGAATTGCAGAGCCAAGAATTGAGTGCGGCATTGATTCCTGGCTGCGAACGATAGTTGGTATCCAGTGTGTAATGACGTTCGGAACGTTCACTTGCGGTGAAATAGGTGTCGAGTTCTGCACCACGGAATCCGTAGATGGACTGCTTCGGGTCTCCGATCAAAAATACGCAGTGACTCTCAAGGGGAAAAAGCGCCTCAAAGATTTCCGCTTGAACACGATCGGTATCTTGGAATTCGTCGACGATAAGAGCCTTGAAATGTTGGGAGGCTCCGGTCAAGCGAACCCGTTCTAAAGTGTCTCGCAAAAGGTCATCAAAATCATAGCATTGTTGTGTGTCTCGAAAATGTTGTCGTGCACTCCGAAAGTGTAGCGCCATCCCGTCGAGGATTGCGAGCTGTATTTCTTCAATCTCGGAGCAGACTTGAAGAACCAGACGTTCAAGGGCAGAGGTCACTTGTGTCATCATCGCAAGTGGTGGGACCTTTATATTTTTTTTGCGTGCGTTTTCAAGTGCGACACGATTTAGCTTGGCGAGGTTTTCGCTTAGAAGCTTCATGTCTTCCGGCGCAGCGTTCCAAGACGCGTCTCTGGTTTTGCCGAGCATCGTCAAGAACTCGTGGACCCGCTTTTCTCGAACTTTATTTTTGTTGAAAAAGCCTTCTTGATAAGCGAAGTGGAAGGCATCAAGTTCACCCTTAAAATGTTCCGCTAAATACGTAGTTTGCTGCTTGAAAGACGCTACGCATGCATCGTGTTCTTGAGCGAGTTCGTGTATCTCCTTCACTCGGTTCGCCGTATTGCTTTGGTAGACCTTTGCATAAAAATGCCTTGGCGGTGATGACTTTCTCCACAAGGGGAGCAAAGGCGCGAGCCTCGATGCGTTTAAGAGTGTGTTCAACCATGGAGTCGTCTCGGGGCTGAAATGTCTTTTGACCTCTTGAACTTCATTTCGAAGCCAAGCAAGTTCCCAAGATTTTGTCGCGACGTATTCTGCACCGGGTCGCATCCTCGACGCGGCAGGAGAAAGGCTTGCGTTGATGCGTCCACAAAAAGAATGAATGGTGCCGATAGATACAAAGTGACGTTCTGCAAGAGCGCGACGTAGCGCTTCTTCTACGTCATGCCCTTTGTCCAGAAGGTCTTGGCACCAAGCACGCAGATGTGGATCGATATCGTTATCGATAGATTTTGTTTCTTCTTTGGACTTAAACACACGCGCGATGTGCAGGACTTCCTTTAAAAGCAAAAAGAGCCTGTCTTCTAATTCTGCGGCCGCAGCTTGAGTAAATGTAAGTATCGCGCATTCACGAAGAGAGATATCGCGTTCAACGATAAGGCGCATGGCAAGTCGGACCAGCGTGTAGGTCTTTCCCGTGCCTGCACTCGCTTCAATTGACGACCACCCCGTCCCGAGTTCAATTCGTCGCCACAGTGGTAGAGCAAGGCTCATGGTTGAACCTTGATATTGGAGGCTTCGCTTGAAAGTGCTGCAGCAAGTTCTTCCAGGTTGGTGTGTTTTGAAGCCCGCATGGTCTCTTGCGCTTTGTCGCTCACTTCGCTTTTCCAGTGCTGAAGAAAAGAAAAGGTGTCTTCATGCAGAACTTCACGCTCGATTGCTCTCTCCAAGTTTGAATAGGCAGTGAGCTTTGCGAGCCTACGTTCCACTGCGCTTCCCCCTTTCTTAGAACGTTGCTTGGGAAAAAGCGGGGCCTCAAGATTGAGTCTCCGCCAATCAAAGGCACGCAGGTGATTCGGAAGTTCGAATGTGGTGTGGACAAAAGCGCTCAAATATTCAACTGCTTGCTTCGAAGGAAGCGCTTCGAAATGGGAAAGTATCCATGGTGTTTGAGTCCCGTCTTTGTTCACCGGTTGCTTCCATTCAATCCATGTCGTTGTGCCAGCGGAGTTGAGTGCACATGCGCTCAGGTGAAGAAGCCAGAAGTAGAGTGGCCCACGACGCGAGTGACGCGTGACATGTCGCATGGCCGATGAGGATATTCGTATGTTGCGAATTTCAATCTTGAGGGATTCCCTGAGAACCAGGTGAATCCTACTCCTCTGCGAGATGACGGGTAGAGTGAGGTGAATGTTGCGCCCTTCGAGATTGCGATCGATGCGCTGGAAGAGTTGGCTTAAGACCGGCGTTTTACGAGCGAACTCAATCGGAGGGCTCGTGATCAAGTTGTTGTTAAGCAAAGAAAAGTGATGCATCCATCCTGAAGGGTTGGACTTGGTCTGGAAGTATGCTTGTAAACCGTCTCGTTCTATCGCGCGAGTCTCGAGTTGTTCTGGTGTCGATTCTCGGTCTAAATAATGGGGCCGGCATTGCAAGAGTCGGTGTTGCGAAGCGCCGGGTGAGAACGAGAAGCTTGAGAGCGCTTCAAAGTTAATTGAAGCATTCTTTCGGACGTCGCCCCAGAGTATATGTGGCGCTGACTCACCGAGTGATCCTTCGGGGCCTTCTTCGGGGCTCGGTTTCTCAGGCTCGATGACATGGGGCGTTGTTCCATCGGAATTTGTTGCACGCTGATGAACGCTCTCTGTGTTGGGAGTCTTCTCGTTTTGGTGCTTGGCGCCGACGTCCGTATGGGCACGTCTAGCACTTTCCCTTGTTCTCGTACGCAGGTTTTCCACTTCGGCGTACTCGATAAGGGGGTGCAATATTTCTGGTAATGCCTCCATCGCTTTTTGCATGCACACTTCAGAGTTTTTTTCGTCCACTTCCCGTCCATCGATGCATCCGAGCCAGAGGCAGTTTTCGCTGTGATGCATGGACGCGAGAAGCAGATCCTCTTCAAATTCGAAGGCCAAAGCATCACCGGGGTGTCGACCTTGGTACCAAGGGGTGGAAAAATCAGCTTGAACTTTCTTTGGGAAATCATGTGGATGCAAATCAACAATCGCACGCCATCGTGCCGGAACATGGGCGCAGGCCGCTAAAGACGCAATCTTAATTTTGTCGTGCGATGTGTTCAGTGTTTCGCTGATGCTCGCATCGTTTGAAAGAACATCGATCCATCCAAGGGGGGTAAGACGAAGCTCTGAGAAAGGTTGCGATTCTTTATCGGTGATAAAAAGTTCTCGGTGTAAAATTTCTTCGGAAATCGTCGTTCCGCTTGCTCTGCTTTTAGGTGTGATTTGAGTAGAGTGCCCTTCAATGTCCGTGTTCTGAACAAGGGTTGTACTTTGTAATGCTTGGTTGCTCCATTCATAAAAGTCTGAAAGCGACATCGGAGTTTCAAGACGCTGGCGAAGTTTACGAAAGATATGTAGCGAATGGAGCACTTGAGTGACCCAACGGGCATTGCGGAGTTCGAAGTAGGACTCTTCGTAGTTTGGTGAGCCAAGAGCTTGATGGAGCCATGCTTCATTCCAAGCACACCATTCACTCTCATCGAGAGAGTAAAAGCTCTTCGCCTTGTTGCGCCCATGGCCAGCGCCCGCATTTGCGTCACTTGGATCTGCACCCCGTGGACTATAGGGAAGCGTCAATAAACTTTCACGTAAAAGACGTACACTTTCTGCTTGCCCCGGATTCTCTTTGAACACTTCGTTTTGAGTTAAGCATAAGAATTCTCTGAGCCCATCCAGCTCGAAAGTCTGTGTGAGAGCGTGAAAGACATCCGAGCCCAAGAGAGTCGGCCGATGGGGCAAGAGGAAGATCTGCTCAATTGGGAATGAGGGGAAGGTGTCGCTTAAGATCCTTTGAATGTCTTCAAGCTTCGCGTCAACATTGCGAAAACAAATCAAACATTCGCTTCGACGCACTTCAGGATTGTCATGAAGAAAGTCAAGCAATGCGTTCAGGGCTGCTAGGAAGCTGGACTCAAAGTCGTGATGGCGACTCAACAAAAAAGATGAATCTTGCTTTGTTAAGACGAGGTTTGGGGATTCGCTCTGGTGCAGAATGCTTTCTTGAGATGCGCAGAGGTCACTTTGCAGCTTCCGAAGTCCTCCCGATGGTGCGAGTGGTTGATAGCTGCTCGCATCTTTGACATCCCATAGGTCAAGGACCCTGCGATGCAATGTCTTTAACTTCGGCGAGAGTTGATGTGCGAGGCGCACACCCGTGCTCTCGCTTTCTTCAGTATAGCCATGACCTAAAAACCATAGCGATGCCGAGGGCGAATAGAGGGCTACATCCAAATGCATTTGGGTCCCGAGTTGCTTAATCAAAGTTAGAGCCGATTCGGAGAGTGAGTTTGGAAAAAGAAAATGAGCACGCTTGGGAAGGCTCACAGAGTTCTTGGTCAATGTTTGCTGGGCATGATGAAAACGGTCTGCCCATGAATAGGCTTGGGCTTTCATAATGTAGTCCTCAAACCACCTACGGTGTTCGGCGTTGTATTCCTGTGCACTTTCGTGTTGTGGCACTCGGACATTCGGCGTAAGGGGCGGGTTCATTTGTTGAAGATTCAAACGCCATTGCGACATCAATGTTGGACGAAATAAAGCATAACGTTCAAGCGTCTGACGAATATGTTCACTCTCATTGATGTGCGCCTGCTCCGAATGGGCAGAATCTGTACGCTGAGTCATGTGGGTGAGGATCAAAGCTTTAAGTTGAGGTCCATGTGCGTATTGTAGGTCGTGGTACCAAGGTTTTTCCGTACACTCACAACGCGAAAAGATATCTTCAAAAAATTTAGAGAGGTAGGGTAGGTCCAACCCAAATTCTGCGCCATACATATTCAGGCAGATCCTTCGAACGACACTCTCCAGTCCCGGAATCGATAAGTAGATGGGGTTGAGCCGGATCGGGCTAACGCTATTTTCGAGAACGCGCTGCATCAGCCATGCGGCTGCGTGGTCACTTCGATTCGTGCGTAGGATCTCTAAAGTCACCTGGTTAGACTACTCTAATTTCGGACTCACGAGTTTAAAGGGATGGTATTTTCGGGCGAAGAGCCCCTTACTTGTGACTCCATGCGCTCGGGATTTCTTGCGAGATATGCTTGCGAGCATCATCGTCAGCCGAAACCGGAGATGCTTGATACATAAAAAAGAACCCAATGAAGATTGCTGCAGCAAGTCCTGCACCAAAGGCCAACCAAAAAAGCATGCTCTCTCGTTCAGGGCGAGCCGGAGCGTCTTCGAGTTTGTAGGGCCACCGGTGGTCCGCTTGTGCAGAAAATTCATCGGTATCATCGTCGTCACTCCCAGGGTGCACGGCTTGACCTGCATCATTTAAGTTCCTTAGAAGCGCCGAGGAGGGAACAATCGTTTCAGATTCGTGATGTGCATCCTTGCGATGTTGACGCAATTCGCCCGGTGAATTGCTCAAGTTTAAGGCACGCAACGACGTTTGTGCGGGGGCAAGACCGAGTCGGAACTCAGCTTTGAATTCGCCCAGTTCAATCGAGTCGCCTTGCTTCAATGTTTTGGGCGTACGTAAAAGATTACGGTTCACACGGGTTCCAAAGCTACTACCGAGGTCCTCAATCGAGTATTCGTGCCCTTGTCGGACTATCCTCGCATGTTTGCGGCTTACCCCGGGAAGATTCTCAAGGCGGGCATCCGCCTGTACACCACGCCCTAGAAGAGTTGTGTCGAGGAGTGTGATTGTGGGCTGCACTCCTTTATAGTCGTGGGAGTGGATGAGAAGATATGCTGGGTTATCGGACAGGTTTAGCCACGGTCCCTCATCATGGTTGGGATTATTTTCGCGCGTCGCCTTTCGACCGGGAATGGTTGGTTGTCCTTGCGCAGCACTACCATTTGAAGCGTGACCCTGATTGTTCATGGAATCCCCCTTTTGAAAAGTGTAGGACTCTCAAATCCAATTTCAAAAAAAGGGTCAATTAAATTTTCGATAAAGAAGCGGAGTGCACCAGATTGGTTAATATCATCATAGCCTGTGTTCTGCCATAAGCTTCAGCCAAAGTGTCTGTACGCGTTTTAAGATACGATGGGTCTAGTCCTGAGCAAGGCGTAAGCCATTCATAACCCATCTCGAATGTGTTGGGAAGAAATTCCGATAGGTGGCCCGCGAATGTTGTGGTGGCGTTAGGGTTGAGCTCCCCTTCAAGACATATTGGTTAACCATGAATTTTCCATTGTATTCACCAACTGCATCGGGTGTAGCTCTAAAGCCAGGGTAGGGCTGATAGGAGGACTGAGTCCATTGCCAACGAAAACCCTGCTGCTGCTCTAGCATCGTACCAGGATTCGCTTCGGAGTCGCCCTTTGCGTTGCTCTGAAACGCCCTTTCAAGTTCAAACTCGCTTGGAAGGCGCGCTCCTGCCCAAGTGGCAAATGCGTCGGCTTCAAAATACGAAATATGAGCCACTGGAGCACTCAAGTCCAAGGGTGCGTTACCATTTAGGGTATACTCTTGCCATTCAGCATCGCGATGCTCTCTTTGCCAGTACAAGGGCGAATCAATTTCATTCAACCGGACCCAAGACCAACCTTCTGAAAGCCATAGGCGATGGTTGTCATACCCACCGTCACGGATGAAATCCAAATAGTTATCGTTGCTCACCAACATCGGATACAACTTAAAAGATGGAATAAAACGATTGTGTTGCGGACCTTCATTGTCGAAAGCAAAGCTCTCGAAGTTGGATCCAATTTGAAGGTTTAACTCATCAAATCTTTGCCATTTTTCTTGATTGGACTGCTTGCCGGTTGGGTTCGATGACGCATCTTCTTTTTGTTCGCCCCAAGGGGGGGCCCCATATCGTGGGTACAATGGATTTGTACCTAAGACATGTTTAATATCCATGAGCATGAGCTCTTGATGTTGTTCTTCATGTTGAATCCCAAGCTCAAAAAGTCTAGTGAGCTCTGTGGAGCTATGAATCTCAATCTCGCTTTCGAGAATTAAATCATCGACACGATTGCGATAGTCGTAGATTTCTTCAAGCCTAGGCCTTGAGAGGAAACCTCGCTTACCCCTAGGATGTTGTGAGCCAACGGCGTTATAATAGCTATTGAAAAGCCGAGAGAACAGAGGTGACGCAACCTGTTTTCCTAAAGGTTTTAAAATAAAGATATCAAAAAACCACGTGGTATGTGCAAGGTGCCATTTGGTGGGACTCACGTCATCCATCGTTTGAACCTGCATATCTTCTGGAGTCAGAGGGGTAACAAGCTTGAATGTATGCTGCCTAACTCTCTGGTATTTAATGTGAAGCTGGTCCACGATTACCCCTTTGGAACTCTGTGAAATTCTGAAGACAGTGTTTTTGTCTGCAGTAATTCAAGGAAAATGTGCTTGTTGACGCATCTTGTCAATGCGCTACATTTTGGGGGTTATGTTTCGTGGTTTCCACATTATTGGTAAGGAGTTTCTTATGCCTACTTTGAGTTCAAATATTCAAAACAGTTCAAGGTGCATGCTTTTAACAGTATGTATTGAAGCAGTACTTTTGCTTTTACTACTGTGTTCTTTATTTGGCGGTCAACTCGTTGCGCAGTCTTTTGGAGACTCCTGCGATGCTCCTGATGAAATGCGTTGTTCAGAGTCTGAAGGGGATATATTAATATGCTTTGAGGGCGTGTGGGTGCCGGTATCATGCGGTGAAATTGTACCCGATGATTTTTCAGCAGAACCCTTTGTATGTGGGGAAATGCCGTGTAGCTCATCGAATCGACCCGAAGGGCCTAGCGACTCATGCGAACGAGTTTTTGATTCTGTTCAGTGTCTCGGGGATGCAGAATCCGGGCCGTGTTCGTTGCACTCGATGCTTTCTGTTGATTACATCAATGGTGAAAACCCGATACGACCCGTGCTGTGTGAGAGCGGGAGCCAATGCGTTCTTTCTCAGGGCAACGGCGCGGATTCCGATATCGCTTTAACGAACTTTTCATTTGACGAAGGCTGTGAGTCGAAGACCTCTATTGCACCTTGCACAAGTGGTGCGTTTGAGCAGACATGTTCCGGTGGAATGCTGCGTCAATGTCTCTTTGGTGGGAATGAAGACCCGAACTTGGGTGCTGACTCTGGAATTGATTGGATGATTTCGACTCCTCTCGTTGTGGACTGTGCTTCGTTCTCTTCTTTTGGAAGCGACGCAGGCAGTTGTGTGGCTCAAAACGGAAGAGGAGTCTGTCAAAGCGCTGTGTTCGGGCCTTGTGATGGTACACGTTTCGTATGTGATGAGGGCTATATCTGTGATTTTACGACTCCGATGTTGGATTCGATGATCGCGGATTCGGGTGAACTTGTATACAACTTTGGGATGTGTGTTCCGCAGGAGGATGATATTTGTACTGGTGGATCCTCTTTACGCTTCGCGGATACAGCTTGCCGAGACGATTACTTACCGCTGTTTTGCCAAGAAGATAATGAATTGATGGCCTTTGATTGCCGTGCACTCGACGCACAATGTGGCTCTGGGCGCTGTGAAGTGCAAGAAGGGGGTTTCTGCCTACCGACTGAGAGCCATCTTCTCTTGAATTGCGCCGACCACCTTGTGTGCGATGAGGACGCTTTAGAGTGCGTTAGGCTCGATGATGCAGACCCAAGCACTACGGACCCAAGCACTACGGACCCAAGCACGACGGACCCAAGCACGACGGACCCAAGCACGACGGACCCAAGCACTACGGACCCAAGCACTACGGACCCAAGCACTACGGACCCAAGCACTACGGACCCAA